>CAYIYM010000012.1:0-63360 GCA_964367685.1 uncultured Lachnospiraceae bacterium
AGGGATGTTGCGAAATAGATGAGTAATCATCTATTTCCTGCATCTCCTTTTTTATGTAATAGGAAACTTCGTTTCCATTACACAAAACGCTTCGCGAGAATGCACACGAATTCGATATGTGGATGTCACATCGTGACCGAATTCGGCGCACAAAGTGTGCTTCTCCCTCAAGATTGAGGGGCAGGGGTGTTGAAGTGTCGAAGACACTTTGTTCTCTAAAGTAAGTGAGCTATTGCTCACTTAATAATAATTAGTTGGTTTTGCAATAGCCCTTCGTATGAAAGTATTTAATTTTCACGTAAAAAACGAACATAGAATTCCACTGTTTTCATTAAGGTGGCAATAGGAATTCGTTCATCGTGTCCATGGATCATTCCTCGCTCTTCTTTTGATAATTTCATGGCTGAGAATCGGTATACGCGGTCTGTAATACGGCAATAATGTCTAGAATCGCTACAAGCCATCATAAGATATGGGGCAACTATAGCATCAGGCCAGGTATTGTGAATTACAGAAGATAGAAGTTTCCATTCGTCGCAAGTGGTATCAGAAGTAAGGGATGGATTCATTCCATTTACTATTTTAATTTTGATACTAGGATTGTCGATGACCTTGTTGAGGTAAGCGACTGCACTTTCGATGGTGTGGGAGCCTAGTAATCGTAGGTTGGCACCTGCAGTAACGGTAGGAGAAAGTACATTATAAGCATTACTTCCTTGCATCTTAGTAACAGCACAAGTCGTGCGAATCATAGCATTTAACTCCCCGCCGGACTTTTTACACATAAGTGCAAGGAGTGGTTTGAAACACCATAGGTTGGAGAAAATAAGACGATAAATAAAATTACTATGTCGCCCTAGAGTGTCAAACATTTCTAGTACCGGACGTGTGAACTCAACTGGAAATGGATGAGATTCTATTTTTGTGATTGCTTCTGCCATTTCACCTAGAGTGGTGTGTACAGGCGGTGTGGATGTATGTCCCCCTTTTCCTGTTAATTCGAAATCAAGATTTAACCCACCTTTTTCTCCGATTCCTATTAATGCACATTCTCCAGGAACACCAGGAAACGCATTTTCTACAACAGCACCTCCCTCGTCAAGAACTAGAGCTGGTTTGACACCACGTTTGGCAAGAGTGTCTACAATGGCGGGGCATGAGGTTCCAAATACTTCTTCGTCTCCGGCAAAAGATAGGTAAATGTCTTGTTTCGGTGTGAAGTTTTGTTCTAGCAGATATTCGGTGGCTTCTAGGATACTGCAAAATGTTCCTTTTGTATCGAGGGTTCCGCGTCCCCAAATTATATCATCTTCAATAATACCTTCGAAAGCTGGCTTGCTCCAAAGTTCTTCTTCCACAGGAACTACATCATAATGAGACATACAAACAATAGGTTTATCCGAAGAAGATCCCTTTAATTTGTATAGAAGTCCTGTTTCTCCAATTTTTTCACGGCTACAATATTTGTGAACGCAAGGATAACGCTCTTCGATCAATCGATAAAGTTTTTCGTATTCGGATTGGTCAATAAGTGTAGGATCGTTGTATGAGATTGTTTTACAGCGAATTAAATCCACCATATTGGTTACGATTTTATTTTGATTTAATTGAATAGAATCCTCTATTGCAGGCTTCGTTTTGTGTGGTACAAATTGCAGAGTACGGATTAACATAACAGAAAAACCTAGGATAAGAATTGCTAAAATAAGGATAAGAAATTCCATAAACTATAAGACTCCTTTCTTATAGAGGATCCTTGCAACTCCGATTGCAATTAAAGAACCAACAGGAACCAGAATACCAACAGAGCTTGCTAAGGAAGGAATGAGCAAGAAGAGTACCACCATGAAAGTGAGTGGAGCTACACTGATTTTCCAGTTTTTACTTACATAGACAACCGCCAAACCGCCAAAAAGAGACGGCAAAATGTTATCAAATGCAGGCTTTAGTAAAGGCGAATTAAAGACAGGCTCTAATTGTGCAAACAAAAGAACGCCTAAGGCAATGATAATTGTTGTTACGATAGAAGAAGTTGCAATTGCAATAGTTGAAACCAACTCTCCTTCATCTGTACCAGGTTTGGTTTTCGTTGCTTCCATAGCGTTTAATGCACTAGGAACTTTGAGACCTGTAACATTTCCAGTAACGAATCCAAGGAAGGAACCGCCTGTTCCAAGCATGGGAACGTAAGTGAATACCTCGATTAGTCCGACAGTCCAGAAGATAGGAGCTACACCGAGGAGTCCAGTGATGACCGGTGCAAATCCAGGCCAGCTATCATAGTAGATGCAAATGGCAATTGGAATGGCTAAGATGAGTAGGCCGGCAGTCCACATCCAGATAATACCGTATTTATAGGTTGCATCGTTGTAATTCATTGATGTATTTATTTTTTTTGACATATTATTATCCTTTCTATACTAAAAGTGGTGTGATTAAAATTGCAAAAATCATAGAACCGATCATGCTAAAAGGGAGTGCATAGTTCTCAAGCCACTTTAGATTTCTTTTTTTGATTAAAAATCCGCAGATAGCCATAAGAAATGCAGAAAATAGCAATACAAAGACTGGAATCCATCCTACAATACCATCACGAATTGTAGAAAAAACCATTCCTAAGAAGGCTGAAATCATTCCTAAGAACATTGCAGTAAGGAAAATTTCTCCCCACTTACTATCTTTTGACTTCAATGATACCATTCCTTTTTGAATTCGTTTGTATAATATTGGTACATATAGTATACTAGGCAAGATACCAAGCGTCATAACCCATGCAATTGCAGAGTAAGTACGTGGATCAGTAATTAATTCTGAGAGAGAAGTAGAAAGAGCAGTTGCTGTTGAGGAAGCCGCAGGTAATTCATAGGTAATGGCTCCAATCACGCTGAGACGTATCCAAGGGAGTGGTAATCCCAAAAATTTAGCAAGTGTAACTACACCGAGTAAGATTGATACAGCAGGTGCTATGGTGAATAAACAAGTTGACACAATGACACCACGGATTTTCTTCATATCCATGCCAATGGTACGAGCTTGGTTATAAGCACGTACTAAGAAGAAAATAGATTGTGCAAGCACAAAAAGAATAATAATTACAGCTAGCAAATATAAAAAGTTGCTGTTTGGATTAAACATAAGTAATCCCTCCATTTCATGTTTTAATTACAATAGTATAGCATGAAAAGGTATAGAATATTAAAAAAAATTAAGAAAAAATTAGGAGATACAAAATGAGTAAAGTGTTATCAGAACACAACATATTGTTGACCGCAAAGATTCCGAAGCTTATCGTGAAATTTGCGACCCCTGCATTGATTGCAATGTTAGTTTCGGGTGTGCAAGGGATGGTTGATGGAATGTTTGTTGGGAATGTAATTGGTCCAGAAGCAATGGCTAGCGTTAATATAGCCATTCCATTTTTACAATTGATTATAGGACTAAGTATGATTATTAGTATTGGTTCACAAAGTCATATTGGATTGATGCTGGGAATGGGTAAGGAACAAGAAGCTAAAGATACGTTTCAGACATTTTTACGCATCATTACCGTAATGGCAACAGGCATTATGCTTGCAGGTTCTTTCTTTTATGAGGAGATAGCTCGGATAGTAGGTGCAGATGCGCAACTACTTGAATATGTAAGTACTTATATTCGTACTCTTTCCGTATTTGCGATTCCAATGTGTATTATGTTTTACCTAGGATTTTTAAATCGAATTATTGGAAGACCAGAATTATATTTTTGGGCAACTGTAATAGGATTACTTGTAAATATTACTATGAATTATTTACTGATTGTGAAATTGGACCTTGGAATATTTGGTGCGGCTTGTGCAACGGGAATCTCATATACGGCTGGATTGTTGGCAGTTATAAAGTCAATGTTGGATAAAAAAAATGTGATTAATATTCGAAGTGGGAAATTTCTGAAAAGATGTATTGTACCTGTTTTTTTTAATGGGGCTTCGGAAGGCATTAATTCTATCTCCATTGCGCTAACTATATATTTGTTTAATATGTCGCTTATGAAAATCGCTGGTGCAGGAGGTGTTGCGGCATTTACTGCAATCAATTATATTGGGAATTTTGGAATTCTTTTATTGTTTGGAATTTCGGATGGTGTAGGACCGATTGTTAGTTATAACTACGGACATGGTGGAAAAGATCGTGTGAAACAAACGATGAAGATTGCTTACATCATTAATTTGTTTTTTGGTATTCTTGTATTCTTGGTATTATTCTTTCTAGGTGGTGATACAGCAAGTTTGTTTATTAAAGAAAGTCCAGAAATTATTGAATTAGCGAGAGAGGGTGGAAAGATATACGGGTTGGCATTTTTTATGGCGGGCTTTAATATTTTGAACTCTGGATATTTCACATTTATAGGAAGAGGATTGGCATCAGTCGTCATAGCTGCGAGTAGAGGACTTGTTTTCGTTAGTTTTGGAATTCTAGTATTTCCGCATATATTAGGAACGGCGGGGATTTGGATCAGTGTTCCGTTTGCAGAAATGTGTGCAATGCTTATAGGATTCTTCTTGTTGCATCGATTAAAAGAAAAATAATAAAAATAAATAGATTATTTCATATACACCTTGACAATCGATTGTCAAGGTGTATACTTGTATTAAGGGATTAAGACAAGTGAAAGTGAGGATTAAGTCATGAAATTAATTGTTGAGAATATTAAAAAGAATTTTAAAACGAAGGTAGTGCTAGATGGGGCTACATTTACATTTGAGCAAGGAAAGATATATGCACTTTTGGGAAAAAATGGAGCGGGAAAAACAACTTTGTTTAATTGTATCAACGAAGATCTTGATGTTGATGGAGGTAATGTACAAATTGAAAAAGATGGAAAGGTAAGGAGTGTAAATTACGAGGATATTGGATATGTACTATCAACTCCGGTAGTGCCTGAGTTTTTCACTGCCAGAGAATTTATTAAATTTTTTATTGATATTAATAAACAGAAGGCAGGTACGTTGAAAACAGTAGATCAATATTTAGATTTTGTAAATATTGACCTAGGGGATCGTGATAAATTATTGAAAGACTTTTCCCATGGTATGAAGAACAAAATGCAAATGCTTGTAAATTTTATTGCATCGCCAAGTGTTCTTTTGTTGGATGAGCCACTTACTTCTTTTGACGTAGTTGTGGCAGATGAAATGAAAGATATTTTGCGAGCTATGAAGGAGGAAAAGATTATAATTTTATCTACGCATATTATGGAGTTAGCACTTGATCTGTGTGATGAAATTGTGATTCTCAATGAAGGAGTATTGGCAGAGGTGGACAAGGAGAACTTAGATACCACTGAATTTAAGGATAAGATTATTGCCATACTAAAGGGTGAAGCAAATGTTTAGTACATTTTTGATTTTATTTCGAATACGCATGACTTATACTGCTAATAATATTATTTATTTTTTACAGAATTTTCCGTTAGTGGGGAAACATATCTCCAATCATTGGTACAAAGACCCTACAGTTAAACAAGTCGTAAGTGTAATCAGTGTATTGATAGAGATTGGGAAAATATTTCTTGGAAAGGTACTATATCTTTGGATACTATATGGAATTTTATCCTTCTTGCCAATAGGAATGAATCAGGGCGATGAAATCGCTTCGCTATATTATCTAACTGGTTTTATATTTGCATCTATCATAGGAGCTTGGGTCAATAACTATATATTAGAAGGAAAGAAATACGAATATTATAGTATTATTTTGATGAGAATGGATGCAAGAAAAGCAACCTTAGCGAATCTGATTTACTTTAATTGTGCAGGAATTATTGGTTTTTTCGTTGTGTTATCTGGATTTAATCTATTATTAAATATATCGTGGTGGATTATTTGTCTGTTACCATTTTTTGTAACAGAAGTAAAGATTGTGGGACAGGCGTTGAAAATACACGTATTGAAAAGAAATAATCGAAATAACATGCAAAAGCGAGGCATTCGAGAAATCATAGAATCTTTGCTAATTGTGTGTATAGCAGGTGTATTCCTTTATTTTGAATTATTTGTTACAGAAAAAATATTCTTGATTTGTGTGATTCTCTTATTGATACCAACATTTTTTGCAGTGCGATACTTAATGACATATGAAGATTATCTGAAATTGTATAAAAGTATCTTCACAGAAGATACGATTCAGTTATTCAATACGAAAAAAGCAGGAACAGAGATACAAAAAAAGAACTTATTAAAGAGTATTGATACCAAATCAATTATTGATCATAATAAGGTAGGATTTGCATATTTAAACGAAGTATTTATGAAAAGACATCGGAAATTATTGTATCGATCAACTAAAATTGCGGCTAGTTTGCAGTTGGCAATTGTATTGATTATTACTATTGTATTAATTATTACTCCAGAATTGAAAGAGCCTATTAATGAGGGGATTCCCTTTGTACTTCCCTTTTTTACTTTTATAATGTATACAACGAATCGTGGTCAGATCGTAGTGAAGGCAATGTTTAATCACTGTGATTGTCAGATGTTACATTATCGATTTTATCGTGAGCCGCAAGCGATTTTAGGGCTTTTTAAACAACGCTTAAAATCAGTGATTTTGGTAGATTTAGTACAAGCTGTAGTACTTGCAATTGGAATACCATTCTTGCTGTGGATGTCGGGGGGAACAGATCGACCAATGGAATATGTTTTTTTGTTTCTTTCGATAGTGGCAATGTCCATATTTTTCTCGGTACATAACTTAGTGATTTACTATGTTTTGCAACCCTTTAACGAGCATGCAGAAATAAAGAATCCAATATATATGGTAGTTAATGTAATCACATACCTAGCGTGTTATCAATTTATTATTTTTGATCGAGTTATTAAGGCGGAAGTATTTGGAATAATGTTTCTTGCATTTAGTGTTACCTATATTATTGTGGCTTGTATTCTTGCATATAAATTAGCTCCTAAAACATTTAAAAATAGATAAGTATATTGATTAAATAAGTGATTGATGATAGTGTATAATTAGTATAGTAAGAAAATGAGAGATATGGAAACTGGAGAAAATGGAAGGTGGAGAAAATGATTAGAAATGCCGTGTTAGAAGATATGAAAGAAATTAGAGAGGTTTTTGATTGTGCCAAGGAATATATGGATGCAACAGGAAACACAACTCAGTGGGCAGTCGGACATCCACCTACATCTGTACTAGAAGATGATATTGAAAAAGATGCTCTTTATGTACTAGAAGATGAAGAGGGAATCTGTGGCGTGTTTATGTTTCGAATAGATGAAGATCCTTGTTATAAAAAGATTGAAGGTGAATGGAGAAATGATGAAACCTATGGTGTGATTCATAGAGTGGCGGCAAATGGGCGCAAAAAGGGCATCTTCAAGAAGTGTGTAGAATTCTGTAAACCTAAATGCAAGAATCTTCGAATCGATACACATAAAGATAATGAAACCATGAAATATGCAATTCAAAAAGCAGGATTTGAATATTGTGGCGTAGTGTATATGGAAGATGGATCCCCACGATTTGCATACCATATGGTTCAATAAGATTCTAACAAAGCAATATATTTTTGGGCGGAGGAATTTTTTAAACAAACATAATTGAATTCATGGTATAGATCAAGTTCAGGTACATTAAAGGTAGCTAAATTAGGGTCACTGTTAGCAATGGATTCGTATACAAAGGAAATGCATCCCGATTCGAGGGTGCATTTTTTTATGATTTCAAAACTACTAATAAAAGATTTTTCTGCAAATGACTCAATGGTATAATTGTGTTCGGATAGACGACGTTCAAAGGCGGCGCGAGTTCCTGAGCCAGTCTCACGTAGAAGCACAGATTCATGGAAGATAGCATCAAGAGGTATAGATTGATTTGCAAAGGGGTGATTCTGATGGCAGATACCAATGAATTTCTCTTTTTTTAGTAACTTACATTCATATAGGCTTTTATTATAGAATCCTTCGATTAAGGCTATGTCTATTTCTAGGTTATGTAGTTTGGCAAGAAGTGATTGAGTATTTTCTATTACTAGAGAAATTTGTATTTGGGATTCTTTCATAATATGACTTATTTTATAAGGGAGAATATAATCTCCGATGGTCTTAGTAGCACCGATATTTAATGTGTGTTTTTCTGGTATTGCTATTGTTTTTCGAAAATGTAACTCGTTGTAAAGTGCTGATTTCACATGATTTTCCAATGCGTCAGCAAAGAGTGTTTTGGATAACTTTCTGTTGGTATAATTAAAAAGCTTAGTTTCATATTCTGCTTCAAGAAAACGGATGTGTTGAGAAACAGCCGGTTGGGTAATATTTAGTGCAGTCGCAGTGTCGTGGTAGTTCATTAAGTCGCAAAGTTTTAAAAATGTATGAATACGATAATCAAGCATAGGAATTCCTTTCTGAATGAATACTGATAATAAAAAATTATCAAATGATAATAAATGATTATTTTATTTTATCATGAAATGATGATAAAGTAAAAGTAATGAATAAAGTAATGCAAATAATTCAATAATTGAATAGTTTGTAAAGAGAAAAGGAGTATATATGAAAACACTAAAAAATATAGTTCCAGGATTTGCAGTAGCACTTGTAATAGCGTTTGTTGCTACCCACATTGAGAACTTATTGCCAATTCATCTTATTGGAGGTTCTGTAATTGCGCTGTTTATTGGAATTGTTTTAAATCATTTTCTGGATGTAAGTAAAATACAACCAGGATTAAAATTCACATCTAAAAGGGTTTTGAAGTTTGCAATTATATTACTAGGAGCTTCACTAAGTATTAGTACGATTTTAACTGTAGGAAAGATTTCTCTAGCAGTAATGTTTTTTACATTATTGACTTGTTTCGGCGGCGGCTACTTTGTTGGGCGAGCATTGAAGTTAGATTGGAAATTATCCAACATGATTTCGGCAGGAACAGGAATCTGTGGAGGGTCAGCTATTGCGGCTATGGCACCTGTTATTGATGCTGAGGACACAGATATTGCATATGCTATGTCTGCAACTTTTTTATTTGATATGATAATGATTGTTCTCTTCCCGATTATGGGGATGGCATTGAACTTGTCAGATATGGCTTATGGATTGTGGGCAGGAACAGCAGTAAATGATACATCAAGTGTAGTGGCAGCAGGATATGCTTATAGTGAAGCAGCGGGAGATTTTGCTACTATGGTTAAATTAACAAGAACGATATCTATTATTCCAACTGTGGTAATTTTTGCATTGATTAATATAAAGATAAAGCAAAAGAAAGAAGCTGGAACGAAAGAGAAGTTAAGAGGAAAAATTAATTTTATGACTTTATTCCCATGGTTTATCTTAGGTTTTGTTGGATTAGCAATTGTAAATAGTTTCGGAGTTATCCCGGTTGAAGCATCGGAAGCAGCAAAAGAATTAAGTAAATTTTTGATGGTTGCAGCATTGGCGGCAATTGGATTAAATACAAGTTTTAAGGATATGAAAAAATCTGGACCGGCACCAATGATTCACGGTTTTATTATCTCGGCACTCGTTGTAATTGTAGCAATTACTGTAGAATGGGCGATGGGATTGGTCTAAAAATAGTAAATATGCACAAAATACGTTACGTGAATACAAGTGTGCGCCATAGAAAGAATAATGTTCAACTTGTTTGTCCTTTACGGAAAAACAAGTTGATTTTTTTTTGGAAATCGTTTATGATTAGACTAATTAGAAAACAATATAAGGAGTAGAGAAAGTATGGATAAGATGTTAGCATTAGTAAAATCAAAGCCAGAACGAGGACTTTGGTTAGAAGAAGTAGAAGTTCCGAGTACAGGGAAAAATGATATTAAGATTAAAATTCATAAGACATCAATTTGTGGAACAGATGTGCATATTTATGGTTGGAATGCATGGGCACAAAATACAATTCCAGTAGGGTTGACAGCTGGGCATGAGTATGTTGGCGAGGTAGTGGAAGTTGGCGAGAATGTAGAAGGATTCGTAATTGGTGAGATGGTTTCAGGTGAAGGCCATATCGTATGTGGAAAATGCCGTAACTGTTTAGCGGGACAGCAACACTTGTGTAGAGACACAGAAGGTGTTGGAGTAAATAGAAATGGTGCATTTGCAGAATATCTTGTAATACCTGCAAAGAATGCATGGAAATGTTCTCCAACAATTGATGAAGAATTGTATTCTTGTTTTGATCCTCTTGGAAATGCTGTACATACAGCTCTATCTTTCAATATGATAGGAGAAGATGTATTAATCACAGGAGCAGGTCCAATTGGAATTATGGCAGCGGCAATTAGTAAGCATGTTGGAGCAAGACATATTGTTATTACAGATATCAATGAATATCGTTTGAACCTTGCTCTTAAAATGGGAGCGACAAGAGCTGTTAATATTGCAAAAGAGAATCTACATGATGTAATGGCTGAACTTCAAATGAAAGAAGGATTTGACGTTGGATTAGAGATGTCAGGTGTAGAAGCAGGCTTTAACGACATGGTAAATACTATGAAAAATGGTGGAAAAATTGCACTTCTTGGACTTCAAAAAGCAGATGCTAAGATCGATTGGAACAAAGTTATCTTCAATGGTTTAACAATCAAAGGTATCTATGGTCGTGAAATGTGGGAAACATGGTACAAGATGGACACTATGTTGCAAAGTGGATTGAAAATTGATGAGATTATTACGCATAGATTTGACATTAGAGACTTTGAAAAAGGATTTGATGTAATGTTTGGTGGGAACTCAGGAAAAGTTGTATTAGACTGGACAAAACTTCACGATAAATAGAAGATGAGGAGTAGAGAAATGACAAAAAAGACTGATATTTTAAATATTTATACAACACAATTAGAAGAAATCAAAGAAGCTGGATTACTTAAAGGTGAAAGTCCGATTATTTCAAAACAAAATGCTAGAGTAACATTGGAAAATGGCAGAGAATTATTAAACATGTGTGCGAATAACTACTTAGGTTTGGCAGATAGTCAAAGATTAATCGATGCTGCAAAATCTGCGTATGACAATAGAGGTTATGGCCTAGCATCTGTTAGATTTATTTGCGGTACTCAAGACTTACATAAGCAATTAGAAGCGAAAGTTTCTTCATTTTTAGGAACAGATGATACTATCTTATATTCTTCTTGTTTTGATGCAAATGCAGGGTTGTTTGAAACAATTTTGTCAGCTGATGATGCAATTATCAGTGATGAATTGAATCATGCAAGCATCATCGATGGAGTAAGACTATGCAAGGCGAAGAGATTCCGTTATAAAAACAATAATATGGAAGATCTTAGAGCGCAACTTGTAGCAGCAGATGAGGCGGGTGCAAGAATCAAGCTAATCGCGACAGACGGAGTATTTTCAATGGATGGAATTATTGCTAACTTGCAAGGTGTTTGCGATTTAGCAGATGAGTTCAATGCACTTGTTATGGTAGACGATAGCCATGCATCAGGCTTTGTTGGTGCCCATGGAAAAGGAACAACAGAGTATTGTGATGTAATGGGACGTGTGGATATTATCACAAGTACATTAGGAAAAGCTTTAGGTGGAGCATCGGGTGGTTTCACAAGTGGTCGTCAAGAAATTATTGATTTATTACGTCAAAGAAGTAGACCTTATTTATTTTCTAATACGCTAGCGCCTGCAATTGCAGCTGCGAGTATAGAAGTTGTAAATATGCTAGAAGAAGATAATAGCCTAGTGAAGCATTTAGAAGAAATCACAGCATACTATCGTTCACAGATGAAAGATGCAGGTTTTGACATTATCGATGGGGTACATCCAATTGTTCCAGTAATGCTCTACGATGAGAAGAAGGCAGCAGAAGTTGCAGGTAAGATGATGGAAAAAGGTGTGTATGTTGTAGCATTCTCGTTCCCAGTTGTTCCAAAAGGAAAAGCAAGAATACGTACACAGGTAAGCGCGCTTCATACAAAAGAAGATATTGATTTTATTGTTAAATGCTTCAAAGAGTGTATTTAGTGAACTAATAGTATATAATTTTAATTAAATTTGAACCACTTTATGAATAATCTGGAGATTATCATGAAGTGGTTTTTATATCTTTAAAAATGGATGGAAATAGTAGAACAAGAAAAGTAAATATGATATGATAGAAATTGATAATTATTGAAAGTGTTACAGTTGGGAGATATAATAATGAAATGTCCATTTTGTGGGAAATTAGATACAAAAGTAATTGATTCGCGACCAGCGGATGAAGGCAGTACTATTCGAAGAAGACGTGTATGTGATGAATGTGGGAAGAGATTTACTACTTATGAGAAAATAGAAACAATCCCACTTGTTATCATTAAAAAGGATGATACACGAGAGCTTTATGATAGAGATAAGTTAGCGGCAGGCGTGATGAGAGCTTGTTATAAACGTCCAATTTCTGTTCAAGAAATCCAAAAAGCTGTTGGAGACATAGAAGAACAGATTTTTCAAATCGAAGAACGAGAGATTGCAAGTACTATTTTGGGAGAGATAGTAATGAATCGTTTGAAAGAGTTGGACCCAGTAGCATATGTTAGATTTGCTTCAGTATATCGTGAGTTTAAAGATGTGAATACTTTTATGGAAGAGTTAAGAAAAGTGTTGGAGAAATAAATGCGAAATTATAAAATGATTTTATCTTATGATGGTAGTAATTATAAGGGCTGGCAGAGATTAGCGAATGAACCGTTGACAATACAAGGTATCATAGAAAAAGCCATTAGCAATAGAGTGGGTTACGATGTTACCATCGATGGATCAGGACGTACCGATGCAGGTGTACATGCAAAGGGACAGGTCGCTAATGTGAAATTGTCTGGGCTTGTAGAGTTAGAAGAATTTCAGAAAGACTTAAATGATTTGTTACCAAAAGATATCCAAATAAATGCAGTAGAACTTGTGAAGAATGGATTTCATAGTAGGTTAAATGCCAAGGGGAAATTCTATTCATATTCTATTGACTTGCGAGAAAAGCCTTGTGTATTTACTAGAAAGTACACATATCACTTTGGACAAAATATTGATATAGAGAGAATGAAGCAGGCGTCTACTTATTTAGTTGGGACCCATGATTTTTCGGCATTTTGTGACAAGAAAGACGAGAAATCAGCAATTCGCACAATACATGGAATCAATTTTGTGATGAAGAGAGATCAGTTGATTTTAGAATATTTTGGAAATGGTTTTCTAAATCACATGGTACGTATTGTGACAGGAACATTGCTTGAAGTTGGAAGTAATCAGAAGGAAGTAAATCAAGTGAAATCCATTTTAGAAAGTCGGGTACGTGCAAATGCTGGATTTGCTGCGCCGGCGAGAGGACTTTGTCTTGAAGAAGTATATTATACCTAGAAGAATAGGAACGGTAAAAGTAAATAAAAACAGATTTAATTAGAATATGGAATAAGAACACATCTCGATTTGGGAATGTCTTAGGAAATAATCAGGTTAAGTCTGTTTTTTGTTCTAGTTCCAATGGATTACAACAAAAAAATTCATAGGGTTTAATTAATTTGGATGCATTCTAAGGCAGAGTGGGTTATAATCAAGGATAGCTTGAAAAAAGAGAAAATGGTAGAAAGTAGAAAATAATAAATAGAAAAATGGAGGCAGGGTATGAAATTAATATCATGGAATGTAAATGGAATTAGAGCATGTGTAGGAAAAAACTTTATGGAATTTTTTAATGATGTCGATGCAGATGTCTTTTGTATACAGGAATCGAAAATGCAGGAAGGACAATTGGTTTTAGAATTAGAAGGTTATCATCAATATTGGAATTATGCTGTGAAGAAGGGGTATTCTGGGACTGCAATTTTTACCAAGCAAGAACCAATTTCAGTAAGTTATGGGTTGGGAATAGAAGAACATGATCAAGAAGGGCGTATTATCACAATTGAGTTGGAGCATTACTATGTAGTTACTGTATACACTCCGAATTCACAAGGAGAGCTTGCAAGACTTCCTTATAGAATGACTTGGGATGATGCGTTTTTAGGGTATCTAAAGAAATTAGAGGAAAAGAAGCCTGTTATCTTCTGTGGAGATTTGAATGTTGCCCATCAAGACATTGATTTGAAGAATCCAAAATCAAATCGAAAAAATGCAGGTTTTACAGATGAAGAGAGAGGTAAATTTACAGACCTATTGGATGCGGGATTTATCGATACTTTCCGATATTTTTATCCGGACTTAGAAGGTGCCTATTCATGGTGGTCTTATAGATTTAGTGCAAGAGCTAAGAATGCGGGATGGAGAATTGATTATTTTGGAGTGTCAGAAAGTTTGAAATCAAAACTACAAGGTGCAAAAATTCATTCAGATATTCTTGGTTCAGATCATTGCCCTGTTGAATTGACAGTGGAGAATTAGAGGGAATCACAGATCAGTGAATAAGGTAGATGTTTTAATATTAATGTGATATAATAATTAATTGGAATATTTTATGTAAATAATAGATAAACTATAGAAAATAAGAGGGGAACAGATGTTATCAAATTTTAGTGTAAAAAAACCATACACAGTCATTGTAGCTGTAGTACTTGCGTTAATTCTTGGAGTGGTATCATTTACAAGCATGACGGTAGATTTATTGCCAGATATTAATTTGCCGTATGCAGTTATTGTGACGACTTATCCAGGGGCAAATCCAGAAATGGTGGAAGCAGTAGTAACTAGACCGGTGGAGCAGTCTATGGCGACCGTAAGTAATATTTCAAATATTACGTCTACTTCAAGTGAAAATGCATCAACAGTAGTACTTGAATTTACGCAAACTGCGAATATGGATTCGGTCACACTAGAAATGCGTGAAAAAATAGATCAGATCAAAGGTTATTGGCCAGACGAAGTTGCCAATCCAATGATTATGAAAATTAATCCCAATATGATGCCGATTATGGCTGTTGCAATTGGTTCAGATAACCAAGAAGTAACAGAGGTGAGTACTTGGGTTGAAGACGAAGTACTACCTAGCCTAGAAAGTGTAGAGGGAGTTGCATCGGTTACAGCTACAGGAACAGTAGAGCAAACAGTAGAAATCTTAATCAATGCTGATAAGATAGATGCACAAAACGAAGAAGTGAAGGATGCACTTGCAGGAACGTTCGAGGAGGCAGAAGGGGAACTTAATGATGCAGAAAGTGAAATTGTAAGCGGTCAAAATCAGTTGGATTCTGGCGCAAATGAATTAGTGAAGCAAAAAGCAGCTTTAGATGCAGCGCTGTTGGAGTTAGAAGCAAAAGAAGCAGAATTAGAATCGGAATATGAAGCGGCAATTAAAGCGGCTGAAGATGGCGCAGTTCAAGCGCTAGATGCAATACCAGAAATTCAAATGCTAAAAGAAACAATGGATACTATGGAAGCGAGAATTGCAGAAATAGGCCAACTAATTGCAGAACTATCTGTCGATAGTGAGGGGAATGCAGCAGAAATCGAAGCACTAGTTACGGAAGGTGCAACATTGGGTGCACAGCTTTTAGGAATGCAGACAGAATATAATAATGCAATAGAAGAAGCCAAGACAAAAGCAAGGGAAGCGGTGGATGCGCAATTCGCTACAATTCGTGAAGGCCTGAAAGAGGGCAAAGCAGAACTTGAAAAAGGCAAGAGTGCAATGGATGCTGCAACCATACAGGCTACCATTGAAATTGCAGCTGGAAAAGCAGGTCTTTCAATTGCGAAACAAGAAATTGAAGCGGGACAAAAACAATTAGAAGAATCGAAGGAAACAGCCCTTGAAGGTGCCGATGTTGAGAAGATGATTACGGCTGAGATGATCAATGGAATTTTAACAGCGCAGAATTTTTCAATGCCAGCAGGCTATTTAGAGGAAGGTAAGACAACCTATTTAGTAAGAATAGGAGATAAATTTGAGAGCTTAGAAGACATTCAAAATATGCCTTTATTTGACATGGGGATTGATGGATTGGATACAATCCTTCTTTCTGATGTTGCTGAGGTATCTTACACGTCGAATGCAGATGAAGTATATGCCCGCGTAAATGGAGAGCCTGGGGTTATGTTGAATATTCAAAAGCAAACTGGTTATTCGACAGGTGATGTTAGTAAGAGTGTAACGGAGCGATTAGAAGAAATTCGCAAGGAGAATAAAGATGCGGAAGTAGCAGTACTTATGGATCAAGGCGATTATATTGATTTGATTCTTAATTCTGTATTGCAGAATATGATTTATGGATCTATTTTAGCGATTCTTATATTAATGGTATTTTTAAGAAGTATCCAATCAACAATTGTAATTGGTGTATCAATTCCAATTAGTATTATTGTTGCATTGGTATTAATGTATTTTAGTGATATTAGTCTAAATATTATTTCGTTATCAGGGTTAGCCCTTGGAATTGGAATGCTTGTAGATAACTCCATCGTAGTTATTGAGAATATTTATCGAATGCGAAATGAAGAGAAAGCAAGTATTACCGAGGCGGCCATTAAGGGCGCGCAGCAAGTTGCAGGTGCAATCATGGCATCTACATTAACTACGGTCTGCGTATTTTTACCGATTGTTTTTATTGAAGGAATTACAAGACAGTTATTTGTAGATATGGGATTGACAATCGCATACTCCTTATTGGCAAGTTTAGTAGTAGCGTTAACAGTTGTTCCAGTAATGCTTTCGGGAATGTTGAAAAAAGATGAAATGAAAGAAAGTAAAATATTCTATAAGTTACAAGATGGATATGGAGCGATATTAGAGAGAACACTAAAATTAAAAGTGTTAGTCATTGTGGGTGCATTTGTACTATTAGGACTAAGTGCATTTTTAGCATTGAAAAATGGTTTTCTATTTATGCCAGAGATGGAGAGTACGCAGATAACAATGACACTTACAACCGAGAAGGGCACAGAGCTAGCAGAAACGAGTGCAGAAGCTGATAAATATATGAAAGAAATTGAAGATATTAGCGATATTGAATCCATTGGTGCAATGTTAAGTAGTGGGAATGCAATGGGTATGTCTTCAGGCGGAAGTACGAATAAAGTGGATTTTTATGCCATTTTAGGAACAGAAAGAACTATGAGCAACGAAGAATTACAAAAAGAACTGGAGAAGCTAGCAGAAAATATTAATGGAGAAATCTCGATTAATATGTCAACAATGGACATGTCTGCACTTGGAAGTTCGGGAGTAGTTGTTCAAATCAAAGGAAAAGAACTTGATACCTTGCAGACGGTAGCAGAAGATATGGCAGTTATTGTAGAAGGGGTGGATGGAACAAAAGATGTATCCAATGGAATGGAAGAATCAGATGAAGAGATGCGTGTTGTCGTAGATAAGGAAAAGGCAGCAGAAAAAGGATTAACAGTTGCACAAGTATTCCAAGAAATAAATGGGGAATTAGCAGAAACAACATCGATTTCCACTTTGTCAACAGATAGTCAAGATTTTCCAATTAATGTAGTGGATGCTAAGCAAAAATCTCTTACACGTGAAGATATTCAAACGTTTACAATCACTGTGGACAAGAAAGATGGAACTACAGAAGATGTAAAGTTATCAGATATAGCTACATTTGAATCGGCAAGTGGTCTACAATCGATTAATCGAGATAGCCAAACTAGAACAATCAGTGTGACAGCCGGAATTGAAGATGGAAGCAATATCAGTTTAGTTGCAGAAGATGTTGAAAAAGCAATAGAAAAATACGATATGCCTGAAGGGTATACTTATGAAATGGTAGGGGAAGATGAGACCATTATGGAATCTGTAGTGGAACTTATGAAAATGCTTGGATTGGCGGTTGTGTTTATGTATTTAATCATGGTGGCACAATTCCAGTCATTACGTTCACCATTTATCATAATGTTTACAGTACCACTTGCATTTACAGGGGGATTATTCGCACTTTGGATTACTAATAAAGAAGTAAGTACCATTGCATTGATTGGATTTGTAATGTTATCGGGAATTATTGTTAATAATGGTATCGTGTTAGTTGACTATACAAATCAATTAATCGAAGCTGGAGTGGAAAAACGAGTGGCATTGATTCAAGCAGGGAAAACTAGATTACGTTCGATAATTATGACGGCTTTAACCACAATCCTTGGATTATCAACCATGGCCATTGGAATTGGAATGGGATCAGACATGGTTCAGCCAATGGCGATAGTAACTGTCGGAGGTCTGTTATATGGAACAGTGCTAACCTTATTTGTTGTTCCGTGTATCTATGATATGTTCCATGGAAAAGAAAGAAAATTGCCTACTGTAAAGAAGAAAGAGCAAGACAATGTGGAAACTGAATAGTTAAATACAAAGGAGTATTCAAAATGTCAATCGTAGAAGAAGCACATATCTTTGCAACATCAGCACATAAAGGTCAAGTCCGAAAAGGAACTGCAACCCCTTATATCATTCATCCAGAAGAAGTGGCTACTATTGTAGCTGAAATGACAAAGGATGAAGATGTAATAGCAGCAGCATATCTTCATGATACAATTGAAGATTGTGTTGGAATTACAAAAGAGGTACTAGCGAAAGAATTCAATACTCGTATTGCACACATCGTATCTCAGGAAAGTGAAGACAAGAGTAAATCTTGGATGGAGAGAAAAGGTGGAAAGATAGAATCACTAAAACATGCTTCATATGAAGTTCAAGTAATAGCGTTAGGAGATAAACTGGCGAATTTACGTGATATTGATAGAGAATATCAAGAGCGTGGAGACGAACTATGGAATAAGTTCAATATGAAGGATAAGAATGTAATTGGATGGTATTATAGAGGGGTAAAGCAGGCACTTGAAGAAAGGTTTGCAGAAACGAAGGCATTTCAAGAATATGAAAAATTAGTAGAAAAAAATTTTGGCTAGAAAGGGATGTAGCATGAAAAAAGTACTTATGATCGGTACAGGCGGAACCATTGCCTCCAAGCAAACGGAAAATGGGTTGTCGCCAGAAATTTCACCAGAAGAAGTAATATCATATATACCACAAGTTACAAATGTATGCGAAGTGGAAACAATTCAAGTATGCAATATAGATAGCACGAATGTAATGCCAGAACATTGGACGTTACTATCTAAGACCATTGAAACATATTATGATTCATTTGACGGATTTGTAATTTGTCATGGAACAGACACTCTGGCCTATACAGCAGCGGCGCTATCGTATATGATACAAAACTCACAAAAGCCAATTGTGATTACAGGATCACAAAAGCCAATTGATATGGAAATAACAGATGCGAAGACAAATCTTTTGGATAGTTTTATTTATGCATCAGATGATAATTCACAAGGCGTTGATATTGTGTTTGACGGGAAGGTGATTTTTGGTACACGTGCTAAAAAAGTACAATCAAAGAGTTACAATGCGTTCTCGAGTATTAATTATCCATATCCGGCAATCATTAGTGAGGGCAGAGTTATTCGCTATTTACCAAATGCCCCTTATGAGGGTGGAGTGAAATTCTATCATGAAATGCATAGCAGTGTTTATGTTATGAAAATGATTCCAGGAATTCAACCAAATATGTTACAGTACATTTTTGACCACTATGATTGCATCGTGATAGAGAGTTTTGGTGTAGGGGGGATTCCATCTAGTGTAATCAAGGAATTTTATCGACAAATGGAATTACCTAGAGAGAGACAAAAACTTGTTGTGATGACGACTCAAGTTGCAAATGAAGGTAGCAATATGACAGTATATGAAGTAGGGGTTAGGGTCAAAAAAGACTTCAATATGCTGGAATCTTATGATATGACGCAAGAAGCAACTATTACAAAGCTTATGTGGTTAATGGCGCAACCAGAATTGAAAAATTATGAAGATATCGTGAAATACTTCTATAAAAAGATAAATTATGATATCATGTATCAAAAATAAATGGTAGAATAGAAAACGTTGTATTTTAAAAATATATATTATAAGCATAGAATAGACGATAAGAGGAGATAAACGTGGGAAGAGAGTTAGATACAAAATACGATCCAAAACAAATTGAGAAGAAATTATATACAAAATGGTGTGAAAATAAGTACTTTCATGCTGAAGTAGACAGAGATAGGAAGCCATTTACAATTGTAATGCCACCACCAAATATTACTGGTCGCTTACATATGGGACATGCATTAGATAATACATTACAAGATATTTTGATTCGTTACAAGAGAATGCAAGGATATAATGCACTGTGGATTCCAGGAACAGATCATGCCGCTATTTCAACAGAAGTTAAGGTGACAAATCAGTTGAAAGAAGAAGGAATTGATAAGAAAGAAATGGGAAGAGATGCATTTCTTGCACGTACGTGGGAATGGAAGGAAGAGTACGGCGGTGCGATCAATGATCAATTAAAGCAACTAGGGGTTTCTTGCGATTGGGACCGTGAGCGATTTACTATGGATCAAGGGTGCTCAGATGCAGTAGAAAAAGTGTTTATTAAATTACATGAGGATGGATATATTTATAAAGGGTCTAGAATTATTAACTGGTGCCCAGTTTGTAAGACTTCTTTATCAGATGCAGAAGTAGAACACGATGAAAGAGCAGGTCATTTCTGGCATATTAAATATCCGGTAGTAGGAACAGATCAATTTATTGAAATAGCAACAACACGACCAGAAACCATGTTAGGTGATACTGCAATTGCAGTTCATCCAAGCGATGAGAGATACTCAGATTTAATTGGGAAGATGGTTATGCTTCCTCTAATGAATAGAGAAATTCCAATTGTAGCGGATCATTATGTAGAGAAGGATTTTGGTACAGGAGCAGTTAAGATTACACCGGCACATGACCCTAATGATTTCGAAGTTGGAAAACGTCAGAACTTGCCAGAAATCAATGTGATGAATGATGATGCTACTATGAATGATTTGTGCGGCGTATATGCAGGAATGGATCGATATGATGCAAGAAAGCAAATCATCGATGATTTAGATAATCTTGGATTATTAGTTAAAATCAAAGATCATTCGCACAATGTTGGAACCCATGATAGATGCGGGACAATTGTAGAGCCATTAATTAAGCAACAATGGTTTGTGAAAATGGAAGAATTAGCAAAACCAGCCATAGAAGCATTGGCAAAAGAAGAATTGAGATTTGTACCAGAAAGATTTGATAAGGTTTATTTAAATTGGCTAGACAATATTCGTGATTGGTGTATTTCACGTCAAATTTGGTGGGGACATAGAATACCAGCATATTACTGCTCTGCATGTAACGAATATACAATTGCTCAAGAAATACCTACAACATGTAACCACTGCCATACAGAAGGAGTTACATTTACACAAGATGAAGATACATTAGATACATGGTTTAGTTCAGCATTATGGCCGTTTTCAACATTAGGGTGGCCAGAAAGTACCGAAGAATTAGATTATTTCTATCCAACAGATGTGTTAGTAACAGGTTATGATATTATCTTCTTCTGGGTAATTAGAATGGTATTTTCAGGATATGCACAAACTGGAGTTGCACCATTTAACACAGTCTTTATGCATGGGTTAGTACGTGATTCTCAAGGAAGAAAAATGAGTAAATCACTTGGAAATGGAATTGATCCGTTAGAAGTGATTGAGCAATTTGGTGCAGATGCACTTAGACTTACATTAGTTACTGGAAATGCGCCAGGGAATGATATGAGATTCTACCATGAGAGAGTTGAGGCAAGTAGAAACTTTGCAAATAAAATTTGGAATGCGTCTCGCTTCATTATGATGAATATGGAGGGGAAAGAGTTAAGTGTTCCAGAAACATCACAATTAGAAGTTACTGATAAGTGGATTCTATCAAAAGTAAATACACTTGCGACAGAAGTGACAGAGAACCTAGATAAATTTGATTTGGGAATTGCAGCACAAAAAGTACAAGATTTCTTATGGGATGAATTCTGTGACTGGTATATTGAACTTGCAAAAGTTAGAATGTATCGTGCAGATGAGAATCCAGAATCGGCAAATGCTGCACTTTGGACATTGAAGACTGCACTTGGAAATGGATTGAAATTACTACATCCATATATGCCATTTGTTACAGAAGAAATTTACAGTGTATTAATGCCAGAAGAAAAAGACTTGATGATCTCTGAGTGGCCAGTTTATAATGATGAGTATGCATTTGTAGTAGAAGAGCAGATTGTGGATCGAGCAAAAGAAGTGGTTCGTGGAGTTCGTAACATTCGTGCAGAGATGAATGTGCCGCAAAAGAAAAAAATCACAGCATTTATTGTGTCTGAGGATGCAACAATCAGAAGTGGTTTTGAATTGGTGAAAGAGGCGATGAGTCCACTTATTGGAGCATCACAAGTAGTAATTCAATCAGATAAAGATGGAATTCCACAAGACTCAGTTTCTGTAGTATCATCTGGAAGTGTAACATTTCTTCCTTTAGAAGACTTAGTTGATAAAGTGTTAGAATTAGAAAGATTAACCAAGGAAAAGGCGAAATTACAAGGTGAATTATCACGAGTAACAGGAATGTTAAATAATGAAAAATTCGTAAGTAAAGCGCCTGAAGCAAAAATAAATGAAGAAAAAGCAAAATTAGAAAAGTATAAGCAAATGATGGAACAAGTAGAAGAACGACTTGCCGCATTGCAAAAGTAAGCAGTATAGATACAAAGGGGAATAAATGAAAGATTTGAAATGTAAATTTTCTAGATTCAAAGAAGCAATTAGTATTAAGGGGCTAAAGCAATTGAAGAAAGAAGATGTAGTAGAATATTACAAAAAAAGGAAAGCAAGGCGAGAAGAAATTCTCGCCAAGCGTCGCGAGGGAAAAATTGCGAAACTAATCGAACCAATTGCAAAAATGATGGAGAAATTTTCTATCATCTTACATGCAATTATATCGATAGTTGTATATTTTTGTATGGAAATTATTTCAAGGCATTCAGTATCGAAAGCATGGGAATATTTGCTAGAATCACCATGGGTATTTTTATATAATTCATATATGATCTTTGTATCGTTTTCATTGGTATATTTAGTTAGGAGAAGAGTATTTACAAGGATTATTCTTTCTGTTTTATGGCTGATTCTAGGAATTTGTAATGGCTATATGTTGTTGAAACGAGTAACACCCTTTAATGCACAAGATTTAAAGGTGGCTGGAGATGCAGTATCACTAATTAATGCATATTTTTCAGGAATAGAATTAGTGCTTGTTGTTGCAGGAATTATAGCGGCAATCCTATGGCTTGTTTCGATGTGGAGACGTGGAAGTCAATATAAAGGGAAGTTATATAGAGGGTTTGCGTTTCTAGGTTGTGTTGCCTGGTTAACATCATTTATATTTGTGACAGATGTGGCATTAGATAAACGAATTGTATCCAATTATTTTGGAAATATGGCATTTGCATATCAGGACTATGGGCTACCTTATTGTTTTATGTCTAGTATTTTTAATACTGGAATCTCAGAGCCACATGTATATAGTGAAGAGAAGGTGTTAGAAGTTACTGGAAATGGAGAAATGGCTAGCACTGTGGAAAGCAAAAGTGAAGTGAACCCTAATATTATTTTGGTTCAATTAGAATCGTTTTTTGATCCTCAAGAGATAGAATTTTTCGAAACAGATGTGGATGCGATTCCAAATTTTAGAGCATTAACGAATGAATATTCTACAGGATATTTTAAGGTTCCATCTATTGGAGCAGGGACAGCGAATACAGAGTTTGAAGTGTTAACAGGAATGAGTATGAGATATTTTGGACCAGGTGAATATCCATATAAGACTATTTTAATGGAAGGAACAGCAGAAAGTGCAGCAACTGCACTAGCGGACCTTGGTTATGGAACGCATGCATTACACAATAATGGTGGAAATTTCTACAGCCGTGCGCATGTATTTAATAATATTGGATTTGACTCCTTTACAAGTGAAGAATTTATGAATATTCTGCAAGAAACACCAGGTGGATGGGCGACAGATGACGTTTTGATTGAGAACATTAGTAATGCACTAGATTCTACAGAAGGAGAAGATTTTGTGTTTACAATTACAGTCGAGGGGCATGGAGCTTATCCAGAAGAGAAAATTCTGGAAAATCCGCCAGTTAATATAACAGGATTAGATGATGAAGGCATACAGAATTCATGGGAGTATTATCTAAGTTTAGTTAAAAAAATGGATGATTTTGTTGGTACATTAATTAAAACTGTGGAAGCAAGAGGAGAACCTACGGTTATTGCATTTTATGGGGATCACCTTCCAACCTTGAATTTAGAAGCAGAAGATTTAAAGAGTAGATACTTATATAATACGAATTATGTGATTTGGGATAATATTGGACTTGAGAAAAAAGATCAAACATTGGCAGCATATCAAATTACAGCCGAGGTGTTAGAACAAATTGGCATAAAAACAGGTACAGTATTTAACTATCATCAAGAACGTAGAAAAACAGTGGATTATCAAGCAGATTTAGAATTATTACAATATGATTTGCTTTATGGAGATCGATATGCGTATCAATCATTGGATAAAGTGGATGAAGAAGGTCATATGCAAATGGGCATCAAAGACGTAACTTTAACCAATATTACAACTTATGAAGAGGGACGTGCAGATTTATATGGAGAAAACTTCACGAAATGGAGTGATGTCTATGTAAATGAAGAACGAGTAAAAACAAAATTTATCAATGATACATATATCAGTATTCCAGATATTCAATTAGAAGAAAATGATATTATCGAGGTGTTACAAGTTGGATCATCAGAAACCGTGTTTAGAACATCGGCAACATATCAATATATTGCAGGTGAGTTAATAGAGATTGAACCGGTAGATTTAGGAGATTCATGGTTAGACGGGATATCAGACGAGGAAGAATAATTGCAATACCATAAAATAGTAGAATATATTAATAGTATACCGAAATTTAACCCTAAGAATTCCATGGATCATGTTAGACGATTCATGGAATTACTTGGAAATCCAGAAGAAAATATGAAAATCATACATGTTGCCGGGACGAATGGAAAAGGTTCTACCTGTGCTTATCTTCATGGAATGTTGCTTAGTATAGGAAAATCTGTCGGAATGTTCACATCACCACATTTAATTGAAATGACGGAGCGAATCTATGTTAATGATGCAGAATTAGATAGAGAGTCTTTTGTGACATTATTTTCTGAAGTGGACCAAGTAGCAAAGGTATTGGAAAAAGAATCAGGAGTATACCCGACCTTTTTCGAGTTTCTTTTTGCTATGGCAATGAAAGCATTTGAAAGAAATAAAGTAGAATATGTGATTCTTGAAACAGGATTAGGTGGTCGATTAGATGCAACCAACGCGATTAAAAATCCGTTAGTAACAATTCTCACTAGTATTGCACTAGATCATGAACAATACTTAGGAAGTACACTAGAAGCAATTGCGGGAGAAAAGGCGGCAATTCTGAAGCGAAATGCATGGTGCGTATATGATGATAGTGAAAAATGTGTTTCTAATGTAATAGAAGCATATGCAAAGGAGTTAAATGTAAAGTGCAAGAAACTATCAGATGCAGCATATAAAATCGAGAAAACTACAGATAAAGTTATTGATTTTTCTTTCCGAGATGCGTATGATATAAATACCGTGTGCGCCCTACGGCCTAACGGTGATTATCAAATCAAAAATGCAATATTAGCAATCTATGGGATGCAATTAATCTTGGAATTGAATCAGGAAGAATTGCAATGCTGTAAACAAGCATTGTTAGAAACTTACTGGCCAGGGCGTATGGAAGAAATCGAGCCACTGATTTACCTTGATGGGGCACATAATGTGGCAGCAATTAAAGCGGTGTCTCGTTATATGAAAGAAGTAGATACGTTGATTTTCTCGGCAGTAGAAGATAAAAGATACGAAGAAATGATTGGGATTCTCTCGTGCGAATTGAAGTTTAAGAGAGTGATTTTGTTAGAACTCAACCAAGAGCGAGGGATAAGACTACATACATTAGTTGATGTATTTGAAAAAAAATGCAAGAAACCTATTTATTTAAGTAATTCCATAGAAGAAGCATTTTGTATAGCGAAGCAAAAGAAAGAACAAAATGGCAAGATTCTTTGTGTGGGTTCTTTATTTTTGGTTGGAGAAGTGAAACGCTATAGAGCGCAGTTAAAAAGTAGTTGATACAATATGATAGAGTCTAAAATTACAAGTGGACAGGAAAGGAAAGGGTAGAATAATGCTTGATTTCGAAGAAGAATTAAAGAAATTCAAACCTAGTTTAGAAGTGGAAAATATTGAACAAGCAGTATATCAGGAAGATTTGGCGGACATCACAGATATTATGAAAGATATGCTTGATCAGAGAAAGTAACTGAAAGAATACGGTGGGAAAATGAATTATACAGACAAAGTTATTCAACAGTCGAATTATTGGTATAATGATGGACTGGCACGTGCAAATATTAGGGATTTGTCGGGAGCGATTGTCTCCTTAAAAAGAAGTCTTCAATATTGTAGGCAAAATATAATGGCCCGCAATTTATTAGGATTGGTATATTTTGGGCGAGGTGAAATTAATGAAGCATTAGTTGAATGGATTATAAGTAAGAACTTGAAACCACGTGACAATGTTGCTAATTATTTTATTCGCAGGGTTGAGGAATCGGCTAAGCAATTAGATGAAATGAATATGCATATCAAAAAATATAATCAATGTCTAGCATATTGCAATCAGGATGCCGAAGATTTAGCGTTAATCCAATTAAAAAAAGTAGTTTCAGAGTCATCGAATTTTGTGAAGGCTTATCAATTAATGGCTTTTCTCTGCATTAGAAAACGTTTATATAGTAAGGCTAGTGCTGCGTTGAATAAAGCAAGAAAAATTGATAATACAGATCCGATTACTCTTTATTATATTAATGAATTGCAAGAAATAAAAGGTGTTAGAAAAGACGATAAAGAAGACGCAGTCACATATGTAGTGGGAAATGAGACGATTATTCAACCTGTTGCACCAAGTTTAAAAGAAAATGCAGGGACCAATAGTATTTTGAATGTTATTTTCGGAATTATGATTGGTGTGGCTGTAGCGGTGTTTTTAGTGGAACCAGCCTTGAATCAAGGAAGTGTACAAGATAGTGCGGAGGTGATTCGCGAATATAGTAAGCAGATTGATAGTCAAAAAGCACAAATAAATGCTCTGAAAACAGAACTTGATAGTTATAGAATTACCACTGAGTCTGCGGAAGCAGATGCAACCACATCCGCTCAGATTCAAAGTAGTTACGAAGCCCTTATGAAGGTGAATGAGCAAAATATTGCCAACAATGTTAGTAATGCGACTATGGCAGAAGAACTTGTAAAAGTTGTACCGACGGCTCTGTCTGAAGAAGGGACAGAACTTTACGAAGCTCTGAAAGATGATATTTTTAATCCGCTGAATTCTAAGGCATATGAGGCAGCAAAGACGAACATATCCGCGGAAGATTATGGGAGTGCTATCACGAACTTAGAAAGTATCATTAGACTAGAGCCAGAATATGACAAATATCAAGCCATGCTATTGTTAGCCCAGGCCTATGGTAATTCGGGAGATCAAGGATCGGCTGAGAAGTATTATAATCTGATTATACAAGGTGGATCGACCACTGAGGCGGCGACTAGTGCGCAGGAAGCATTATCCCAATAGTTTATTTCTTGATAGAATGTGTGTAATTATAAAAAAATGAATAAAATCCTGTAAAAAAATGTTGTTTTTTATTGATATAAATGCTATTGTATTACAGGATAGAAAGTGTGAGTCAGTTAGGCTCACGCTTTGTTATGTCTAAAGAAGAATAACGTTTATATGAAAAAGGAGAGCATTATGGATTACATTAGTATTATTATTCCTTTCTTTGGTGGATTGGGAATGTTTATCTACGGGATGCAGATTATGGCAGACGGATTAGAAAGTGCTGCTGGAAGTAAATTAAAGAGTATTTTAGAAGTTCTTACAAAGAATAGAATTATGGGTGTTATCTTAGGAGCAGTCATTACAGCAATTGTACAGAGCTCGTCAGCGACTACAGTTATGATTGTTGGATTTGTAAATGCAGGAATTATGAATCTTACACAAGCAATTGGTGTAATAATGGGAGCGAATATCGGTACAACTGTTACAGGATGGTTAGTTGCATCGGCAGAATGGGCTGATTTCTTTAGTCCAACAACAATGGCGCCAATTATTATCATGATCGGTGTAATTATAATGCTTACAGCGAAGAGAAAGTCTAGCAAGCATGTATCAAATATTGCAATTGGATTTGGTTTATTATTTGTTGGTATTGCAACAATGTCAGATGCTGTATACCCACTTAGAGATTCAGAAGCATTTGTAGATATGTTTGTTACTTTGGGAACAAACCCATTCTTAGGAATCTTAGCTGGAACATTTGTAACTGTATTGGTACAAAGTTCATCAGCTTCAGTTGGTATCCTTCAGAGTTTGGCAGTTGTAGGTCTAGTTCCATTTAGCGCGGCTGTATATATTATCATGGGTCAAAATATTGGTACTTGTGTAACTGCAATGTTATCAAGTATAGGGGCGAAGAAGAATGCGAAAACAGCTGCGTTAATGCATTTGATTTTTAACGTAATTGGATCAACAATCTTTAGTGTAGCGGCGATTGTGTTCTTTAAAATCATCAATCCAGGATATGGAGAAGGTGAGATTACAGCTACAGAAATCAGTATTGTACATACAACATTCAATATTGTAACCACTCTATTATTGTTCCCATTTGCAAATGGAATTGTAAAAATTGCAAAGAAACTAGGACGTGTGGATAAAGAATCAGAAACAGATGTAGCAGTTGCACACTTAGATGAGCGTATGTTTGAAACACCACCAATTGCTTTACAAACTACAGTAAGTGAGATTATTCGTATGGGGCATATTGCAAATGATACTGTTGAAAAAACGAAAGAGGTATTATTTACAAGAAACCAAGGATATATTTCAGGAATTAAAGAAAATTCTGCTAATATTAGCAAGCTTGGAAATGAAATTACAGAATATGTAATTAAGTTAGGTACTTTGAACCTTACAGATAAAGAACATGAAGATGTAGCACATATGATTTCAATGGTGAATGATATTAAGCGAATTGGTGCTTATAGTGAAAATATTGCTGAGTATGCTGAAACATTAAAAGCAGAAAAAATTACATTTACAGAGTCAGGAGCAAACGAATTAAGAACAATGCTAAATGTATGTGCGGATAGTGTAATCTATGCAGTGAAAGCACTGGAATTCCATGATAAAGAAGCTGCACTTGTTGTAATTGAAAAAGAAACAAAGGCAGATGGTCTTGAAGCACAATTAAGAGCGGAGCATATTAGACGACTTGCAAGTAATCAATGTAATACAGAAGCTGGAATTGTATTCCTTGATACATTGATTTGTTTGGAGCGTATGTCGGATCATTCAAGAAATATTGCAGAAGCAATTATTGAAGAACATAATTAATGAAAGATAGGCGATAGAATCCTATTTTATCTATAACAAAACACCTAGTAATTTGAAGGAATTATAAATATTCCTTGAACATTACTAGGTGTTTTTATATTGTCATTATGCTATCGACTTTAGTGTGTAAATCCATGTCTTACAGGTTTTACTTCAGTGCCTTTTATTTTTTCTTCTAATGCATGAAGTGCATCCTTTATATCTACAACTAGTTGTTCTGCCATATCCATACCTAAGTCTGCACGACAAACAATCCTTTGAATAATGACCTCTTCTAGATTAGCTGGTAATGGATAACTTGGTATTTGCCACCCCCTCATAAGAAGTCGATCTGATAAATCGTAGAGAGTCCATCCTCTATTTGTTCTTTCTGACAACGTATAACATACAATTGGTAAGTTGTCTCCATCATTAATTATCTCGAATTCACCTATCTCCTTTAGTGACTGGGAGATATAAAGTGCCATCTGTCTAGAATGTTCTTGGATACGCTGATATCCTATTTTCCCATACCTTACAAAGGCATAATACTGTCCTACGATTTGACTTGCACTGCGTGAGAAATTAATTGCTATAGTTGGTAATTCTCCACCCAAATAGCTTACTTCAAATACTAGTTCCTTTGGAAGATACTCCTTTTCTTTCCAAACCACCCATCCTACACCAGGATAGACAAGTCCATATTTGTGGCCGGATGTGCTGATAGAAATTACATTTTCTAATTGAAAATCCCATTTTAAATTAGGATGTACAAATGGTGCAAACATTGCTCCAGATGCTCCGTCAACGTGGATAGGGACTTTGTAAAAACGTTCTTTGTTGTATTCGTTCAGTGCTAAATCTAAGCCTCTAATATCATCATACTTCCCTGTATAAGTTATTCCTAATATTCCGACTACACCTATCGTATAATCATCAATTGCAGCTATGGTTTTATCGATATTTAAATACATTTCATCTTTTGAAATTGGGATTTCACGCATTTCAATATCCCAATATACACAGAATTTTTCCCAACACACTTGCATCCCCGAGGAAATAATCAGATTTGGCTTTTGAACGTTAATATCAATTCCTGCTTCTTTGGCATAAGTTCTCCAACGAAACTTTAACGCCATGCCTGCTAACATACAAGCTTCTGACGATCCTACCGTAGAGGTCCCGATAAATTCATTACCTTTTGGCAAGGACCAAAGGTTTGCTAACATTTCTATACAATATTGTTCAAGTTTTGCGGTCTTAGGATATTCTGATTTGTCAATTGCATTTTTTTCTAAGGTTCCTGCCATTAATGCTATGGCTTCTTCCTCCATGTAGGTCTGACAAAAAGTTGCTAAGTTCATCCTAGCATTTCCCTCGTCTAGTAAAAAATCTTCTACCATTCGTTTCGCTAATCTTGGTTCCATCGCATCATTTGGTAACTCCTGTTTAGCTAATCCCCTATTTTCTTCGTCCATTCCAAAAAACGGTATTGCACAGCTATACTTATCCATATTTGCCTCCCTCTACTTATCCACTTTTCTAATCTTATATATAAAAAACGGGGTTACTGTAGTTACAAGAAAACTAACAATTAATACAATGAAATAGATAATTTCTTCAGATTTTTTAAGTCCTTCCGGTGGAAAAAGGGTTACAATAAATGTGAAAATTGTGGTCGCAAATCCTAGGCTTGCTACTGCAATTCGCATACTTTTTTTCTTCGCTACTCGATAGCTGCGCTTTTGGTTTTCCATCCTTAAGGTTAATTTAAAATAGGCCAAATACATAAAAAAATAAGCCAATAAATAGATGAGTACTGTCAATGCCAAAGATAGTAAAAATGCCATATCTCCATGGGTGGAGGAGAGGGTTAGTAATACACACCATGCACTAGAAATTAGGCCTTGTAATATTATAATCCGATATGGAATTTCTTTTTTATTTGTTTTTGCAAAGAAAGAGGGTAGTATTCCTTCTTTTGCAGTCTTATGAATTCCCGCAGATGGTGCTACAATCCAAGTACTGATTTTGGCGATTGTACTAAGTGTTAGGATACATGCTATCACGACGGAGCCCCACTTCAAGGAAGGTACGACTGCTGAAATACCTACTTCAAAGGCTTCTATGATACCTGTACTCAGATTTATATCCTTGACCAATAGTGCAATTGATAAGCCTGCAACGGTGTTGATAATAACTGATGTCACACAAAAAATTGCAATAACTTTTGGATAAGCCTTGTTACTATTTTTTAAATTATGAATTTCATTTGCGGACGCTTCGATTCCTAAATAAGCTAATATAAATGTTGAAAATACAACGAGGCTGTTGATGGATTCAAGATTTGGGATAAAATCCTTAGCACGAAGTGTAATTGCTAGAGGCTCCCCTTTTGCGATATATAGAATTGTGAGTATAACTAATAAAATGACTGGAGTAATAACACCGAGTCCAAATCCTAAGTAAGAAAGTAAGGAAGTTGCTCGATTTCCCAATAACTGTAACAGTGTAACTGTCCAAAAAATAAATAGCATTACGCCTAACTTGATATAAGGATTATCAACTAATTCTGTAATTGACAATGCTTTAGATAGCATTCCTACTATGAAATAGAGCATAGTCACAAAGCCGATTGTTACCTGAAACCATTGGAAAAACACTGCCGCAAAAGCCCATTTCTTGTGAAATGTTTTTTCGACCCAAGTATATATTCCGCCGTCGCCCCATCCCTCGACAGTTGCCATTTCTGCAGCACATAATGCTGTTGGAAGAAACCAGATAAAGCCACTAAATAGTAAGAAAAATACAAGGGAAAGACCTGCTGTTGCAAATGTTGCATACACATATACTGACATCACCATTGCAGAGGTAATTGCATAAAAGCCAAAACTTGACATCTTTTTATTCATATGTTCTCCTCTTTTCAATTTTCTGACATTTTCTACATAATACCCTTGTTTTGAGAAAATTACAATGGTTTTATCTTTTATTCTTCTATGATATGAAATTCCAAATAATCAAATTCAATGGTTTCCACAAAATTATCAGAGAGAAAACGGCATTTGTCATGACGCTTGAAATCTGTAATTGTATTTTCTAACCAAATTGGTTTGCTTAAATCAAATTCATAGCATATTGCATCAAGTGCATCGAAGATCTGATGTGTGCGCGTTTTCGTCTCATCTGTTGTAATTACGCTGTCACGTATCATTCTATTGTCTTTAAATAATTTACCCCATATTCTCAAGTACTTGTCCTTCTTTCTTTTTATCTTATTATATCTGCAATTATATTGCTTTTTTATAATCCTATGGTATATTAAATATAGCTTAAAATCAAGAAAAAGAAAGAGGGGTTTTTATGGGGAAGGCAAAAAATATATTTAATCATATTTTTGTGGATGGATTAAGTGGAATGGCACTGGGATTATTTTCGACTTTAATCATTGGTACAATTGTTCAGCAAATAGGAATATTCATTGGTGGAAATGTAGGTGATGTCTTATATATATTAGGAAAAATTGCAGCATCTATGATGAGTGCAGGAATTGGTGTGGGTGTAGCGGCCAAGTATAAAGAATCAGTATTAGTAACTCTTTCGGCAGCCACAGCGGGAATGATAGGTGGCTATGCATCTTCAATACTAAGTGGAAGTCTATTAGCTAGTGGGAATGTACTCTATAGTGGACCAGGGGAACCGCTAGGTGCATTCGTAGCAGCATTTGTAGGTATTTTATTTGGTCGACTAGTGACTGGACGGACAAGTCTTGATATCCTTCTTACTCCTTTTGTAACGGTAGGAACAGGGGCTGTGGCAGGATTGTTTATAGGGCCATCCATTTCACGTCTGATGAGAGAATTGGGAAATCTTGTTAACTGGGGGACAGAACAACAACCGTTACTTATGGGAGTGATTGTTTCAGTGTTAATGGGAATGTTCTTGACTATGCCAATTAGTTCGGCGGCCATTGGTATTATTTTGAATTTATCTGGGTTAGCAGCTGGTGCAGCTACAATTGGATGTTGTTGTAATATGATTGGATTTGCGGTTGCAAGCTACAGAGAAAATGGTGTAAGCGGATTTTTAGCACAAGGATTAGGAACTTCCATGCTTCAAGTACCTAATATAGTAAGAAGACCTATCATATGGTTGCCAGCTATTATATCCAGTGCAATATTAGGACCAATCGGAACCGTTTTCTTGAATATGCAAAATTCAGCAGCAGGATCAGGAATGGGATCGGCAGGACTAGTGGGTCAAATTACTACATGGCAAACAATGATAGCTTATGAGTCAACACATATCGTAATGTTGAAAATAATAGTGATTCAAATTGTTGCTCCAGCAGTCGTTACATTGCTGATTTCGGAAGGCATGCGTAAGGCAAGATGGATACGACCTGGAGATATGAAATTGGATGTATAAAATAAGTGAGATTTAAGAATTAAATCCATATAAAAGTGTGAAATGTATGACAATTTTTCCTGATTATGGTATACTGAAAAGGTAAGGAAATGAGAGGAGTAGCAATATATGGACTTTAAGTTTAAAGAATATGAAGATGTAGATAGTTGGAAAACAGTCATGTTTTTATACAATTCTGCATTGAAAGAAGTAGGAACCAAATTGGAGATCCTTAATGATGAATTTCAGCATGTTCATCGCTATAATCCAATCGAACATATTAAAACAAGAATCAAAACACCAGAAAGTATTGTAAAGAAGTTAAAGCGTCTAGGATTAGATGATTCTATAGAGAATATGATAGAACATATCAATGATATAGCAGGAGTTCGACTTATTTGTTCCTTTACATCAGACATTTATACATTGGCTAATATGATTGCAAATCAAAGTGACTTGAAAATTATTGCCATCAAAGATTATATAGCAGAACCCAAGGAAAGTGGATATAAGAGTTATCATATGTTGATTGGAGTACCAATCTTTCTTTCGGACAGTGTTGTAGATACCAAAGTAGAGGTACAGATTCGAACAATTGCCATGGATTTTTGGGCTAGTTTAGAGCATAAGATTTATTATAAATTCGAGGGGAATGCTCCCGGATATATAAGCGAAGATTTGAAGCTTTGTGCGGATATGGTGTCTAGATTGGATGAAAGAATGCTTCGATTAAATGAAGCGATTCTAGAATGTGTAGAAGCGGAAAATGACGAACGAGAAGTACAAAAGTGTATAGAAAATATCAAATAATAATACAAACAAATGGGCAGCCCGAAAGGGATGCCCATTCGTTACAAGGGGAAGTAAATGAGACGAGAAGTATCAATAGAAGAAATAAGTGATGGGAAGATATATGGGATAAATGATATGGTAAGAGCGGATTGTCAAGATTGTGAGGGCTGTTCTGATTGTTGCCGTGGAATGGGGAAATCAATTATATTAGACCCCCTCGATATTCATAGATTAAAAAATGGGTTGGGGATGAGTTTTAATGATTTAATGTTGGAGGCTATTGAATTAAATATAGTTGATGCTGTTATACTCCCGAATCTAAGAATGAAAGGTCAAGAGGAGGCCTGTCATTTCTTGGATGAAAATGGCAGGTGTGCTATTCATGTGCATAGACCTGGTATCTGCAGATTGTTTCCCTTAGGGAGAATTTATGAAGAGAAGAATTTTCAGTATTTTCTTCAGGTACACGAATGTAGAAAAAGCAATAGAAGTAAAATAAAGGTAAGTAAATGGATTGACACAGATAGAGTAAAGGAAAATCAGATATTTATTAAAACTTGGCATAATTTTCTGAAAGATCTAGAATTGTATATAGTAGAAAGTCAAGAAGAGGAAGTGGTTAGGCAAGTTGGAATGTATGTGTTGCACCATTTTTATATGCCAGATTATGAGGAAGCAAAATTCTATGATTCTATGAAAATAAAAATTGCTGAGGCTTATGAAAATTTGGGCTTATAGAATTGACATTTATAGAGTTTTGTAATATACTTTGAAAGTCAAAGTATTTTAGAGTCAAAGTAAATGATCGAAAAGAGGGAAATACTGTTTATGATAGGAATAATAAAAGGTACAGGTTCATGTGTACCAAATAAGGTTGTTGACAACAATGATTTAGCAAAGCTAGTTGAAACCAACGACCAGTGGATAAGGGAAAGAACAGGTGTAATAAAACGCCGAATTATAGAAGAAGAAACAACCATTAGCATGGCAGCAAATGCAGCGAGAAAAGCTTGCGAAAATGCAGAAATAGATCCTGTGGAAATTGATATGATTATAGTCGCAACAATATCTACTCAAATGGTAATGCCTAATACAGCCTGTTTGGTACAACATGAAATAGGTGCTACGAAAGCAGTCTGTTTTGATTTAAATGCAGCTTGTAGCGGATTTGTATTTGCATATAACACAGCACAAGCGTATATAAGTACAGGACAAGCTAAGCATGTACTTGTAATTGGTGCGGAGAGTCTTTCGACGATTGTTGATTGGACAGATAGGGGGACTTGTATCTTATTTGGAGATGGGGCGGCAGCTACCGTTCTCTCAGCCGAAGAGGGTGATATTTACCCAATGGTGATGCATGCCAATGGAACGAAGGGAAGTGTATTGTCTTGTAATACAGCTAGTGCGGACAAAGAAATAAATCCTTATATTCAGATGGATGGGCAAGAAGTATTTAAGTTTGCGGTAAGACAAGTGCCAAATTGTATTGAAGAGTTATTGATAAAGTTAAATAAAGAAGTGGATGAGATTGACTTATTTATATTACATCAGGCAAACAAAAGAATTGTGGAATCGGTTTCAAAAAGATTAAAGCAAGATATTGATAAGTTCCCAATGAATTTGATGGAATATGGGAATACTTCATCAGCGAGTATCCCGATTTTGTTGGATGAACTCAACCAACAAGGAAAGCTAAAAAAGGGAATGAAAATTATCCTTGCAGGTTTTGGCGGGGGCCTAACTTGGGGAGCAACGTATTTAGAATGGCAGAAGTAATCACCGGATAATCCGGATTACATAGAAAACAAAAGCAATGATTAAAGGAGATTGAAATTATGTTTGAAAAATTACAAGAATTAGTAGCAGAAGGTTTAGGAGTAGACGTGGCAGAAGTTGTAGAAACAGCATCTTTCAAAGAAGACTTAGGAGCAGATTCTTTAGATTTATTCGAAATGGTAATGTCTTTAGAAGAAGAATTCGGAGTTGAAATCCCAACAGAAGAATTAGAAAAAATGGTTACTGTTGGAGATGCTTTAAATTACATCAAAGCAAACCAATAAGATTGCAAAAGAATTCTTATAATCAAGAAGTATAACACTTGGTTATAAGAATTCTTATTATCAAGGCTATTTGTTGGAAGGATACTTCCGAATATAAGAACGTACAATATATGTAAGATAGAATTTACATTAAAATATAAATAATAAAATGATATAACAGAAACAATAATGAAGAGAAAGATAGGGGTTATAGAATGACAACACAAATTACAAAATTGCTTGGGATAGAATATCCGATTATTCAAGGAGGGATGGCTTGGGTTGCAGAATATCATCTTGCAGCAGCTGTTTCTGAAGCAGGTGGATTGGGAATTATTGGAGCAGGTGGAGCGCCAGCATCATGGGTGCGTGAACAAATTCAAGAATTAAAGAAAATTACGAAGAAACCTTTTGGTGTTAACTTAATGCTATTAAATCCTGAAGCGGACGAAATTGCAAAAGTAATTGCAGAAGAGGGAGTTCAAGTTGTTACAACAGGGGCTGGAACACCAGAAAAATATATGGAAATGTGGAAAAGCGCAGGCGTAAAAGTAATCCCTGTTGTTGCGTCAGTTGCATTTGCTAAGCGTATGGAAAGATGTGGAGCAGATGCCATTGTGGCAGAAGGAGCAGAAGCAGGTGGACATATTGGGGAGTCATCTACAATGAGTTTAGTGCCACAAGTAGTAGATGCAGTAAATATTCCAGTGATTGCAGCGGGCGGTATCGCAGATGGTAGAGGAATTGCAGCAGCATTTATGTTAGGGGCAAAAGCAGTACAAATGGGAACTCATTTTGTTGTAGTTGAAGAGTCAATTGTTCATGATAATTACAAAAATATGATTATTAAGGCAAAGGATATTGATACAAGAGTAACAGGTAGAAGTACAGGTCACCCAGTTAGAAGTATCCGAAACAAATTAACAAAGCAATACTTAAAACTTGAGAGTGAGGGAGCTAGCTTTGAAGAATTGGAACATTTAACATTAGGTGGATTGCGTAAAGCAGTACTAGAAGGCGATGTGGATGATGGAAGTATTATGGCAGGTCAGATTGCAGGGCTTGTAAAAGAAAAATGTACAGCAAAAGAATTAATAACTAGATTAATGGCAGAGACAGAGGAACAAATAAAAGGAATGAAAATATATGAGTAAGATAGCTTTTTTATACCCAGGACAAGGCGCACAAAAAGTGGGAATGGGATTGGATTTTTATAACACATGTGCGAGTGCGAGATCTGTTTACGATAAGGCAAACGAAGTGCTTGATATAGATGTGAAAGCACTTTGTTTTGAAGAAAATGATGAATTGCATATAACAGAGTATACACAAGCGGCTTTAGTTACAACATGTTTGGCAATGACTTCTGTTGTAGAAGAGGCGGGTATTAGACCTGATGTTACAGCAGGATTGAGTTTAGGTGAATACTGTGCAGTTTCTGTGGCAGGCGCAATGAATATTGTGGATGCGATAAAAATTGTACGAAAGCGTGGAATTTTAATGGAGAGATCTATTCCGACAGGAGAAGGCGGAATGGCAGCAGTGCTTGGTATGACAGGGGATGAGATTGAGGCAATTATTGAGCCGATAGACGGAGTGTCTATCGCAAACTACAATTGTCCAGGACAAATTGTAATCACTGGTGTTATTGGTGCAGTAGAAGCGGCGGAAGAAAAATTAAAAGAAGCAGGCGCAAAACGTGTGATTCGATTAAATGTAAGTGGACCATTTCATTCTAAGATGTTAGAAAAAGCCGGCATTGCTCTAGGTGCTGAATTAGAGCGTGTATCTGTGAGTAAATTACATTTGCCATATGTAACAAATGTAACTGGAGATTATGTTACAGAAAGTAGTGAAATTAAAACATTATTATCACTTCAAGTATCTTCATCTGTAAGATGGGAACAGAGTATTCGAACAATGATTGCTAATGGTGTGGATACATTTATTGAAATTGGACCAGGAAAAACATTGGCTGGATTTATGAAGAAAATCGATAAAAATGTAAAGATGTATAACATTGAAACATTGGCAGACATAGATAAAGTAAAGGCAGCGTTAAAGCAAGACAAAGAAGCGGAATAAATAGATAGTAGAACTAAATAGAAATCGTAGCAAGGGAGAATGGTATGTTAGCAGGGAAGATTGCAGTTGTAACAGGAGCGTCAAGAGGAATTGGCAAGGCCATTGCACTTGAACTAGGGGCACAAGGAGCTACTGTTGTAGTTAACTACAATGGTTCAAAAGAAAAAGCGCAAGAAGTATTAACAAAAATTGAAGAAAATGGTGGAACAGGTATGTTATACCAATGTAACGTATCGGATTTTGCAGAATGTGAGACATTTATTAATACAGTGGTAAAAGAGTTAGGAAGAATTGATATCCTTGTAAATAATGCGGGAATTACTCGTGATGGATTATTAATGAGAATGTCAGAAGCTGACTATGACGATGTGTTAAATACAAATTTAAAAGGTACATTTAACTGCATTAGATTTGCAAACAGACCAATGCTTAAACAAAAAGCGGGAAGAATCATAAATATATCTTCTGTATCAGGAGTGCTTGGTAATGCAGGTCAAGCAAACTATGCTGCATCTAAGGCAGGAGTAATTGGATTGACAAAATCTGTGGCTAGAGAAATGGCATCAAGAGGGATTACAGTTAATGCAATCGCACCAGGATTTATCGAAACAGAAATGACAGAAGTTCTAGGTGAGAGTATTATCGAAAATGTAACTAAGCAAATTCCACTTGGGAAATTTGGGCAAGTAGATGACATAGCAAATATGGTTGTTTATTTAGCATCTGACAAAGCAAAATATATCACTGGGCAAGTAATCAACGTTGACGGTGGTATGGCAATGTAGAAGGAGAGTTGTAATGAAAAGAAGAGTTGTTGTAACAGGCATGGGTGCAGTGACACCTATTGGAAATAATGTGGAGAGCTTTTGGACAGGGATCAAAGAGGGTAAAGTTGGAATTGATAAGATAACAAAATTCGATACAACTGACTATAAAGTTAAAATTGCAGCAGAATTAAAGGATTTTGTAGCAAAAGAACACATGGATTTTAAGGCAGCAAAGAGAATGGAACCATTTTCACAATACGCTGTAGTAGCAGCAAAAGAAGCAATGATAGATGCAGGAATTGATATGGATCAAGAAGATCCATTTCGTGTTGGTGTTATCATTGGTTCAGGAATTGGTGGACTTGAGTGTATGGAAAGAGAACACACAAAGTTGAAGGAAAAAGGACCGTCTAAGGTAAATCCATTATTAATTCCTATGATGATATCAAATATGGCAGCAGGAAATGTTGCGATTCAATTAGGTTGTAAAGGGAAATGTACAAATGTTGTAACAGCATGTGCATCAGGAACACATAGTATTGGAGATGGGTTTCGAGCAATTCAATATGGAGATGCTGAGGTGATTTTAGCAGGTGGATCAGAAAGTTGCATTTCACCAGTTGGAGTTTCAGGATTTACATCACTCACAGCATTGGCTGATACTGAGGACATTAAAAGAGCTTCTATGCCATTTGATAAAGACAGAAAAGGATTTGTTATTGGCGAAGGCGCGGGAGTTGTTGTATTAGAAGAATTAGAGCATGCAAAAGCGCGTGGTGCAAAAATCTACGGAGAAGTAGTGGGATATGGAGCTACTTGTGACGCATTCCATATTACATCACCAGCCGAAGATGGTAGTGGCGCGGCTAAATCAATGGAACTAGCAATTAATGAAGCAGGGATTACACCAGCAGATGTAGACTATATCAATGCACATGGTACAAGTACGCATCATAATGATTTGTTTGAAACAAGAGCAATTAAATTAGCATTTGGTGATGCAGCAAAAGATGTAAAAATTAATTCTACAAAGTCAATGATTGGTCATTTATTAGGTGCAGCTGGGGCAGTAGAATTTATTGTTTGTCTGAAGTCAATGGAAGATGGATTTATTCATCAAACAATGGGAACTGAAGTGGCAGATGAAGAGTGCGATTTGAATTATGTAATTGGAGCGCCAATTCATCAAAGTGTAAATTATGCAATTAGCAATTCATTAGGATTCGGTGGACATAATACATCTGTCTTAGTTAAAAAATACGAAGCATAGAATGGAAAATAAAGGGGTATATCATGAAATTTGAACAAATATTAGAATTAGTAAAAGCAGTATCAGATTCAAAATTAACATCATTTAAATATCAAGAAGGTGAGACAGAAATCTCTATGAAAAAAGGAGAAACTGTAGTACAACAAATTGCAGCACCTGTGGTACAACAAGGCGCACCAGTTGTGGCTGTGCAACCGACTGTTTCAGAAGCAGCAACTGTTGAAGTAGCAGTTCCAGAAGGAAATGTAGTAACGTGTCCATTAGTTGGAACATTTTATGCAGCACCATCAGAAGACGCGGCAGCATTTGTTAAGGTGGGAGATACAGTAAAGAAAGGCCAAACACTTGCTATTGTAGAAGCTATGAAACTTATGAATGAAATTGAAAGTGATTTTGATGGAGTAGTAATGGAAGTTCTTGTTGAAAATGCAACAGGTGTAGAGTATGGTCAACCATTATTTGTAATCAAATAAGGAGAGGTTAATTATGAAATTAGGAATCAAAGAAATTGAAGAAATAATTCCACATAGACATCCATTTTTATTAATCGATTATATTGAAGATTATGTGGCAGGAGAATATGCAATAGGATATAAGTGTGTCACATTTAGAGAAGATTTTTTCAAAGGACATTTTCCACAAGAGCCAGTTATGCCAGGTGTTTTAACAATTGAAGCATTAGCACAGGTGGGGGCGGTTGCAATACTTGGAGAAGAGCAGAACAAAGGTAAAATTGCTTATTTTGCTGGAATCAATAAGTGCAAATTTAAAGGTAAAATTGTTCCTGGGGATAAAGTTCGTTTAGAAACAAAAATTATCAAACGTAAAGGACCTGTAGGCGTTGGCGAGGCAGTTGCATCGGTAGATGGTAAGATCGTTGTAAGTGCTGAATTAACATTTATGATTGGATAATCATAAACTAGAGGTTGAAGGAGAATATATGATTCAAAAAGTATTAATTGCTAATAGAGGAGAAATTGCAGTACGTATCATTCGAGCTTGTCGTGAAATGGGAATTGAAACGGTTGCAGTATATTCAGAAGCAGACAAAGAAGCGCTGCACACCCAGTTAGCTGACGAGGCAATTTGTATTGGTAGTGCACCATCATCTGAAAGCTACTTAAACATGGAGCGTATCATCAGTGCAACTGTGATTTCAGGTGCGGATGCAATTCATCCAGGATTTGGATTTTTATCAGAAAATAGCAAGTTCGTAGAATTATGTCAGACTTGCAACATTACATTTATTGGACCAGATGCAGAAGTAATTCGCAAGATGGGACATAAGTCGGAAGCAAGAAACACAATGGTATCCGCTAATGTACCAGTTATTCCAGGTAGCAAAGATGCAATATATGAGGAAGAAGTTGGTCGTAAGGTAGCAGAAGAAGTAGGATATCCAATTATAGTAAAGGCTGCTCTTGGTGGTGGTGGAAAAGGTATGCGTGTTGCTTATAATGCAGAAGAATTTTCACATGCATTTATGACAGCGCAGAAGGAAACACAAATGGCTTTTGGAGACAACACAATGTATATTGAACATTTTGTGGAAAATCCAAGGCACATCGAATTTCAAATACTAGCTGATAAATATGGAAATGTTATTCACTTAGGTGAGCGTGATTGTTCCGTACAAAGAAATCATCAAAAAATGATTGAAGAAGCACCATCAGTGGCGTTGACTCCTGAGTTGCGAGAGAAAATGGGACAAGCAGCAGTTAAAGCGGCGAAGGCAGCAAAGTACGAAAATGCAGGAACAATTGAGTTCTTATTGGAAAAATCTGGAAATTTCTATTTTATGGAAATGAATACACGAATTCAAGTAGAACATCCTGTAACAGAGTGGGTAACAGGAATTGATTTGATTAAAGAGCAAATTAGAATTGCAGATGGACATAAATTATCATATAAGCAAGAAGATGTGAAGATTACAGGACATGCAATTGAATGTAGAATCAATGCAGAGAATCCATTGAAGAATTTTAGACCTTCACCAGGCTTGATCACAGATATGTATTTACCAGGTGGCAAAGGGGTTCGTATTGATGCAGCAATTTATAGTGGTTATACGGTGCCAGCATATTATGACTCTATGTTAGCTAAAATTATTGTACATGCGAAGAATAGAGAAGAAGCAATTAATAAAATGAGATGTGTTTTAGGTGAAGTAATCATTGAAGGTATTGATACAAATGTAGATTATCAATATGAAATTATGAACAATGAAGAATTCATCAAAGGAGATATTGACATTGAATTTATTGCTAATATGTCAAAACCTAAATAGAAAGAAAGAATGTTTTTAATACGCAACATTCTTTGGAGGAAGTAGAACGATGAAACTTACAAATGTATTTAAGAAAACAACAAAATCTTATACGCCTTTAAAGCAAAGAACCACAGGAGAAGAGAAACCAGAAGTTCCTCAAGGCCTTGTGCGCAGATGTAATAAATGCGGAAAAACTATATTTTCGGATGATGTTATTAACAATGCCTATGTTTGTCCGAAGTGTGATGGATATTTTAGAATGCATGCAAGAAGAAGAATCGAATTGATCGCAGATGAAGGTTCATTTGATGAGTGGGATACAAACCTGGAAACTAAAAATCCACTGAATTATGTAGGATATGAAGCAAAAATTGCAACTTTGAAAGAAAAAACTGGATTAGATGAGGCAATTATTACAGGTTCGATTTCAATTCAAGGAAATAAAACAGTAGTAGCAGTAATGGATGGAAGATTCCTTATGGCGAGTATGGGACAAGTGGTTGGTGAGAAAATTGCCAAGGCAGTGGAACGTGCTACAGATGAAAAACTTCCTGTTATTATTTTCTGCTGCTCTGGTGGTGCACGTATGCAAGAGGGGATTACGTCTCTAATGCAAATGGCTAAGACGTCAGCAGCATTAAAGCGTCACTCAGATGCAGGACAATTATATATTTCTGTATTAACAGATCCTACAACAGGTGGTGTAACAGCAAGTTTTGCAATGTTGGGAGATATTATTCTAGCAGAACCTAAAGCACTCATTGGATTTGCTGGACCACGTGTAATTGAACAAACAATTGGGCAAAAGCTTCCGAAAGGTTTCCAACGCTCAGAGTTTTTATTAGATCATGGTTTTATTGATGCCATTGTGGAAAGAAATCAAATGAAAGAGGAGTTGGCCAAAATATTAAAACTTCATATTTTAAAGGATGATCAAGCAATAGCAGAGTTATCAGAAACTGTGAATGAGATACAAAGTGATGAAGAACAGGTATTGAGTAAAGTATCTATGACTGCATGGGAACGTGTAATGATTTCTAGAAAGAAAAATCGTCCAGTAGGAGGAGAGTATATTCAGGAAATGTTCCATGACTTTATAGAATTTCATGGAGATCGTTATTTTGCAGATGACAAGGCAATTATTGGTGGAATTGCAAGTTTTAATGGCAAGCCAGTGACAATTGTTGTACAAGCAAAAGGAAGAAATACCAAAGAAAATATTGAGCATAATTTTGGGATGCCTTCGCCAGAAGGGTATAGAAAAGCGCTTCGACTTATGAAGCAAGCAGAAAAATTCAATAGACCTATTATTTGTTTCGTAGATACACCAGGTGCATTCTGTGGATTAGAAGCAGAAGAACGTGGACAAGGAGAGGCTATTGCACGCTGCTTATTTGAAATGTCAGCATTAAGTGTTCCTATTGTTTCAGTAGTTATTGGAGAAGGTGGAAGTGGTGGTGCTCTTGCAATGGCCACATCAGATCAGGTGTGGATGTTGGAAAATTCGGTATACTCTATTTTATCACCAGAAGGATATTCAACAATCCTATGGAAAGATAGTAGCAGAGCGAAAGAGGCAGCCGAAATCATGAAAATGACAGCGACAGATTTAAAAGTAGCAGGTGTCGTAGAAAAGGTAATTGCTGAACCTACAGAATTCACAAGAGAATCACTACATCAAGTATGTGATGTGCTCAACAGAGAATTCACTAAATTCTTTAAGGAACAATCAAAGTTATCGAAAGAAGAGTTAGTTGAAAAGAGATATCAACGTTTTCGTAATATGTAATCTATAGATAGAGGAAAATTAATATATGAAATTTAAACCGTTAAAAATTGGAGAATTAGTCGCTCCAATTCCAATCATACAAGGTGGTATGGGAATTGGAATTAGTTTAGGTGGATTGGCTGGAGCAGTTGCTAAAGAAGGAGCTATTGGAATTATTTCCTCGGCTCAAATAGGTTTTAATGATCCGGAATTTGGGAAAAATCCCATTGCAGCCAATTTAAAGGCAATCAAAAATGAGTTTAATAAAGCTCGCACAATTGCACCACAAGGTATTATTGGATTTAATATGATGGTTGCTATGAAAAATTATGCAGAGTATGTAAGAGAAGCAGTGAAAGCTGGTGCAGACTTAATCATTTCGGGAGCGGGTTTACCAACTGAATTACCTGAATATGTAAAAGGGAGTAAAACGAAAATAGCTCCTATTGTATCAACTAATAAATCTGTACGTGTTATTCTAAAATTCTGGGATAAAAAACATGGAAGAACAGCTGATATGGTAGTAATTGAAGGGCCTAAAGCTGGGGGTCATCTAGGATTTTCTTCTGAGGAGCTAGAGAAGTATACAAAGGAAGTATATCAAGAAGAAATCAAAAGCATTTGTGAAACAGTTAAGCAATATTCAGAAAAGTATAATTGTGATATACCAGTCGTAGTAGCAGGTGGAATCTCGAATGCAGAAGAGATGGAAGAAGTAATGAACTTAGGCGTACAAGGTGTTCAGATTGCAACGCCATTTGTTACAACTGTAGAATGCGATGCAGATATTCGCTATAAAGAGACATTTGTAAAAGCTAAAAAGGAAGATATTCAAATTGTAAAAAGTCCAGTTGGAATGCCAGGAAGAGCAATAAAAAATCAAATGATTGAAACAATAATGAGTGGTACTCGAATACCACCAAAAAAATGTTATGGTTGTATCCATACTTGTAACCCGGCAGAAACACTATACTGTATTACAGAAGCATTAATGAATACGGCAAGGGGCAATGTGGAAGAGGCATTGTTGTTCTGTGGAAGCGAAGCTTATAAAGCAGAAGAAATCAATACAGTAAAAGATGTAATTCAAATGTATGTTGGAGCATAGAGTAATAAATTAGCATAGAGTAATAGTTTAGCATAGAAATTGACGAAGAAATGGAGATGTATCGCATGAGTTCACATGAAGTGATAAATCAGGTGTTAGTGGATTTATATAATGAAATATGGGAATTGGAAGAAAAAGCAATTATCTCCGGTGAGTTTGTGGATATTAGCAATAATGATATGCATATCATTGAAAGAATTGGAATTGAAGAGGGAGACAATATGTCTTCGATTGCTAAGAAATTGAAAATCACAGTTGGATCCCTTACGACAGCTATGAATAACCTTGTAAACAAAGGCTATGTTGTACGAGAACGAAGTGAGCAAGATCGACGGGTGGTATATATTCAATTAACTGAAAAAGGGAAACGTGCTTATCATCACCACGCCAAATTCCATGAAGCTATGACAAATGCGGCAGTTGCACATTTGAAAGAAGAAGAATTACCAATCTTAGTGAAAACATTAAAAGGTTTATCTGAATTTTTTCAATCTATGCAATAGTAAAGAATAGTGTATACAATTTATCGAACATATTATGAAAACAGGGAACATCACTACTACTCAAGTGATGTTCCCTGTTTTTGTGATTTAGATATCTTATCTGTATAGAAAAATAGGGGGGGAGTATACATTGGAAATTATTATGTATTATCAGGTATAATATATAGCAAGCGATGTATTTGAGTGAAGGAGTTGCGGTAGATTCCTTTATTTAAGGGCAGCAGATAGTTTCTTTCTAGTTGCAAGAATTTTTTTGCTTAAATCAAGGATTCTCTCATCATCCATACGATCGATAGGGGCAGATATGCTAATGGCATAAGTTGATTTTTCATTATAGGTTGGTATGGATACTGCTATACAACGAACACCTAATTCATTTTCTTCATTGTCTAAGGCGTACCCAAGACTGCGAATATTTCTAATTTCATTCATGAAATCTTGAAAGTTAACAATCGTGTGCGTGGTTATTTTATGAATATCGCTTTGGTGCCACAGGTCTTGTATTTTGTCATCAGACATATCGGCTAATAAGGCTTTTCCTACGCCAGAACAATAAAGAGGAATGCTGTGCCCTACTCTAGAAGCCATTCGTATAGTGTTTGAATAGGATTCTACTTTATCAATATAAGAGGCCGAGATGCCCTCTCGTTGAACAAGATGAATGGTTTCGTTTACTTCTGATACAATCTCTCTTAGAAAAGGTTTGGCGATTTCTACGATGTCAATCTTTGTAAGCAATTGATTGGAAAGTTCACAGATTTTAAAGCTTAATCGGTATTTGGTTGTATCTGGATCCTGTTTTACATATCCCATATAGATTAGAGAATTTAAGATTCGATGAGTAGTACTTTTATTTAAATTTAGATGTTTACTGAGTTCAAGTAATCCCATGCTTCCCTCATAAGAGAGGGTTTCTAATGTATGGAATAAGCGATCGGCTACTTGAATCGGATTCTTTTCATTATTTTGTTCGGTCATAGTAAAACTCCTTTTCTAGTGTTAACTTTGACAAATTGTACCATTAATAAAATGAATAGTAAACCTAAATGTGAGTTTAAAATAATAAATAATAGCTCTCGATATATGTTGACTTCTGATAGAAAAATAGTATAATAAAAGCAAATAAGTTCACAATATAAAACTTAGTTCCACAATATGGAACTAAAAGGGAGAAAATATGAATCAAATATTAGAGAGAATTCAGAAAATTGGAATTGTACCTGTAGTGGTTTTAAATGATGCGAAAGATGCAAAACCACTAGCAAAAGCACTATGGGATGGAGGATTGCCATGTGCAGAAGTAACATTTCGTACCGACGCTGCAGAAGAAAGTATTCGAATTATGACAAATGAATACCCAGATATGCTAATTGGCGCAGGAACTGTACTAACAATTGAGCAGGTAGATAAAGCGATAAATGCAGGGGCACAATTTATTGTAAGTCCTGGATTTAATCCCACTATTGTAAAGTATTGTGTGGATAATAATATTCCAGTGACACCAGGTGTAACTAGCCCTAGTCAAATAGAGCAAGCGTTAGAATTTGGATTAGACGTAGTGAAATTCTTTCCGGCAGAAGCGTCAGGAGGACTACCTATGATCAAAGCGATGGCAGCACCTTATACATCAGTGAAATTTATGCCAACAGGGGGCATTAGTGCAAAGAATTTAAATGAATATCTTGCATTTGATAAAATAATTGCATGTGGTGGTAGCTGGATGGTGAATGGGGATTTAATTAAATCGGGTTCCTTTGATAAAATCACTGAACTGACAAGAGGGGCTATTATGTCCATGCTTGGATTTGAATTACGTCATATAGGACTGAATTGTGAAAATGAAGAGGAAGCGGATGATACAGCAACAAAATTCCATCAAATGTTTGGATTCACAAAGAAAAATGGCGCGGGCTCAATTTTTGCTGGCGTTGGTATAGAGGCTTTGAAAACACCATTTTTAGGAACAAATGGGCATATTGCAATTGGAACAAACCATATTGTAAGAGCGCATGCATTCCTAGAAAGCCAAGGATATGAATTCAATATGGATACCGCCAAGTATGACCAAAACGGTAAGATGGTAGCTGTATATATGACAGGAGAGATATCAAAATTTGCAATACATTTAATTCAAAAATAAAGGAGAATAAATAATGTCTAAAAAAGTAGTTACATTTGGAGAAATTATGCTAAGACTTGCACCGGAAGGTTATTTAAGATTTGTACAAGCAGAAAAATTTGGCGCAACCTATGGAGGGGCGGAATCAAGCGTCGCAATTTCATTGGCTAATTATGGATTTGATGCGAAATTTGTAACAAAATTGCCGAATAACGAGTTAGGGCAAGCGGCTGTAAATAATGTAAGAAAATATGGAGTGGATACTTCATTCATTAAGCGTGGAGGAGAACGTCTTGGAATATATTTTCTAGAAAAAGGCGCATCCCAAAGACCGTCGAAGGTTGTGTATGACCGTGCAGGGTCAGCTTTTGCAGATGTAGAGGATGGAGAATTTGATTGGGTTGAAATTTTTGAAGGAGTAGAATGGTTCCATTTTACAGGAATCACACCAGCATTAAGTCCTGAACTATCTAAATTATGCATCGCTGCTTGTAAGGAAGCGAAGAAGGCTGGGGCACGTATTTCATGTGATTTGAATTACAGAAATAAATTGTGGACAAAAGAACAAGCTAGAGAAGTGATGACAGAGATTTGTAACTATGTAGATGTTTGTATTGCGAATGAGGAAGATGCAGCCGATGTATTTGGAATTTGTGCATCAAATACAGACGTAACTTCTGGAACTGTAAATCATGAGGGATATGTGGATGTTGCAAGGCAGTTGACAGAACGATTTGGGTTTAGTAATGTAGCAATCACTTTACGAGAATCTATTTCCGCAAGCGAAAACAATTGGTCGGCAATGTTATATACAGAAGGGACTAGCTACTTTAGTAAAAAATATAGAATGAATATTGTGGATCGAGTTGGCGGTGGAGATAGTTTTGGTGGTGGTTTGATTTGTGCTACGTTAAATGAATTTAATCCACAACAAACCATTGAATTTGCAGTAGCTGCATCTTGTTTGAAACATTCAATTGAAGGCGATGCAAATATGGTGACTATGGATGAGGTCTTGAAGTTGGCAGGCGGAGATGCGTCAGGTCGTGTGCAAAGATAAAAAAATGGTATCCGTATATGTCAGAAAATGACACGAAAATGTGGTTATAAACATAGACAATTCAATCATTATTTCATATAATTAAGCTTATAGATTGTGATAGGCAAAGGAGAAATGAGATGAATTGTGAAGTGAAGCCTTGGGGAAGATTGAAAACAGGTGAAGAAGTGAAGGGGTATTATCTATCGAAGGATGATAATATTTGCGCCACTATTTTAGATTATGGATGCATCATTCAATCCTTGAAGGTAAGAGATAAAAAAGGTGAATGGGTTGACGTGGTATTGGGCTATGATACTATTGGTGAGTACGAAGAACATGACGGTTATTTTGGAGCTGCGATTGGAAGAGTTGGCAATCGAATTGAAAAAGGTGAATTTGAATTAAATGGAGTAAAATACAACCTTGCCCAAAATAATGGTGGAAATCATTTACATGGAGGAACAAAAGGATATGATGCTCATATTTGGAATGGGGCGGTAGAGGAGGATTGCATTTGTTTTCACAGAATTAGTGAAGATGGTGAGGAACAGTATCCGGGAACTTTAGATGCTACTGTTACTTATAGATTTACAGAGGAAAAAGGCCTAAATATTCAATATAAGGCTAAATCAGATCAAGACACTATTGTGAATATGACGAATCACAGCTATTTTAATTTAAATGGTTCAGGAAGTGTATTAAATCAAGAACTGAAAATAAAAGCAAATAGATTTTGTGAAAATAACGAGAATAGCATACCGACGGGAAACTTGCTTGATGTAGAAGGGACTCCATTTGATTTCAGAGAGTACAAGGAAATTGGGCGAGATATTGAAAAGGAGCATATTCAATTAAAAAATGGCAATGGTTATGATCACAACTATTGTTTGGAAGATAATCAAAATATGGATGTCGTGATTACAATGGTATCAAATGAAACTGGAATTGTAATGGAAGTAAAGACAAGTCTTCCAGGAGTGCAGTTTTATAGTAGCAATTTTGTGACACATAGAGCAGGGAAGAATGGAATGACAATTGATAGAAGAGATTCCATTTGTTTAGAAACTCAGGGCTATCCCAATGCAATTAATAATCCGAAGTTTCCATCAATCGTTTTGAAAAAAGACGAAATTTATTTTGAGGAAACAACGTATCAATTTTCAATAAAACAATAAAATATTAATTCTCCATAGATAGGAGGGATCTTATGAATATTCAAATTTTTAAGCGTGGATGTGAAATTCCTGAAGTAGCAATTAGTGTTGTGAAACGAGAGGCTCAGCGAAGAAAAAAAGTGGATCCTACTGATACTCTATGGAGAATTTCTTTTTTACATCAAAATGAGTCAACAGAAGATTTTTGGATTGTAGCATGGAATACTAAATATAGTGAATCACAAGTGGATGGGATACTCTGGGGAAGACAAATTCAAGATATAGCTTACTATGGATTTGCTGAGCCATGGTGTAAAGAACGAGTTTGTGAAATTGCTATGTGTATTAGTAAAGAGGGTGAAGCGGACGAAAGTGAAATAACCGAAGCGTTACATCAAGGGTTATATGAATATTGCGAAAAATCAAGGATAGAAATGGTATTTTATGATCAAAATAAGAAAGAGCCTATCTGGAAAAAGAAACGAGAAAACAAGGAGAAATCCCACTTTTTAGATGAGGATCTAAGGAATCGAGATTTTTCGTATATTGATTTTTCAAATAGTACATTTGAAAGATGTAGATTTGATGGTGGGAAGTTCGTGGGGGCAAACCTGAGCAATGTCAAAGCAGAAGGTTGCTCTTTCCTAGGAGTAGAGTTTACAGATGCGAATTTAACAAGTGGGAATTTTCGCTATGCGGATTTCACAGGTGCGGACTTGGGCGGTGCACTGTGCTATTGTGCGTTATTTGAATATACGAAATTAGAAGCTGTGAAATTTAATAGTTATACACAGTATTATGAAATGATTTGTCCATCAGAAGGTGCTTTTTTGGCATATAAAAAATGTGTAAATGATCAGATAGTAACTTTATTAATTCCAGAGGATGCTATGCGTACATCAGCCACGGGAATAACTTGCAGAGCAAGTAAAGCAAAGGTACTAAAGATAGAGAGTTATGATGGAACCCAAGAGTTTAGGGAGGCGTATTCTTTAGTAAACGAAGACTTTTATTATAGAGTAGGTGAGATGGCAGAGGTAAATGATTTTAATGCCAATAGGTGGATGGACTCAACGACAGGTATTCATTTTTTTATGACTCGAACTGGTGCGATGAAGTACTAAGAAAGATTGTTTTAAGGTGTACAATATGATACAATATAAGCTGATTTGATTTAGAAATTAAAGCAGGATTAAGCGAACAGATAAAGGAGTTATATAAACATGAGCAAAATAATTTTAACAGGGGATCGTCCAACAGGGCGTCTACATGTAGGTCATTATGTGGGGTCACTACGCGGAAGAGTGGATATGCAGAATTCGGGAGAGTATGAAAAGATATTTATTATGATTGCGGATGCACAAGCATTGACTGATAACGCGGAGAATCCAGAAAAGGTTAGAGAAAATATTGTGGAAGTGGCACTTGATTATTTATCAGTAGGCATTGATCCAAGTAAGACAAATATATTTATTCAATCTATGATTCCAGAATTGACGGAGTTATCATTTTACTATATGAACTTAGTAACAGTGTCGAGGTTGCAAAGAAATCCAACCGTAAAAACTGAAATAAAAATGCGTAATTTTGAATCTAGTATTCCGGTAGGATTTTTTACGTATCCAATCAGCCAAGCAGCAGATATTACTGCGTTTAAAGCAACGACAGTGCCAGTAGGAGAAGACCAGCTACCTATGTTAGAGCAATGCAAAGAAATTGTACATAAATTTAATAGTGTATATGGAGAAACTCTGGTAGAGCCGAAGATTATTCTTCCTGATAGCAAAGTGTGTTTACGATTGCCAGGTACAGATGGAAAGGCAAAGATGAGTAAATCATTAGGGAATTGTATCTATCTATCAGATGAACCAGAGGTAATTAAGAAGAAAGTAATGTCAATGTTTACAGATCCAAATCACATCAATATTTCGGATCCAGGTGAAGTAGAGGGGAATCCAGTATTTGTATATTTGGAAGCTTTTAGTAAAGATGAACATTTTGAAATGTTTTTACCAGAGTATGAGAATCTAGAAGCACTGAAGGCACATTACACACGTGGTGGGCTTGGAGACATGAAGGTGAAACGATTCTTGAATGAAGTACTCCAATATGAACTTGGACCAATTCGAACAAGAAGAAAAGAGTGGGAGAAGCGTATTCCAGAAGTATTTGAAATACTGCAAAAAGGTACTGAAGTGGCGAAGAAAGCGGCAGAAGAAACATTAGCCGATGTAAAAAATGCTATGAAAATCAATTATTTTGATGACAATGAATTGATTGAATCATTGGCAAAAAAATTTGAAAGCAATGAATAATATATAAAAACATACAAACTATCGAAATTATGTAAAAAAACATAAATTTGATAGTTTGTTTTCTGTTAAGAATCTGTGAATAGTGCAAAAACAACAAAAAAATATGATATAATTACCTTAGTTTACTACTCATAAATGGAGGGATTAGAATATGCAATATGTTTTATCGTTTTTAGAGGGAATTATTACTTTTATTTCACCTTGCTTACTACCAATGCTTCCAATTTATATATCTTATTTCGCGGGACAGGAAAGAGATAGAAATAAGGCAATTATTGGTTCTGTTGGATTTGTGACAGGGTTCACCATTGTATTTGTGTGCTTAGGGGCATTTGCATCGACACTAGGAAAATTCATTACGCAACATACGCAACTGTTAAATATTATCACGGGTGGAATTGTTGTTATTTTCGGATTGAGTTTTTTGGGTGTAATCCGAATAAAATTTCTAAATATTAAAACGGGATTTAAGAATGATAAATCGAATTTCTTGACATCTGTTTTATTTGGAATGGTGTTCTCAGTTGGATGGACTCCATGTGTAGGAGCTTTTCTTGGATCAGCATTAGCAATGGCGAGTACGACAGGTAGTGTTGCTCAAGGCGTGATTATGTTACTGTGCTTCTCGTTAGGATTGGGAATTCCATTTATCCTAAGTACAATCTTTATGGAGCAGTTAAAGGGAACATTTGATACAATTAAAAAGCACTATCATATAGTAACGAAGGTATCGGGCGGATTTTTAATAATTACAGGGATCATGATGATGACAGGATATATGGGGTACCTGTTAAGTTTCCTATCATTTTAGAAGTACGAATTTCTGGTTATTAAGAAAACAATGATAGGCTATATAAGGAAAGGAGTCAAAGATGAATAAGAAGACAGTGGTTATGGTACTGAGCCTTGTGATAGTTTTGGGAGGAGCCACATTGCTTTATAACAATTTATCAGAAGAAAACAAACCAGAAGATCAAGCCTTTATAGGGTCTGAAGTTGAAGAGAAGGGAGAAGATATAAAAGACAAAGCAGATATGGAAACACAAGTAGATGAACCAGGTGTGGAAGCACCAGCTGCGGAGGAACAGAGTGAGGAGGCGCAAGACGAAGATGTGATACCTGCAATTGATTTTGAAATGACTAATTCTGCAGGAGAAGTTGTATCTTTGTTAGATTATGTAGGGAAACCAATTGTTCTGAACTTTTGGGCATCTTGGTGCCCACCTTGTAAGGAGGAAATGCCATATTTTCAATCTGCATATGAGAAATATGGAGAGGATGTTGCCTTTGTAATGCTTAATTCTACAGATGGTTCAAGAGAGACTATTAGTAGTGCAGAGAAATATATTGAAGAAAGTAGTTATACATTTCCGATTTACTACGATGTTGTTACAAAAGACAATGAAGAAATAAATTCCCAAGCAGCTTCTATCTATGGAATTTCTGCATTACCAACAACTCTCTTTATTGATGGAAATGGAAATATCACTGCTGGATATCGCGGTGCAATATCAGAAGAGACATTGACAAAAGAAATAGATGTTATCGTTTCAAATTAGAAAATAAAAACAACCAACTAAATGAGTTGGTTGTTTTTTTGTAAGGTTTCTTCTATTATGTTACTGCAATAAGTTGCGATTTGCTTTCGTTCTTCTTTACTCATTTGATCTAAGTAAATTGGTTTGCCGTATTCAATAATTACGTGTGCAGGCTTAATACGAGGGGCTTGTTTCTCAAACATAGCAGCCGTATTAGTAATGGACATTGGGACAATGGCGCATTCCGATTTCTCGGCGATTTTAAAAGCACCAGCCTTGAATTCTAATAAAGTACCTTCTGGTCCTTTGTTTCTTGTGCCCTCTGGAAAGATACAAATTGAAACTCCATCTTTGACTAATTGGATTGCTTCTAAAATAGTTTTTAGGCCTTCTTTTGGATTTACACGGTCAAGAAATAAACAATGTAATGACTTCATTCGAGAACTAAGAAGAGGGATTTTCTCCATTTCTTTTTTTGCGACATAACCTGTTAGTCGCTTGCATCTAGAATAAGTAAGTAAAATATCAAATTGACTTCTATGGTTTGCCACGTATAATACTGCTTCGTCAGGAACATTATCCTCTCCTATGATGGTAGTTTTGACACCTGTCGTAAAAAGAATAGCATGAAATGCTTTCTGAACACTTCGAAGTGCTAAGTAATCACCTTTTTCTGGGTTCTTCTTGCGAATTAATTTATAAACGAAGAAAAATGGGATTGAAAAAATCAAATATGTGATAAGAACTATCACTAAAGCTATAAATCTTAACATTTTAAACTCCTTGCTTTTTGTCATATTCTCTTTTGGAGAGAATGAATATTTGAAATTAGTTTATCATAAAATTAATGGAAAGTACAGTTTTTGAAAAATGATGTGTAGAATAAATAGGTTTTATTCTTAGATTAAAATCATTAAAAAAAAGATTTTAATAATGGACAAAAAATGTTGATTTTCAAGGGAAAGATGAGTATACTGTAATTGTAGTGTATACAAGATACAAAGGAGTACAATATGCAATCTATCGAATTGAAATCATTGGCGAAAATAAACTTAGGGTTAGATGTTTTAGGAAAACGAGAAAATGGATATCATGATGTACGTATGATTATGCAAAGCATTTATTTGTACGATGATATACGAATTGAAAAGCAACAGACACCAGGTATTGTAATGAAATCAAATTTGTATTACTTACCTGTTAATGAAAAGAATATTGCATACAAAGCAGCACAACTACTGATGGAAGAGTTCGGGATTACAGAGGGTGTGGCAATTACACTTTATAAGCGTATTCCCGTTGCAGCAGGATTAGCAGGAGGAAGTTCCAATGCGGCAGCGGTTCTATTTGGAATGAATAGACTCTTTGGATTGAAGTTATCACAGGAAGAATTGATGAAGCGTGGCGTGACATTAGGTGCAGATGTTCCTTATTGTATTATGCGTGGGACTGTTCTAGCAGAGGGGATTGGTGAAGTGCTTTCAATCCTACCAGAAATGCCAAAATGCTATATTCTGATTGCGAAACCGCCAATTAGCGTGTCAACTATGACGGTATATAAGAAACTAGATGAATGTGAGATTGTGGAGCATCCAGATATTGATGAGTTAATTAGAGGATTAGAAGCACACGATTTACATCAAGTTGTTGGCGCTATGGGAAATGTCTTGGAGCAGGTGACAATAGCAGATTATCCTGTGATTAGTAAGATTAAGAATATAATGATTGAAGAGGGTGCATTGGGTTCTATGATGAGTGGAAGCGGGCCAACTGTATTTGGAGTATTTACAAGCAAAGAGCAAGGGAAGAAAGCGATGCAGAAGATAAAGAAGAAGAAAATAGCAAATCAGACATACCTGGTTAACATACATAATGTTAGGAGATAGAGAAATGGATGCAAATTTTACAATAACAATGGATGAATATTTACCTCTAAGAGATGTTGTGTTTACAACACTTCGTCAAGCAATTTTACGCGGAGAATTGAAACCGGGTGAGAGACTTATGGAAATTCAATTGGCTAATAAATTAGGTGTTAGTAGAACACCGATACGAGAGGCAATTCGTAAATTGGAGCTAGAAGGATTGGTGCTTATGATCCCACGAAAAGGGGCAGAGGTAGCCGAAATTACAGAGAAGAATTTGCGCGATGTATTGGAAGTACGAGAAGCCTTAGAAATCCTTGCAGTGCAGCTTGCATGTGACAAAATTACGGAAGTCGAAATTGATGCATTGAGATCAGCTGCTGTAGAATTTGAGGGAGTAATTGAAACAAATGATATTACGAAGATAGCTGAAGCAGACGTAATGTTCCACGACATTGTCTATGAAGCAACTGATAATAGAAGATTGATTCAACTATTGAGCAATTTAAGAGAGCAAATGTATCGGTATCGTGTGGAATATTTAAAGAAAGAAGAGATGCGACCACAGATTTTGAAAGAGCATCAGGAGTTAATTATTAAGTTAGCAGAGAAAGATAAAAATGGAGCAGCGGAGAATATTTGCAAGCACATTACGAATCAAGTAGAAGAAGTTGTACGAACAATTCGAAAATAATTGAAATAGAATTAGGACGAGGGAAGAAATAATAACTACCACAATGGATGTTGAATAATAAGAGCTACATTGTGGAAATGAAGCAGCTAGGTGATGGCACCTAGAGATAATAGGAGAACGAATATGCGTTTAGGAAAAAAACAAATGCTTATGGTGGTGAAACAAGTTGATTTTGGAGTGTACTTAGGAACAGAGGAAGAGCGTGTGCTACTTCCCAAGAAACAAGTTCCAGAAGATGTTGAGATTGGTGACCCGATTGAAGTCTTTTTATATAAAGACTCAGATGATCGATTGATTGCAACTACAAATGAGCCGAAGCTAAAGTTAGATGAATTGGCAGTTTTAACAGTAGCTGAAGTTGGTAAATTTGGAGCATTCTTAGATTGGGGATTAGAAAAAGATCTATTTTTGCCATACAAAGAGCAGACAACAGAGCTACGAGCAGGAGATTCTTGTCTTGTAACATTGTATGTGGATAAGAGTAAGAGATTGTGTGCGTCTATGAAGGTATATCACCTTTTAGAACAAGATGCACCATATCAAAAAGGGGACAAAGTCACTGGGATTATCTATGATACAAGCGATCAATTTGGATTGTTTGTAGCAGTTGATGGGAAATACTCAGCTAGAATTGCTCCAAAAGAAATATATGGCAAGTTAAGAGTTGGAGATACAGTTGAAGCACGAGTAACAGAAGTGAAACCGGATGGTAAACTAGATTTAAGTGTCAGAGAACGCATAGAAGTTCAAATGGACAAAGATGCACAACTGATTTACGATGCAATCGTGAATAAAGGAGGGGAATTGCCATTTACAGACAAGGCGGACCCTGAAATTATTAAGGAAGAATTTGCCATGAGTAAGAATGCATTTAAACGTGCTATAGGCAGATTGCTTAAGGCAGGAAAGATTAGAATTACAGAAAAAAGCATTGCAATCTTAGAAAAATAAGGTATACTATTTAGTAGTAAACAACGTTGGATATTTCAGAAAAGGAGAGAATTATGAAAGTACATAATATCAGTGATATTGAAAAATTCTTTGCAGTAATTGATCAATGTGTAGGGAAAGTTGAACTAGTTACAGGTGAAGGAGATCGCTTAAATTTGAAGTCCAAATTAGCACAATATGTATCGATGGCTAATATCTTTTCATGTGGAGAAATTCCAGAATTAGAAATAATTGCGTATGAAAAGGAAGACATTGATAGATTAGTAGCGTATATGTATAACGCATAAAATTGGAAGAAATAAGGATTGTGAATCTTTAGTGACGGGGGTTGTTCGCAGATAAACCGAAGAGGGTCTATTCTGTGAGCAACCTTTTGTAATATAAGAGAGTATTGGTAAGAGAGGGATAGAGAATGGGTTTTGTACATCTTCATGTCCATACAGAATATAGTTTGTTGGATGGGTCGAATAAGATAAAAGAATATGTATCAAGAGTAAAAGAGCTAGGAATGAATAGCGCAGCTATTACAGATCATGGGGTGATGTTTGGCGTTATTGATTTTTATCGAGCAGCTAAGGCGGTTGGAATCAACCCTGTTATTGGGTGTGAAGTTTATGTTTCGCCTAATTCAAGACACGATCGTGAATTAGTGAGTGGAGAAGATCGATACCATCATCTAGTGCTATTAGCTGAAAATAATATTGGTTATCAAAATTTAATGAAAATAGTTTCAAAAGGTTTTACGGAGGGATATTATTATAAGCCACGTGTGGATCTTGAAGTATTGGAAAGATATTCAGAAGGTATTATTGCCCTCAGTGCGTGTCTAGCAGGAGAAGTGCAACGTGCCCTTGGCCGCGGTTTATATGATGAGGCTAAGAAAGCAGCAATACGTTATGAGACGTTATTTGGAAAGAATAATTTCTTCTTAGAATTACAAAATCATGGTATAAGTGAACAGGAAATGGTTAATCAACAATTATTAAGGTTGTCTCAAGATACGGGAATTGAGTTGGTTGTTACTAACGATGTTCATTATACATATGAAGATGATGTGAGACCGCATGATATTCTTCTGTGCTTACAAACTGGTAAGAAATTATCTGATGAGGATCGGATGCGCTATGAGGGTGGGCAGTATTATGTGAAATCGGAAGATGAAATGAGGGCATTATTTCCTTATGCATTAGAGGCAGTTGAGAACACACAAAGAATAGCTGATAGATGCCATGTGGAAATAGAGTTTGGAGTTACAAAATTACCTGAATTCGATGTTCCAGAAGGATATTCGGCAGCTGAGTATTTGCGGAAACTATGCTATCAAGGATTAGAAAAACGATATTCAGAATTAACGCCAGAAATAACAGAACGTTTGGATTATGAGTTAGAGGTAATTCATAACATGGGGTATGTAGATTATTTCTTGATTACCTGGGATTTTATTAATTATGCAAAGCAAAATGATATTATTGTTGGACCAGGACGTGGTTCGGCGGCGGGGAGCATGGTGTCCTATTGTTTGGAGATAACAAATATTGATCCGCTAAAATATCAACTGCTCTTTGAACGCTTTCTAAACCCAGATCGTATTTCTATGCCCGACGTAGATATCGACTTCTGCTTTGAACGACGACAAGAAGTTATAGATTATGTAGTTCGTAAATATGGAAAAGAGCAGGTTGCACAAATTGTAACCTTTGGAACACTCGCAGCGCGAGGTGTAATTCGAGATGTGGGGAGAGTAATGGACTTGCCCTATGCATTTGTAGATACGATTGCCAAATTGATTCCTACAGAGCTAAATATTACCATCGATAAAGCATTAAAGGATGTTGCTGAGTTGAAAGGGCTGTACGTAGATGATCCACAAGTAAAAGAGCTTATTGATATGTCGAAACGTTTAGAAGGATTGCCACGACATACTTCAATGCATGCAGCAGGTGTAGTAATTAGTAAATTGTCGGTGGATGAATATGTTCCACTCTCACGTGGGTCAGATGGATCTATTACTACTCAATTTACCATGACTACATTAGAAGAATTAGGATTATTGAAGATGGATTTTCTTGGGTTAAGAACCCTAACCGTGATTCAAAATGCTGTAAGGCTTGCGGAGCAAAGTACGGGAAAATCTATAGATATTGATACGATTAACTATAATGATAAATTAGTGCTAGATTCTATAGGTACAGGGAAAACGGATGGTATATTCCAACTTGAGAGTGCAGGAATGAAGAACTTCATGAAGGAATTAAAACCAGAGAGTTTAGAGGATATTATTGCTGGAATTTCACTATATCGCCCGGGACCAATGGAATTTATACCACGTTACGTCAAAGGGAAACATGATGTTAAATCCATTACTTATGATTGTCCTCAACTAGAGCCGATCCTTTCACCAACATATGGCTGTATTGTATATCAGGAGCAAGTTATGCAAATAGTAAGAGATTTAGGAGGATATACACTCGGACGAAGTGATTTATTACGTCGAGCTATGTCGAAGAAAAAAGCAGATGTAATGGCGAAGGAACGTGCGATTTTTGTTCATGGAAATGAAGAAGAACAGATTCAAGGGTGTGTTGCCAATGGCATCAGCGAAGCGGTAGCCAACAAAATCTATGATGACATGCTTGATTTTGCGAAATATGCATTTAATAAATCTCATGCAGCAGCGTATGCCGTCGTTTCTTATCAGACAGCATATCTAAAGTATTACTATCCATTAGAATTTATGGCAGCGCTTATGACATCAGTTATTGATAATTCGACAAAAGTATCAGGATATATTTATGCATGTCGAGAAATGGGAATCAAGCTGTTGCCACCAGATATTAATGTTGGTCAGTGGGCTTTTTCTGTAGATGGAGAGAGTATTCGATATGGTCTTGGAGCAATCAAGGGTGTCGGAAAACCAGTCATAGAAGGTATTGTCCTTGAAAGAAGTGAGCGTGGTCCATTTAAACATCTCAAGGATTTTATTGAGCGATTAACTGGAAAAGAAGTAAATAAAAGATCTATTGAGAATTTCATAAAAGCTGGAGCACTTGATTCGCTAGAGGGAACAAGGAAACAGCAAATGGTAATTTATGTTCAAATTCTAGAAACTGTGAATAGAGAAAAGAAGAATTCTATGGCAGGACAAATGGCGTTATTTGACATTGTGAGTGAGGAACAGAAAAAAGAATTTGAAGTGAAAATGCCAGAAGTAGGTGAATATGAAAAGGAGACGGCACTTGCATTTGAAAAAGAGGTGTTAGGTGTTTATATTTCAGGTCATCCATTAGACGAATATGAAGAGAGATGGAAGCGAGGAATATCTGCAACAACTCTTGATTTTCAATTGGATGAAGAAACGAATTTTTCGAAGGTGGAAGATGGAGCAAAAGAGATAATCGGTGGAATGATAGTTGCTAAAACAATTAAATACACAAGGAATAATCAAGTTATGGCCTTTGTAACGCTTGAGGATTTACTTGGAACAGTAGAAGTTGTAGTATTTCCGAGGGATTTTGAAACAAATAAATTATATTTGGAAGAGGATAGCAAGGTTTTTATTCGTGGACGAGTTAATCAGGAAGACGATAAACCAAGTAAATTGATTTGTGAAAAAATCATCCCATTTGATCAAGTAAGAAAAGAATTATGGATTCAATTTGATAGTGTTGAAATCTATCAAAAAGAGGCACAGATACTAGATGGATATTTACAACATTCAGATGGGAATGAGAGTGTAATTATTTATTGTAAAAAAGAAAAAGTAATGAAAAAGCTACCTGCGAACAAAAACATCCACATTGAACCAATCATTTTGAGCAAATTGTCGAATCATTATGGTTCTGAGTGTGTGAAAGTAGTGGAAAAGTCCATTGAAAATTCATTCTAGATGTATTACAATAAATCGAAGTGACGTTTAATTAGTATATATTTTTTATTGGAGGATAAATGTAATGAGTAAAAATATTTTGACAATTGGAGTTTTAACTAGTGGTGGAGATGCTCCAGGAATGAATGCTGCAATTCGTGCGGTTGTACGAACAGCTTTGGCAAGAGGGATTAGAGTACGTGGAATTCGCAGAGGATATCAAGGACTTTTAAATGAAGATATTATAGATTTAACAGCGAGAGATGTTTCAGATACAATTCAAAAAGGTGGAACAGTTCTTCAGACAGCTCGTTGTTCTGAAATGAGAACAGAAGAAGGTCAGCAAAAAGCGGCTGCAATTTGTAAAAAATACGGAATTCAAGGATTAGTTGTAATTGGTGGAGATGGTTCTTTCATGGGAGCGCAAAAACTTGCTAATTTAGGTGTTAATACAATTGGAATTCCAGGAACAATTGATTTGGACATCACATGTACAGATTATACAATTGGATTCGATACAGCTGTTAACACCGCAATGGAAGCAATTGATAAGATTCGTGATACATCAACATCACATCAGAGATGTTCTATTATCGAAGTAATGGGAAGATCAGCTGGTTATATTGCATTATGGTGTGGTATTGCGAATGGTGCAGAAGAGATTTTATTGCCAGAAATGCAGAACTATAATGAACAAGAAACGATTGACTCGATTCTTGAGAATCAAAAAAGAGGAAAGCAACACTATATTATTATCAATGCCGAAGGTATTGGTGATTCAGTGAAGATGGCGGAAAGAATTGAAGCTGCAACAGGGATGGAAACAAGAGCAACTATTCTAGGACATATGCAACGTGGTGGAAGTCCAACATGTAAGGATAGAGTATATGCATCTATTATGGGAGCAAAAGCTGTAGATTTATTACTAGAAGGAAAATCAAATAGAGTAGTAGCTTATACAGAAGGCGAGTATGTAGATTACGATATTAATGAGGCATTAGCAATGCAAAAAGGATTGTCAGACTACCAAGTGGAAGTGGCAAGAACGTTAGCACTGTAATTCTATTACGAATTGCTCTATCTATTTGATCTTGATAGGAATAAGTATAAATATTGATTTGTTGATAAAATTAAATGAAAGTGGTCATAATATACAATGCAACTGTATATTATGACCACTTTTTTCATGTAATAGGAAACTTCGTTTCCATTACACAAAACGCTTCGCGAGAATGCACACGAATTCGATATGTGGATGTCACATCGTGACCGAATTCGGCGCACAAAGTGTGCTTCTCCCTCAAGATTGAGGGGCAGGGGTGTTGAAGTGTCGAAGACACTTTGTTCCTGAGGATTTAAAACTTAGAAGAAAGAGCTGCCCGTAGATTCTTAGATTCAAAAG
>CAYIYM010000013.1:0-62783 GCA_964367685.1 uncultured Lachnospiraceae bacterium
ATACAGGAAGCGTAGAGGGATATACAATGAAGGAAAGTGGAAAAACAAAGATGAAGCTAACCAAATTAGAATGGTATTGGATTCTATATGATGTGGGGAATTCGGCATACATTTTATTAGGAACTACACTATTTCCAATTTATTTTAACTATTTAGCAGAAAAAGGGAATTTGTCACCTGTAGACTATTTGGCATATTGGGGATATGCAACTTCAATGGCGACATTACTTTTGATATTTTCGGGGCCCATACTTGGGACTATTTCAGATACCAAGGGATGGAAAAAGAAAATGTTTGTGGCAAGTATTGTAGTGGGTGTAATTAGTTGCGGTTTAATTGGTGGTGTAGCAGAATGGGTTGCATTTCTAATATTTTATGTGATATCCAAATATGCCTGTTCTATTAGCATGGTACTATATGATTCAATGTTAGCAGACATCACAACGACGGAGCGTATGGATGTTGTTTCGACTAGTGGGTTTGCATGGGGGTATATTGGGAGTTGCATTCCATTTATTATGGGACTAGGCCTTGTTCTTGGTGCAGAACCATTGGGATTAACCCTAGAACAGGCAATGCTGCTTGCATTTTTAATTGTTTGTGTCTGGTGGTTTTTAGTGTCCCTACCTCTAATTAGAAATTACAAACAAAAAAGCTATATAGAAGTGGATAAACAAGTAGTAAAGAATAGTTTACTTCGCATAGGGAAAACCTTCAAAGAGATTAAACAACAAAAGCATATTTTTCTTTTTTTACTTGCTTTTATCTTCTATATTGACGGAGTGCATACCATTATTAATATGTCTGTAAGTTATGGCAGTGCATTAGGTTTAGACTCGAATAGTTTACTAGTTGCATTGCTAGTAACTCAAATCATTGCTTTTCCAGCTTGTCTTGTATTTGGAAAATTGGTACAGAAATACAGTAGTCGAACATTAATTTCAGTATGTATTATTGCTTATACAGCAATTGCAATTTTTGCATACTTTATGGCAACCCCACTACATTTTTGGATATTAGCTGTTTGTGTGGGACTATTTCAAGGTGGAATACAAGGATTATCTAGGTCATATTTTACCAAAATCATTCCTGCCGAAAAGGCAGGAGAATACTTTGGATTCTATGATATATGTGGAAAAGGCGCGGCATTTAAAGGAACTATGTTGATGAGTGTTGTAGGACAAGTATCAGGAAATATAAACTTAGGTATCGTCTTTATTGCAGGAATCTTCGTAATAGGATTTGTATTGTTCATTATAGCAGATCAAGCAGTGCGAGAAAAAACACAGGTAATACATTAACTATCTTATCTAGGAACAAAGGGAGCAACCCATTTGTTATAAAATAATTTCATGGACAACCCTTGAACTATAGTAGTGAAGAAAACAACAAAATACGTAGCACACAAAAAGATGTTATATAGTTCAGCAGAAAGTAAATCTTGCGAACTCATTGCAAGTGCAAGTGAAAGGCCCCCTTTAAGTCCGCCCCAAGTCAGGAGTGCGACAAAGGGGGTTTTTGTGTACCCATCAGGTAGATGAGGGGATAGTAAGGTCGCAAAGAATACACCTAAGCAACGAGAAATAAGATTGATTACAATAGCCCCAACGCCAATGAATATAAAAGTATGATGATCAATTAAAAAGACAAATGAAAAGCCGAGCATTATATATAGGATACTATTTAACAAATTATCTGTAATATCCCAGAAATCATAGAACTCAATGAAGTTTTTCTTCTTGCTTTCTTCTAATTGATGAATGTTTGTTGCAAAGTAAATTCCGCAGACAACAGCTGCAATAGCCCCAGAGCATTCTATCTTTTCACATATTATATAGGACGAAGAGACTGCCAATAAACTAACAGCAACTTGACGGAAGGCGTCATTTGTATTTATAAAAATTTTGAAAGCAATAAAAGAGATGAGATAACCGATGGCTAATGCTCCAAACAGTTCACGGAACATTACTATTAAAAAGTTTTCCCCAGAACCATTACTTAGCATTCCAGCAATTGTTAAATAGATTGCAATCCCTACACCATCGTTAAATAGAGATTCTCCTTCCACTACGATAGAGATATTCTTAGGGAGTCCAAATTGAGGCAAAATACTTGTGGCAGCAATTGGATCGGTAGGAGCAATAATACACCCTAATAGCAAACAAAGTGTAAAACTAATATCTATTTGAAGTAAAAGTGCAAGAACATAAAACAATCCACCGTATATGCCTACTGTGAGGAATGTGGTGAGAAGTGCCAACGTAGAAACAAGACGTAGGTTGTGTTCGAGTTCCTTCCATCGTACTTTTGAAGCGCCGGCAAATAGCATAAAACAGAGAATTCCTTCTACAAGGAAGTGATCCAAGTGCAAACGCAGAGGTGAGAGTGGGAAGGTGGTTAAATAGGACTGAATATTATATCCGAAGGTGTGATTAACCCCAAAGAAAATAGCACCGAGTATAAAGGCAAATAGCATAAGAGCTATTTCCGTGGTCAGATGAAAGAGTTTTTCGTTTATAAATCCAAATATAACAATCAAGAAAATTAGTGCTACAAATAACTGTAAAATCGTTAATATACTCATACTAAATCCCTCCATTTATCCAATCGTAATTCTTGTATCTAATTGTTATAATTGTATCAAATTGCATCTGAAAATACCAGTGGATAATTGAGATGTTCTTAGGTTGACAACCCTATCCGTATGCCCTAATATAAAGATAGTAAAAGTAGATGTGCTAAAGGAGGACGTTATGAAATTTAATGAACAAAAACGTTACGAAAGAAACATTGGTACTTTGACAAGGGAAGAAAATGAGATTTTAAAAGGGAAAAAAGTCTGTATTGTAGGATGCGGAGGATTAGGTGGACATATTTTAAATCAGCTTCTTCGAATTGGGGTAGGTGAAATTACGATTATTGATGGGGATCATTTTACCGATAGTAATTTAAATCGACAATTACTTTCTACGGAAAATAACATTGGTGAGGCTAAGGTAGATGTTGCAAGACGTTATGGAATGCGAATTAATGCAGATGTTAAGATGACAGTTAGGCAGACAATGCTAACCCCAGATAATGCTTTTGCATTACTAAAAGGACATGATATTGTAATGGATGCAGTTGATAACATCGAATCCAGAATTATGATGGAGCAATTTTGTGAAGAACTTAATATACCTATTATGCATGGAGCAATTCAAGAATGGTACGTTCAAGCTGCGTTTGTACGGCCAGGAAGTCAGATAATAAAGCAAATATACGATGGTCAAAATGATATGAGAACAGTAAGTTGCTTGGCGTTTGTCCCTTCCTTTTGTGCATCGATTCAAGTAGCTGAGTGCATTAAATACCTATGTGATAAACCACTTTCATTAGATGGAAAGATGTTATATTTTGATTTATTAAGTATGGAAATAGAAGTTACAAAATTGTAAGAGGTATTTTATATAATAATCTAAAAAAACACTTTGTGAATGACTGTAATAATGAGTATTACAATCGTTGCACAAAGTGTTTTTGTTTTTAGGTAGTTAATTCCAATATTGCATTTGCGAGAATTTTTGTGTTTAAAATTAATTGTTCTACTTCCATAAATTCATTTGGCATATGAGCAACCATTGGATCACCAGGAAATTCTACTCCAAATGCGACTGCATTTGGAAGCATTCGAGCATAAGTTCCACCACCAATCTTAGCAGGAGGAGTCATGTCATTTGTAAAGCTACGATATACTTTAAGCAATGATTGCACAAGGTTATGTTCTTCGGGAATGTAAAGGCCTTGGCTAAAGTGACAACGATCATCGTATTGAATAACAGAATTAGCAAATGCGGTTTCAAATGCATTTTTCAAGCATGCCTCATCAATGGAAAGTGGTGCACGAATGTTTAGTTGTAACTCAAAACCTTGTTCATTCCAATTCATTACTCCTACATTTAGGGTAAGTCGTCCGGATTCGTCTTCCACATCAAGGCCTACGGATTCACCATAATATTCTTTTTTAAATGCAGTTACTAGTAGTGAAATCATATCATGATCAGTGCTTGATAACGGCATTTTTTCTAACAAGTATAATAACTCTTGAAGTGCATTCTTTCCTAGTTCAGGTAATGAAGCATGGCATGCGTGGCCATGGACAACGAGTTCGCAACCAGTTGTGAGTGTAGTGATGTCGTATTTGTATTGTTCCGTGTCGCCAAATTCATCAACAATAGAATGGACAATATCCAATTCCAAAGGAAGGGTAGCTGTTGCAAGAGGTGGGACTATATTAGAACGTTCCCCACTTTGAATTCGAATTTCAGATTGGAAACTTGCAGTGAAATATCCATCAAAAATATTTTTCTCTGAATTCACCAAAGGATATTCTCCATCAGGCGAGATAGAGAAATCTGGGATTTGCTCCACTTTCTTATAGTGTTTGATACAGCTCATTCCACTTTCTTCATCGCAACCTACAATTAGGCGGACATTTTTAGTTAATTCAATTCCAGAATCTTTGATTGCTCTCATTGCAAAGAGTGTTGCCATAATTGGGCCTTTGTCATCAGCTGTTCCACGTCCAAATAATTTTCCATCTATAATTGTCCCTGTAAATGGATCGGTATCCCAATTGTCATCAACAGGCACAACATCTAGGTGGCCTAAGATTCCCATCATTTCTTCCTTCTTTTCCATAGGAAAATCAATACAACCTGCATATCCACTTAAGTCTTTTGTGTGAAATCCATGTTTTTGCGATAGCTTTAATAGATAATCCAATGTTTCTTGGATTTCAAGTCCAAAAGGAGCGCCATCTCGTATGGTATCAGATGGGAGGCTTTTATAAGATAAAAAAGTGCATAATTCGTTAATCAATTCTTCTTTGTGTTCGTCAATCCATGTATTTACTTGGTGATTCATAAGTCGTCCCTTTCTTAAAGTGTTTTTGAACATTAATAGGCATAGCTATTCGTTTAAATGTAAATGATACTACAACATAAATTTCTCGATTACTTCGACAATACCATCTTCATCATTAGATTTGGTAATGTAATCAGCTGCTTCAAGAACTTCTTTTTGTGCATTAGCCATAGCAACACCTAATCCAGCACCTTCAATCATAGTAAGGTCATTGTAGCCGTCACCACAGCAAATAATTTCATTACGTGTTAATCCTAGGCTACTTACTAGCTTTTGGATAGAATGTGCCTTGTCAATCTGTTGAGGCATAATTTCTAAGAAATAGGGCTCAGAACGGAAGATATTTAAAGCACTATGGAATTTTTGTTTAAATGTCTTTTCGCATTCTATTATGAGATCAGGATGGTCACTTAGAAGAAGCTTATTGATTGGAAAATCAATATAAGATAAAAAGTCATCTACATGTTTAACTGGCATTTTAGTTATGAAGGATTCCTTCATGGTATATTCGTTTGGTTCATACGCCGAAATAATAGCATCATCAGAATAAGTTACTATATTTGTACCAGCGGCTCCTGCCATTTCATAGATAGTTCGAATGTATTCGGGGTTCACTGTTTTATTGTATTGCACCTCGTTCGTGCGACCATTAATGATGCAGGCACCATTAAATGACAAAATATAACCGCCATATTTTTGGAATTCCAATTCTTCTGCAAGTGCTGTCATACCAGCAGTTGGGCGACCAGAGGCAAGTACAATGTGTTTTCCTAATTTTTGAACTTTTCTAAGTGCAGCTTTTGTTGGTTCTGTAATAATTTTTTGAGAGTTTGTTAGTGTACCATCTAAATCTAGTACGATCATTTCATAATTCATATTGAGTCCTTGTTTCTTTCTTGAGAGTTGTGTCGTTGTGATTTTTATTTTAAATGATTTACAATATCTTCGAATCCCATAGAGTGAGAAGCTTTAATAAGAATGGAATCATTTGGTTTCAGTATCTTAGGCATGGCATTTAAAAACGCATCCTTTGTTTCAAAATAGTAACACTCTTTTTGATGAGAGCCATTGGAAGTGGAGTGGATACCATCTATTATGGATTTTGCGAGAGTTCCGATACAACAAACGACAGATATTGATGTATTGCCAAGGTATGCACCGACATTATAATGCATCTCATTTTCTTTTATTCCTAGTTCACCCATATCACCAAGTATGGCAACTGTTCTTGTATTGGCTGTAGCAAGTACATCGAGAGCAGCCATCATGGAAATTGGATTTGCGTTGTAGCAATCATCAATTAAGGTATAGTCATTGGTTTTGATGATGTTGTTTCTGCCAGAGACTGGGCGTAGCATCTCAATTCCATTTTGAATTTCCTCAGAGGATAAATCTAAAATCTCACCAACGGCTGCTCCTGCTAATGCATTTAATACCATATGAGATCCTGGAATAGGAATTAATGGATTTATTTCGTCGCCTGAATCTAGATGTATCTTACAACGTGTGCCTTCTAATCCAAGTGACTCCACTTGGGAAACATAGAAATCAGAAGAACTATCGAGGCCAAAGAAAATTGGAGCTTCATAATTTATCGCTTCAATCGTACGTAATTTATCGTCCATTCCATTTAAAACAACAGTGCCGTCAGGGCTCATGTACTCGAAAATTTCAGTTTTTGCTTTGAGAACCCCATCTCGATCACCTAAAAATTCCAGGTGAGAAAGGCCTATATTCGTAATTACAGCAATATCAGGTCTGGCAATTTTGCTCAATCGAGTCATTTCATCGAAGTGGTTGATTCCCATTTCTAATACTGCAACCTCATGAGCTTCCGTTAAATTAAAAATTGTCAGAGGGAGACCAATTTCATTATTATAATTGCCAATAGTTTTCAGTACATTATATTTCTGAGAGAGAATAGAAGAAATCATTTCTTTGGTACTTGTTTTTCCTACACTACCTGTAATGCCGACAACTTTAATGTCTAGCGAAGTACGATAATGTTCAGCAATGTCCTTTAGCGCTTGTTCACAAGACGAAACAAGAATATAAGGATAAGAGACATCGGGAAGTTCATGCTCTGATAAGGTGCAAAGCGCACCGTTATTCATGACTTGTTCAATATAATCATGACCATCTACACGTGCACCCTTAATTGGGATAAATAGATAGCCAGGTTGGATGTTTCTACTATCAATTGTAACGCCTGATACTTCATGACTTAGTAAAGAGTCTACACCGTTGTAGACTCCATTACAGGCTGTTGCAATTTTAATCAATGACATATTTTTCATAGTTTAAATCCTTTTTCTTTAATTTTCAAAACGCATGAGAGATTTTTCTATAATAATCTCACAAAGTTCGCCGAATGAAATTCCCGCCGCCCTAGCTTCTTGTGGCACGAGACTTGTAGGGGTCATTCCAGGTAGGGTATTTACTTCTAAGCAATAAATTGCCCCATCCTCTGTTAACAAGAAGTCGGCACGAGAATAAACCTCAATTTTTAAAGCCTTACAAGCAGCAATAGTAGCATTTTGAATACGAAGAGTTGTCTCTTCATCTAAATTTGCAGGACAAATTTCCTGAGTCAAATCTGCTTGGTATTTATTTGCATAGTCAAAGAATCCTGATTTTGGAATGATTTCTATGACAGGAAGTGCCGCTCCATCTAAGAAGGCACAAGAAAATTCGCGAGCTTTAATATATGGTTCAACTACAACTTGCTTCTCTGATTTGAAAGAAGTTGAAATTGCAGTCTCATATTCATCCATTGTGTGACAAATATAAACACCAATGCTTGAACCACCAATGCTTGGCTTAATAACAACTGGCAAGTCTAGGTTTGCAGCCTTAAGAGAATGGTCGGAATCTGTTTTGTTAATCCAAGTACCACCTGGAGTTGGAATATGGTTGATTTGGAAGATTTGTTTTGTGATTCCCTTATCCATAGCCATAGCATTTGCAACATATCCTGGGCCTGTATATTTGATTCCTAATACATCAAATGTTGCCTGTAATTGGCCATTTTCGCCTATACCGCCATGTAATGCAAGCATGGCAATGTCGGCCATTTTACAAAGCTCAATTACATTTGGACCGAGCATACAATTGGACTGGTCGGGTCTTGAAGCTTTAAGTGCAACCAAGTCTGGTGCAACAGTTTTAATACCTTCGGCAATTTCTAAATTGGCTCCTGGAAGAGAGAATAGTTCTTCTAGTTGATCCTTTGGATATTCAAATCCCATAAATAAGTCAATTAGTACCGCATTATGACCACGCTCGAGTAAAGCACGGCAAATTCCAGCACCAGATGATAAAGATACATCACGTTCGGTAGTTAAGCCACCTGCTAATACAACAATTTTCATGTTTTTCTTCTCCTTTGCTAGTTAATGCTCATGGAAGTTAATAGTTCCTGTTTGACATCATATAATTTTTGAGATAAATCAATATAGACTTTAGGTGGATTAAATAGACGAAGCACCTCATCCCAAACTGTTTCTTTTTCTTTTTTACAATAAGCTGCAATTTCCATTACCGATGGAGATTGGTAGACACACTCCCCTTTAATAAATATTGGGACTAAAAGCTCTCTAGTTCTAAAAGTGTTTTTTAGCACCTTAGTTTTTTTCCAAGGTTCAATTGGATCAAATAATAACAAATCTTCCTCTGTAGAAATTACTTCATCTGCGAAGCAAATAAGATCGGCTAACATTTTTCCTGTTTTTATATCATAAATACGATGAATCATCTTATTTCCAGGATTCGTAATCTTCTCGGAATTCTCGGAAAGTTTGATTTTTGGCATTAATACGCCATCTTTATTCTTAATGGCTGCTAGTTTATAAACACCACCAAAAGAAGGACAATCCTTGGAGGTGATCATATGAGTTCCTACGCCCCAAGAAGTAATGGCTGCCCCTTGCATTTTCAAGTTAAATATTAACAATTCATCTAAATCATTAGACGCAGAAATAAATGCTTCTTCATGGCCAGCGGCGTCTAGCATGATTCTGGCTTGTTTCGAAAGGTAGGCAAGGTCTCCACTATCTAATCTTATTCCGTAATTGCTGAATTCTGGATTAGCTGCTTTCATTTCATCGAAAACACGAATGGCATTTGGAACTCCAGACTTTAATGTATCGTATGTGTCTACAAGTAGACATGCTGCATTGGGGTACAATTCTGCATATGTTTTAAATGCAGTATATTCATCCGAAAAACTCATAATCCAGCTGTGAGCATGGGTTCCTCTAAGTGGTACATTAAACAATTTACCGGCAAGTACATTAGAAGTACCAACACAGCCAGCAATTATCGAAGCACGTGCACCGTATAATCCGGCATCAGGGCCCTGTGCACGACGTAATCCAAATTCGAGTACTCCGTCATTTCCAGCTGCATGGACAACACGGGAAGCCTTTGTTGCTATTAAAGATTGGTGATTAATAATATTTAATAAGGCTGTTTCTACTAACTGCGCTTCCATGATTGGAGCGATAACTTTAACCAAAGGTTCTTTTGGAAAAACAATGGTTCCCTCAGGAATTGCATAAATGTCGCCACTAAAGTGAAATCCACTTAAATAGTTAAGAAAATCTTCGTTGAAAATATTCAAACTTCGTAAATAGTCAACATCCTCATAACTAAATTTTAAGTGTTTTACATAGTCGATGGCTTGTTCTAAGCCAGCCACAATAGAGTAGCCGGAACCATTGGGATTGCTACGGAAAAAGATATCAAATACCACAGTCTCGTTTTCTGGGCGATTAAAATATCCTTGCATCATCGTTAATTCGTAAAAATCAGTGAGCAGTGTTAAATCAAGTGTGTTCATATGAAAGTCCCCTCTAACTATTTTCCTTTTTCTTTATGGAAGACATTATATCACTTACAAAGAAAAAAGAAAAGTAATCCCATATTATTGTGGAGGATTTGCAGCAAGCTATCTCAAAAAACATTTTTATTTTCAGAGTATTATGGTATAATTATTGAAAATAAAGTTAATAGAGAGAGGAATGTATCAAAATGAAACAATTTGATTGGGGAGAGATATTACAGCTCGAAAATAGTGATAAAAATAATCATATCAAAGCGAATGATAAAATCAATGCGATATTAGACGCCATGCCTCTATGCTTGACTATTTGGAATCATAAAATGGAAGTGGTTATGTGTAATCAAAGAATTGTTGAACTTTTCGAAATACAAAACAAAGAAACATATATTACACGCTTTTTTGAATTTTCGCCAAGTATACAGCCAAATGGGAAGGATACCTATAAAACAGCATTTGAATTTATGAATATGGCAAGAGAAAAAGAAACTGTTAAATTCAATTGGCTTCACTGCAAGTTAGATGGGGAAGAGATACCGACTGAAGTAATTCTTCAGAAAGTACAAAACATTAATGAGAGTGGCAACGAAATTTACCTTGGTGTAACACAAGATTTGCGTCCTTTTTTGGCAGAGAATCGTGAGAATGCATCAGATGATATTTTCGTTCTAAATCAGGTGTCTGATAAGGCATTGTTCAATATTGTAACTGATTTATCATCAGAGTGGTTTTGGGTATATGATATTAAAACAAGTATGATTCAATTCTTTGGAAAGGGTGCCGAAATATTGAATTTACCAAAGGAGAAGATACTATTTCCAAAGGAGATTATTGCGGCGGACATGGTGTATCCGGAAGATATGGATATTTTTATGGGACTTTCAGAGGCTATAAAAGTAGAATTTGAACATCCTTGGGACTTTAGATTTCAATTTCCAGATGGAAGTGTGCGTTATTATCGCGTGGTATTTAAAACATTTTGTAATGAGGCAGGAGATCCGATTTATTCAGTAGGTAAAACATTTGATATTCATGCGGAAGCATCTTTGAAGGAATTGTCACAGAAGGATTTATTAACAAATTGCTACAATAAAATTACATCCTCTGTATTTATTTCGGATACATTAGAGCGTGCGTCCGAAGAAAACCATACGCTATTTATAGTTGATATTGATGATTTCAAAGGAATAAATGATAATTTTGGACACCATTTTGGAGACAAAGTATTGACAGAAATCTCCGCAAAAATGAATACCTTGTTTAGGCCAAGCGATATTATTGGCAGATTAGGCGGAGATGAATTTATTATTTTATTGAAAAAAACGAAGAATCGAGAAGTAATTACAAAAAAAGCGAAAGCAATTATTGAAGCTTTTCAGAATACTTATTCGGGCGAAGAAGGGGATTATAGTATTTCGGGAAGCGTGGGGATTGCTATCTACCCATATGATGGAGATACATATGAGGAACTTTATAAAGCAGCAGATAAAGCCTTGTATCAATCAAAACATCGAGGAAAAAATGTGTATACATTCTATGGAGATGTAGAATAATTAAAGAGAGATCAAAGAGGGATTGGAGCTTTGGTACTAAAATGGGAGGAGGAGATTTATGGAATTTAAGGAATGGTATCGGGATTCAACAAGTGAAGAAGGAAAACTATATACTTATTGTTACCTATGTGAGCATCCAAAAGCAATTGTTCAAATTGTACATGGAATGGCTGAACACTCCAAAAGATACGATGAATTTGCAAAGATGTTATCAGAACTTGGATATATTGTTTGCTCTAGTGATTTGCTTGGACATGGTTTAAGTAGCATGGATCATTTAGGTGCCTTTGCATTGAAGGAGAATGGATTCCAGTTTGTTTTAAAAGATATTCACAATCTGTTTGTTGAAATAGGAGAATCTTATCCGGAACTTCCACTGATTTTAATGGGGCATAGTATGGGTAGTATTTTGTCGGGGATGTTTGCAGACCAGTATGACTATCTGAGTGCACTTATATTAATGGGTATGCCAGCACAAAATAAAGGATCTCACATTTTAGAAAGAATATTAAAACGTAACGTAAAGAGAAAGGGGTATACATATGAATCGAAGCTCATCAATCAGATGATGTGGGGACCAGTGGAACATACCTTGGAAGGAAAGAGGAAGCGTCACGATTGGTTATCTTATAATCCTGATAATATAGAACGATACCTAGAAGATCCATACTGTTCTTTTCCTATGACAGATTCAGGGAATCTTGAATTAGTAAAGGGACTGAATAGTATAGGGAGAGCTAATTGGGGAAAGCGTATTTTAGATATTCCGATTTTGATTATTGCAGGGAAAGATGATAAGGTCGGTAATTTTGGGGAAGGGCCAAAGTATTACTATGAGAAGTTGCATAGAGACCACTCTATGGTTACACTAAAATTAATTGAAAATAATCGACATGAGATTCTACATGAAAGTAGTAAATATCGTACATACGATTACATATTTCAGTGGATAAATGCTACATTATAAAAAAAACTCCTAGGTACTGTTTCTATGAATTTGAATTCATGAGAAGTATGCCTAGGAGATTTCTTTTTTTAATAGGATCTTATGCTTTTGTTGGTTCAGGATAAACTTCCCCGAAGGTATCAACAGTAACAGACTTTAATACTTGTGCTGTTAATGGCTTGTCGCTGTAATCTGTAGGTGTGTCTGCAATCTTATCAACAATATGAAGTCCTTCGATTACTTTTCCGAATCCTGCATAAGCACCATCAAGATGTGGAGATGTTTTGTGCATTAAGAAGAATTGAGAACCAGCTGAATCTGGGTGCATAGAGCGGGCCATAGAAAGTACACCTGGCTCGTGCTTTAATGTATTTGCTACACCGTTTTGGCTGAATTCACCTGGAATTGAGTATCCAGGTCCACCTGTACCAGTACCTTGAGGACAACCTCCTTGAATCATGAATCCGCTAATTACGCGATGAAAAGTAAGTCCTGAATAGAATCCTTTATTTACTAAAGAGATAAAGTTGTTTACAGAGATTGGTGCGATTTCTGGGTAAAGTTCAGCTTTCATGATATCGCCATTTTCCATTTCAAATGTTACAATTGGATTTGCCATTGTTATAATTCCTTTCTTTGTTCATCATTTTGATACCTTATTGTACCGAATAATTTGAGATTCGTAAAGTGGAATCTTGCAAACCAATGTAGATTGAAGTAAAATAGAAAAGCAGTTTTATATAAATGATGTAACACTTAAATCGAGAAAAGGAGTCGGAATGAGCATAATATCAACAGACAACCTTATATTTGAATATACAAAACACGATGAAGAGGGAAATGCAGTCGGGAAAAAGCGAGCAATAAATGAAGTGACGTTAAATGTAGAACGTGGAGAGTTTATTGCAATTTTAGGACACAATGGATCTGGAAAATCTACGTTAGCAAAGCATTTGAATGCAATATTACTTCCATCTGATGGAACTGTATGGGTAGATGGATATGATACAAAGGATATGAATGCATTATGGAAAATTCGCCAAAGTGCAGGCATGGTATTTCAAAACCCAGACAATCAAATTATCGGAACAGTAGTAGAAGAGGATGTAGGTTTTGGACCGGAAAATATTGGAGTTCCAACAGAGGACATATGGGTCCGAGTAGAAGAAAGCTTAGATGCAGTGGGGATGTTAGAGTATCGTAATCATTCACCAAATAAACTGTCGGGTGGACAAAAACAAAGAGTTGCAATTGCAGGAGTGATTGCAATGCGCCCAAAATGTATCGTGTTAGATGAACCAACAGCAATGCTAGATCCAAATGGTAGAAAAGAAGTAATCAAAACAATTCAGATGCTTCGAGAGCAGGAACAAATTACAGTGATTTTAATTACACATTACATGGAAGAGGTAATTGAAGCAGATCGTGTGTATGTTATGGATCATGGAAGTGTGGTGATGGAGGGAACACCAAAGGAGATTTTTAGTGAAGTTGATACATTGAAAAAATATCGCCTAGATGTACCACAAGTTACAATGCTAGCTCACGAACTCCAGAAAAAAGGCTTAAATATTCCAAGTGGAATTCTTAGAACAGAAGAATTAGTGGAGGCATTATGTCAATTAAATTAGAAAATGTTAATTATATATATAGTCAAGGAACATCCTATGAAAAACATGCATTAAAAGATATATCAATCGAAATTAAGCAAGGGGAATTTCTTGGAATTATTGGGCATACTGGTTCAGGAAAATCTACATTAATTCAACATTTGAATGGATTAGAAAAGGCTACTTCGGGAGAACTTTATTACGAAGGGGAAAATATCTACAAAAAGGGATATGATTTTAAAAAGCTACGTAGTCAAATTGGATTGGTTTTTCAATACCCAGAACATCAGCTATTTGAAGTAGATGTAATCAGTGATGTAGCATTCGGACCTATGAATCAAGGATTTTCAAAAGAGGAAGCCCGTGAAAAAGCGAAGATAGCACTTCAGATGGTTGGATTTCCAGAGTCACAATATGGTCATTCACCCTTTGACTTATCGGGTGGACAGAAACGCCGCGTGGCAATTGCTGGAGTTTTGGCAATGAATCCTAAGGTATTGGTATTAGATGAACCAACGGCTGGACTTGATCCTAAGGGGCGAGATGAAATATTAGATCAGATTGAAAAACTTCATAGAGAATCAGACATGACCGTGGTATTGGTTTCTCACAGTATGGAAGATATTGCAAAATACGTGGACAAGTTATTGGTTATGAATAAAGGAGAAATTCTATTTTATGAAGAGCCAAAGAAGGTGTTTCCACATTATAAAAAATTAGAAGAAATTGGGCTTGCTGCACCACAGGTGACCTATATTTTACATCAGTTGCAAGCGCAAGGTCTGGCGGTTGATACAGAACTTACTTCCATAGAAGAGGCTGCTGAAGAAATTAGAAAGGCATTGGGGAAATAGACTATGATAAGAGATATTACAATTGGACAATACTATCCTGCTAACAGCCCTATTCATAAGTTGGACCCACGTGTAAAAATTGTATGCACGATGATTTATTTAGTGTCCCTTTTTATGTTTCAAAGTGTGTTAGGATATATAGTTGCAATGATATTTTTGTTTTCTTGCATTAAAGCATCAAAAGTTCCAGTGAAATTTATTGTCAAAGGATTAAAACCAGTTGTGTTTTTACTCTTATTTACAGTGATGCTGAACTTGTTTTTTACGAAGACGGGAGATGTTTTGATTTCATTTTGGATTTTGACAATAACAACTGACGGGTTACGTACGGCAGTGTTTATGGGGATACGCCTCATGTTTTTAATTGCAGGTTCGAATATTATGACATTGACAACAACACCGAATTCTTTGACAGATGGAATAGAAAAATTACTTCATCCGCTGAATAAAATAAAAGTGCCAGTACATGAAATTGCAATGATGATGTCTATTGCATTGCGTTTTATTCCAATTCTATTAGAAGAGACGGATAAGATTATGAAAGCGCAAGTTGCACGTGGCGCAGATCTAGAAAGTGGGAATATTATACAAAAAGCAAAAAGTATGATTCCTATTTTAGTTCCACTATTTGTATCGGCATTTAGAAGGGCGAACGACTTAGCGATGGCTATGGAAGCAAGATGTTATCATGGTGGGGAAGGCAGAACAAAGATGAAGCCTTTGATATATAAAAAAATAGATTATATAGGATACGTTATTGCTATCGTATATTTCGTAGTAGCGCTTGGGATTGGAAGATACATTCCGATGCAATTATGGAAATTTTAAAATCAAAGACGAGTCATTTTAAATCAAACGTTTAAAATGGCTCGAAATACGTTTGAAGAACAGGAGTATTATGAAACGAATAAAATTAACTGTGGCCTATGATGGAACCAATTATTGCGGATGGCAAATTCAACCGAATGGCTTGACAATTGAGGAAGTTCTAAATAAGACCATTCAGAAAATAACAGGTGAGGATTTGAAAGTTACAGGAGCAAGTAGGACAGATTCTGGTGTTCATGCCCTTGGGAATGTTGCTGTATTTGATACAAATAGTTCTATTCCTGCAGAAAGAATGAAGTATGCATTGAATCAAAAACTTCCAGAAGATATTGCGATTGTTTGTTCAGAAGAGGTAGAGCCAGAATTCCATCCGAGATTCTGCCCAACGAATAAAACATATGAGTATCATATTATAAATCAAGAGATACCAATTCCAACAAAGCGCCTTACCAATTATTTTATTTCATATACTTTAGATATAGAGGCTATGAAAAAAGCAGCTGAATATTTGGTTGGAACCCATGATTTTGCTAGTTTTTGTAGCTCAAAAACAGGGGTAGAAGATACAGTGAGAAGTGTGTATGAACTGGAATTATTAGAACAAGGGGAGCAATTAATTATTCGAATTCGAGGCAATGGATTTCTATATAATATGGTGAGAATCATTGTAGGAACACTGTTACAAGTAGGCCGTGGTTTTTATCAGCCACTTGAAGTGAAAGAAATGTTAGAAGCGAGGGAACGTACAAAAGCCGGTGCTACAGCGCCACCACATGGACTTCATTTAATACATATAGAATATTTATAATATGAAAAAATATGAAAAAAACATAAGGTGGTTTTAAGGAGAATTACATTGATGTGCTAAATAAATAGTGTTAAAATAGTAGTGAAATTATTGAAAAATCGGAGAACAATGGATAGGAGATGAATTAGTTGATAAAAAAATTGAAAATTATAGGAATTTTAACTATGGCAGTGTTAGCATTTACAGCGTGTTCGAAAGAAGAAAGTGCCGATAATCCATTAGGAGTAGATATGGAAGAGGGGACTGGAGAGATTAGAGATAATACACCTCGAGTTGTTATTCCAGAAGCGTCTGGAGTGACCGTGCATACAGGAACAGCCGCGAATATTGACTTATCAAATACAGCAAGTGGCTATATTATGGTGCAGTACACTGGAAGTAAGGAGAAAATCAAGGTACAAGTTAGGCATGAAGGTGGAGAGCCATATACTTATGACTTGAAATCTACAGGTGAGTTTGAAGTGTTTCCATTAACAGCAGGGGATGGGAACTATACAGTAACTGTGAATGAGAATATTTCAGGACAACAATATGCAATTGTTGATACAGCAGCATTTACGGTGGCTCTAAGTAGTCCACAAGAACCCTTCTTATATCCAAATCAGTATGTGAATTTTACGGCAGAGTCAAACATTGTGGATAAGGGAAGTGAAATTGCTGAGGGAGCAACAAGTGAACTTCAAGTTGTAACTAAAGTTTATAATTATGTAACAGAAAATGTTGAGTATGACTATGATAAGGCTGAGAATGTAGAAACATTTTATCTTCCAGAAGTAGATAATACATTAGAAACGGGGAAAGGAATTTGTTTTGATTATGCATCTTTGATGACAGGGATGCTTCGAAGTCAAGGTATTCCAACCCAACTTGTAATTGGTTATGCCGGAACGGCATACCATGCCTGGATCAGTGTTTACACACCAGAAACAGGGTGGATTGATAACATGATCCAATTTGATGGAAAGAATTGGATTATTTTGGATCCAACATTTGCATCAACAGGGGATGGTAATCCGGAAGTTACTTCTTATATTGGAGATGGAAAAAATTACAATGCACTATTCTTTTACTAGAGAAGCTTGTAAAAGATAATGGGAAGTACGATTGGGTACTGAAAAGGAGTAAGCGATGAATGTAAAAAAAAGAAAAAAGAATAGAGTGCTTGCAACTACAGTTCTTATCAATTTTTTTGAACAAATTCATATGTTTTTGCAAAGTGGAATTACAATTTGGGAAAGCCTATCCATTATGGAAGAAAATGCAAAGGATCCAAATGAAAAACGTCTATATTATGAGATGTATGATTATGTATTAGATGGGAAATCCCTTTCTGGAGCTATGAATGAAAGTGGCAGTTTTCCAGAATATGCAGTTAATATGTGTAAAATCGGAGAACAAACAGGGCGATTAGATGAAACGGTTGTTGCACTACAAGTGTATTATGCAGAGAAAGATGCACTTGCGCAGAGTATGAAATCTGCAATAGCATACCCTTTATGCATGGCTGGAATGGTCTTAATGGTGGTATTTGTATTAATTGTTCAAGTGATGCCTGTGTTCCAACAAGTATTTGCTCAATTAGGCTTGGAATTAAATCCATTTGCTTCGAATTTACTATCTACGGGACAGGTTCTAAACCAATATGCATTTGTTATTTTACTTGTATTCTGTTCCTCTTTATTGACGTTGTTTTTGATGCAAAAAACAAAATATGGAAAACGTATTTTTTCAAATCTATTTGACTATTTTCCACTAACTAAGAAGCTTGCCAATGCTCGATCCGCAAATAGCTTTGCATTCGCAACGTCCTTAATGTTAAGTAGTGGAATGGAGACTTTGACCGCTTTTGAATTTGCACAAACCCTAGCTCATAGTAGTGTAGCTAAAAAGAAAATATCAAAGATGGAGGAACTCCTAGTACAAGGTCTATCTTTGAGTGATGCAATTATTAAAAGTGAAATTTTTGCTTCTTCTTACAATGGAATGATTGTAGCTGGTACACGAGTTGGATCTTCAGACGAAATGTTGATGTCAATTGCAAAGCGTTATCATGTGGAAACAGAGCGGAGAACAGAGAAGTTATTAGGAATTATAGAACCTTCTTTGGTTGCAGTTTTATGTATTATGGTTGGTGTGGTTATGTTATCTGTCATGCTTCCGTTGATGGGAATTCTAGCAGGGATGCAGATATAATAGAGAGGAGTAGTGCACGGTGGTTCATAGAATAATAAAAAGTATCAGAGCAATTCTTAAAAATGGAGTGTTTTGGTCTCTTGTTATGTTTGTAGGTGTGGCATACATCATGGCTTTTGGTGTGGATGAAATATCGAGTAGTGTATCAGATCAACAATTAGAAATCATTGAGAATAACGTTCGTAGAAGTGCAGTACAATGCTACTCGCTTGAAGGGGCATATCCGCAGGATTTGGAATATTTAGTAGAACATTATGGGTTACAATATGATGCAAAAGCTTATGTGATACATTATCGAAGTACAGGTGGTAACTTGTTACCTGAGATTATTGTTCTCAGCTTGACTTAATAGAAGAGGAGGTGCACCGTGAAAAATCAAAAACGATTAGCAGATATTTTATTTGTAATCTTTCTATTTAGTTTATATCTCGTGTGTACACTTACTCTATGTATTATTGGGATCAATGTATATCAAAAGACGATCAATGACTCGGATAGTAATTATAATGTACGTACGTCTGTGCTCTACATCACTGAAAAATCAAGACAAAACCTTTCGTCAGAAGGGATTCGTACGGATGAAGTAAATGGAACAAGTGCGTTAGTATTGTCGCAAGAAATCGAAGGTGCTATTTACGACACCTGGATGTATGTTGAGAATGGATACTTATGCGAAGCGTTCATGCCTGCTGGAAGTGAGGTTATTGCCAATATTGGACAGAAAATCATGCCACTTCAAGAGTTAGAGGTAAGCGTAGATGAAAATAACGTTTTGACCATTAGTGTCACAGACGAAAATGGAGAATCTTACTTCTCAAATATTTTCTTCCGACATTCATCAGAGGAGGAGATAGGATGAGTACAAAAACGACGTCAAAGAGTAGATATTTTCTTGTTGAGTTAATTGTTAATTGTATGTTTTTTGTGATTTGTGCCTCTGTTTGTATCAATTTATTTTCCGAAGGCTATATAAAGAGTAATGAAAGTCGTGTGTTATCCATGGCAACATTACAAGCGCAAAATACAGCAGAATGCTTCAAAGCAAGTGAAGGGAATTTAGATGTCTTGGCGCAATTGGTAAAGGGAAGAGTGGAGAATCAAGCAGTTATCATTTATTTTGATGAAGAGTGGAGAGCAATTGAGGAGATGGACTCTCCTTTCCACTTGGTATTAGAATCTAAAGAAGTGCAAGGAATGAAAACAGCAGAAATCATAGTGTATAAAGGTGATGAATTACAATATGAATTAACGGTACAACAGTACAGTGGAATTGAAGGAGGGGTCCTTCATGAGTAAAAATAATAAACCAAACAAAAGTGTAGTAAGCATAGGGGTGGTATCTTTGATTACCATTTTTGTAGTATTGCTACTAACATCCTTTTCATTATTAATCTTATCCGCCTCCAAGTCGGATACATTGCTATCCAATAGGACAGCAGAGGCTGTAACGAATTATTATGCTGCAGATAGTGTGGCAGAAGAGGTGATTGCAGAATTAGATGCACTTAGACTAAATCAAGAATCTGAGGACCTTCTAAAAGAGAGAGTCCTAAATATGGGATATTCTATTTCAATGGATCCTGATTATGAAGGGTACGAAGGAATTGTAGTAAATTTTATTGTAGATATTGATGATAATAAACAATTGCATGTGGATGTAGGGCTTCCTAGTAATCACGAGAAAAAGGTAGAGCGGCTACGATGGCAAACACAAACAATAATTGAAGAAGTAGGATTATAGCACGCATGAGTGGAACATATTTTGTGGTCATTGATTATGACAGGATGGAGAATAGATTATGAATATACAAGAATTTTTACATGACATGGTAGAGCAGGAAGCGACGGATATTTTTATTGTCTCGGGGCGACCTTTGAGTTTTAAAAGATATAAGTCAATCGTGAAATTAAATGACACTAAATTACTACCAGATATGACAGAACGTCTGATATTGGATATTTACGAATTTGCAAAAAGGGACACCTCCTCATTATACGAGAAGGGTGATGATGACTTTTCGTTTTCATTACCAGGCATTTCCCGTTTTCGAATGAATGCATATAGGCAGCGTGGTTCTCTAGCAGCAGTTATTCGTGTAGTATCCGTTGTATTACCAGATGCTACAGAATTAGGAATTCCGAAAGGAATATTGGAATTAGCAGAAAAACAACGTGGACTAGTATTGATTACAGGTCCAGCAAGTAGTGGAAAAACAACCACCCTTACTTGTGTATTGAATCAGATAAATGATACGAGAAGTGCTCATATTATTACATTGGAGGATCCTATTGAATATCTCCATACACACAAAAAAAGTATTATTAGTCAAAGAGAGATTGCCATTGATACAGGAAATTATGCTATTGCGCTTCGTGCAGCACTTAGACAAAGTCCAGATGTAATTTTAATTGGAGAGTTACGTGATATGGACGCTATAAGCATTGCATTGACAGCAGCGGAGACCGGCCATTACATTTTCTCGACCCTTCATACAGTGGGAGCAGCAAATGCAATCGACCGTTTGGTAGATACTTATCCTTCAGGGCAACAAGAGCAGATAAGAATGCAACTTTCAATGGCTCTTCAGACTGTTATTTCCCAGCAATTAATTCCTAGCCTCGATGGTGGTGTGGTTCCTGTATTTGAAATTATGCATTGTAATAATGCAATAAAAACATTGATACGTGACGGACGTACCCATCAGATTTCATCTATTATTCAATCGTCATCTGAAGAAGGTATGGTGAGTATGGATGCAAGCTTGCTTAAATTGTATAAAGAGGGTATAATTTCTCAAGAGAGTGCATATAATTTTAGTTTATCACCACAATTCTTACAGAAACAAATTGAAAAGGAAAATAAATAATGGGGGAAATAAATATGTATACTGAATTAACACAATCGATGTTTGATTTTATTGAAAAGAGTCCAAGTTGTTTTCATGTAATTGCGAACATCGAAGATACACTAAAGGAAAATGGTTTTTTGAAATTAGAGAGAAATCAAGAATGGGAATTAGAAGAAGGCGGAAAATATTTTGTAACAAGTAATGGTTCTACAATCGTTGCGTTCGAAATGCCAGAACAAGATTATACTGGATATCATATTGTGGCAAGTCATAGCGATTTCCCAACATTTAAAGTGAAGGCAAATCCAGAAATTAAATTCGAGAATAAATACACATGCCTTAGCGTTGAGAAGTATGGTGGTCCTCTAATGGCACCTTGGTTTGACAGACCTTTATCCATTGCAGGAAGAGTGCTTGTAGAAGAGAATGGTGCAATTGTTGAGAAAAATATTGATTTTGATAAAGATTGCATCTCAATTGTAAATCTTGCTATCCATATGAATCGTGAAGCAAATAATGGAATGAAATATAATGTGTCGAAAGACATGGTTCCAATTTGGGCAGGGTCAGAAAATGAATTGACATTTATGGGTGAAGTTGCAAAAGTAGCTGGAGTGGAAGAAAATGAAATTCTAGATATGGAATTATTCTTATATAATCGAATGAAAGGTAGAATTTGGGGTGCTAATGAAGAATTTATTTCTTCTACAAAATTAGATGATTTACAATGTGCTTATACATCGATGGTTGCATTCTTAAACGCGAAAAGTGAAGAGAAAATTAAAGTGTTGGCAGTATTTGATAATGAGGAAGTTGGAAGTGGTACAAAGCAAGGCGCTTGCTCAACATTCTTTGATAATGTGTTAAAGAGAATTGCTGAAAACCAAGGAAGAACAGAAGAAGGATATGCAATTGACTTAGCAAATAGTTTCTTGTTGTCGGCAGATAATGCACATGCAGTTCATCCAAATTACTCAGAAAAAGCAGATAAAACAAATAAACCTTATCCAAATGGCGGAGTAGTAATCAAATACTCAGCAAATCAAAAATACACAACGGATGGACATAGTGGAGCTTATGTTAAGATGTTGTGTAAGAAAGCGAATGTTCCGTTTCAGATCTTCCATAATCATTCCGATGTAGAAGGTGGTGGAACCTTAGGAAATATTGCAACACAAAATACACCAATTGCCGCAGCCGATATTGGGAGTGCACAATTAGGAATGCATTCTCCATATGAGACTGCTGGAATAAAAGATAGTTATTATTTGGTGAAATTAATGGAAGAATTTTATAGCAAGTAAAGAGAATATATTATTGGGAACCAATTATAATTTTTAGATATTATGTCATGAAGAGGAGATAAACGCATGGATGTAACAAGCTTTGGAATTGACCATGATTCAATGATAAGGGGTATTTATGTGTCAAGAATTGATCAAGTAGAGAATGGTGTATTGACTACATTTGATGTAAGAATGAAAGAACCAAATCGTGAAATGGTATTAGACACAGCTGTAATGCACACATTAGAGCATTTAATGGCAGTTTACTTAAGAATGCACGAAACATGGGCGGATGATACAATTTATGTTGGGCCAATGGGGTGTAGAACAGGCATGTATGTAATATTCAAGGGGGAGTGGAAACCTCAAGACGTGCTTCCAGTTATGCGAGAAATCTATATGTATATTGCAGAATATGATGGTGAAATTCCAGCAACGAAATCTGAGATGTGTGGAAACTATCAGGATCACAATCTTGGAATTACTAAGATAGAATGTAGAAAGTTTCTTGATGAAGTATTGAATCAGTTCGGTGAAGAGAATATGAAGTACCCAATTCAGAAAGATACAAGCGCACACTAAAATATCAATCCTAGGATTGACAAATGAATAGATATCATGTAGTATTCCATATAGAGAACGGCAATGAAGAGAAGAAGTAACTATTTTAGGAAATCACAGAAAGCAACCGGTTGATGAGAGGTGCGATGGAATAGGGTATGTGAATACATCTTGGAGCTTCAACCCCAACACTTCGCCAAATGAAGAAAGTAAGGTATGACGGATTGACACGCGTTATAGTGTTTCAAGTGATAATAGTCACTTGTAGAGGTGTGTAATGTGAATTACATACAAAGTAAGGTGGTACCGCGAGCATTTAACTCGCCCTTTCATAGATGAGAGGGTGAGTTTTTTTATAGTCAAATAGATGAGAGTCACCGCTTTCATCCAAACAAAATAAGAAAGATAAAAAGTGAGGTATGAAGTATGAAATTGTATGAAGAACTACAGGCCAGAGGGCTGATTGCACAAGTAACAGATGAGAAATTAATCTCAGAATTAATTAATGAGGGAAAAGCTACATTTTATATTGGATTTGATCCAACAGCAGATAGTTTACATGTGGGTCATTTCATGGCACTTTGCTTAATGAAAAGACTTCAAATGGCAGGGAATAAGCCGATTGCCTTATTAGGCGGTGGGACTGGAATGATTGGTGACCCTTCTGGAAGATCAGATATGCGTACTATGATGACGCCAGAAATTATTCAACATAACTGCGATTGCTTTAAAGAGCAGATGAGTAAATTTATCGATTTTTCTGAGGGAAAAGCGTTGATGGTGAACAATGCAGACTGGTTAAATGAACTTAATTATATTGAATTATTGCGAGAAGTGGGCCCACATTTTAGTGTGAATCGTATGTTGACTGCAGAATGCTATAAGCAAAGAATGGCAAGTGGTCTTAGTTTCTTAGAGTTTAACTATATGATTATGCAAAGCTATGATTTCTATGCATTATTCCAAAAATACGGATGTAATTTACAATTCGGTGGAGATGATCAGTGGAGCAATATGCTAGGAGGAACAGAATTAATTCGCCGTAAACTAGGGAAAGATGCTAGTGCAATGACAATTACACTTCTTCTTAACTCCGAAGGTAATAAAATGGGGAAAACACAAAGTGGAGCAGTATGGCTGGATCCTAATAAGACAACTCCTTTTGAATTCTACCAATACTGGAGAAATATTGCAGATGCAGACGTTCTTAAATGTATCCGTATGCTTACATTCCTTCCAATTGAAGAAATTCAAGCAATGGACTCGTGGGAAGGTGCACAATTAAATAAAGCAAAAGAAATCCTTGCTTACGAATTAACAGAATTAGTTCACAGTAAGGAAGATGCAGAAAAGGCACAAGAAAGCTCAAGAGCATTGTTTAGTGGTGGGGAAGCTGCAAATATGCCAACTGAAACGTTAGTAGACGCAGATTTTGTAGATGGAAAGATCGATATCATGACATTACTTGTAAAAGCTAATTTAGTACCATCTAAGTCAGAAGCAAGAAGAGCTGTACAACAAGGTGGAGTTTCTGTTGATGGTGAGAAAGTAGAAGATATTCAAACTACATTTGAAGTAAATGCATTTGAAGCAGACGGAATTGTCTTAAAAAGAGGAAAGAAAAATTTTAGACGAGTAGTGAAGTAATTACTTTTCATGTGCTATTCTTGTAAAAAAGGATTGTAGATATAAAAGAAATGTGTTACTGTAGTAAAAAGAAAAAGGGGAGCTTGTAAACAGGCTGAGAGGAGAATGAGAGTCTCGACCCGTAACCTGATTTGGATAATGCCAACGTAGGGATACAGTGTATCATGTGCGAGAGGATAATCCTCTCGCTTTTTTAATCTACAATCTGGTAATCATCGTAGGGTTAAGAAAGATTTTTTATATTAAACTAAGAGAGAATAGAGGGAATCGAGATGATCAAAGAGAATTTTGAACAAGTAAAATTAACACATCCATTAGTGCACAATATCACAAATTATGTGACTGTAAACGACTGTGCAAATGTAATATTGGCAGCTGGAGGCTCACCAATTATGGCAGATGATGAGGCAGAAGTAGAAGAAATTACAGCAATATGCTCTTCCTTAAATATTAATATAGGAACTTTGAATAATCGCACTATTGCATCAATGATAAAGGCAGGGAAACACGCCAATAAATTGAACCATCCTGTTGTTTTAGATCCAGTAGGTGTGGGTGCCTCAACACTTCGTACAGAAACTGCAAATAGACTTTTAGAAGAAGTAAAATTTGATGTAATACGTGGTAATATTTCAGAAATTAAAACCCTTGCCATTGGAAGTGGGTCAACACAGGGTGTAGATGCTTCAGCACTCGATAAAGTAACAAAAGAGAATTTATCTGAGGTAGTTACATTTGTAAGAACATTTGCAAAAGAAACGAAGGCAGTAATTGTAATTACAGGAGAAATGGATATTATCTCAGACGAAGAAACTACTTATCTTGTAACTAATGGGCACTCAATGATGAGTGATATTTCGGGGACGGGATGTATGTTGAGTGCAATCCTAGCCACTTATATTGGAGCAAACCAATCAATGAAAGTGGAAGCAGCGACAACGGCAGTATGCTTGATGGGATTGGCTGGTGAGTTAGCTAAAAAGTCTCTGAAAGAAATAGAGGGAAATACAACATATAGAGATAGAATCATGGACATGATTTATACAATGACAGGTGAAAAATTAGAAAGTGGAGCAAAGTATGAGCAGTATAAATAGAGAAAAAATACGTGAAGCAATGACTTTATATGGAGTTACGGATTCTGCATGGGAGACGGAAGATGTCACATTATATGAACAAGTGGAAGAAGCCCTACGTGGAGGGGTTACATGTATACAAATTCGTGAAAAAGAAGCTACGTATGAAGAATTTTTGGAAAAAGCAAGTGACATTGTGCAGTTGTGTAAGCAATATAAGGTACCTTGTTTAATTAATGATGAAGTAGAACTAGCAGTGGTTTGTAATGCAGATGGTGTACATGTAGGGCAAAGCGATATGAAAGCAGATAATGTTAGAGAGAAGATAGGCACAGATAAAATCCTAGGTGTGACTATAAAATCTGTGGAAGAGGCATTAGAAGCACAAGCACATGGAGCGGATTACATTGGTGTAGGGGCAATGTTTAATACATCGACAAAATTAGACGTAGACACCATTGATCATCAGTTGGTAAAAGAAATTTGTAATGCAGTCGATATTCCTGTTGTGGCAATTGGTGGAATAGGAGCATCTAATTTACATCAATTAGAAGGCTTAGGCATTGATGGAGTGGCAGTGGTTTCGGCAATATTTGCAAGTGATGATATTACTGAAGCTTGCAAAAAATTAAAACTGCAAGCAATTAAGGTGGCAAGTAATTAAGATAGCAAGCAATTAAGATAGTAAGCAATTGAAAAATGTGAAAATAATCAATAAAAATGAAGAGGGTATTATGAATAAAGTATTGACAATAGCTGGATCAGATTGCAGCGGTGGAGCTGGGATTCAAGCAGATATGAAGACAATTACTGTGCATAAGTTATATGCAATGAGCGTAATTACAGCGCTGACAGCGCAAAACACACAAGGAGTATTTGGGATTGCAGATGTAGAGCCAGAGTTTGTAGCTCAACAGCTGGATAGCATTTTTACAGATATTGTTCCAGATGCCGTTAAAATTGGAATGGTTTCAAATACAGAAATTATCAAAGTGATTGTAGAAAAGCTGAAGCAATATGAGGCAAAAAACATTGTGGTAGATCCAGTAATGGTTTCTACTAGTGAGTGTAAATTACTTTCTGACGAAGCTCAAGAGGCATTAACAAATATGCTACTTCCAATAGGCAGAGTTATTACGCCAAATATACCAGAATCAGAGATTTTGTGGGGGCGAAAAATTAATAATGCAGAGGATATGATGGAAGCTGCAAAAGATATTTCGGAAAAAATAGGGACATCAGTACTCGTAAAAGGCGGACATTTAATAAACGATGCAATGGATTATTTATATGAGGGCGGAGTAGGTTACTGGTATAAATCTGAACGTATTAACAATCCAAATACACATGGAACGGGATGCACTTTGTCATCGGCAATTGCTTCCAATCTAGCAATGGGGCATTCTTTAGATGAGAGTATAAAGGGTGCAAAAGACTATTTAACAGGCGCGCTACGTGCGCAGTTAGACCTTGGAAAAGGCAGTGGACCGCTGGCTCACAACTATAATATTTAATTGTTTATTGCGAAGGGGAAAATATGAAAAATTCGGAACGTTTATTTCAACATGTAAAAGAAATATGGGATAGTTATCAAAAACATCCATTCATTCAAGGAATTAATGATGGGACATTGGATCAAGAGAAATTCAAATTCTATATGATACAAGATTATATCTATTTACTGGATTACACAAAAGTATTTGCATTAGGTGTAGTGAAATCAAAAGAAGAAAGACACATGCAACTTTTTGGGAATATGATTCAATCAATTATTAATGTGGAAGCTGATACACATAGAGATTATATGGGGGACCTTGGAGTTACGAAAGAAGAAATTGAAAAATCTCCAACAAGTTTAACGACAGATAGCTATACAAAATATATGCTCGCAGTTGCCTTTGAAGAAGGATTAGCAGAGGTTGCGACAGCTGTGTTAGCATGCTCTTGGAGTTACAAATATATTGCAGATCAGTTAGATAAGGACAAAGATCATGGATTCTACGAAGATTGGGTAGAAATGTACTGTAGTAGAGAGTATGCAATAGATAATCAAATTATTATTGATTTAGTAGATGAGTTGAGTGCTGGTTATACGGAAACACAGTTAAAGAACCTAGAAGATATTATTTGGAAATGTAGTCGTTATGAGTACATGTTTTGGGACATGGCTTGGAATATGGAGATGTAGGGGTGTTAGAATTTAAAGAGGTTTCATTTCAGTATAAGGAAGATGAATTTTCTATGTTAGATCGTTTGTCTTTTGAAGTTGATAAAGGAGAATTTGTATCTATAATTGGAACATCGGGTTGTGGGAAAAGTACTATTTTTCGGTTGATAAACAAGTTAGAAAATCCATCCAATGGGGATATCCTTGTTAATGGAGTTTCAGTAAAAAAATTGACTAATTACAGTGCTTTTATGCCACAAAAAGACCTGCTATTTCCATGGAGAACTATTGAAAAAAATGTGATGTTGCCCTTAGAAATACAGAAGATCTCGAAGGTTGAAATGAAGGAAAAAGCGAAGAAGATACTGGATGATGTAGGGCTAGCTAGTTATAGCAATCATTATCCAAAAGAATTATCAGGAGGAATGAAGCAACGCGTTTCATTTGCAAGAACACTGATGACAGGAAGTGAGTTACTTTTACTAGATGAACCTTTTTCAGCATTAGATAGCTTGACGAGAATTGAGTTACAAGAGTGGCTTATAAAAGAATGGCAGAAACGTAAGCAAACAGTATTGTTTATCACCCATGATGTAGAAGAAGCGTTATTTTTAAGCAGCAAAATATTGATTATTAAAGAGAGACCAATTTCTAAATTTGATGTTTATGAAGTGCCACTTTCTTATCCTAGAATACGTGAAGATATGAAGAATCCAGAGATTGTTGCATTAAAAGAATTGTTAATTCAGCAGTTGAGACAGGAGGGGAAGCATGAAGATTAAGTGGAAGTTGAATGTTCCATCACTTATTGTAATGGGGGTGATTTTAGCGGGCTGGCAAGTACTTGCTATGATTATTGATGCTCATTATATTTTGCCTTCACCTGTCCAAATAGTAGAGAAATTGTGGGAATTAAGAGACCCTTTGTTTCGTGTTCATTTACCGTCCACTATGTCAGTTACAGGAATTGGACTGTTAATTTCTGTGATACTAGGACTCGCACTCGCAATTGTAATGGATGCCAATAAATATATACAGCAAGCAATTTATCCAATTATTATTGCGTCTCAAACAATTCCAACAACTGCAGTTGCTCCATTGTTTGTGCTGTGGTTTGGTTATAGTATTTGGAGTAGAGTATTGGTAACTATATTAATCACATTTTTTCCGATTACAATCTCGGTATACGATGGATTGAAAAGTAGTAAACGAGAAATGGAAGAACTATTATATACTTATGGAGCTAGCAAAAGAGATGTGTTTTTGAAAGTGAAAGTTCCTAATGCAATGCCACAATTCTTCTCTGCATTAAAAATGGCAATTCCACTTAGCATCATAGGTGCGGCAATTGGGGAGTGGCTTGGTGCACAGAGTGGATTGGGGTATTTCAGCAAACGGATGATGACTCAGTTAGATGGTGCGGGAGTATTTGCCCCAATTGTGTTACTGAGTATAGTTGCTATGTTGATTGTTGCGCTTGTGGCGAGAATAGAGCAACAAGTTGTGAAGCATCGCAAGGAATTGTGATAAGAACAGAAACAGTGGATAAGGAGAGGCATTAATTGGGAAAAGTTATGAAAATTAATAAAATGAAGTGGATAAAGCAAGGGATTATCTTGATGATGATTTCTAGTATGCTTATAACAGGATGTAGTTCTGCAGATGGTAATGAAAAAAACAAGGGGACGGATGGGGAAGCTTTAGAAACCTTCGATTTGGTATTAGATTGGTACCCTAATGCAGTACATTCATTTATCTATGTAGCAATGGAAAAGGGCTATTATGAAGAAGAAGGATTGGAAGTTAACATTCAATTTCCCGCCAATACAAATGATGCAATTTCACTTACAGCAGCAGGAAAGGCAGATGCGGGAATCTATTATATGCATGATGTTGTTGAAACGAACGTAGAACAAGATGTGCCAATTCGTTCGATTGCAACAATCATACAAAGTCCACTTACTGTATTTGTGTCTTTGAAAGAGAGTAATATTACTTCAACGCAAGATATGGTAGGGAAGACCGTGGGGGCAAGTTCCAGCCAATTAACAGAAAATATTATTGGTTATATGATGGAACAACAAGGCCATAGTGTCGAAGATGTTGTAATCCAAGATGTTGGATTTGATTTAATGAGTGCGTTGACTACAGGAAATGTTGATCTTACATATGGCGGCATGTTAAATCATGAGGTTCCACAATTAGAGAAAGAGGGATTTGAAGTAGACTATTTCTTCCCTACTGAATATGGGATGCCTAATTATTATGAAATGATTCTAATTACAGGGGAGGAGCAAATTTCAGAAGAAGAAGAGAAATTTGCGAAATTCATTCGAGCTTCTAAGAGAGGATTTGAAGATGTAAAAGCAGATCCAGAGGCCGCACTCGAAATTATGTTAGAAAATCAAAATGCAGAGAATTTCCCATTAGATGAAGAGGTAGAAACTAAGAGTTTAGAAATGTTACTACCATTGATGGAGCTAGAAGAAGGAACATTTATGGAACAAGATGTCGAAATTTGGCAGGATAATATTGACTGGTTGGTTGAAAATGAGATGATAAGCAAATCTATTGATGCGAAAGAAATTGTAGTGGATATTGAGTAGCCGAATCTTCTTGATTGTGAAAGAAAAAGGAAGTGCTGAACAGCACTTCCTTTTGTGTATAATAATTAATCTACGACTACGCCTTTTTGTAAGATTACGTTAGCATAAAGAGCTTTTTCGCTTGTTGCGATAATTGCATATGCTTTTTTGGCTTCATCATAAAATGCAAAACGCTCAATATTAGTTACTGCATCACTTCCGCGGTTATCAAATTTAGACACGATGGCCTTATACTCATCCCAAATTGGTGTTTCTACAGTATCCCCATCTACAACTTTCATAAGGGAAACAGGTTTTTCAACATAAGTATCCAATGGGAAAACTTCTAAAATTGCTTCTAAGATTTCTGGAACGTTGTGTCCGTCCATTCGTAGAACAATCCCATCTTTTCCCATAGATTCCGCAGGGAAATTCCCATCAGCAATTACAATTTGGTCACTGTGTCCCATTTCACAAAGAATTTTTAGTAACTCAGGTGATAAAATTTTAGGTATTCCTTTTAACATAATTATAAGCTCCTTTAGTTTTTCACTAGCATATCATTAATTGAATTGAATGACAACTACAAAAATAATTAGGGTGTTTGATTTCTACAAAATAATTAAGGTGTTTGATTTCGTTTGCGATATGTGCTTGCGGTCATGCCATAATAGCTCTTAAAAGCATAGGAAAAGTGTTCAACAGTCGAATACCCTAAATCAAAAGCTAGTTCGGTAATACTCATATCAGAATCTAATAGTCGAAGAGCGGCAACGGCCATCTTTGATTCCATTTTTTTTTGTAAAAAAGTTTTGCCATAATAATCCTTAATAAATCGTTCGGTTTGCCGTGGACTTAGGCTTAGCCTGGCGGCTAACTTCTCCAGTGTGAGGGTTTTGTATTCGTAAAGAAAATACTCCTCTACTACAAGGGATTTACTATCACCTAAGTTAGATTGTGGAAAGTGTTTTACAGATTCACTGCGATGTTTATAATTACGAACGAGCTTAATAATCATTTGGGAGAGTAAGGTTTCTACTTGGGTCATATAACCTGCATATTGATATTTTAATTCATGAAATAAGTTCTGCATATGTAAATGCAGTTCTTGAGTGTCTTGTCCAAACCAAATAGGAGTATCCGCAAATAAAGATAAAATAGAACCCTCGGACTTAGCTAAGGACTTGGTGTCTAATTTTAAAAGAATACAATATTCAATCATAGGATCTTTATTGTCTGGTATTTGAGCATGATTTACGTGGGGACCTGTCACATATAACGTATTTGGTGATACATCGTAGGTAGTATTATCAATGACTACTTGTCCCTTGCCATAAGGAATGTAATGAATTTCGTAACTATTATTTCCATGGCTATGCTGGGGAATCGTACGGTGGAATGTTTCATATACAATATTTAGTGCTGAAAATGTGGTGTGTTCGATTTTGAATTGTATATTTTGATCAGTATAGATGGTCTTCATGATAATCAACTCACTTTCTTATATATTTCATTTAGTATACCGATTTTATAAGATAAAAGCAATAAATATTCGATTATACGACATATTGAGAGCGATTATGTCAATTGAATATATAGATAAATGGTTAGAATCTAATATAATTAGTATTATAAACTTTAAACAATTGATGGAGGTATAGTCATGGCATTAGTTACGACAAAAGAAATGTTACAAAAAGCAAGAAGAGAAGGGTATGCAGTTGGAGCCTTTAATGGTGAAAATATGGAGATGATTCAGGCAATTGTGGCTGCTGCAGAAGAAATCAACAGCCCAGTTATCATACAAACTACTCCATCTACAATTCGATATGCAAGCGCATCAATTTATGCAAGTATTGTAAAAGCAATTGCCGAGCAAGCATCTGTTCCAGTTGCAATTCACTTAGATCATGGAAGCAGCTTCGAGTTAGCAGAGGGATGTATGGAAAGTGGATACACATCAATCATGATTGATGGATCACATGAAACCTTAGAAGGCAATATCGATTTGACGAAGAAAGTAATTGAAATTGCTAGAGAAAAAGGAATTCCTGTAGAGGCTGAATTAGGAAAAATCGGAGGAAAAGAAGACGATTTAGATGTAGAGGCAGATACAAATACAAATGTAGAAGAGGCAGTTTATTTTGTTAAGGAGACAAATGTGGATTCTCTTGCAATTGCAATTGGTACAGCGCATGGGTTTTATGTAGGAACACCTGTCCTTGATAAGAATCGTTTATCAGAAATTGCAGCAGTAGTAGATATTCCACTTGTATTGCATGGTGCTTCGGGAATTAGTGACGAAGAAATTAGCGATTGTGTGAAACGAGGAATTGCAAAAGTTAATTTCGCAACAGAATTACGTGTGGCTTATACACAAGCAATGAGAGAATTAGCAAGTCAAGATGAAAAGGTATTTGATCCAAAATCATTTGGTAAGGTGGGAATGGAAGCTGTAAAAGCATTAGTAATGAATCGTATGAAAGTATGTGGCTGTGATAATAAAGCCTAGAAACGAGGGCAGAATGAGAGAATTACTTTTAGGAATTGATATAGGAACCAGCGCTTGTAAAGTAGCTGTGTTTGATAAACAGGGAAATGTTATTGGAAGCGAAGTTGGAAATTATCAAGTGTATTATCCCAATCCAGGTTGGGTAGAACAAGACCCAGATGAGTGGTGGGAAGCAGTATGTGGAGCAATTAAGAAAATGTTATACAATGCCCAAATTAAACCAGAAGAAATTAAAGGGATAGGAATTGATGGACAAAGTTGGTCAGCGATTCCGATTGATCACACTGGAAAGGTTTTGGCGAATACGCCTATTTGGATGGACACAAGAGCAATGGAAATCTGTGATCGTTTGAATCAATCAGTTGGCGAAGAGAATATATTTGAACTAGCCGGCAATTCGCTACAACCATCTTATACAACTGCAAAAATCATTTGGTTCAAAGAGTATATGCCAGAGATGTATGCAAATATTTACAAAATATTACAATCCAATTCGTTTATTGCATATCGACTAACTGGTGTATGTTCACAGGATGTGTCACAAGGGTATGGATTACATTGTTTTGATATGCGAAAGAAACAATGGGACAAAGAAATGTGTGAAAAACTAGGAATTCCATTTTCTTTTCTTTCACCAATATATGAATGTCATGAAGTAATCGGGCAAGTGAACAAAAAAGCAGCAGAGCTTTCGGGCTTGTGTGAAGGCACACCAGTAGTGGCAGGTGCACTGGATGCAGCGTGTGGCACACTTGGAGCAGGAGTGATTCATCCAGGAGAAACACAAGAGCAGGGCGGACAAGCTGGAGGAATGAGTATTTGCACAGAAGAATATGTGGCAGATCCGAGATTAATACTTGGCTATCATGCTGTGCCAGGAAAATGGTTACTACAAGGTGGAACAGTTGGTGGCGGTGGCGTTATGCGTTGGATGGAGCGAGAGTTTGGATCCTTTGAAAGAAGCCAAGAAAATGCATTGGAGCGTTCATCCTTGATGCAATTTAATGATTTGGCTGATCCTATTGCACCTGGAAGTGATGGATTAGTTTTTCTGCCATACATGGCTGGAGAACGTTCTCCGATTTGGGACCCAAATGCAAAAGGTGTATTCTATGGATTAGATTTCAGTAAAACGAAAGGACACTTTATTCGTGCAGCGATGGAGGGAGTAGCATTTGCACTGCAACACAATCTAAGAATTGCAGAAGAACAAGGCGCAAAAGTACAAGAATTAATGGCAGTTGGAGGTGCAGCAAACTCTCTACTATGGACACAAATAAAGGCTGACATTACTGGAAAAACTATCCTAGTTCCGTCATCAGATACTGCGACTACATTAGGGGCTGTTATTTTGGCAGGAGTAGGAATAGGGATGTATGAGAGTTTTGAGGAAGCGATTTCACTTACAGTGAAGAAGACAAGAACACATACACCAAATATGGAAAATCATGAGCAGTATAAAAAGTCATATGAAACATATTTGAAGTTATATCAATCATTAGAACCAATTATGAATCAAGAGGAGGCGTAAAGAATGAAGGCAGGAGTTGTACATGGCGTTGGAGATATACGTTACGAAGAAATTCCGAATCCAGAAGTAGAAGCTGGAAAAGTGTTAGTTAAAGTGAAGTATACTGGAATCTGTGGTTCAGATATTCCAAGAGTAAATGCGGACGCATGCCATTTTTATCCCAATGTATTAGGACATGAGTTCTCGGGTGTGGTGGCAGCAATTGGTGATGGTGTTACTAGCGTGAAAGAAGGCGATCGAGTAGCGGGAGTTCCGCTAGTCCCTTGTATGAAATGTGCGGATTGTTTAAAGGGAGATTATGCACTTTGTAAGCATTATAGCTTCATTGGTTCAAGAGAATTTGGAAGTTTTGCAGAGTATATCGCTGTCCCAGAAAAAAATGTAGTGAAGTTTGACGAAGAAGTAAGCTTTGAGCAAGGCGCATTCTTTGAACCTGCTACAGTTGCACTTCACGGATTACAAAGAGTAAATTACGAAGGCGGAAAAACAGTAGCCATTTTAGGTGGTGGAACCATTGGATTATTTGTTATGCAGTGGGCGAAAATATTTGGAGCAAAAGAAGTAGTAGTATTCGATATTGATAATGAAAAATTAGTGCTTGCGAAAGAACTTGGGGCAACAGGTGGTATTAATACATTGGAACCAGATTATCTAGAACAAGCAAATGAACTAACAAAAGGACGTGGTTTCGATTACGTATACGAAACAGCTGGAAATACAATTACTATGAAGATGGCATTTCATTTAGCAGCAAATGCAGCACAAGTTTGCTTTGTTGGAACTCCAACTAAGGAACTTACATTTACAGTAGAAGAATGGGAGAAGATGAATCGGAAAGAATTTATACTCACTGGTTCATGGATGTCTTACAGTGCACCATTTCCTGGAAAAGAATGGACATTAACAGCCCATTACTTTAAGACAGGAGACTTGAAATTCGATCCAAGATTCATTGATAAAAAAATTGGATTAAGTGAAATTGCGAAAGCCTTTGAATTATTTAAAACACCGGGAACAGTAAAAGGAAAGTTACTTATCGACAGTGAACAATAAATGATAACATTTGGAGGAATGAGAATGCATCCATTAAAACGTATGATTCAGAAACGAAATGAAGGAAATAAAACAGGTATCCCATCTTATTGCAGTGCAAATGAGTTGGTTTTGGAAGTAGCTCTTGAGCGTGCAAAAAAATACGATTGCATTACATTGATAGAGGCGACTGCAAATCAAGTAAATCAATATGGTGGTTATACAGGCATGGTTCCCAAAGATTTTTACCAATTTGTAATGAGCATTGCAGATAAAGTTGGTTGTGACAGATCCCTTATTATTTTGGCAGGTGATCATTTGGGGCCACTGAATTGGGTGAATGAAGCAGAAGAAAGTGCAATGAAGAAATCAGAAGAATTAGTGTATGAGTATGCAAAAGCAGGATTCACAAAAATTCACCTAGATACCTCTATGAAGTTGGCAGATGATGATAAAGACACAATGCTTTCTACAGAAGTGATTGCTAAAAGAGGAGCAATTCTTTATAAAATGGCAATCAAAGGATATGAGGAGTACTTAAAGGAACATCCAGAAGCTGTACGACCAATATTCGTTATTGGAAGTGAGGTGCCAATACCAGGAGGTGCCCAAGAAGAGGAAGAAGGAATATCTGTTACGAAACCAAGCGATTTCGAAGATACAGTAAATACTTATAAACGTGTATTTGCTGAAGAAGGAATTGAAGAAGCGTGGGATGATGTTATAGCAGTGGTTGTACAACCAGGTGTAGAGTTTGGTGATGCAAAAGTATATTCCTATAATCGAGAAGAAGCAAAAGATTTATGCCATAAGTTGAAAGATTATCCAGAACTTGTTTTTGAAGGACATTCTACAGATTATCAAAGTCAAGAATCTTTGAAAGAAATGGTAGAAGATGGAATTGCAATACTCAAGGTAGGGCCTGCATTAACATTTGGTCTAAGAGAGTCCTTATTTGCAATTAGCAAAATGGAAGATGAATTAGTAGAGAAACCATCTCAATTTATTGCAGTACTTGAAGAAGAAATGGTGTCAAATCCTGATAATTGGAAGAAGCATTATCACGGCGAAGAAAAAGAACTAAAGCTAGCTAGAAAGTACAGTTTTTCAGATAGAAGTCGATACTATTTAGGGCGCGAACGTGTGGTTTCAGCCATGAATCAAATGTTCTCAAATTTAGAAGGAATTGAAATACCGATTACTATGATTCATCAGTATTTACCAAAACATTATGAGTTAGTAAGAGATGGAAAACTTGCTAATGAGAGTCGTGAATTAGCAAAAGAAGGCGTTACTATATTTATGAAAGAGTATGAATACGCAGTAAATGAATAAATAAAGCATATAACAAAAAGGAGAAGAAAAATGGAAAAAATTAGTCAAGACGTAATCCCAATGAAAACCCTATATACAGGCGCTCGTATGCCAATGATTGGGATGGGAACATTTGGTTCGGATCGTTTCTCACCAGAACAAGTTTCGGCAGCGGTAGCAGGAGGAATCCGTTGTGGATATCGCTTATTCGATTGTGCAGCGTGTTATGGAAATGAAAGAGAAATTGGAGAAGTATTTAAAGCAGCATTTGAAGAAGGCGTTGTAAAACGTGAAGATTTACATATTATGACAAAAGTTTGGAATGATATGCATGAGCGAGTAGAAGAATCTTGTTTAAAGTCTATTGATGACTTACAGTGCGAGTATATTGACACCTTCTTTATTCACTGGCCATTTCCTAACTATCACCCACCAGGATGTGAAGTTGACGAAAGAAATCCTGATTCTAAGCCGTTTTCAGTAGAAGAATTTGTAAATACTTATAAACAAATTGAAGCTTTAGTTGAGCGAGGAATTGTCAAACACATTGGAATTTCTAATATGACAATTCCTAAGTTGGATGCGGTATGGGAGCATTTAACTATTAAGCCAGCTTCTTGTGAAATGGAATTACATCCATGTTTTCAACAACCAGAAATTTTTAATTACTTAATCGAAAAGAATGTAGCACCAATCGGATATATGCCAATTGGTTCGCCAGAACGACCAGAGCGTGATATGATGCCAGAAGATGTAGCGGATATTCAATTACCAGAAATGGTAGCAATTGGAGAAGCTCATGGTGTTCACCCAGCGGTAATTGCATTGAAATGGGCAGTACAACGTGGTCAAATTCCAATTCCATTTTCAATTAATGAAATGAAATACCTAAGTAATTTAAAAGGAATTACAGAAGATCCTTTGACAGAGGAAGAAATGAAAATTATTTCTACACTGGAGAAGAATAATCGACTTGTAAAAGGTCAGGTATTCTTATGGGCGCACGCAAATGATTGGCATGATTTATGGGATGAAGATGGTGTTATTGTAAAATAAAAGTGAATATTTTTATATTTTGTATCCCAATTTTACGAGTTTCCAGTCTGAAAATAAGATAATATATAAGTAAATAAACTAGAATTAAAGGAGAACGAAGATGAAGGCATATTATTTGGCGATTGATATCGGAGCGTCTAGTGGAAGACATATATTAGGAAGTTTGGAAGATGGGAAACTTGTATTAGAGGAAGTTTACAGATTTGATAATGGAATGATAAAAAAAGATGGAAGATTATGTTGGGATTATGAACAATTATTTCAGGACATTCTTGCTGGTATTAAGTTGTGTAAGGAAATAGGAAAAATTCCTGTAAGCATGGGTATTGATACTTGGGGAGTTGACTATGTGTTGCTAGATCAAGAAGGTGCTGTGCTTGGAGATATGGTGGGCTATCGAGACCAACGGACAGATCACATGGATGAGCAAGTATATCGCGCAATAGAAGAAGAGAAATTGTATGAGCGTACAGGGATTCAGAAGATGTTATTTAATACTATTTTTCAATTAGTTGCAGTTCGTGAACAAGAGCCAGAACTCTTAGAGAAAGCGGAGTCATTACTCTTTGTACCTGACTATTTCCATTATCGTTTAACAGGAACGAAGGTAAATGAATATACAGAAGCAACTACATCTCAGCTTATCAATGCTAAAACTCGTACTTGGGACACGGAGTTAATCAACGCCCTAGGATTGCCTAATAGAATTTTCCAAAGAATTGCTATGCCAGGAGAAAGTATAGGTTGTTTAAATAAGGAAATAGCAACAGAAATTGGATATGATATGGAGGTAGTGCTTCCGTGTACACATGATACCCAATCAGCAATTCTAGCAGTTCCTGCAAATGATGATGATTTTGTATATATTAGTTCAGGAACTTGGTCATTACTAGGTATTGAACGTGCGGAGGCAGATTGTTCAAAGCAAAGTAAGGAAGCGAATTTCACAAACGAGGGTGGATATGATAATACCATTTGCTACTTGAGAAACATAATGGGATTGTGGATGATTCAATCAGTAAGACGAGACTTAGATAAGAAATATAGTTTTGCTCAGCTGTGTGAACTGGCTGCGGAATCAAAGGCATTTCCATCTAGAGTAGATGTTTCGAATGATGTGTTTATGGCACCAGAAAATATGATTGAAGCAATTCAAACATATTGTAGAGAAACGGGACAAGAAGTTCCAGAAACAGTAGGGGAAATAGCGACAGTTGTATACACAAGTCTTGCTGAATGCTATGCTCGTACAATTGAAAAACTAGAAGCGACAACTGGGCGCGAGTATAAACGTGTTCATATTGTTGGAGGAGGTGGCAATGCAGATTATCTGAATCAACTGACTGCCACAGCTACAGGAAAAGAAATTCATGTAGGGCCAACAGAAGGTACAGCGGTAGGAAATCTGATTGCTCAAATGTTGAAAAATAAAGAATTTGAAACAAAGGAAGAAGCACGATCTTGTATTTATCGTTCATTTGAAATGAAAGTATATCAGCCATAATGAGTATTTTATAAAAAAATCCTAAGTAGCATTAATTATAATGGGCTACTTAGGAATTTTTTTGGTGTAATGCCTTTATATTTTTTGAAAGTTTTGATAAAATAACTTAAGTCGTTAAAACCACAATTGAAGGCGATTTCTGTAATAGAAGTATTGCTTGTGATTAATTGAAAAGAGGCAATTTCAATTCGATAATAATTCAAATAATCAATAGGAGAACGATTAGTCATCTCCTGGAAAAAACGACAGAAATACTTAGAATTCATTTCAGCGGCATCAGCAAGTTCTTGTAAAGTAATTGGGTTTTGATATGAATTTTCAATTACGGAAAGAGCTTTTTTAAATTGAAGTATTCTTTTGGTGTTTCGTTCAGAAACATCTGAGGACTTACTATAATAATGATGTTCTAATGTATAGCCGAAGAAACGATGGATATATCCAAGGGCGGTTAATTCATAACCAATGGACTTTACACGTACGCAATCGAATAATCCATTGATGATTTCGTGAATCTTCGGATGTTCTTTGTGAGAGTAGTGTTGTTTTAGAATTATAATATGATTCAAAATGCTCTGTAAATAGGAATGACAGGGCTTAGTATTACGAAAAAGTTCATTCATATCAAAAACAATACACTCATAAATACAATCATTTGGTACACCACTGTGTACCACGCCACCTTGAAGATAGAGAATATCACCTGAATGTACCGTTATTTTCTTGTCGTCCATAATGAAATCCATGGAGCCCTTCAAAATACGAATGAATTCATGCTCCATATGCCAATGGTGGGACATAATATAACGAGGGTGAGAAGTGAGAATATGATAAAATTCTAAAGGAAAATGTTGTGTTCCTCTAGATTTTTTTTCGTGAAAATCTAAAAGTTTCAAAATATATACCTCCATATATAAGTGAATATTGTTATATTTTTTTCCATTATAGCACGAGAAAATGGAAAAAAACAAGGATATAATGGGAATATGGAACAAAACGGTAGAGTTTTAAGGAGGAAGTAAGAAATGGCAAAAAGCAGATTAATCGGAGATTATCCAGTAATTGGTATTAGACCAACAATTGATGGACGTAGAGGATATTTAGATGTTAGAGGTTCATTAGAAGAGCAAACAATGGGAATGGCACAAAGTGCAGCGAAATTATTCCAAGATAATTTAAAGTATTCAAATGGAGAGCCAGTGAATGTAGTAATTGCAGACACAACAATTGGTGGTGTAGCAGAGGCAGCAGCTTGTGCAGATAAATTCAGAAAAGCGGGTGTTGATATTACATTAACAGTAACTCCTTGCTGGTGCTACGGTGCAGAAACTATGGATATGGATCCAAAGACAATTAAGGCTGTATGGGGCTTGAATGGAACGGAAAGACCAGGGGCAGTATATTTGGCATCAGTACTTGCTACACATGCGCAAAAAGGATTACCAGCATTCGGTATCTATGGACATGATGTACAAAACAAAGACGAGAAGGAAATTCCAGCAGACGTTGTAGAGAAATTACTTCGTTTTGGAAGAACAGCTGTAGCAGCAGCTTCTATGCGAGGAAAGTCTTACTTACAAATTGGATCAGTTTGTATGGGAATTGGTGGATCAATCATCGACCCAGCATTTATCGAAGAATATTTAGGAATGCGTGTAGAATCTGTGGACGAGGTGGAAATCATCCGTCGTATGTCAGAAGGCATTTATGATGAAGCAGAATTCCAAAAAGCACTTAGATGGACAAAAGAAAAATGTGAAATTGGATTTGATATTAATCCAGAAGAAATACAAAAATCTGATGAGAAAAAAGAAGAAGAATTAGAATTCGTTGTTAAGATGATGTGTATCATGAAAGACTTGATGAACGGAAATGAAAATCTTCCAGCTGGATGTGAAGAAGAACGCTTAGGACGTAATGCTATTGCAGCAGGATTCCAAGGGCAAAGACAGTGGACAGATTTCTATCCTAACGCGGATTATCCAGAAGCATTGATGTGTACATCATTTGATTGGAATGGAGTAAGAGAACCTTACATCATGGCAACAGAAAATGACGTATTAAATGCAATTAGTATGCTATTTGGAAAATTACTTACTAATTCAGCGCAAATGTTCTCAGATGTTCGTACATATTGGAGTCCAGAAGCAATCGAAAAAAATACAGGACATAAATTAACAGGAAAAGCATTAGAGTCTGATGGAATTATTCACTTAATTAATTCAGGAGCATCTTGCTTAGATTTCTGTGGAGAAGCAACAGATGCAGAAGGAAATAAAACAATTAAGCCATGGTATGAAGTAACAGAAGAAGATCAAGAAGCAATCTTAAAAGCAACAACATGGAACGCTGCTAACAACGGGTATTTCAGAGGTGGCGGATTCTCTTCTAGATTCGTAACAAGAGCAGAAATGCCTGTAACAATGGTACGTTTAAATCTAATCAAGGGAATTGGACCAGTGTTACAAATTGTTGAAGGTCATACAGTGGAACTTCCAGAAGAAATTTCTGATAAACTATGGAAACGTACAGATTACACATGGCCATGCACATGGTTTGCACCAAGATTAACAGGTGAGGGTGCATTTAAATCAGCATATGATGTAATGAATAACTGGGGAGCAAACCACGGTGCTATTAGCTATGGTCACATTGGAGCTGATATGATTTCTCTTGCTTCTATTTTGAGAATTCCAGTTTGTATGCACAATGTAGAAGAAAAAGATGTATTCAGACCAGCGTCATGGAATGCATTTGGAATGGATAAAGAAGGGCAAGATTACCGTGCTTGCGCTACATATGGACCATTATATAAATAATACTGCATGCGCACAATTCATATTCTGAATTGTGCGCTTATTGTAATTTAGGGAAGTAGTTATGAGAAGGGGAATTTGATGTATAAAGCGATATTAGTAGATGATGAAATTCTTGTAAGAGAGACAATCAGTCAAAATCTAGACTGGGAAGGGTTGGGGTATGAATTAGTACAAGAATGTCAAAATGGACAAGAGGCAATCGATTTTATAAAAGAAAACGAAGTGGATCTTGTACTTACAGATATTAACATGCCTTATGTGACAGGATTGGAAGTGAGCCAATTTGTTTATGAGCAAAAAGCCGATACTCTCGTTGTGATCTTTAGTGGTTATGATGAGTTTCAATATGCAAAAAAAGCGATGCAATATGGGGTGGTAGACTATTTACTAAAGCCGGTAACACCTAGAGAATTAGTTCAAGTATTAAAAGATCAAAAAGAGAAGTTGGATGGAAAGAATCAATTGCAACATGTATATCAAGATTATTCAAGAAACAAGAATTTGATTTTGTCCAACGAATTATTCCAATTAGTAATGGGTGGAGATTCTACACAGAAAACATTAGAAAATCTGGAAAGACAAGGACTTACATTCGAGAAACGAAATTTTTGTGTTCTCCATTTAGATTTATTTTTAGAGGGGACTACATTTGATACGGTGGAATCAAAAGATAGTGAGCTAGTTATGTTTGTAATCGATAATATTTGTTCCGAAGTATTAAAGGAAAATGGATATGGAATTAGTTTTAGAGATACCATGAATAGTGGGATTTGTCTTCTTATGTATCATAATTCAGCATTGGAATTTGAACGTGTAATTGCAGATTATAGTAAATTGATTCCATCTATCCTAATGGAGAAACTGGGAATTCATACATTTATTGGAATAGGATCAAGGGTTAATCAAGTAGAAGATCTTTTTGATTCCTATACCAATGCTTTGAAATATCGAAAATATCAATTCACTGTGGGAAGAGAAGCCTGTTGGGATTATAATGAACATATGCAAGTACAAGAGGTTTCAGGTTCTATTGAGTTGTTGTTAAGAAAATTAGAAGATATGGTAGATAATCGAGATATGGATGGGTTTGTCCAAATGCTGAGGGAATTAATGGTGGTAATCAAAACTGCTAACCTAGAAAATGAAAAAGCGCTTTATCATGTGACTTCGATGGTTCGAACTATTTATAAATCAATAAAAGGAATACAAGGAGAATCAAAAGAAGAGTTACAGAAAAGAGACAAAATAGTTACCCAGATTTTAAAATCGAGAAGTATTGAGGAAGCAATAGTGACCGTAGAAGAATATGCCAATTATGTAAATGCTTATGTTCAAGAACTGCGCTCGCCAAAATCAGAACGAGTTGCTAAGAGTGCAATTACATTTTTGCAGAATAACTATCATAATAGCGAATTGTCCCTCCAAGATATTTGTGACTATGTAGGAGTGAGCACTAGCCATTTTAGCAGTATGTTCAAAGAAGCTACAAATGAGACATTTCACGAAGCTTTAACGCGAATACGAATGAATCATGCCATGAAGTTATTGCGAGAAACGGTACTAAAGAGCTATGAAGTGGCGGAAAAAGTAGGCTATAATGATTCTCACTATTTTGCAATATCTTTTAAGAAATATACAGGTATGACACCTAAAAATTATGCAAAAGAAAAGAGGGAAGAATGATAAAGAGAAAATTTAAGATCATAGAACAGTTTCAAACGATTCGAGGATCTATTATGTTTTCTTTTTCGATGCTGATAGTAGTAGCACTTAGTGTATTTCTAATCATTTCCCTCACTTATACAGAGACCACAGTATTTGGAAACTCTATTACATTTTCTAAGCAAATTATCAATCAAATTAATGGAGATTTAGATTCCTATATAGAAAATATGGAGAATATCTCATCAATTTTGGTGGAAAGTAAAGATGTACAGGCTTATTTGGAGCCCGATGTAGAAGAAAAATATTTAGTGGAAACTAGAAGTCGTATTATTGCTCAGATAGAAACGGTAATGAGTTCGCGAAATGACATTGCAAATATTGCATTATTATCCCAGGATGGAACAGTTATTATTAATGATGGGGAAGAGTCTTTAAATCCTTCGGTTTCTATAGAGGATAAGAAGTGGTATCAACAAACGATCAATGATGAAGAAGGAGAATATGTATCAACGCCTCATGTACAAAACCTGATTAGAAGTAGTTATGAATGGGTAATTACGCTGAGCCATATTTTTCGAAATCAAGAAACAAATGAGATAAATGGATTTTTCTTTGTTGATTTAAATTATGAAGCAATCAGTGAACTGTGTAATGACAATAAAATTGGGGAAAGAGGCTATGTGTATATAGTGGATGATCAAGGAGAGATTATTTATCATCCTAAGCAACAATTACTATATGGGGGACTTCTTGAAGAAAAGACGACAGAAATTCTTGAGGTAGAAGATTATACAATTACAGATGAGGGCAAAGATAGTAGATTATATACGGTATCAAAATCTAGCAAAACCAATTGGACAGTAGTTGGCGTATCTTATACGTCTGAGTTATTAAAGTATAACGATACTACAGTAATGATATATATCATTGTTGCACTAGGTCTTTTAATTGCGGTTTTAATTGTTTCTAATATTGTTGCGCAATTAATTACTCGTCCGATTAGCGAATTACATAGGTCTATGGATAAAGTAGAGCAAGGGTTATTTGAAGAGGCAAGCATTGAAGTAGAAAACAATAACGAGGTTGGAAAATTAAGCAGATCATTTAACGAAATGACGGAAAAAATACAATTCCTAATGGAAGAAAATGTAAAGGAACAGCGAGAAAAAAGAAAGAGTGAATTGCGTGCGTTACAAGCACAAATTAACCCTCATTTTTTATATAATACCTTAGATTCCATTGTTTGGATGTCAGCTGCAAATAAAAATGACGAAGTAGTAGAAATGACGGCAGCACTAGCTAAACTATTTAGGCAAAGTATTAGTAATGAGCGAGAAATCATTACTATTCGTGAAGAAGTCGACTATGTAAGGAGTTATTTAACGATTCAGAAAATGCGATATAAAGATAAGGTGGATTTTGAAATAGAGGTAGAGGAAAATCTGCTCAATGACTCGATTATGAAGTTAACACTTCAACCATTGGTTGAAAATGCCATATATCATGGACTGAAATACAAGAAAGAAAAAGGACATTTATTGATTCGTGCATTCAAAGAAGATAAAATATATTTGAAAGTAATTGATAATGGGGCAGGTATGTCAGAAGAGCAGTTAAAAACAATTTTCGAGAAGAAAGAAAATGAAAAAAATAATGGGATTGGTGTTGCAAATGTTCAAAATCGACTTCGCTTGTTATATGGGAAGGAATATGGAATTGTTTATGAAAGTGAATTAGGAATTGGAACAGTAGCAACAGTATGTATTCCAATAGACGGAGGGAAGTATGATGAATAATCGAAGAAAAATTATGACATTGATTTTCGTATTTGTTATATTGGTGTTTGGTTCTCTGTTTGTCTACTATAGTCACAATCATACCAATCCTAAAGATGTAGATATCATTATGATACCCAAAACCATGGGAGGATCAGATTTTTGGAAGTCTGTGGTAGAGGGGGCTAATTTATATGCAGATGAGAATCAAATAGAGCTTAGCATCATGGGAACAGAGACAGAGACGGATATTCAGGGACAAATTAATCTGATTGAGAAGGCGATAGAAGAGAAGCCAACGGCTTTGATTGTTTCTCCATTAAGTTTCTCTGACATCACACCATCTCTTGAGAAGGTAAAGGCAGCGGGCATCTATTTGGTGTTGATGGATTCGGTAATTGATAAAGATATAGCAGATTCTATTGTATCCACTGATAATATCATTGCAGGAGAAAGTTTAGGAGAAATGGGCTATGAAATATTAGAGGATACCTATGGACAAGATCAGTTGAATGAAATACAAATTGGAGTGATAGGGCACGTACAAGGATCGTCTACTGCAATTCAGCGGGAAGAAGGTGTAAGAGCTGGTTTGCAGCAATATGAGGAACAAATAGTAGCAGTCGAGTTTTGTGATTCCTCCTATTCGAAGGCTGAGGAAATTGCTATGACTATGATGCAGATGTATCCTGAACTTAGCTTGATTATCGGATTAAATGAGAATGCATCGGTTGGAGCTGCACGTGGAATTAAAATTTTTCAAGAGGTAGGGCAAGTGCATTGTATCGGATTTGATAGTTCACAAGAAGAGGTGATGCTCATTGAAGAGGGGGTGTTACAAGGAATTGTAATACAACAACCGATTAATATGGGGTATCTGGCTGTAGAAGCTAGCGTTATGTTAGCGTTAGGAGAAGAAGTTGAGCCGTTTATTGATTCGGGTAGCAAGGTAATAAACATGGAAAATTTATATGAAGATAAAAATCAGAAAATGTTGTTTCCATTAACAGAACAAAACGAATAAATGAAAAAAGGTCGAAATTTTACTAAATTGTAAGATTTTGACCTTTTTTCATAATATTTTCAATTTAATAATTAACTCCAATTGCATATAATTAACTTAGTAAATAGAAAGATTATCTTAAGGAGGAAGAAACGTGGAAAAGATAAAAAATAATGCATTGGTCAAAAAAGTAGGATTCAACCGTGTGGTTCTTGCATTTATTTTGATATTGATGTATGTGTCGTTTGCAATATTTGTTCCAACATTTTTTAGTTATAATCGTGTATTAAGTGCATTGAATTATGCTTACTTTGTTGGTTTTCTTGCATTAGGAGTGACATTTGTTATAGCAACGGGAGGGATTGATTTCTCTGTTGGTACTGTTATGTTCTGTGCAGCACTAATTGGTGGGGAATTAATTACGAAACATCAATGGCCGATTGCAGCAGGTATATTAGTCTGTGTTGTTGTTGGGTTTATGTTTGGGTGTATAAATGGATTCATGGTTGCTTATATAGGGTTGCCATCCTTTATATCTTCCATGGCGAGTATGCTATTGTCAAAAGGTGTTGGTTCGGTATTTACAAAAACACAGAGCGTAAGTTGGCCACAACTTTCACAAGGCGGTTGGCATAAGAACTTGATTAAGTATCGAATAGGAACAGGTCCTGATGCAACAATCATTCCAACTGGTTTAATTATTTTCATTATTATTGCAATCATTTGTGCCATTATTTTGAATAAAACAATGGCTGGACGCTACATCTTATCTCTTGGAAGTAACAAAGAAGCTGTAAGACTTTCTGGTGTAAATGTGAAAATTTGGGAAGCACTTGCTTACGTGTTATGCGGAACATTAGCAGGAATTGCAGCAGTTGCCTATGTAGGTTCTTATACAACAGTACAGCCTGGATTAGGAGACACCTTTAATAATGATGCGATTGCATGTTGTGTTATGGGGGGAACCTCTATGGCAGGTGGAACGGCATCTATTGGAGGAACATTTATTGGAATTATGATTCTTGCAGTATTGCAAGAAGGAATTTTAGCTATGGGATTCCAAAAGGACTGGCAGTATGTAATTACAGGTTTGATTGTAATTTGCGCAGTGTATGCAGATGTTCGTAGTAGAAGAAGACGCAACTAATTATGCTCTAATCTTAGAGAAAATAAAGAGGATGGTGGAAGCATGGGTGAAGTAATATTAACAATGAAAGAAATAGATAAATCTTTCCCAGGAGTACATGCACTAGATCATGTGAACTTGGAAGTGAAAAAGGGAGAAGTACATGCATTAATGGGAGAAAATGGTGCAGGTAAATCCACACTAATGAAGGTTTTGACAGGGATATATAGTAAGGATTCAGGAAGTATTGTATATGAAGGAAAAGAAGTAGAATTTAAGAATCCAAGAGAAGCACAAGATGCAGGTATTGTTATTGTACATCAAGAATTAAATATGATGAATCATTTAACAGTGGCGCAAAATATCTTTATAGGTAGAGAAAAAATGCAAGGAAAATTCATTGATGATCACACAATGAATGAAGAAGCGAAAAAATTGTTTGAACTATTGGGTATTGAAATTAATCCAAAGACAAAAATGGGTGATCTTACAGTAGGAAAGCAACAGATGTGTGAAATTGCAAAAGCTATTTCTCATGAAGCGAAAATCATCGTGTTTGATGAGCCATCTGCGGCTTTGACAGAAAGTGAAATTCAGGAATTATTCAAAATCATTAATGATTTAAGAAGCAAAGGCTTAGGAATTGTATACATCTCTCACAGAATGGATGAGATTAAAGTTATCACAAATCGTGTTACTGTTATGCGAGATGGAACATATGTTGGAACAATTGACACTGAAACGAGTACAAAAGATGACATTATCAATATGATGGTTGGTCGTGTAATTTATGAAGATCCTAAATCAGCTAGTTCAGTAAAGCCAGATGCGCCTGTTGTGCTAAAGGTAGAGAATCTTAATGCAGGTAAAATGGTAAAAGATGTAAGCTTTGAACTTAGAAAAGGAGAAATTTTAGGATTCTCGGGATTGATGGGAGCAGGAAGAACAGAAGTAGCTCGCGCAATCTTTGGTGCAGACAAAAAAGATAGCGGTGAGATTTATATTAATGGAAGTAAGGTTGATATAAAAACACCACAAGATGCTGTAGGTTTAGGAATTGGTTATTTGTCAGAAGATAGAAAACGATATGGTATCGTTGTTGACAAGACAGTTGCAGAGAATTCAACTATGTCAAACTTAGGTAACTATATGAAGGGGTTATTTATTAATAAGAAGAAAGAAGCGGAAGTGGCACAACAATATGTTGAAAGCCTCAAAACAAAAACCCCAACAGTAGAGCAATTTGTAGTTAACTTATCTGGTGGAAATCAGCAAAAGGTAGTTATAGCAAAATGGTTAATTCGTGATTGTGAAATTTTGATTTTCGATGAACCGACTAGAGGAATTGATGTTGGTGCTAAGAGTGAAATTTATCATTTGATTAATGAATTAGCAGCCCAAGGAAAATCAATTATCATGATTTCATCAGAAATGACAGAAGTACTTCGAATGAGTGATCGTATTATCATCATGTGTGAGGGAAGAATTACTGGTGAAATTGGAATAGAGGAAGCAACACAAGAAATTATTATGAAAGCAGCTACAAAGAGGGAAAAGGAGGGGACTCAAAATGAGTAATGTGAAAACAAACAATGGATTTTCAAATAATGCATTTGTTAAAAAAGTTGGAACACAGAAGTTGATTGTACTTATGGCGATTGTCATTCTCTATACAATATTTGCCTTAGCAAGTGAATCCTTCTTTCAATATTCAACACTAGTTTCTGTTATAGAGAATAGCTATTACATTGGATTTATGGCTATTGGAGTTACATTTTGTTTAATTACAGGAGGGGTAGACTTATCCATAGGTACAGGAATGATTGCCTATTCGTTGGTAGGTGCATACCTTACAAGTTCATTTGGATTACCTTGGTGGGCAGGATTGTTAGTGACACTAGTATTAGGGATTATTATAGGAACTTTAAATGGGTTCTTGGTAGCTGTAATGAATTTACCACCATTTATTGCAACCCTATGTACCATGATGATTACACGTGGAACAGGATCGATTATTACAACTGGACTGTCAGCAAGTTGGTCTGCGGAATTTCCGTTTAAAAAGGCATTTCGTATGAGTGTAGATGGAACATTAATTCCATTAGGTTTGATTTATATCATAATTGCAGTAGTTGTAATGACAATTGTATTAAATAAAACAAAAGTAGGACGTTATATTATTGGAATTGGAAGTAACAAAGAAGCACTTCGCTTATCAGGGGTAAATGTTGTGAAATGGCAATGGATTGCTTATGTTATTTCTGGATTCTTCGCAGGACTTGCAGGAATTGCTTATGCAGGAATCTTCTCTACATCTATTCCACCAGGAGGTGGTGCTGGGTTAGAACTTAGTGCAATTGGCGGAGCCATCATTGGAGGAACTTCAATGACTGGTGGAGAAGGATCTATTGTGGGTACAATCCTAGGAGTGTATGTAATGGTATTGTTACAAGTTGGATTACCTTTCGTAGGCCTACAATCAAACTGGCAACAAATTATTACAGCATGTGTACTTATTTTAGCAGTAACAATTGACGTAATGAAGAGAAAAAAATAACAAATGTGAATCGGAATAATCGATGCATTAATGTATATGCAGCCGCAAAGCGGATGACATAGAACAAGAAAATTAAAAAACAATCAAGGAGGAGTAACATGAAAAAGAAGTTAGTTAGTGTATTATTATCAGTAGCAATGGTAGCTGCGTTAGCAGTAGGATGCTCAGCTCCAGCAGAGGAAACAACAGAGGAAACAACAGAAGAAACAACAGAAGAGAGTGATGGAGAAGCTTATCATTTTGAAATCGTATCAAAAGGATTCCAACATCAATACTGGCAAGCAGTATTAAAAGGTGCTGAGGACAAGGCGGTAGAATTAGGTGTTACAATTGAATTTGTTGGACCAAATACAGAGTCTGATATTGCAGAGCAAGTGCAAATGTTAGAAAGTGCAATTAACAAATCACCAGACGCAATTGGTTTTGCAGCTCTTGATACAGAGGCGGCATTAGATTCACTTCAATTAGCAGTAGACTCAGGAATTCCAATTGTTGGATTTGACTCAGGGGTTCCAGGAGCACCAGAGGGAGCTATCGTTGCAAATACAGCTACAAATAACTATGCAGCTGGAGAGTTAGCAGCTATGGAATCTTATGAAGCGATTAAAGAAAAAGTTATGGCAGCTTCTGGCCCAGTACGTGTTGGTGTTATGGCTCAAGATGCAACTGCAGATTCAATTGTTCAACGTGGACTTGGATTTATTGATAAGTTGGCTGAATTATTAGCAGCTGATGGAAAAACTGTAACATTAGAAGGAAACGATAAATATGTAACAGATGCAAAAGCTGAATCAGTTGAAGGTGGAGATGTTATCATCGAAACTTTAGTACCAGCTTCTTCAGAGATGGCATTAGCAATTACAGATGTTGAGACAATGATTGCAAAAGATGATGTTATCGCTGTTTATGGTTCAAACCAACATACAGGTGAAGCGATTGTAGCAGCACAAGAAAAGCACGGAAAATTCGGACCTGGCGAAGATCAAATCATCGCAATCGGATTTGATTCAGGAGCAAACATCAAAAAAGCTGTAACAGATCAAGTATTCTATGGAGCAATTACTCAAGCACCAGTTGCTATGGGAGCTGCATTAGTTCAAACATTATATGATGCAGTAGAAGGAAAAGAAGTCGGTGATATTGATACTGGAGCACAATGGTATACATATGAGACAATTGAAGATCCAGAAATCGCTCAAAACTTATATGACTAATTTGTAGTTTATTACAAATAAATTCATAAAAAATAGAAGTCCCTAGGGACTTCTATTTTTTATATAAGAATAATTATTTGATAAAACCAAATACATTTAATATAACCACGAGTGTTAGAATAGGAACAACAAAAGTCATAACAATTTTATCATAGGTGTGTAATTTACCATCACGTCCATTCTTGGTTAGTTCGGCTTCATATCCTTTAAAGCCCCATACTTTAACACAATAGAAAGAGGTTAGTAAACAACCGAGAGGAAGGAGTACATATCCCGAAAAGCAATCTACCCAATCATAAATGTTGTAATATACAATGCCGTCACCATATACCCACCATGGTAATTTCGCTCCACTTAATAAACCAGTGCCTTGACCTAGAGAACAGAAGATTCCTCCTACGAAGATGGCAAGTGCAGTTATAATTGTTGCCTTCTTATGAGACATATTTAATTTTTCTTCTACACATTTTACAGGAATTTCTAATATTGTAAAGTATGTAGATAAACAAGCAAATATTAAAGCGGTAAAGAAGAAGAAACCAATGATATTACCACCAGGGAATTTAGCAAAAATATCAGTCATTGCTAAAAATATTAGGGATGGTCCAGCAGTCATTTCGGAACCTGCTCCTACTACAGAAGGAATAATTACAAAGCCAGCTACCAACGCGACCGAAGTATCACAGATAGTCACCCAAATGGCATCGGATTTGATATTTGACTCATCAGATAGGCTAGCTCCTAGTGTAGTGAAAATAGCCCATCCAATACCTACTGAGAACATTACTTGCATACACGCATCGGCGAATGTTTTGATGGTAAAAGTAGACCAATCCGGGATAAGGTAGAATTTTAATCCCTCTATAGCTCCCTCGCTAACAAAGAGCGCCCAAATTCCACAAACAATTAGTAAAATGAATAAAAGTGGCATGATTACTTTTGTAACTTTTTCTACAAGCTCTGTGATTCCAAATGACAAAAGAATTACAATAATAATCATTAGTGCACCAGCATAAAGTAATGGTTCAAAAGGATCCGATATAAAGTTTTGGTAGTAAGAAGCTTTATCCTCTCCAAAATTAGCTCCAGTTAAGAATGCAACTGCATATTTTAATACATATCCACTTACGATGATATAGTACATATCAATCATAAATGTACAAAGAACGTTGACAACTCCTGCGAATTTCCATTTTTTATTAATTACACCATAAGCGTCAATAGCATTTGTTCTACCGCGACGTCCAATTGCCGATTCCATTTCAACAACTGGATGACCTAAAACGAAACAGAGGATGAGATAAACGATGATAAATGCACCTCCACCTCCGCCATAGGCAAGATATGGGAACTTCCATATATTACCTAAGCCAATGGCGGCACCTGCTGCTACCATGATGTAACCAAACCTAGAATTGAAGTTTTTACTTTTTTCCGTCGTGTGCATAATATCCTCCTTTATGAAAAAATCAACTAGAAACTCTTTGTATCAAAAAAAATACAATTTCCTTAATTATATATTAAGGTTAAAAATATGTCAAATTATTATTAGATAATAACGCATCGATGAATATTTAAATAGATAATTTGATTAAAAATAAATAAAAAACAGTTAATTAATCAAGAAAAAGAATATTACCAAAAGGTAGTCAAGGGATAAAAATAAATAAACAAAAAAGAACTAGTGATGTTGTCTAAAATAAGTGTTTAAGTACGTGATTTAGTACATAAATTTACTAGACTTTTGAAAAAATCATAGATATAATATGGGTAGTAATAGTTAATAAATAATTATATTATTATATCAATTTTTACACTTCTAAGGAGGAAGAACAAATGGCAAGAAAAATGAAGACCATGGATGGAAACCACGCAGCAGCACATAGTTCATATGCATTTACAGATGTTGCAGCGATCTATCCAATTACCCCATCTTCAGTAATGGCGGAAGCAACGGATGAATGGGCAACACAAGGAAGAAAGAACATTTTTGGACAAGAAGTTCAAGTTACAGAAATGCAATCAGAAGCAGGTGCAGCAGGAACAGTACATGGTTCGTTAGCAGCAGGTGCATTAACAACAACTTATACAGCATCACAAGGATTACTTTTGATGATTCCAAACTTATATAAGATTGCTGGAGAACAATTACCAGGAGTATTTAACGTATCGGCACGTGCATTAGCAAGCCACGCACTTTCGATTTTTGGAGATCATTCAGATGTTTACGCCTGTCGTCAAACAGGGTGTGCAATGCTTTGTGAATCAAGCGTTCAAGAAGTAATGGATTTAACACCTGTGGCACACTGTGCTTCAATCAAAGGTAAATTACCATTTATTAACTTTTTTGATGGATTTAGAACATCACATGAAGTGCAAAAAATTGAAACTTGGGATTATGAAGATTTAGCTGAAATGGTAGATATGGATGCAATCGATGCATTTAGAAAACATGCACTAAATCCAAATCATCCTGTACATAGAGGATCAGCACAAAACCCTGATATCTTCTTCCAAGCAAGAGAAGCTTGTAACTCATCTTACGATGCAATGCCTGCAATCGTACAAGAGTATATGGATAAAGTAAATGCAAAATTAGGAACAAACTATCAATTATTTAACTATCACGGAGCACCAGATGCGGAGAAAGTTATTATCGCAATGGGTTCTGTATGTGAAACAATTGATGAGACAATTGATTATATGATCGCAGCAGGAGAAAAAGTTGGTGTTATAAAAGTACGTCTTTATAGACCATTTAGCGCACAAGCTTTGATTAATGCTATCCCAGAAACAGTAAAACAAATTACAGTGCTTGACAGAACAAAAGAGCCAGGTGCAATGGGAGAACCACTGTACATCGACGTTGTTGCAGCATTAAGAGGAAGCAAATTCGACCAAACACCAATCTATTCAGGACGTTACGGATTAGGTTCAAAAGATACAACTCCAGCACAAATTGTTGCAGTGTTTAATAACACAGAGAAGAAAATCTTTACAGTTGGTATTGTGGATGATGTTACTGGACTTTCATTAGAAGTTGGCACACCAATCGTTACTACACCAGAAGGAACAATTAACTGTAAGTTCTGGGGTCTTGGGGCTGACGGAACAGTTGGAGCTAATAAAAACTCAATCAAGATTATTGGTGATAATACAGATATGTATGCACAAGCTTACTTCGAGTATGACTCTAAGAAGTCAGGTGGAGTAACAATGTCACACTTACGTTTTGGTCATAAGCCAATTAAGTCAACATATTTGATTAAGCAAGCGAACTTTGTAGCTTGTCACAACCCATCATATGTAAATAAATATAATATGGTTCAAGAATTAGTAAAAGGTGGAACATTCCTACTTAACTGTTCTTGGGATATGGAAGGAATCGAAAAGAACTTACCAGGACAAGTGAAATCATATATTGCTGACAATGATATTAAGTTCTATGTAATCGATGGAATTCAAATTGGTAAAGAAATCGGACTTGGTGGACGTATCAATACAATCTTACAATCAGCATTCTTCGAGTTAGCAAACATTATTCCAGCTGAGAAAGCAAGTGACTTAATGAAGAAAGCAGCGTTAGCTTCTTATGGTAAGAAGGGTGATGCAATTGTTCAAATGAACTATGATGCAATTGATGCTGGTGCTAAGAGAATGGTTAAAATTGAAGTACCTGATTCATGGAAATCAGCTGCTGATGAAGGGTTACAAACACCAGAAGGTGGACGTGGATTTGCTGATTCAGTAGAATTTGCTAAGAAGATTCAAGCAAAAGTAAATGCACAAGAGGGAAATACACTTCCAGTTTCGGCATTTGTTGAATATGTTGATGGATCAACACCATCAGGAACATCAGCATTCGAAAAGCGTGGTATTGCAGTAGATATTCCAACATGGAAATGTGAAAACTGTATCCAATGTAACCGTTGTGCGTATGTTTGCCCACATGCTGTTATTCGTCCAGTTGCACTTACAGAAGAAGAAGCTGCAAATGCACCAGAAGGAATGAATTCAATTGATATGACAGGTATGCCAGGAATGAAATTCTCATTAGTAGTTTCAGCTCTTGACTGTACAGGTTGTGGTGCTTGTGCAAATGTTTGCCCAGGTAAAAAAGGCGAAAAAGCTCTTGTGTTAGCTAACATGGAAGAAAATGTTGGAGAGCAAATGAACTTTGATTATGGAACAGCTATTCCAGTAAAACCTGAAGTAGTTGCGAAATTTAAAGAAGCTACAGTAAAAGGTAGTCAATTCAAGCAACCATTACTTGAGTTCTCAGGAGCTTGTGCAGGTTGTGGTGAGACACCTTATGCAAAATTAATCACACAATTATTCGGTGATAGAATGTACATTGCTAATGCAACAGGTTGTTCTTCAATCTGGGGTAACTCATCACCATCAACACCATATACAAGAACTCCAGAAGGTAAAGGACCAGCATGGGCTAACTCTTTATTCGAAGATAATGCGGAGTTTGGTTTAGGTATGTTCCTAGCTCAAAAGGCTTTAAGAACAAGCTTAAAATCTAAAGTAGAAGCAGTTGTTGCAAAAGAGAGCAACGAAGAATTAATCGCAGCAGCAAATGAGTACTTAGAGACATTTGAAGATGGTTCTAAGAATACAGAAGCAACAGATAAATTAGTTGCAGCTCTTCAAGCGGTAGATTGTACATGCGAAGAAAAAACAAAATTATTAAATGATAAAGACTTCTTAGCTAAGAAATCTCAATGGATCTTCGGAGGAGATGGATGGGCATACGATATCGGATTTGGTGGAGTTGACCATGTATTAGCTTCAGGAAATGACATCAATATTATGGTATTTGATACAGAAGTTTACTCTAATACAGGAGGTCAATCTTCAAAAGCGACTCCAACAGGAGCAATTGCACAATTTGCTGCAGCTGGTAAAGATGTGAAGAAAAAAGACCTTGCAAGTATTGCAATGAGTTATGGATATGTATATGTAGCACAAATTGCGATGGGTGCAGACTTTAATCAGACTGTAAAAGCAATTGCAGAAGCAGAAGCTTATCCAGGACCATCACTTATTATTGCTTATGCTCCATGTATTAACCACGGAATTAAAAAAGGTATGGGTCAAGCTCAATTAGAAGAAGATTTAGCTGTTAAAGCAGGATACTGGCATAACTTCCGCTACAATCCAGTAGCAGAAGGAAATAAGTTCTCACTTGATAGTAAGACTCCAACAGGAAGTTACAGAGAGTTCCTTGAAGGTGAAGTACGTTACAGCTCATTAATGAGACAAAACCCAGAAAGAGCAGAGAAATTATTTGCGAAATCAGAAGAAGCGGCAAAAGAACGTTTTGCACACTTAAGCAAATTAGTTACTCTTTATGGAGAAGACTAGAATTTAGATAAAAAATTATAGTATAATAAGTTAATTTCTTGACCCGTCCCTGCTATCTGGCAGAGGACGGGTTATTTTTATCTTAAGGAAAATTTTTTGTGTTAACAAAGAGAAAAACTCTTTATGAAGAAAATTACGAATTTGCTTGACATTTCCTTTTGAAAATGCAAGAATATACAAGGAATTGAATAATGATAAAGATAGAGGCGCAATATTAATTAGTATTATTTGGCGAAAGTTGAGGAACTGCCAAATAAGAAAGGTAAAATTGCCGAAGAGGATAATATACCTGATGTTATACTCTGGGACGTGTGCTTAAGAGGCTACGTACTGTCACAATATGTGGAGCGCTATCGTGTATATTAATATAGAATCAATATGCCATGAATAAGCTCTTTGCGTTATTCATGGTATTTTTGCGTTTATGCAATGTAATTAAGAAAGGGAAAGTAAAATGAAATTAAGTAAAGTAAACTTCAAGTTGGTAATGAGCGTATTTGTAATGACGCTATTAGTAGGAGTCATGCCTATGACTGCATTTGCAGCGGATGAGGCTGTGGAGTATGTTCCAGAAATGTATGCCACACTATGGGCATTGGTGCCACCTGTAATTGCGATTATATTGGCGCTAATTACAAAAGAAGTATATAGTTCGCTCTTTGTGGGAATTGTTATGGGAGGATTGTTTTACTCAGGTTTTAACTTTGAAACAACAATTACACATGTAGTTCAAACTGGAATTATCGGATCATTAGCAGATAGTTATAATGTAGGAATTTTAGTGTTTTTAGTAGTGTTAGGAACGTTGGTATGCCTTATGAATAAGGCAGGGGGGTCTGCAGCATTTGGTGCATGGGCAAGTACTCATATAAAAAGCAGGGTAGGAGCACAGTTAGCAACAATTGCTTTGGGAGTAACTATCTTTGTGGATGATTACTTCAATTGTCTAACGGTTGGTAGTGTTATGAAACCAGTTACAGATAAGCATGGTGTTTCACGTGCGAAATTGGCGTATTTGATTGATTCTACAGCAGCACCTGTGTGCATTATTGCACCTGTTTCATCGTGGGCAGCTGCGGTAACCGGGTATGTAGAGGGGGAAGATGGATTCTCTGTGTTTATTCAAACTATTCCATATAATTTTTATGCAATTTTCTCTATTCTCTTAATGATTGGGATTGTTGTTATGAAGAAAGATATTGGATTAATGAAAGTGCATGAAGCAAATGCAATGAAGGGAGATTTATTTACTTCTGGAGAGCGAAGTGAAGTCGGTCAAGAAGTGGAAACTGTTTCAAAAGGAAAGGTAATTGATTTGGTGTTACCAATTATTGCGTTGGTTACAAGTTGCATTATAGGGATGATTTACACAGGTGGATTCTTCTCGGGAACAAGTTTTGTGGAGGCATTTTCGAGTGCGGATGCATCATTTGGTTTGGCAGTTGGGAGTATTTTCGGGTTGATTTTTACGATATTGATTTATGCTATACGTCGAATCATTAGCTTCAAAGAATGTATGGAGTGTCTACCAGAAGGATTTAAGGCAATGGTACCAGCAATTATGATTTTGACATTTGCTTGGGCCTTGAAGGCAATGACTGATAGCTTGGGTGCTAAAGTATTCGTAGAGGAAATCATGTTATCGAGTGCGTCTGGTCTTATGAATCTCTTGCCAGCTATTATCTTCTTGGTTGGATGTTTCTTGGCATTTTCAACTGGAACCTCGTGGGGAACATTTGGTATCTTGATTCCAATTGTAGTAGGCGTATTTGAAGGTGTGAATCCGGAATTAATGATTATTTCAATTTCTGCTTGTATGGCAGGCGCTGTTTGTGGGGATCATTGTTCACCGATTTCAGACACAACAATTATGGCATCAGCAGGAGCGCAATGTGATCATGTAAATCATGTCTCAACACAGCTCCCATATGCGATTACAGTGGCAGTAGTAAGTTTTGTTACCTACTTAGTTGCTGGATTTACACAAAGTGCATGGATATCTTTACCGATTGGTATTGTACTGACTATTGGAACTGTAATTCTAATAGGAAAGAAAAATTAAATATAAACCATAAATTGTAAAAAGGTTAGAAAAAGTCTTCAAAAATTAGGTGCACGGCATCTCGATTTTTGAAGACTTTATTTAATTATTGAACTATTTAATTATCGAATTACTTTAAAAATTGAACTATTTAATTATTGAGTGCAAAAATGATTAAGTCCACGGCCTTCTTAATAGAAACTTTAGAGGTATCTATACATAAGTTGTAATTAGTCATTTGCCCCCATTTCTGCCCAGTGAAATCCTCGTAATATTTTGCTCTTCGCTTATCTACCTTTCGGATTTCCTTCTCCATTGATTTCTCTGTTTGATCCTCTGTATCAGCCCCTTTTTCGAAGCAACGTTGTACACGTTTATCCATGTCAGAAGAATAAATGAATACCTTAAATATATCTTCGTCTCGTAGTGTATAATCGGCAGAGCGTCCAACAAATATAGCATTTCCTTTTTGAGCAAGCTTTCGAATTACATTGGTTTGTTCAATTTGAACTTGTACACTAGCAGGTTGCTGATAATACATCGGCAATGTTCTTCCGAAGCTAAGTGGGAAAGTATGTGTAATTGGTGCCTCGCTATATTTTTTGATGAACTCTGGTGAAAACGTACTTTCTTTTTCGATTTCACTAATTAATTGCTTGTCATAATATGCAAATCCTAGCTTATCTGCTAATCGCTTCGATACTTCACGCCCACCACTTCCAAATTGACGACTAATTGTAATTATTGAACTCATATTTCCACGTCCTTTCCAATAGATCTGATAAATTTGTATTTAAGATTATTTTATCACAAAATTAAAGAAATAGATAGTATTTCAAGTTATGGAATTGAAGAATCAAAATCGAAAAGTGAATAAGAAATCTAGAACATAAATTATTTAGATAAATGTCTAAATAAGGATTGACAAAGAGAAGGATTTTTTGTATTCTATATTTAGATAGATGTCTAAATATAGAATACAGAAAGGTGATGGTGTAGTGCAAAATACATTGAAGGCATTGTCAGATCCGTCTCGAAGAAAAATCCTAGAGTTACTAAAAGATGGAGATATGGTAGCTGGCGAGTTACTGAAACATTTTGAAATAAGTGGTGCATCCTTATCCCATCATTTGAGTATCTTAAAAAAAGCAGATTTGATCGTGGATAAAAAACAAGGAACCTATATTTATTATCAATTAAATACATCTGTCGTGGAAGATGTATTGGTTTGGATGAAAGGATTATTAGGTGATGAGAATGAAAAATAAGAAATTAGAAATTGGAGTGATTTTGATATTAGTCGCGAATACAATATTTGTACTCTATCATTATTTACAGTTTCCAGATGTGATTCCTATTCATTGGAATTTCGAAGGGCAAGTAGATGGGTATGGCGGAAAGAATACGATGTTTATATTTGCTGCATTGCCAATTGCAGTGTATGTATTGATGCCACTGCTTAGCAAAGTAGATCCTAAAAAGATGAATTACGAAAATTTTCAAAAAACGTTCCATGTTTTACGTATAGTAATAACTTTGTTTATGGTGATTTTAAATGTAATTAGCATTTTTGCAATTGAGAGTAAATTAACAGGAGAAGAAATTCTAAATAATCTGATACAATTAGTGCCAGTATGTGTTGGCGTTATGTTTGCCTTCATTGGTAACTATCTACCGAAAATCAAACAAAATTACTTTATAGGTATTCGGACACCGTGGACTCTTGCCAATGAAGAGGTATGGCATAATACACATAGAGTGGCAGCTCCTATTTGGGTGGTAGGGGGTATCGTGGTAGCATTAACTGGTTTTATTGAATCTTCTTCTATATTTATTGTTTTGATTATTGCACTTGCAATCATGACTTTAGTGCCAGTTATATATTCATTTCGATACTATAAGTCGATAAAATAACAAAGGTCAATAGTTATATCAAATTTTCTTGATGTAACTATTGACTTTTTTATGTCAAATGTAGTATACTCATATCAACAAAAGTTGATATCAAAAACATTTGATGTAAGAAAGAGGTTAAAATGGAAGTTATAAGTAATGCATGGTCATTTTTTCAAGATCAAGTCTTGGGAATGAAATGGTTAAATGAAATGGTAGGAAATGGGATTTTAGCAATAGGTGGAGATTTAAATTCTCCGATTTGGGCAAGTGTCCAGTTTTTTATCTATGATGTTATTAAAATCATTGTATTATTGTGCTCATTGATTTTTATGATATCGTATATACAAAGTTTTTTTCCACCAGAAAGAAGTAAGAAGATACTGGGACAATTCAAAGGAATATGGGCCAATATTATGGGAGCTTTATTAGGTACAGTTACACCTTTTTGTTCATGTTCATCAATTCCATTGTTTATGGGATTTACAGGAGCAGGGTTACCAATGGGAGTTACATTTTCATTCTTGATTTCGTCACCTATGGTTGATTTGGGGAGTCTAGTATTGTTAATGAGTATTTTTGGTACCAAAGTAGCTGTTCTATATGTGGTAATTGGATTGATTGTAGCTGTTATTGGTGGAGCGATTATTGAACGATCAGGAATGCAAAATGAAGTGGAAGATATTATTCTAAGTGCTTCTAATATAGATATTACTTCTCCTACATTAACTAAGAAAGATCGTGTAATATATGCGAAAGAGCAAGTAGTAGAAACATTTAAGAAGGTATTACCTTACATTTTAGTGGGAGTTGGTATTGGTGCATTTATCCACAACTGGATTCCAGAGGAATGGATCGAAGCTGTACTTGGAAGCAATAATCCTTTTGGTGTAGTATTGGCAACACTTGTTGGTATACCAATGTATGCGGATATTTTTGGAACGATTCCAGTAGCGGAAGCTTTATTAGCGAAAGGGGCACAATTAGGAACGATTCTATCATTTATGATGGCGGTTACAGCACTTAGTCTTCCTTCTATGATTATGCTAAGAAAGGCAATTAAACCAAAATTGTTAGGATTATTTATTGGAATTACAAGTGCGGGAATTATTGCAGTTGGATACTTGTTTAATGCATTACAACCATATATAATATAAATATAAGAAAACAAAAGGAGAATTACAATGGGATTATTTGGATTTGGTAAGAAAAAAGAAGTAGCACCAGCGGTTACTGAAGAAACAGTAAAAGGCGCTTGTGAGTGAGGTGGGCAATGCGATATCGGTGATATCGAAAATGCTAGAATTATTGTTCTAGGTGCATGTTGTAAGAAAAGTAGTGATACATTTGAGAATGTGAAGAAAGCGGTTGAAGAATTAGGACTAGATGAAACAGTTCTTAATATTGGAGATATGGCTGAAATTGCGAAGTATGGTGTTATGCAAACTCCAGCCTTAGTGGTTGATAGTAAAGTTCTCTCTTATGGAAAGTTAATTAAGGTAGAAGAAGCGAAGACATTGATTCAAAGTGTAGGATAAGTTTTAGAAACAGTCTTATCATCTGAGAAATTAAGATGGTAGGAGAGATATGAGTAAATATAAAGACAAAAGGGATGTTGCGAAATAGATGAGTAATCATCTATTTCCTGCATCTCCTTTTTTAT
>CAYIYM010000014.1:0-57957 GCA_964367685.1 uncultured Lachnospiraceae bacterium
CCTTATTCTATACACACTATAAGACTATCTACCACCTAATTATCTAATATTTTCCCATCTAAAGAAATCACAACATCTTGCCATGGTAAGAATTTTCCACTTCTTTTCATTGCTTCTACTGCGGCATTATAAATCCCTCTACAACATGGAACTTCCATTCGAACTATCGTAACACTCTTGATATTATTGTTTTTGATAATTTCTGTTAATTTCTCTGTATAATCCCCTGCGTCTAATTTCGGACACCCAATTAAAGTCACTTTATTTTTCATGAAATCTTTATGGAAATTCGAATACGAGAATGCGGTACAATCAGCTGCAATCAAAAGATGTGCATCCTCAAAATACGCGGCTTGTACCGGTACCAATTTTATCTGAACTGGCCACTGTCGTAATTCTGATTGAGAGACTGCAGATTCTACTATACGCTCTGCTACCACTTTGCTTTCGTGATCTGTTCTCATTTTACTTTCGCGCTTTAATTCCATCCCACGACTCCCTGGACAACCTCCTTGTACTGGTGTAGGTTGGTCGGTTTTCATTGGTATATCTTGCTCTTCATTCACTTCATGGGACTTTATATTCACAACATCCTTATCTGAAAAACTAATAGCATTTACAGGACAGACTGGCAGACAATTACCAATTCCATCGCAATAATCATCACGGACAACCTTTGCTTTTCCATTTACCATTTCAATTGCACTCTGCTGACAGGCCTTTGCACACAACCCACAACCTACACATTTGTTTTCATCAATTTTAATAACTTTTCTATTCATATTTTACTCCCTTTCTCTGAAAATATATCTGCTACTATGCTCTTTGCATATATTTAATATAAAGTAACTCATCTGATTTTTCTGTTGTTATAACAACATTTCTATTTTTCTCTCTTCTATCAAAAAACTCTTGCCATCGATATGTTTATATCAATGACAAGAGTTTTCTTCAATTAGAAATGTTTTATTTTCAAGAAGTAACTCTCTAAACTCTTCCATTTCTATTGGACGTGAGAAATAGTATCCTTGTGCTACATCACAGTAAATACTTTGTAACCATTTCGCTTGTTCTGCTGTTTCTACTCCTTCGCATACAACTGTCATATTAATACTTTTTGCCAATTCTATTACTTTATTAATAATAGCAGTTCCTTTTACCTGTTCGAAGTTACAATCCAAAAATTCCTTGTCCAATTTTAAAATATCCACATCAAGTGAAGCTAAGCGATTGAGCGATGAAACACCAGAACCAAAGTCGTCAATAGAAATTGTATATCCATAATGCTTAAGTTCTCTAATTTTGTTGGATAAAATATGTTTATCTTGTTCTGCAACGCTTTCTGTAATTTCTAGTTCCACATCCTGTGGATGTAATTCATATCTCTTTAGGATTTCATCCAAGGATTGCGTAAAACTCACATCAAACAATGTGACTGTTGAAATATTTGTGGAAATTATAGGAACTTTCATAAATTTGTAATTCTCACTTCTAAATCTGCATGCTTCTTCAAACACAAAATAATCTAGCAATTTAATAAATCCATTGGATTCAAATATTGGTATAAATTCATCTGGATAAATTTCGCGATCAGAATTTTTAGGCTTCCATCTAACTAATGCCTCTGCACCACATACTTTTAGCGTTTCGAAATTCACTTTTGGTTGAAACTTGATGTAAAATTCCTTTTCCTGTAATGCCGCCTTCATCCGTAGCACAACATTAATCTTTGATTTTTCTCGCTTCTCCATTGCCTCATCATAATAAGTTACCATAGAAAGATACATTCTTTTTTGCATACTTTTCGCATGAATAGCCTTTCGAAGCGCCTCAGAGAGTTCTATTTTATCATTTTCAATTTTATACACACCGGCAGCTAATGTTAGATTAAATCCTTCTCCTATTATTTCGCGAATCAGTGGAATTAAAACATCTGATATCACTTCTTTTATTTCTCTTGCTTCTTTGCAATTTCTTATAACAACAAAATGATCTGCTGTAATTCTTGCCACCAACCCTTTTTTCTTTCCATATTCTTCTTCAAGCGCATTTGCCATTGCAACAATAACAAAATCTCCCGTAACTACACCAAACATAGAGTTGATAATCGTGAATCGGTCAATATCAACAGAAATCACTTCTAATTGATCTTTTTCTACATGTTCTAGCATCTCTTTAGCTACTTCATTGAATTTGAATAAAGAAATATATCCTGTCAATTCATCTTTATTGACTATTTCCAAAATAGTGCTTTTGCGCTTATTATTCTCATAGGCTCCTATCAATACAATTACAGTGACGATTAAAATTACACCAAGTAAAATTGGTAGTAAATTCTCCCTGATGATTTCAGATATTGTTACTGGTAAAAAATATTTACTTTCCTCTTGTATTATAATTTCATCCACCTTTTCAGTAGGAAAATAATCAAATAATACATTAAATATATGTACATATGTATCTGCAATTTCCTTCGATACTAGTAAGCGAAACTCCAGACGTCCCTCTGATGCAATTGTAGTGTATTCATCTTCTACAAAAGCCTTCGCATAGTTAGATGCATACTCTGTCATCATAATTGCATCTAATTTCCCATTATTAAAATCATCAATAATTTCCATATGACTAATATATGGTTTAATTTCAACATTGGGGAAATTCTTAATTATTTCTTCTTCACTCCAAAAAGCTGCTTGATGAATTCCTAATACGCCTGGTTCCGATGATGATTCAATATAAGAATTTATACTTGTAATATAAAATATTGGCGCTTGAAAGATAACATCAGACAATTCAAACTGTTCTTCATACGGGTTCGATTTCCCAATTGCTGAAAGAATAATATCACTAGTATTATATGCATATTCCTCATCTGATGGATCGCCATCAAGGACATCATATGGTTGGAAGGTATAATTTGTAAAACCTCCATTCTCTGCAACAGCTTTGAATATATTTACAATGATGCCATCCGGCTCCCCTTGATCATTTAAATACATATACGGCGGATGGTTAATATCAAATCCTACCGTAAATTCCATGTCTTCTAATAAAGCTTGCTCCGTTTTTGTAATATACCGCCTTTTCAAAGTAGATTTCCCGTAATATTTTTCACTTAATTCTGACATAAGCCACTTATCCGCAGCTATTGTACGTGTTAGTGCTTCTTGCACAATATCTCTTTTACTATCATCATTTTTACTAAAGGCAAGGTGCAAATTCTCTACTTTAAGATTTACAACCGATACGTAATCTGCAAACACATCAAACATAGATGTTGTCAAGTAATAATCAGCTTCTAAATCTTTATAGCTAGTTGAAGTTCCGCGTATGTACGTAATTTCAATATCTTTCTCTTCGCAATAAGCATCTAAATATTGTTCATATGGCGAGCCATTATAACTAGCCACCGTTTTCCCATCAATTAAATCATAATCATCGTAAAATGTAGTTTGAGTATGCTCCGCTTTTGTCACTAGACTTACTACTACCTCTGCAATTGGTGCTGAGTAGAGATATTGCTCAGCGCGAGTTTGCGTATAGGAAACTGGACCCACTACGTCCACCTCTCCACGTTCTAAAGCATCAAAACAATCTATCAAATCATCATATTTTATATACTCAAATCTAAGATTAGAATAATATTCCATTTTCTTAGCCAAATCATAAATATATCCTTTTTCATCAATAGATTCTAAATCTCTGACCGCTCCATACCCTCTATCATACCCAACTTTCACTATGATTTTCTCTCCTTGAGATGCCACTGCATGACTTGGAATAATTATGAATAGGACCATATAAATCAATACGATATGTAATATCTTCCTTAGCACTCCTTTTATCATCCAAATCACCTCTCAATCAAAAAAATCCATTGCAAGTTTATCCTTTGTTCTCATCTAAGTGCCAGTATGTTACTGTACATTTAATTAATTGCTATAATTAGATAATTATACTCCCCTTTTCATATCAATTGGTTGAATTCTCCGAAAATTTTTCTTTTGTTTTTCTTTTGTTTATTATTATTATCTTTACTTAATTAATTACGATTCTCCTTTATACTCAATCTTATAGTAACATATATTTTTCTATTTCCTATGTATATGTCTAAAATATAAAACACACATCACGATTTGGGTTAAAGTCGCAGTCGGAGTTGCCAGACCAATAATAAATAAGGAGGTATCTTCCATCGTACTAAAGAAATATGCCAATGGTACTCTTATTAATAACGCCGCTATTACAGATTGAATCATTACAAATGTAGTTTTACCATACCCATTAAAGTAACCTGAATACGAAAACATGACTGCAACCATTACGCAATCAAATGCATAAGATTTCAAATATTGTAATGCATATACCGTAATTTCTGCGTCATTTGTAAATAATTTTGTAAACAACGTTCCATGAAATGCAGCCAGATATGCTGTTACACCCCCAAAAACCAAGGACATCAACATTCCATATTTCAATCCCTTCAGCGCCCTATCTTCTCTATTTGCTCCCATATTCTGTGCAGTATATGCCGATAATGATTGCATAAATGCCAACGGCACCGACATAATAAGCCCTGTGATTTTTTCAACAATTCCAACTGCCGCTGAGGCAACAACGCCGATTCCATTTACAATTGCAGTGATGGCAAGAAATGAAAATCCAACTAATACTCCTTGTAAAGCCACTGGAATACCTAATTTTAAAATATCTTTGATTACACCCGAATCCCAACAAATATGTTGTTTTGAAACTTGGAGTTGGGTGGATTTCTTTCGTATAAAAGCTAAGGACAAAAACACACTACAACTCTGAGCCACTACTGTTGCAATTGCTGCTCCCATAGCCCCTAAGTCTAGGCCTGCCACAAATATTAAATCTAATATAATATTGATGACACAGGCAATTGCTACTGTCAATAAAGGAGTATTAGAATCTCCTATTCCTCGAAATACACTTCCTATTAGATTATAGGATACGATAAATATTGATCCCGCACCGCAAATTATCAAATATGTTTTTGTCTGTGCTAATGCCTCTGCTGGAGTTTGCATCATACCAGCAATCTGTCCATTCCCCAACAATAGTGTTATCGTAATCAAGATTCCTACCACCAGGAAGAGGGCAATCCCTGCTCCAATAACCTTAGATGATTTCTCCTGTTCATTTGCACCTATATGTCTTGCAACTAATATGGTAACACCCATGGATAATCCTGTGCAAAATGACGTAATAGTTCCCATAATTTGGCTACCTATCACAACGCCTGATACTTCACTAACTTCAGAAAATTGTCCAACAATTAATAAATCTGCCGTTCCATATGCTGTTTGCAGCAATATGGTAAATAGAATTGGTATTGTGAATCTAAGAAGACCTGTTAAAATATTACCCTCTGTTAAATTCAAATGATTTTTCATATAATATACTCTCTTATCTTAATTTTAATTTCTAAATCTAAATAGACGAAACATATCGCCACGTAAATTTCATTATACCTTATTGCCTCTCTAAATACCATTTATTTAAAGCAAAAAACTGTTAGAGCATAAGCTAAACAACTTATTCTCTAACAGTTCACTTCTATACTTTTTATAAATAATCAAAATTATCTTGTGCTTTGCACCAGGTATTTCTTCCTAGGTGCATAATATATAGAATTGCTGCCCCTATAGCATAAGCAATTGCGAATGGTGTAGTTGGAAAGAATCCAAGTGATGCGCTATGAATCAAACCAAATACAGAGAACACTGCGGCTGCTAATAAAGTAAGTGCGGCTACATTTAACTTACGATCAATAATAAATGCTATGAAGGATCCAAAGATGATTCCAATGATAATTGCTCCATGCTTTGTTTCTGGTATTCCTCGCCATAAAACTCCCATGTCGATGATTGCCTGTGAAAGTTCAGGGTTGAATCCCATCAAATTATGCTCGATTAATTCTGTATGTACTCCTGACACTCCAATAGCTCCCGTTACCTGTGTAAATAGGAAATCTGCAACCGGTGGAACCATTGCAACCCCTACTGCTGCATGATATTTCTTATCTACGTCACGGAATGCTTGTGCTACCATCAATGTTGCACACCATAAATATGTGATTCCAGCAATTGCTGGTGGTACAATTGTACTAAAGAATGTAAATAAACCTAATATCCCTGCAATCCCTAATATCAAACCTGATACTACCGAATATCCAACTCCAGCCCCTGACTTCTTAAGACCTGCATGCCCTAGCCATACTGTGTTGGGAACAACTCCTCCTAATAAAGCCGAAATCATTGTACAAACTCCATCTGCAAATTGTGCCTCACGCACACTATAATCATCTCCTGCTGCATTTGCTGCTTCTACATTATCCATCGTTTCAATAAAGTTATAGATTTCAATTGGAATAATGATTGTCAAGTATGGTGCTACAATTGCAAATCCACTTATTAAATATTCTATTGTAGAAACCGGATTTGGAATATAGAATCCAACTCCCGAAAAATCAATAGATGTTCTACCAATAGCTAAGGCATAAATAATACCCCCAACTACTGCAACTACTAATGGTGGAATTTTCTTAGGGAACAAATACCCTCCAAATAAACCAACTACTGCAACGATAAGAATTGGAATCCCTACAATTGGATCTGATAAGATATCAAAAACTCCTTGTGTAGCCATCCAAATAAACCCAATACCAGCTACTGTTCCTAGTAATGCTGCTCTTGGGATATGGCGTTTCATCCAAGGCCCAATAATTCCACCTGCAAATTCTACCATCCCACCAATAAAGCAAGCTGCCATAGCCGCCGACCAAGTCATATACGGATCTCCGATTGCATAGTGTAATGGCATAATTACTCCGTATAAAATAACGAACATAGCTGGGGTAGAAACACCCGATGGTAAGGCTGTTACATTTGGATTTCCAGTTTTTTGCGCTAATTTCCATGCCATAAATGCATAGTAGATACAACTCAATAACAATCCAATTGATAGTCCTGGAATAACTCTTCCAAAAACAATTTCATCTGGCCAATCAAGAACGCCTGATAATGTAGCGATAACAATCAAATAATTCACAATATTATTTGTAATAATATAAGTAATTCCACCAATGTCATTTCTTGTAAAAAATGGTACTTTAATTCTCGTATTCATATTCCCTCAATGCCTCTTTTCTCTTTGCTGATTAATGTTTGTCATTTGCTTCAAGTGGTATAAAATCAAATATGGTTACATCAAATAATCCCATATCTGTAATCTTAATTTCTGGTATTACAGCTAGCGACATAAAACACAATGTCATAACTGGTTCTACATCTCCATTAATTCCTAGTACAGTATGTGCTTTTTCATGCAAATCTGTAAGTTTATCACTCACCCACTGTCCAGTTTGATCGCTCATAATTCCTGCGATCGGCATTGGAAGGGATTCTACTACCTCTTGTCCATTTACAAGTACAACACCACCGCCTTGTGCAATTAAAGTTTCCACCGCAAATGCCATTTCCTCATTCGTGACACCTACCACAATAATATTGTGAGAATCATGAGCAACGGATAATGCAATTGCACCTTTCTTAATACCATACCCCTTAAGTAGCCCTACTGCTACATTTCCCGTATTTTGATGTCGTTCTACGACTGCTACTTTTACAACATCTTCTTTCGGATTATATTTAAAGTCTCCCTCTGCAGTAAGTTCAACCCTCTCTTTCACCTTCTTTGTCACTACACCACCTGCTTGGATTTGAATTAGATGGACAAGATTTTGAGACAATTTTAACTTTAACTTATCAACTGAGAAATCTTTTACTGCAAATGAACTTTTCACTGCAGAAATATCATATTTTTTTACAGCTGGTAAATAACAACCTTCATCCGCGACTACTTCACCTTTTGAAAGTACCTTTTTTACGTTAAAATCCTTTAAATCTTCTAACAAAACTAAATCTGCAAATAATCCTGGCGCAATTGCTCCTCGATCAGATAATCCATAACAATCTGCCGCATTAATTGTTGCCATTTGAATTGCTGTAATTGGATCTAAACCTTCTTCCACACAGATTTTCAAATGATCATTCAAATGTCCAATCGAAAGAATTGTTTTTGGCTGTCTGTCATCTGAGCATAATAAGCACCTTCTACTATTTTGTGGAGTCACACCCTTCAATAGATTTCGTAAATCGTGACAAGCAGATCCTTGTCTTAATAACACATATACCCCTCGAGCGATACGCTCATGCATCTCTTCAACCGTTGCACATTCGTGGTCTGTACGAATTCCAACTGAAGTATATGCATTTAACTCCAAACCACTCACTCCAGGTGAATGTCCGTCAATAATTTTATTATGCTTTTTTGCCACCATAACTTTATCTACTTCTGCATCTACATTATAGATAATGCCTGGAAAATTCATATACTCACCCAGTCCAAGAATTGCCTCCCTAGTAATTGGCTCTTCCATTGTTTTCGCATCAACAATTGCTCCCGAATGCTCAAAAGGTGTTGCTGGAACACAAGATGGCAATACATATTTGATATCCAACTTTGTATTTTTTGCTGCTTCCATCATATAATTTAGCCCTTCAATACCACATACATTTACAATTTCATGTGGATCGGCGATAATTGTAGTCCCTCCATTTGGAATAAGTAGAGTGCCCAATTCTTCTGGCGAAACATAGGCTGATTCAATATGAATATGGCTATCAATAAAGCCTGGTGTTAAATACATACCTGTCGCATCAATCATATTTGAAGAGGTATACTTACCTACCCCCGCAATATACTTACCTGAAATTGCAACATCTCCTTGTGTAAGTATTCCGCTATATACATCTACAACATTTGCATTTTTAATTACAAGATCTGCTTCTTGTCGCCCACTTGCAACTTCAATTAATTGTTTTAACTCTTCTCTCTTCAATTCATCACCTCTATTTTGTTTTTAATTCCAAAATTGGATCTACAATTTTCAACTCTATACAATCAACTGCTCCCACATCTGTAATTGCATAATCTGGTATTGCTGTAATTGGCAAAAAGAACATATACATCAATGGCTCTGGTAGTTCACATCCTAATTCCTTTGCCGATGCATTTAAGCGCTTTTCAATTATTGCGATTTCCTCTGGGTCGGCATCGCTACAAATCCCACCTACTGGAAGTGGTAAGAATTCTATGATTTCTCCATCTGCTACTACGACTTGTCCACCACCATTATCAATTAGATGGTTCACCGCAATTGCCATATCTGATGCAGTGGCACCCATTACTACTATATTATTGTCGTCAGGAGCCGCTGATGATGCCATCGCACCTTTTTGCAGTTTCCATCCCGAACAAAATGCCAAGGATTTATTTCCATTTCTTCCAAAACGTTCAATTACTGAAACCATGGCAACATCTTGTACTGGATCTGGTTGAACAATATAGTCTACTACTTGTAGTTCTACATCTCTACGCTTTCTGACAAAAGGGCCTTTCACATCCATTGACAACACTTGTGCTGTTCCTTCTTTGATATCGACTTTATACTCAAAATCAGCTCCTGTTACATATTCACATTTTAACTTACTACTTAACACTTCACTCCGAACCGGTGCTTGTAAATCAATCGTTAATTTCTTATTCGCTGCTACTAGTTTCCCATTCACCATTACTTCTAATACATTAAATGTTTCTGGACTATCTACAATCAGAATATCTGCAATACGACCAGGAGAAATAGAGCCAACTAAATGATCGATTCTATAGGCCTCTGCACTATTAATTGTTGCCATTTGTATCGCTGTGATTGGATCTACTCCAAATCGAATGGTTTCTCTAACTACATTGTCTAAATGTCCTTTTTCCAATACATCACTCGCTGTTACATCATCCGTACAGAAACTCACTCTTCTTGCAAAATAAGGATTTACCTCTGTAACTGCACGAATATTTTCCTCTAGGAAATGAGTAACCGATGATTCACGGATTAACATATGCATTCCATTTCGCATTTTTTCAACCACTTCTTCATGTGTGTAACTTTCATGGTCAAGACGAATCCCTGTTGCCAAATATCCATTTAAATCTTTTCCTTGTGCCATTGGTGCACAACCAAATGTTAATAGATTGTTCTCAGCAGCAATTTCCATTGCTCCCAATGTATTTTCATCTTCTTCTTGAATAAATTCACGTACTGTCTCCCACACACCAAAGCATTCTGGCCATTGTTGCAATTCTTTATGTGTCTCTTTTTCAATATTAAATGCAACTGTGGATTGTGGAATTGTATATGGTGTCTGGTGTGGCGCTCCCCAAAATACTTTCAATGGAGTCCCTTTAATTTCTGCAAGCACCTCTTGTAACCCCTCTAATCCAGAAACCGAAATATACTCGTCTAATCCAGATATCATACTTGTTGTTCCCACTGGGACAACTGCTTTCGCATAGCTTGTAATACTTAATTTACTACATTCGCTGTGAATGTGACCATCTATTAATCCTGGTGTTAAGTACTTCCCTGTCGCGTCAATAATTGTTGTATCATCTCCTATGTAATCTTCTACATCTCCAATTGCAACAATTGTATCTTGGTAAATAGCTACATCTGCCGGATAAATTTCTGCGGACATTACATTTACAAGATTTCCACCTTTGATTACTACATCAGATGGTGTGATTCCTCTTCCTGCTCTTACTAATTTTTTTAGATTTTCTACGGTATGTTTCATGATTTCCTCCACTTTAAGTTTTTATTTTTTTAAATAAAAAGAATCAATTGACTCCTAGACGGGAGCTTAACCAGGCTTCCCGTCCTGCAATTGATTCTTGTGGAATTTTTATATTTAATTTATACAAAAATATTATCACATTCTTTATTATTAGTATATTTAGTTTATTTTATATGTTTTAATAAGTATTACTTATGTATTCCTTTTATTCTAAGTCATAAAGTCATTATTTTGAATCCGATTAACCGTCCCAAAGCCACTATACATCCTTTGTAATATATGATATGGTAGAAAAAATAAATAGTGAGGTTTGAAGATGAATCATATTTTACAAGAAATTATAGAAAACAATAGAGAATGCACTGCATCAGGTCATGTTGCGACCTACATACCTGAATTATCCAAGGCCGATCCTAATGATTTGGGAATATATATCGTTACATTAGATAATGAACATTATTCAGCTGGTGAAGCAAACAAAAAATTTACAATTCAAAGTATATCGAAGATAATCACACTAATGCTAGCATTAGTTGACAATGGCATAGACACTGTTTTTACACATATCGGTGTGGAACCTTCTGGAGAAAGCTTTAGTTCTATCGCAAGTATGGAAACACGTGATTTACGTAAGCCCTATAACCCTATGATAAACGCTGGTGCCATTTTAGCATCATCCTTAATAAAAGGCGACAACGTCCAACATAAGGTCAATCGTATTTTAGATTTCACAAGGAAGCTTGCACATAACGATGATATTAGTATAAATGAAAGTACTTTTCATTCAGAGAAAATTACTGGAGACAAAAATAGAGCCTTAGCCTACTATATGAAGAGCTGTAATCTTATGCAAGGCGATGTAGATGAAATCTTAGATATATATTTTAGCCATTGTTCTATCGAAATCACATGCAAGGATTTGGCGGAAATAGGTGCTGTTTTAGCTAATGATGGGGTTTCTATCCATACTGGTGAACCTCTTATCTCAAAGCAAATCTGTAGAATCACCAAAACAATCATGGTAACTTGCGGCTTGTATGACGCCTCTGGCGATTTCGCTGTTCACATTGGAATCCCTGCCAAATCAGGAGTAGGGGGCGGAATCCTTGCAAGCGTTCCTAAAAAAATGGGAATTGGCGTATTTGCTCCAGCACTAGACAGTAAAGGAAATCCTGTAGCAGGGATTGGCATGCTAAAAGATATATCGAACGAATTAGACCTAAGCATATTTTAATATTCTTAGGTTTTTTTCATTTTAAGCAAGTCTATTCCAATGCAGCCTTAATACATGATATATGTATAATTATTCATTTTATTGCAGGCGCACTATGTATACATTATATATAGACTCATTCATGCATTGCATAATTTCATTATATATTGTATAATATTATCTTAAGATAATATTATGATATTATGAATGGGAGGTTGTAAAAAATGATAAATTCACACAATTTACATATAAGTAACAATATGACTTGTCAGGACTTAGAGATATGTGTGAAGCATGCATTATTACTTGGATTTCATAGCACAAGTAGCTCTTTTCCAATCAGCACATTTTGTGACACTCAAAATTTCGAAGATAATTTCAATAGTTATTGGAACTCCTTGAAATTAGATTCCCAAAAACCAGACGACTATACAAGTGCTTTAGATCATGCACTTCCTCTTCCTGCCTTTGACAAACGTTCTATAAAAGGATTAGAAAGTGTTTTTGAAATTGGAGATTTCTTATTAGATAAAAATCTGGATTTACTTGCTGATGAAACAAATTTTAAGATTGTAGTAAATTCAGACTTTGATAAATATACGGCACGAGCCGTGTGTGATTTAGCATTCCGCTTTGGAATGGAAACCACAAAACTCACCGATTCATTAATTTCATTTGAACCTGTAGTTGGCAATCAAATTCAATTTACGTCTTCTTCTATATGTAAGATGACGTTTGAACATACTGAAACCGGTAATCTTATTCGCATTTTCGGCCAAGGCGAGAATCTATCTACCTTCGTTTCCTTTATATGTGAGAATTTTCCATTACAACAGAATCGCATGACATGGAGTCAATTGTTAAATGAGTTTATCGAATCGCTCTCTCTTAGAAATTTAGATGGCCAGTTATCATATGCTCATATGCTTTCTAAACAAGGGAATAACACCATTGCATACATTGAACCGAGTTTTCGAAATCTACCTTACGAGGAAATGAATTTTGCTAGTTTCAAAAGTTACAAGGATTTAAAACCAGCTTATGAACGCACTTATGATATCCCTTGGGAAGTGGATGTGTTTATGGACTTAATGAAATCTGAAATATACCCTAGAATTCACACTGGGGATTGTGTAAGAATTCAGGCGGCCTTAAGTGAAGAATTTGATGTTAGAGAAACATTAATGCAAACCATAGAAAAAGACTTAAAACACTTAGGCTGCACCACTGTTCAACAAGAAATAATATGTGCTTTTAAGCAAGGTTTCTCTTGGATAGATGACTATGTTATAACAGATTTACAAAATACAAATACCGAAAAAATCGAAATTGAGTTTAAAGCCTTCCTCAAAAATCCAGATGATACTTGGTTAGACGAGGACGGTGCAATGCCTTCTTATAATTCTTCTGCCGGCAAGAATGAAGATACTTGGTTTGATATCCCAATTCGTTTTTTACAAGAGCTTTACCCAATAGAAGACGTTTTAATAGATAGGCTTAATCTTACTTCTGACAATGTTGTATTTAAGGAATATAAAGGTTCTGAGAATATCACTTATCGTGTAGTTGCCTATGACAAAGAAGGGGACTCTATTTATGAGAACAAATATAAGACTCACGTTTCCGAACGCTCTTATATGAATGAGTATCCAACACTTGGAAAGGTTCACCCTTGTACTGGATATGCCAAAGTCTATATCAATGATGACTTAATCTTAGATCAAAGAATTCAAACAGACTTGGAACTTATTTGGGATATTTATCAATCTGAAGTTCTTCCTGATTGTAGAGATTACTTCACGAAAAGATTAGGGCGCATTCCAACTGCAGCAGATCAGCCTTTCTTCGCAAAACTTGATCTGCAAGTAGAAGTAAGCGAACCTGACTATCCACTAAAATCGAGACAAGATATGATTTCTTCTCTCGATGCACTACATGAAGACATGTATTTTGTAGGTAGTGATTATTTCAAATTCTTAGGAGAACAGACAGGTGAGAACTTTAATGCACCTGGTTTGATTTATCCTAGAATCAAGAAATCAGAAGGAAAACCAAAATTTAAGGTTACCTTGTCTGATAATCTTTTTTCAGAAATGACCGTCGATGTCGATGGTACGCTACACCAGAAAACATGTGCCAAAGAAGATGTTTCCGCGTATATTTCTGAACTCACCTTAGAAGATAATAAACTAAACCTTGATGTAATCGTTGAATGCCCAGATCCTAATATCGTAGAATCCTTTGCTCAACTATTAGAAAGTGGGCATTTATCTATCAATACCACTTTCGATAAAATTGGCACGATTTGTTTCCGAACATCCAATGGAGATTATCGTTCAAACGTGAAGTTGATTCCAAAACCAACAAAGGATTTAGATATTAATACCTTGGAGTTTACACAACAAGATGTCATCGGCTATGACCAATATATTTGTTATATTGAGCAATTAAAGAGAGTAAACGGATTAGAGGTTTATCCAATTGCAACCTCCTATCTTGGTCGAATAGTATATGCTGTAGAATTCGCACCAGAGTATGAAGGCTATCTCTCTCGCACAAAGAGAATCACACATGCACCAAGTGAAATTATTAATTGCAGGCATCATGCTAATGAAGTCTCCGCTACAAATGCATCCTTCCAGATTATTAAAACTCTTTTAACAGATGAAAAATATAAGGGAATTGGTAATCGGATGAACCTAACCATTATTCCTGTTGAAAATACAGATGGAACTGCCATGCACGAAGAATTAATGCAGGATAACCCAAACTGGATTTTCCATGTGGCTAGATTCAATGCACTAGGCAATGAATTCTTCCGTGAACATTTTAATGAAGATTCTATTCATACAGAATCAAGAGGTCTTATTGGGTTATGGCGTCGCTTCTTACCAGATGTAATTGTAGACAATCACGGAGTTCCAAGTCATGAATGGGATCAACAATTTTCTGGTTACACCTCACCGTCATTCAAGGGATTTTGGCTACCGCGAAGTATTTTATACGGAATCTATTGGCAGATCGATGATGAACGTTGGACATGCAACCTTCCTCTAAATAAAGCCATTGAAGAAGTAGTTGCTGATGCAATCCTAGGTGACACGACGATGGAATGCTATAACACAGAAATGACTCGCCTATTTGAAAAATATGCTAGTGATTGGATGCCGAAGCTATTCCCTGCATCTTATTTTAGAACTATGATAAATTACTGGGTTCCTCGTAAACTTGACTTGGAAAACAGCACCTATTTCTCATATAAATTCCCGTGGATTACTACTTCATGTTACACGAGTGAAGTAGCCGATGAAACGGCACAAGGACAATATTTAGAAGATTGTTCAAAAGCACATTATCTACATAACATGGCCACCATTGATCTTTTATTAAAAAGTCAATGCGTATACAATTCATCTTTGGTTGTAGATAATAACACATTTTTGGTAGAACACACTAGACAACGCCCACTACTTGTCTAGACTGTTTTATAATATAACTCACTTACAGAAAAGGAGAAAAAGCTATGGAAGTTATGGAACTTTTAAAACTATTAGGAATCCTTATTGTTATCGTAGGATTTGCTTTAAAATTAGATTCAGTCTTAATTATTGTATTGGCAGCTGCAACAACAGCTATTGTTGGTGGTATTGGAGTTACTGAATTATTAGAACTAATTGGAACATCATTCTCTAACAATAGAAGTATGATGATCTTCATCCTTGTATTATTAGTAACTGGAACACTTGAGCGTAATGGACTTAAAGAGGCTGCGGCCGCTCTAATCCGTAAAGTAAAAGGGGCTACAGGCGGTACAGTAATTGCTACATATGCAGCAATTCGTGCTGGATTCGGTGCATTTAACGTAGGTATCGGTGGTGTAGCTGGATTTATTAGACCAGTACTTATGCCTATGGCAGTCGGAACAATCGAAGCCAAAGGTGAAACTCCAGATGAAAAACACGTAGATAATTTAAAAGGAATGTCTTCTGCAATCGAAAACATTACTTGGTTCTTCTTCCAAGTACTATTCGTTGGAGGTTCAGGCGGACTTCTTGTGCAAGGAACATTAGCTGCACTTGGCTATGAAGTAGAACTTATCGATTTAGCTGCTGTTGAAGTACCTGTTGCCTTTGTTGCACTTATCACAGCTATGGTATTTGTGATTTTCAAAGACAAAAAATTACGTAAAAAATATTACAATAAGTAAAGGAGAACGATTATGGAATTCTTTTTAGATCCTGAAGTAACATTAATGTCAAAATTGTTAGAATTCGTATATATGGGAATCGGTGTAATGTGTATTTATGCCGCTGTAAAAAATAGTAAAGATGAAACAAATCCATCAAGAATTGGAACTGCTGTATTTTGGGGAGCTCTTGGTATCTTAATGATCGCAAGTAGATTCTTACCACCAGTAGTAAGTGGAGTACTTGTTGTCGTACTTTGTGTGCCATTGGTATTCAGAAAACTTAAAGCTGGAACACCAAATGCTCCAACAAAAGAAGAAACAAAGAAAAACTTCGACAAAATCGGTTTCAAGTTATTCATCCCTGCATTATGTATGGGAGGTTTCTCACTTGCATTTGGTCTTATCGGATGGAGTGCTTTAGTTGGAACTGGAGCTGGTGTTATCGTGGCTGTCATCCTTCTTAAGATATACTCTTCAGATAACAAAATGGGGGTTTTCTTTGCAGATTCAGAGAGATTTTTATCTATTGTTGGTCCAACTTGTATGTTACCAATCCTTCTTGCAGTATTAGGTTCTATCTTTACAACTGCTGGTGTAGGTGAAGTAATCTCATCTATCGTAGGTAATATTATTCCAGAAGGAAACATGACTGTTGGTATTATCGTTTACTGTGTAGGTATGGCATTATTCACAATGATTATGGGAAATGCTTTTGCCGCAATCACAGTTATGACTGTTGGTATCGGTGGACCATTCGTACTTGCATTAGGCGGAGATCCAGTAGTAGTTGGTATGCTTGCTTTAACTTGTGGATACTGTGGAACATTAATGACACCTATGGCTGCAAACTTTAACATCTTACCTGTTGCTATCTTAGATATCAAAGACAAATTTGGAGTAATTAAAAACCAAGTTGCAGTTGCTATCTTCATGTTAGTATTCCAAATCTGCTACATGTTAATCGCAGCTTAATTATGAGAAACCAAAGGAAGAGATAAATTATTTATTATGAAAAATAACTTAATGCTACGTGGTGCCAAAATTGTAATTCACAAATGGCTCAAACTAAAGCCTTGGCAACGACTACTAATCGTTACTAATGATACTCACTTAGAGGAGGCTAATTTACTAAAATCTGTCGCAATCAAGCGCAGATGCTCTGTAGATATCATGCTTGTTGAAAAATCCGGAAAAAAAGTCGGTATGTATTTTGATGAACATGAAACGGCCTTTGATAACTATGGTGCTATTATCGGTGCAACTGACTATTCTTTAGTTACTACAAAAGCTACAAAACGTGCAATTGAGCGAAATAAGAAATTTTTATCTCTACCTCTTAGTACTAATAATAATCAATCCCTATTATCTTTTGATTTTTTAACTATGGATACTGTTCGTAGTAAGATGATGGCTCAATTGATTATTGGACACTTGGAAAATTCTAGCGTCATCCATGTAACAACAGAACTCGGCACAGATTTAACATTTTACAAGAGAAATCGGACTGCTGGATTCTTTAACGGTGTTGTAAGAGATGGAAATGGTTACTCTTCTGCTAGCATTGAATTGTACATTCCTATTGAAGAAGATCAAACCGAAGGAACCATGGTGTTAGACGGTTCATTTGGATACATTGGAAAAGTGGATCTTCCTGTAACACTCACTCTTAAGGAGGGACGAATTATAGATATAGAAGATAACTGTAGTGGGAGTATCTTAAAAAACTATATTGAATCATTCCAAGACAACAGAATGTATGTAGCTTGTGAATTAGGAATTGGCTTAAATTCAAATGCCAAATGCCTTGGGAATTGTTATATTGAAGACGAATCGGCTTATGGAACATTTCATATCGGTTTTGGACGAAATATAGCACTAGGTGGAATCCATGAAGCCGCTGGTCACTTTGACCTTGTTTCACATTCCCCTACTATATACGCTGACAATGTAAAAATAATGGAAAACGGAAAAATCGTTTTACATACAGACTTCACTTATTAAAGGAGTTTAATTATGAAAATATTAGTAACGGGCTTTGACCCATTTGGTGGCGAGACTGTAAACCCAGCCTATGAAGCTGTAAAACTTCTCCCAAAAGAAATTAAAGGTGCTGAAATCATCACAATTGAGATTCCAACTGTATTTGACAAAGGTGCAAAAGCAGTAGAAGATGCAATTGAAAAATACTCACCTGATGCTGTTCTTTGCATCGGACAAGCAGGAAGCAGAAGCTGTATCTCAATCGAGAAAGTTGCAATCAACTTAAGAGAAGCTAGAATTCCTGACAATGATGGAAATCAACCTTTAGAGAGTCCAATCAGAGCAGATGGTAAAAACGCTTACTTCACAACATTACCTGTTAAGGCAATGGTAGAAAATGTAAGAGCAAATGGTATTCCATCACATCTCTCATTTACAGCTGGAACATATGTGTGTAATGATGTAATGTACATTGTACTTTATACACTAGAAAACAAGTATCCTAATGTAAAAGGTGGATTCATCCATGTTCCTTTTGATACTGCACAAGCAATCGACAAGATTAATGGTATGCCAAGTATGCCAATCGCTACAATTGCAAAAGGTCTTGAGCATGCAATCGAAGCTATCGTTGAGAATGATTCTGATGTAGAAATCGCACTTGGAACAACTCATTAAAATAAGAGTAAAAAAACACACTATTACGTTCATCAAACGTCGTAATAGTGTGTTTTTTTGTTAATGGTTATTAAAATAAAATCTGTGATGTAGCTGGTGCTGTTTTAGCAATTAATTTCCCTTTGTGATAAGAATAAAGCACTGGGCTATTATTATTAAGTGCATCATAATAATTCTTAGCATCTATCACTATAATATTGGCTGGATTTCCTACTTTGATTCCATATGTGTCACCCAAATGAAGGGTTTTAGCAGCTTTGGTAGAAATAAACTTGTATGAGTTCATTATCTCCTCATATCCCATCATGTGACATGTATAGAGTCCCATAAATACAACGTCTCTCATATTTCCATTCCCCATTGGATTCCAAGGATCAAAAATATCGTCATATCCAAAAGAAACATTGATTCCAGCTTCTGTTAATTCCTTTACTCGTGTTATACCACGTCTCTTAGGGTAAGTGTCCATTCTTCCTCCAAGATGAGTATTTACACATGGATTCGCAACAAAATTAATATCTGACATCTGCAATAGTCTCATTAATCGAACAACATAAGCATTATTATAAGAGTGCATCGCCGTTGTATGACTAGCAGTTACCATATCTTTCATTCCAGATTCGTATGCTCTTGCTGCAAGGGTTTCTAATCCGCGAGAAGCCTCATCATCAATCTCATCACAATGAACATCCACTAATTTCCCTTTCTTTTCAGCCAAATCCATTGCGAAATCAAGAGATTCTACAGAATATTCACGTGTGAATTCAAAATGTGGAATTGCTCCAACTACATCTGCTCCTAGATTCATTGCATCCATCATAAGTTGCTTGCCGTTAGGATAACTAAGGATTCCTTCTTGTGGAAAAGCAACAACTTGAATCTCCATAAAATCTTTTACTTCTTCTTTTAATTCCAAAATTGCATCCAGAGCTGTTAGTTTTGGATCAGTAACATCTACGTGTGTTCTCACAAATTGAATTCCGTGAGAAGCTTGCATACGGATTGCACGATTGACTCTCTCTTTTACATCTTGCTTCGTTAAAAATTCTTTTCTCTTGCTCCAACATTCAATTCCTTCAAACAAAGTCCCACTTTGGTTCCACACTGGTTCACCTGCAGTAAGACAAGTATCTAAGTGTACGTGCGATTCGATAAATGGTGGAAGTCCTAATTTACCACCACAATCAACAACTTCTTCTCCTGGATTTGCATCAATAGAAGATGCAATTTCTGCAAACACTCCGCCTTCAATACGTATATCCGAAGTTTCAGTAGCATTTTCTAAGTATAGGTTTTTGATAATCATATATTTATTCTCTCTCTTTCTTTGAACGAATGATATTTCCTATTAGATAACAGACCGCTGCAATTACCATAGAATTAATGGCAGATATTCCAAATGTAAAGAAAATAGCACCAAGTGTACCTAAGACAATTCCCGCAATGGAAAACCAGTTAAAATTCTCTGTAACAGTACTAGACTCTGCATATTTTTCACGATGAAGGAAAAAATCCAACGTAACAATAATACCTATTGGCGGAAGCGCACAGTTTAAGAAGCTTAACCATCCAATAAAATTATTGTACAGCCATAACGCACTTGCTGTTCCAACAATTCCAGCAATTAACACCATTGGACTCTTTCGTATATTAGTAATATTGGACAAGCCTAAACCACCTGTGTATAGAGCATTTCCATTTGTTGTCCAAATATTTGCGCCTAATACAACAAGGGCTGGAAGTGTTAATCCTTGTGCAATCATTACATAGAAGATGTCTTCTGCTCCTGTTGATGCTCCACCAACAGCGCCAAATGCAAACATAAGTGAATTTCCTAAGAAAAATGCAATTACGGTTGTAATAACAGCTACTTTGTTGTTGCTTGCAAATCGAACAAAGTTGGGAGTAGATGTTCCTCCCGAGATAAAAGAACCTATTACAAGCCCTATTGCAGTAACGGTTCCCAGTCCTGTTGATTTAGAAAATATAGTATCCAATCCACCACCACTATTGATTGCTAACACCATAGAATAAATCCCTAGAATCGCTATAAGTGGAACAGATATATAAGATACAATAGCAAGGGCTTTCATTCCTACGAAAGTAGATCCCGTCATTAGCAGACCCGCTGTAATTACGAGAATCCAAGGACTACAGCCTAATATTTCAGATGCTGGCACTGCAAACATAGCCACTCCAACACCAAACCATCCGATTTGTGTGAAAGACAGGATTGCTGAAGATACCCATGATCCTTTCATTCCGAAAGCACGTCTCGCGAGTAAATCAATACTCATCCCTGTATCACATCCGATATAAGCAAGTATTCCACAATAAATGGATAATATTCCACCACCAATTAAAATTGCTAAAAAGAAATTGCTTAAATTCAATCCATTTCCTAAGGTAGCTCCTACACTCATACTTGCAGAGAAGAATGTAAAGCCTAGCATAACAAAACAGATATTCCAGAAGCCATTTCTTGCATTTTTTGGTACTGGCTCAAGGGAGAAATCTCTGTCTATTAGTTCTTTTGTTTCTGTTGTTTCTGTTGTTTCTGTTGTTTCTTTCATTTAATCCTCCTGAAAATTAAGGAAATTAAGGTTAATAAAGTAATCTTGACAACCCATTATATCACAAAAAAACAGCAAATCAATATACTAAACCTTATCACATAACATTTTTTTAATAAATGTATTTACTATATGAAGATCTATAACACTCCACTGTATATTAGAGATATCATCTCCGAGATGTGTACGTTCGTAAACATCTACAATCTTTTTGCCAAGTGCCAGAACTTCTTTTTTGTCATGTTCATTTGCTTTTCTTATTTCTAAGTTCATAAAGCATCTCTCCATTATTTTCTGAGTATTTTATCCATAGTTTTCCTTTATCGAATTGATTACATCATCTTGAACATCTTAAACATCGATGGAATAAGGAATTTCACTTCAATTATACTATTTTTTTATCGTAAAGTCTTGCTGCATTTAATACAACAAGTACAGAACCGGCATTATGTACCAAAGCACCCGTTGCTGGATTTAATAGACCCATAACGGACAGTATAATTGCAGCAAAGTTAATCACCATTGACATTGTTATATTAAATTTAATAGAGAAAATAGTTGCATTTGACAGCTTTTTAATATAAGCAATCTTAGTTATATCATCACCCATAATCGCTATATCCGCAGCATCAATAGCTATATCACTACCCATTGTACCCATCGCAATTCCAACATTTGCTGTTTTTAGCGCTGGCGCATCATTCACACCATCACCTACCATACACACATCATTTCCATTTTGCATAAGTTCACTTACTGCCGCAACTTTCCCCTCTGGTAACAGAGACGATTTAACCTCAGCTATACCGACTTTATCTGCTATAAAGTTGGCACTTTTTTCATTGTCTCCTGTAAGAAGTACTGTGTTGCTTATTCCTGCTGAGTTAAGATTTGAAATAGCCACCTTCGAACTTTCTTTAATCTCATCAGAAAGTCCTATAACACCGATAACTGTTTCTGTGTTTGCTACTACTATAACAGCTTTCCCTTGTTCTCTAAAAGCTGCTATTGTATTAGCTACATCATTTTGAATAATAACTTTTGCGTTATCCGTAATTAGCTTTTCATTTCCACAGAAAACCTCCACTCCCTTTACAGTTGCTACAACGCCTTTCCCAACTGTCATAGTGAAATTTTCTAACTCTAATAATTTTATGTTATTTTCTTTCGCATAAGATACAACGGCCTTACCGATTGGGTGCTCTGAACGACTTTCAACTGTACTTACAAGGGCTAGCAGTTCATCATAATCAAAATCGAAGGTTTTAATATCGCTAACTGCAAGTTTACCGTGCGTGATAGTACCTGTTTTATCAAAGCAAACTGTACTCACAGAGCCCATTCGCTCTAAAGCTTCACCTGATTTAATAAGAACACCGTTTTTTGTCGCTTGACCAATAGCCGCCATAATAGAAGTAGGCGTAGCCAAAGCTAATGCACAAGGGCAAAAAACAACCAAAATAGTTACGGCGCGAACAAGGGCATCATCTGCTCTGCCTAGCGCGAAGGTAAAAATCAAATATGTAACTAATGCAATTATACAAGCTAACGGAACAAGATAACCTGCCCATTTATCTACAATTTTTTGTGTAGGAGCTTTTTGATTATCCGCATCTTCCACCAGTTTGATCATTTTTTGTAGTGATGAATTGGCGAAAGATTTTGTAGCTTTCATATCAACAGAACCGAATCGGTTTATAGTTCCCGTAAACACTTCATCACCAACAGATTTATCAACTGGCAAGCTTTCACCTGTCATTATGCTTTGATCCACCGTTGTGTCTCCTACAGTAATAATCCCATCCGCAGGAAAACTCTCGCCTGGGAAAACTCTAATGATATCATTTTGCTTAATATCTTTCGCTTCAACCATAGTTTCGCCGTTTTCAGTGATTACTCGTCCCTGTGATGGAACAAGATTTAAGAGCATTTCAATACCTTTTTTTGCTTTTTCAACTGTCCTATCCTCTAACAACTCACCAATAGCCATAATAAAGGCAACTTCCCCTGCCGCAAAAATATCCCCGATATAAACAGCAGCTATCATTGCAATAGTGATTAGAAGCGGAGAGGTAATTCGCTTGTCTAACGTATTTACTATTGCAAGATAAGCAAGAGGAATACCAGAAATTATAAGCGATACCCATGCAGGGTTTATTGGAAATTCAAAAGATATATCCATTAATGGTAATATGTATTCTGTTATAAAACTGGCAAGTAAAAATATACCAGAAACCCACAACATAGGAACAGAGTTAAGTTTCATTACTTGTTTTTTCATTATACACTCTCCCCTAAATTGTTTTTGAAAATTGATTAAGTGCTGAAATCAATTTTTCGATAGTTTCATCTTCTTTACCACTACTAATTCCATCGAGTACACAATGATGCATATGACCCTCAAGAATAACTTGCCCAGTTTTATGAAGTGCCGATTTAATTGCACCTATTTGTATTAATATCGCTTCACAAGACTTGTCATCATCAACCATTTTTTGCACACCACGTACCTGGCCCTCAATTTTTTTAAGACGCTTATTTATCGCATCTACATCCATACATTGTTTCATATAAAATCCTCCCAAAATAATTTATACCATATACCCGTATGGGGTATCTAATTAATTGTAAAACAACTGTATGTTTCTTGTCAAGAGGTTCTAAATAAATCACAGATACTACCAGATATTGTCCTGAAAATATTGCAAGAACAGCATATAAAACTGCATAACTTGTTCTTTCTCCCTTTACTATATGTGCTTTTTTTGAGAAATATGATCCTATCAGATTGATTCCTGCATAAACCAAGCCTAATACAATCTTCAAATTATCATCTGCGGACAGTGATGCTACGACTGAAACACGCTTCCACACTCCCCTCTTCGATCAAAATATTTCTTTAAATGAAGTATCCTGTTTTTTATCGGAGGTATCTAAGAATTTTGGATAACTCATAATTAAAATAAATCCACAACATAAAGTACAACAGAAAACAAGAAGATATAGCTATCCGATGGTACAAACTTCTAAGATGTGGTATTATTGTAATCGTATGAATCGATAGAATCTATCAAGTCGAAGAAAGAGTGGTAAAATATATGTTAAATTTAATGGCAGTCATTCCATTTGCGGGAATGACACTTCTAGCAATCTTTTTGGTAAGTATAGGTATTTTTAGATTAAGAAAATATCTCCATTTAAAGGCAAAGCCTTATACACAAGTTTCAGGAGTGATTTTAGAAATTAAATCAAAGTTAGGTCGCGATGGTTTCGGAGTAAGTTTATTTGATTTTGCAATATGTAAATTTATACTAAACGATCGCGAATATGAAATAGAAAGTACAGAATTTATCGTGAAAAAGATCTATAATGTGGGTGACCAGGTCCCATTAAGACTATATGATGGTAATCCTAATACAATTGTAATTGATGATAAATATATCTATGGTAGCTTGAAACTATCTGGCTCTGCTCTTTTGATAGTTGCAGCAGTACTTTTTATAATCGGAATATTATTTCTAAATTTTTTCTAGTTCAACTAAAAAAGAGTATCTAATGCGATACAAAAATAGATACTCTTTCAACAATATTATATTAATTTCTTATCATCAAATCTCTGCCTTCTCTTAGTCGAAAGCTTAAACATCTCTTTCATCTCATCTATTTCATCTTTTTTTATGTGTGACTTAAGCTTTAAAAGATTGTCTACAAAAACATCTATTTCATCACACAAAATATCCTTGTTCCAACTAAACAGTTCACTCCATAAATGTTCATCAATCTTCGCTATTCGTGTTAAATCCTTGAAACTGTCCCCACTATACTTAATAAGATCTATACCATCATTAGCCGTCATTAGACTCACTGCAATTGCATGTGTCAGCTGGCTTAAATAACCAACCATTCTATCATGCTCCAACGGTGAAAGTTCTGAAATCGTTGTGAATCCCAAGGTTGCAGCTAAATCTCTAACCACATTTTCCGCACTTTTTGTGTTCCTTTTGCTTGGAACTAGAATAAGGTTTGCATTTTCAAAAATAGAGCAATCTGCATTTTCAACACCTAAAGTTTCCTTTCCCCTCATCGGGTGAGATGCATAAAATTCTATTCCATAAGGTTCAAGTATGTCTTGAATCTCACTGACAACACCTGCTTTTACACCACACACGTCTGTAACAACTGCATTCTTATTGATTAAATGAGCATTATTTTTCGTCCATTCAATTAAGGTAGTAGGGTATAAGCACAAAACTACTACATCGCTAGCAGCTAAAAATTCACCGTAATCAGAAGTTTTTCCATGTTCTATATAAGAGTTTTTAATAGCAAAATCTATGCTTTCTTCATTTGTATCTATTCCGTAAACTGTATTACCAGCATTTGTAAGCCCCTGTGCATAGCTACCTCCTAAAAGCCCTACTCCTACTATTGTAATTATTTTATTTCGCATTGTATACCATGCCTTTCTTTCATGTATTTCCTAACTCGTCTAATCGATGCATCAAATTAGCTATCTTCTATATTAAACACAATTTCTGTATTTTACAACATTTTCTTATTCTTCATAAACCTATTTTATTATCTCTTTGGTTAGAAAAGAAACATTTGTATAACAGCAAAAATATAAAACCCATAGAGCAGCTATGCAAATAAGCTGCTTCTATGAGTTTAATAATAGACAATATTAAAGTAATGCTTTGCGTAATTCCTCGCTACTTTGGCTAGATAAATATGCTGGTGGAACGTCAAATATTGTCTTGCATCCGCTTTGCGATTCTTGATTCATACGATATGCCGCCCTTGCATAAGCCACCATTACACTAGATGTAAACTCTGGGTTTGAATCTAGCTTTAAACTATACTCAATTACATGCTTGTTTTCACTATTAAATCCAGTGATTCCACTACGAATCACAACTCCCCCGTGAGGAATTCCAGCATGGTCTCTCATAAGCTCTTCCGCTGTAATAAAGTGTACTGTTGTATCATAATCTGCAAAATAATTTGGCATTGTAACAATCTCGTTCTCAATAGCAGATTTATCTGCATCTGGCGCTGCAACTACGTAGCAGTCTCGTGTATGTTTCTGACGTGTAGTAAACTCTGGGTTACTTCCACTTCTTACTGCATCCAATGCTGATTCAACAGGGATGGTGTACTGACGTGCATCTAGTACTCCAGCAATTCTTCGAATAGCATCTGAATGGCCTTGACTAACCCCTTTGCCCCAGAACGTATAATCAGCCCCACTCGGTAAAATCGCATTTGCATATAATCGATTAACCGAAAACATTCCTGGATCCCAACCAATAGATATAATCCCTACTTTATTTCCTTTTTTCGCCTCTGCATCTACTGTCGCAAAGTGTTCATTTATTTTTGCATGGGTATCAAAACTATCAACCACATTGAAATATTGTGCGAACTCTGGTGTCTGCACTGGAAGATCTGTAGCACTTCCACCGCACAAAATCATAACATCAATCTCATCTTTCATCTCTAAGGCTTTTTCCATCGAGTAAGCCTTCACCCCTGGTGTAAGCAAAGATAATGTAGATGGATCTCTTCTTGTAAACACAGCTACCAATTCCATATCTTGATTGTGTTTTATCGCACATTCAACCCCACATCCTAGATTTCCATAACCTATAATACCAATTCTAATCTTCATTTTAATTCTTCCCCTTACTATTTATTGTATTTTGCATATTATTTAGAATATCTTTTTCCCACATACATACTTTGCTGTAATCTTGCATTCGTGAGAAAGATATACCATTTTTTCTAATCTCATGCTTATGTCTGCATTGACATCTCGTCTTATCTTCGTATCATCCATAATAATAGCATCTAATTCATACCCTTTTTCAAAACTACCTACATCTCCAAAGAATTTTCCACCGCCTAAAGTTGCCATATACAATACATCTGCAATAGTCAAAGCTTTCGACTTTGAATCTATATATTTTCTATACATTTTAGATATCTGTATCGCCAAAACCATCTCATTAAATATAGATAAAGAATGTCCTCCCGCAATGTCACTTCCAAATCCAACATTTAGTCCTTGATCAAGGTATCTAGAAACTGGTGCAATTCCAGAAGATAAATTCATATTCGAAGATGGGCAGTGCGCAACAAATGTTCCATTTTTCTTCATTAATGCGACTTCGTCTTCTCCCGATAACACACAATGCGCCATGATAGAATTGTTTCTACTTCCAAGCATGTCATATTGTTCATATGCCTCTCCATAAAATCTAGTGTTTGGACATAATTCACGAACCCACTCAATTTCTCCTTGATTCTCTGACAAATGAGATTGCACATGCAGGTCATATTTTGTTTGAATCTCCTGTAACTCCGCAAGCAACTCGTCCGTGCATGTAGGAATAAATCTCGGTGTTAAAATTGGTTTCGTATTTTCAAAGTCACAAGCATTTAACCATTCTATAGTTTCTCTAATAGAATCCTCTGTATTTTCAATATAATACTCTGGGGAATTTCGATCCATATTTACTTTTCCAACATAAGTTTTTAAATTTGTCTGCTCTAATTGACTCATCAAATTAAGTGTCGCATCTTTATGGATACTCCCAAACAACACCGCGCGAGTCGTTGCACTATTTTTGAGATCTTCTACGATATGAGTATATGTATCATTTGCGTATGCTAAATTGCTATACTTACTTTCCGCATGAAATGTATACTTATTGAGCCATTCGATTAACTCGCAATCCATTCCAGTTCCCCGAAATTCATACTGAGGGGCATGAAGATGTATATCAATTAGACCAGGTAGTATTATTTTTTCCCCATAATCTATAATATCTAAACTATCAAATGCTTCTGGAACTGATTGAAAGATTCCTTTTGAGTAACCACTCACGCATACAACATAATGATTTTCCTTCACTACTAATTTTCGTTCTTTATCTGTATAAACAAAATTTCCATGTAATATAAAGTCCATTACATCTCCCTTCCACATCAAAATCCGCTTCAAGTATTTGTGTGAATCCAGTTCTTTGGATACTTTCCCTTCCACTAGTTGAATTGCATCACCTCTATTTAGTTTAACAGTTTTTACTTTTTTTTCAATCCTTCTACTTCACTTTCCGCACAAAATAGTAAAGTTTGGCATTTAATCTTCCATACTTTACTACTTAAAACTCAATATTTAATCCGGAGCCTGTGTTTAACACAGCATTATCAGCATCATTTTCATATACTAAAAGTTCTACTGTCTTTCCCACTGGAAAATTATCTTTTAGCCAATTATCATTATTCGTAGCGAAGCTATGACTGACCTGTCTTGTTTTTCCTTCGTAATAATACTCGAAAATCGGTGCATACGAGTAACCTGCATAGGTATATCTACTGCCACTGCGACTTCTTGATTTCCTTTTCTCATAGCCTACTACCTTACTTGAAACAATAGTAGATGGTTGATTTTTTAGTGTCCTTTTAGCTACCAACACTTTTATTCCTATAAATAAAAGCACTGCTCCCATAAATACTAGTATATGCATAATTTCCTCCTGATTTTTGTTATTCCTATACATAGGACCTAGTTCGATTTCCAATCATACTAGATCCTCATAAATTTTACACCAAAAAGAGCTGTAGGTAAAGCGGCTAAAATAAGCCCGCTCACCCACAGCTCTTTTTGTATTTATAATTATATATTGTCTTGCTCTAAAATTATACTCTTAGAATTGCAACTCCCCCTGGTTGTAGTACAGATTCACATAACTTATTCTCAAAGACTACTTCTCCCTTTACTGCAATTTCGTTCTCAGATGCATTGATAACTACTTTTAACTCATTATCTTTCACATATTCAATAATTCTTGTATTATCATATGTATATAAAAATTCTAATTTTTGTGAGCGAGTTGAGTGATAAGTATGGCGCATATGAATTAACTGCTTCATTTTATCATATACAATTTTATACTCATCTGCATCAATTGCATCCCACGGCATGCATGCTCGATTTAGAGGATCGTGACCACCACTCATTGCAATTTCTGTTCCGTAATATATACTCAAACTTCCTGTCATCGTGAACATGATAGCAAGTTGTTGATAGAACACATCTATATTCTCTCCAACTCTTGTAAGTAATCGATCTGTGTCATGGGAATCAAGCATATTGAATAGCACATCATTTGTCTGAATCATATATCGATCATAGCAGTTATTAATCAAGTGTTCAAAATGTTTATTTGTCATATTTTTTGACAACCAGAAATCATCAATTGCAGTTGTCAATGGATAGTTCATAACCGAATCAAACTCATCACCAAGTAGCCATTTGATTGCATCATGCCATATTTCTCCTAAGATATAAATATCTGATTTTGCTGCACGGCATCTCTTTTGAATCACTTTACACATTTCGTGAGATATCTCGTTTGCAACATCTAATCTCCATCCATCAATATCAAATTCTTTGATCCAATATTCACAAATCTGAGCAATATAATCTATTACTTCTGCATTGTTTGTATTTAATTTTGGCATGTTTGATGTAAATGCAAAAGAGTAAAATTCTCCATCGTGAGTATGCTTTTTATCTATATCGAAAGGCCATTGATTTACCATGAACCAATCAAAATACTTAGATTTTTCTCCATTTTTCTGCACATCCATCCACTGTGGGAATTGGCTACCGCAATGATTGAATACACCATCTAGCATAACCTTAATGCCTCTTTTATGACATTCTTCTACCATTTTTTTAAAAGTGTCTTTTGTACCAAATATTGGATCAATATCAAAATAATCTGTTGTATCATATTTATGAGTCGATCCCGCTGTAAATATTGGATTCAAATAAATTCCATTAAAACCTAGGTCTTTAATATAGTCCAATCGATCAATAATTCCTTGTAAATCCCCACCATATACATCTTCATTAGAGGGTTTTTTACTTCCCCATTCAACAACATTTTTAGAAGTTTCAAAATCACCTCTAGCAAATCGATCTGGAAAAATCTGATACCATATTGTCTCAGATGCCCATTTTGGTGTAGTCTTTACATCTAATTGGTTAAGCCATGGCAAAATAAAATATTGCATTCTTTTTCCTGGTATATTTGCCTCTTCTTCTGTAAAGAAACCGTCCTCATACACTTGTATTACTTCATCTTTACTTTTAACTTCAAAGTAATACTTTGTTCTTTTATATTCTGGCTTTAACTGAATTGTCCACACTTTATGATATTCTAATTCTTTAACATCAGTAATAATTACTTTCTTGCCTGACCATTTCCAATCCCCACCCATGATTCCTCCATCATATGGGTCTCCATGAAAAATCGCCACTTCATCTACTTCATAACCAGTTTGAATCTTTACCAATATTGTATCCTTATCTATTGGATAACACCAATTATCACTAGTTCTATGATAAATTGCACTTAATACCATTATAGTTCTTCCTCCACTAACGTTTTGTCTCAATGACTAAATTTTTGATCGCTTTCATCTTTTTATTAAATAATGAATAATTTTCAAGCTTCCATTCCCAATTAGGACTTCCGATTGTTCCTGGTGTATTGATTCGAGCCGAATCATCTAAGTTCATAACATCTTGCACTGGAAGAATAACTAAATCTGCTTTGCTTTCCATACATTCATGAATGATTCTATTTACACATTTCGGTTCTTTATATGCCGAATACATTTTACCGATTTTTCGTTTTTCATGTGAAGTCAAATCTTGATACCACCCTAATAATGTTTGGTTATCGTGAGTACCAGTGTATACAATTGTATTCTTCTTTTCTTCAAAATCATTGTTTGTTTCATTTGGATCCAAGGTGAATTGAATAATTTTCATTCCACTCAAATCATAGTGATCTCGAAGTTCTAGTACCTCTGGTCTTAAATCTCCAAGGTCTTCCGCTACGATTTGAATTTCTGGTAATTCTTTGTATATTTGATCAAACAATTCATATCCAGGTGCTTCAATCCATTCTCCTTCCACTGCAGTTGGGCAGCTAGATGGAATCTTCCAATATGTATCAAACGCTCTAAAATGATCAATTCTAACGATATCATAGATTTCACTAGAGAAACGTAAGCGATCAATCCAGAACTTAAATTCTGTTGATTTTAAATATTCCCAATCATATAATGGATTCCCCCAACGTTGTCCTGTTTCACTAAAGTAATCTGGTGGAACTCCTGCAATAAATGTAGGGTGAGATTTATCATCTAATAAGAAACATTCTTTGTTAACCCATACATCCACTGAATCAATTCCCACATAGATAGGAATATCTCCTAGAATTTGAATACCTGCTTCATTCGCATATTTTTTTAATGCAAACCATTGCTTGAAGAATAAAAATTGTACGAATTTTTCATATTCAATCTCTTCCGCATATGAATTTAAATCAAGTTTCTTATCCTCTATCCAATTTTTATATTCTACTGGCCAATCCAACCAGCATTGTAAGTCATTTGCCTTTTTCATTGTAATAAAAATAGCATATGTCTCCACCCATTCTTGTTCTACTAGAAATTGCTCGTACTCTGCCTTCAACTTCCCATTTTCAGACAATCTAGAAAAAGCTAATTTCAAATATTTTCCTTTTATCTGACGTGCATTCTCATAATCAACCGTTGATGTTTGTGAAATTTTGTCTAGAAGTTCGTCTTTTTGAATCAACTTTAATTTCACTAATTCTTCTAATGAAATATAAATTTCATCTCCAGCATAAGATGAATATGGTTGGTATGGTGAATTACCATACCCAACTGGGTTAAGTGGCAGAATTTGCCACAATTTCACCCCATTTTTTTTCAAATTATCTATAAATTTGTATGCTACCTTTCCAAAGTCACCTACTCCGTAGTCTCCTGGTAGCGAGAAAATTGGTGCTAAGATTCCTGTTCTTCTCATATTATTCTCCTCTGTTAGTAATTTATCTTAATTTCCAGATATCTGTATTATATTGTTCTATTGTTCTATCAGATGAGAAGTAACCTGCTTTTGCAATATTTACAATCATCTTCTTAGCCCATGCCTTACGATCTGCATAATCTGCAAAAGTCTTTTCTTTCATTTCGATATACTCTTTTACATCTAATAATGTCATGAACCAATCTTTCTTAATTAGCTCGGCATGTATTTCTAATAACATATGCGTATTTCCTAACTTCAGCATTTCTGGGCTAATAATAAAGTCAATCCATGTGCGAATATCTGCATCATTGATATAGTAATCTACAGCACGATAATCCCCATTTTCATAATGTTTAATAACAGTATCACTGTCTTTACCAAATACATAGATATTTTCATCACCAACTAATTCATGAATCTCAACATTTGCTCCATCATCAGTTCCTAATGTTACTGCTCCATTCAACATAAATTTCATGTTACCTGTTCCACTAGCTTCTTTCGATGCCAAAGAAATTTGCTCTGAAACATCGCAAGCTGGTATTAACTTCTCAGCATAAGATACATTGTAGTTTTCAACCATTGTTACTTGCATATATGGTGAAACTTCTGGATCGTTTTTAATTAATTCTTGCAAGCATAGGATTACATGAATGATATCCTTCGCAATAATATATGCAGGAGCTGCTTTTGCACCAAAGATCATAGAAATTGGTGTAGTTGGTTTATTTCCTGCTTTAATATCTAAATACTTATAGATAATATAAAGTACATTCATTTGTTGACGCTTGTACTCATGTAATCTTTTGATTTGAATATCAAAGATTGCTTCTGTATTTAACTCTATCCCTGATTGATCTTTTAAGTAATTAGCTAGTTCTTTCTTGCTTGCTTCTTTTACCGCTAATAATTCCTCAATGGCTTGATCATTCTCTACAATCTTCAAAAGCTCTTCTAATTTTGTTGCATCTTCTCTAAATCCAGCTGCACCATACTTATCAATCCACTCTACCAATGGTTTGTTACAATGTAACAACCATCTACGGAATGTAATTCCATTTGTTTTATTATTAAATTTTTCAGGATATATATTATAAAACTCTTTTAATTCCACTTCTTTCAGAATATCTGTATGAAGTGCTGCAACACCATTTACACTGAATCCATAATGCATATCCATTCTTGCCATATGCACACGGCCTGATTCATCAATAATATGTAACTCTTTATTTTCATACTTATCAACTATTTTATCCGCCAATATCTTAATGATTGGCACTAGATGTGGTACCACTGATTCTAAGAAATCTAATGGCCATTTTTCTAGCGCTTCTGCTAAAATTGTATGATTTGTATATGCGCAAGTCTTCGACACAACTTCAATTGCATCATCCATATCGATTCCTTTTGCCACTAATAGACGGATTAATTCAGGAATCACTAGTGATGGGTGTGTATCATTGATTTGGATTACAACATGTTTATCTAAATTCTTTAATTCATATCCATTAGCTTCACATTCATCAATAATATATTGTGCTCCATTACTTACCATAAAGTACTGTTGATAAATTCGTAGTAATTCTCCTTGTTTATCACTATCATCTGGATATAAGAATAACGTCAAATTCTCTTTGATATTTTCCTTATCGAATGAAATTCCATCTCCTACAATACTTTCATTTACTGATTCAATGTCAAATAAATGTAATTTGTTTGTACCACTATTATATCCTGTTACATCTATATCATATAACTTAGATGTTAACGTAAAATCCTTAAATGGTACTTCATAGCTTATATTTACATCTGTTAACCAACTTGATTTCTCAATCCATGGATTCGGAGTTTCTTTCTGCATATTGTTTTCAAATACTTGCTTGAATAAGCCTAGATGATAGTTCAAACCAATCCCATCGCCATTTAATCCTAATGTTGCAATCGAATCAATAAAACATGCTGCTAGTCTACCTAGTCCCCCATTTCCAAGTGATGGTTCTGGCTCCACTTCTTCTATAGCTGCAAGTGACTTTCCATTTTCCGCAAATAGTTCTTGCACTTCATCATAGATTCCTAAGTTAATTAAGTTATTTGATAATAACTTACCTATTAAGAATTCCGCTGATATATAATATAATTTTTTTTCTGTCTTTTTATTTGGTTTACTTGTTGCTTCCGATTTCACATACTCTAGTAGTGCATAGTATAATTCTTGATTATTACAATCTTTCAATTCTTTTCCACAACTGTTCTTAATTGACATCATAATATTTTCTTTCATATAAACCTCCATTTATATCTGCATCGCTTTGCAAAGTAAATAGTCCAATACTTACCTCGCACCTACATTACTATAATAGCTTAACACAAGAAAACGTTTTCAGCAATTCATTTCTACACAGAAAACGTTTTCTTTATATTATTTTAAAAATTGCTATTTCCTAAGAAATAGCATTTTCATACATCTTATTTGGGATTTTATATTGTGATTATTCCAATTCTTCTTAAAAATCCACTTCATCTACTAATTCATTTTGACCACCGATATCTTTCAATTCATTAATTTTTTTCATATCTTCGGCTGATATTTCAAAATCAAATATTTGAATATTCTCATCCATTCTTACAGTACTTACTGTTTTAGGAATCGGCTGGATTCCATTTTGTAATATCCAACGCATTGTGATTTGTGCTGTTGTTTTATTATATTTCTTTGCAAGTTCTTGCAATAGTTCATTGTCTAAAATTGCTCCTCTTGCAAATGGACTCCAAGCTTGAACAACTGTACCATTTGCTTGGCAATACTCTACTGTATCTTGTTGCATCCATCCTGGATGATACTCAATTTGGTTAATCATAGGTGTAACTGTAGCTGTTTTCGCCAATGCTTCCATATGGTGTTTTAAGAAATTACTAACACCAATTGCTCTAATTTTACCTTCTTTGTATAGTTCTTCCATAGCTCTCCAAGTTTCCGCATTCAACTCTTCTGCTTCTGCTCCAAATTGTTTTTCGATTGCAGGCCAATGAATCAAGTAAAGATCTAAATATTCTAATCCTAGATTCTTCATTGTAAGTTCGAATGCAGCCTTTGTCTTCTCGTATCCACGCTCTGTGTTCCATACTTTGCTAATTACAAAGATATCTTCTCTTGCTACAGTCGATTTTGCAATTGCTTCTCCTACACCTTTTTCATTTCCATATATAAATGCTGTATCAATATAACGATATCCTTTATTTAATGCTTCTGTTACTGCCACACTTGCTTCTTCATCACTTGTTAGGTATGTTCCGAATCCTACGCAAGGCATTTTTACTTCATTGTTTAATGTAAATGTATCTGTCATTTTTTTCATACTATTTCTCCTTTTTTAGTACAAATGTTTCATATGGTTTCATAATATAGCTCTTCTTTATATCAATTGCTTTATAATTTGTTATCAAGCAGATTGACTTATCTAAAAAACATTCTGGAATTTCTACTGTTACTTCCTCTTGGCTAAAGTTACACATTACAAGTAATCTATCTTCTTGCATTTCTCTTTCAAAGGCTAGAATCTCTTTTGAATCTCTCATATACGGTATTGTTTTACCATACACAATCACCTCGTGATCTTGTCTTAATTTCAATAGTTCTTTGTAGTATTGTAGAATTGAATCTTCTTTGCCTTCTTGTTCTTCTACGTTAATTGAAACGTAATTTGGATTTACTTTAATCCATGGTGTACCTTCTGTAAAACCAGCATTCAAGTTTGAATTCCAGTGCATAGGTGTTCGGGCATTGTCTCTAGAACGTAACTTTAAGCACTCTAACATTTCTTCCTCAGAAATCAGCCCTTGCTCTGTATACTGCTTATAATATTGCAAACTTTCAACATCTTTATAATCTGAAAGATTCTCAAAGTATGCATTAGTCATTCCAATTTCTTCTCCCTGATAGATATATGGAGTCCCTTGAAGCATTTGATTACATGTTGCTAACATTTTAGCAGATACTTCTCTAAATTCCTCACTATCATTCCCAAATCGTGATACACTTCTTGGCTGATCGTGATTCCCTAGATATAGACTATTCCATGCTTTCCCATATAATTCTTCTTGCCATTTAAATAGAATATTTTTAAAATCCATAAAATCAAATCTATTTGTATGAAACTTTCCTAATTTTCCATTTCCTATCGCTGTATGTTCAAATTGAAACACCATATTTAATTCAGAGTTATCTACGTTAGCATATTTTTTAGCTTCTTCAATAGTAACTCCAGCAGTTTCACCTACTGTTAAGACATCATAATGAGCTAGTACTTCTTTATTCATTTCCTTTAGATAGTCATGCACCTTAGGTCCATTAACACAAGACTTACTGTAATCTCCATAGAAATCTCCTCGAAGTTCTCCATCTAAGAAATTCTGTTCTTTCGAAATCATGCTAATAACATCCATGCGGAAACCATCCACACCTTTTTCACACCAGAACTTCATCATATCATAGATTTCTTGTCTTAGTTTCTCATTTTCCCAATTCAAGTCTACTTGTTTCTTCGTAAACAAGTGTAAGTAATACATTCCTGTTTCTTTATCTTGCTCCCATGCAGATCCCCCGAAAATCGACCCCCAATTGTTTGGTTCTTTCCCGTCTCGCCCATCTTTCCAGATATAATAATCTCTATAAGGATTATCTTTTGACTTGCGACTTTCTATAAACCATGGATGTTCATCTGATGTATGATTTACTACTAGATCTAGTAATATTTTCATCTTGCGCTTATGCGCTTCTTCTAACAACATTTCATAATCATCCATTGTTCCATATTTATGAAAAATCTTCCTATAATCAGATATATCATATCCATTATCATCCATAGGTGAATCTAACATTGGCGATATCCATAACACATTAACACCTAATTCTTTTAGGTAATCTAACTTTGATATAATTCCTTGAATATCACCTACACCATCTCCATTTGAATCACAAAAACTCTGAGGATATATTTGATATACTACACTTTCTTTCCACCATGCTTTTTCCATTACGTATCTCCTATTTATCATACTTGCATTTTATTTCATATAACATCCATTCACAGTTGAATACATGATTATAAGATTTCGTACATTCTTGCTTCATATGGCAACAATGCAATTTCCGTATCCATATCTGCTTTTATTTCATGTGTTGCTAACAACAACTTTCCTTGGATCATTTCGTCTGATTTGAATACTGCTTGCTTGTTACTGATATTACACATAATCAAATATTTTTTCGATTCGCCGACTCTATAATATGCATATATTTGTTCGTCTTCCGCCATCACTAATTGACATTCTGCAAATATTAACTCTGGATTAGCTTTACGAATTTGAATCATATCTTTATAAAACTGCAGTATAGAATCTTTCTCTTGCTCTTGTGCTTCTACAGAAATGTGATTATGATTTTCATTTAACTTCATCCAAGGTGTGGCTTCTGAAAAACCAGCCCCACTATTTGAGGTCCATTGCATTGGTGTTCTTGAATTTCCTCGTGTTGTCTTATAAGCAATTTCTAATGCAGCCTCTTTTGTCATGCCTTTTTCTAAATTTTCATAATATGTTAGAATCGTTGCATCCTCTTTATATTCTTCAATTTCATCTACTCTAACATTCGTCATTCCTATTTCTTGTCCTTGATAGATAAATGGGGTTCCTTCTTGCATAAAGTACATAAGCCCAAGTGCTTTCGCACTTTCTTTCCAATAGTTTACCTCATCTCCCCATTTTGAAACCACTCTTGGCATATCATGATTTTCAATGTAAAGAGCATTTCTCCCCACATTATGTAGAGCAGATTGCCACTTAGATAATACACTCTTTAGTGCGACTAAATCCAAACTATCATTTCCTCTATTCCAAAGTTTCAAATGCTGGAATTGAAAAATCATATCAAAGAAACCATCTTCATGGTTAGACCATTTGTGAGCTTCTTCTACATCTACACCATTGGCTTCCCCTACTGTCATTATATCATATTTCGAGAATGTTTCTTCTTTCAATTCCTTTAGAAATGTATCAATTCCTTCTACATTCATCATTTTTTCAAAACAAGGAACAACTTGCAAATTATCAGGATTCTCCATATCTGAAAAAGTTAGATCTTTTTTAATGTGACTGATAGCATCCACTCTAAATCCATCAATTCCTTTTTCTAGCCACCAATTAACCATGTCATAGAGAGCGTTTCGAACTTCTTTATTTTCCCAATTCAAATCTGGTTGTTTTTTATCAAATAAATGCAAATAAAATTCCTTAGTAACTTCATCAAATTCCCATGCTGAACCTTTGAAAATACTTTCCCAGTTATTCGGTATTTTATTTTCTTGATTATTTTTCCATATATACCAATCTCTTTTTGCGTTATCTTTACTACTTTTTGATTCTAAAAACCATGGATGTTCATCCGATGTATGATTAATTACCAAATCAATAATAAGCTTCATGCCTCTTTTATGAACTTCTTGCAATAATGTATCACAATCTTCCATTGTTCCAAATTCATCCATAATGTCTTGGTAATCACTAATATCATATCCATTGTCTGCATTTGGTGATTTATAGAATGGGCATATCCAAATTACATCAATTCCCAGATCTTTTATATAATCTAATTTCTCAATTACCCCTCTAATATCGCCGATTCCATCTCCATTACTATCCTTAAAACTTCTTGGATATATTTGATAGCAAATTGCCGAATCTCTCCAATGTATTTCTTTCATTTTCTTCACCTCATTGTCAATATCATTTCATATTAGTATTATATTGTTTTTAATCCATATTTTCTTGCACTATATACTCCTTTTATAACACAATATTGACATTGAGTTCTAATAATCAATTCTCCGACTTCTTTCCTATTCACTTATTTCTCTACTATTCACTTAGTAATTCAATCAATGCCTTTACTGTTGAATCCATTTCATCTTGTACAGTAAGTAATTGACTAAACACTCCACTTGTATTGTAATTATTCTTTACTATGTCATACAATTTTGTCTTTCTGTTGTATGGAATATTAGACCTTTGTAGTATGTCAAAGCATCTTTGTATCACATTATTTTGACCTCTTTTGTTCTCTTCAAAAATAATTACAATTTTATCATTTATAACATCCACGCCATCTAACGTAATCACTTCTTCCGTACTATTTCGATAGAATTGATTATTCACATAGATACTACATTTTGTAGAATAGAATCCCAGAAGCGAAATCCTATAAGATCTATCTTTCGGAATACAATTTATATTTCCTGATGGCTTTTCCACCGTTAATGTTGGATTTTCTGACCATTCTAGCTTCATTTTTGTTTCTACATAATTTTCATCATCTTCGTCTTCCCACAGTGAGAATTCTCCATTTGCACCTGCATAAACTCGTAAGTCTAGCGAGCTAGGATTATCACAACCGAATTCAGATTCCAAATCCAATGGTAGTATTGTTCCTGCTTTGACAAAAATTGGCATACTCTCTAATCCTCTGTAGAAGTTACGAACCCCTGCTCCTTCATATGCCATATTCGTAAAATAATCATACCAGATTCCTTGTGGCAGCCATCCCTTTGTTTCTGCTAGATGGGATGTTGCATCTATAGGGCTCACTATTGGTAAAACAATTAAATTCTCACCAAAATAATATTGATTTTTCATTTCATAGGCTTCTTGATCCATTGGATGTTTGTAATACATTGGATGTAGTAAACAACGCCCCATGTCATATCCAAACTTGTTCATACTATATAAGTACGGTATGAACTTATGGCGTAATCTCATAAATTTAGTCATTAACAATTCTACTTCCATAGAATAGTTCCATGGCTCTTTTCCACTAAATTCGTTACAAGAACTATGTAATCTATTGATTGGTGAAAATACTCCGAATTGAATCCATCTTAATTGCAATTCATCATCTTTCACGCCTTCCATGTGACCTCCAATATCATGAGACCACCATCCATATCCCACATTCGTAGCAGTAGCCGTAAAATAAGGTTGAAACTTCAGGCTCTCCCACGATATAATCGTATCACCTGAAAATCCTACTGGATATCTATGACTTCCAATTCCCGCATATCTTGAGAATGTAAGTCCTCTTTTCCCATCTCTTTGAATATCTTTATAGTGAAAATGATTCAGCATCCATAATGGATCTAATCCCTCTACTTTTGTATGACTTTCCTGTTGCCAGTCTATCCACCAAAAATCCACCCCTTCTTTTTCTCTAGGGTGATGTACATATTTAAAGTAAGCGTCCAGGAATTTTCTATTTGTAATATCAAATTCTATAGTTTCTTCCTGTTCATAATCAACATCTAACGCTTTTGCCATTTCTTCATACATTTCTTCACATCCTCGAACTCCTGATGCGGGATGTACATTTAGAGAAGCTTTTAGTTTGCGCTTATGTAATTCTGACAAAAATCTTTCTGGATCTGGAAAGAGATTTTTATTCCAAGTATAACCAGTCCATCCACTCCCATATTTAGGGTCTATATCTACATTGTGCCAATCCATATCTATTACAGATACTGAAAACGGTATATTTTTCTCTTCAAATTTATCCATTAATTCTAAATAACTATTTTCACTATAACGATAGAAGCGACTCCACCAATTCCCCAATGCATACCTTGGTAAAACAGGCTGTTTTCCACACAAATGGTAAAAATCTTTTAAACATTTATAATAATCTCTGCCATATCCAAAGAAATATAAATCGACACCTTTTGTTTTTCGTGGTGTTACAAATCCATCTTCTGATAGGATAAGTGACTGGCTATCATCAAAGCATGAAAAACCATCTTTGGATATTAACCCTTCAGAAAGTGGTATTTCTCCATCTGCAAAATCTAATGTTCTTGCCGTTCCTTTTAAACTATTGAACTTTTCACCATAATACCATGTACTATTGTAAGCTGAAAAATTACCCATCACTTGAATGGATAATCCTTTGGCTGAGAACTCATTTCTATCATATCTTAACTTCAAGTATTCTGTATGGATTACTAATTCATCTTCTCCTTCACTCACTTGAATTTCTGTGTTTGGAAAAGCTCTGTTCACAATAGTTTGTGTTTGTCCGTCTTCGAACACGCCATCCTCATTATACTCAAGGCGTATCAATTGACTGGTTAAAACAGTCAATCGATACTTTTCCCCTTTAATTATATTTTTCATCATCTTAATTCACCTCTAGCATTTGGCAGAATCATAACTCTAGTTCTCTACCACTAATACTTGATATGGTTGTAACATTTCGCTTACTTCCATATAATTATTGAATAACACACGACCAGTTACTGTATTTTTCATTTCTTCATTTTTGAAATTTGCAATCAATGTAAACTCAGGTTTCACCATTTTAAATACACCATCTTCATTTGTAAATTGAGCAGGCTGCTTTACTTTTTCATAATTTTCTTTTCTAAATGCTAAAATCTCTTGATAAAATCTATAAACACTCTCATCACTTGCTAAATCTTTTTCCACGTTCACTTCTTTGTAATTATCGATTACATCAATCCATGGAGTTCCAGTTGTGAATCCTGCATTTTCATTCGAATTCCATTGCATAGGTACGCGCGCATTATCTCTAGATGTAAATGCGATTTTGCTCATGATTTCTTCTTCGCTATACCCTTCTTCTTGTAAAATCTTATAGATGTTTAATGTCTCAACATCTCTATACTTTGAAATATCATGCCAATGAGCATTTGTCATCCCAATTTCTTCACCTTGGTAGATATAGAGATTTCCATGTAACAATCCGAATAAACTAATTAGCAACTTACTACTCTCAACTCTATATTTATCATCATTTAACCAACTAGCAATCAGTCTAGGAGCATCATGATTATTCATAACAACTGCTTCATTTCCAGTAAATGTATTTTGCCACATATCTAAACTGTCGCATAAATCTTGTACATTTAATTCTTTTCTATGCCATTTATCACCATTGTGATTCAATCCGAAATGATGGAAGTGGAAAGCTTGTGTTAGTGCATTTTCATTACACATTTTATATTGTTCTTCAAGAGAACTTCCCCAACATTCTCCTACTGTAAGGATTTTATCCTTAAATGTCTTCGCTTGTAATTCTTCTAAATATTCATAGAACTTTGGTCCTTTACCAGTAATCATCTTATCCGGTTCTTTTCCAATCAAATCAATAACATCTAATCGGAAACCTTCTACACCTTTGTCGATCCAATAGTTTACAAGGTTATAGATTTCTTCTCTAACTTCTGGGTTCTCCCAATTTAAATCTGGTTGCGTAACATCAAATAATCTAAAATAATATTTTCCAACCTCTTCATTGTATGTCCATGCATTGCCTCCAAAGTATGAACCAATATCGTTTGGCTCATCTCTCCAGATATAATAGTCATAATATTTTGGATCTTTTTTAATCGCTTTTTGGAACCACTCATGCTCACTAGAAGTATGATTCAACACCAAATCCATCATGATTTTCATCCCTCTAGCATTTGCTTCTTTGATTAAATTCTCATAATCCTCATTAGATCCAAATAATGGGTCAATCGTTAAATAATCAGCAATATCATATCCATTATCATTCTGTGGTGATTTGCAACATGGTGATAACCAGATATAATCCACTCCTAATTCTTTGATATAATCTAATTTCTCAATAATACCTTTGATATCTCCAATTCCTGTTCCTGTTGTATCATTGTAACTCTTTGGATATATTTGATATATTACTTTATTTTCTAAGTTCATTTTACTCTCCTTTTACTACGGCATAAGTCGTAATTGTTAAATTATTAATGTTTTCGTCTTTTTGATATCCATCTAGAGATTGTAATCTTCCTCTTACCTCTATCGCTTTTGCTTCCTTAGAAAGGTTAATGTAGTAAATCATATTATCTACGCTATATTTCACTAAATCATCTTTAACTTCTACCTTCACACGCTCAAGCAATTCTGATTCTGATTCCACAAAAAAAGATGCATTTTCTTTGCGTACACGGATTAACTCTTTTGTGAATTGTATCAATTCTTGATTCTCATACATTTCGTCATATTTCATAAAGTTAATCGCTTCACTACTTGAAAATGAATTCGCAATTCCATATTTTGTACGACCACCTTCACATCCAGCATGTAAGAAACTAAATCCTTGTCCCAATAAGACAAAGGTATATGCTAACTTCATCTTCTCAATGATATTATCTTCTTCTAACCCATAATACAATTGGTCATATAGAGTGTAATCATCATGACAAGATACATATTGTACGCTTAACATCGGATTTTCATAATCCTGAGCTAGCAATAATCTTTGCACTTCTTCCTCTAAATGTGTTGTAATTGTTCCTGTAATTAATTGTTTACATTTATTTCTAAAATCATCATTAAAGAAACCTACATTTTTCACTTTTGTCGCATTTGCTTGGGTTGCACATAGTTCTCTGTCAATCGCTGTTGGAAGTGACCAACCCTCTCCGTATAGAATAATCGAAGGGTTTATTGCTCTTAATTCAGCTTCTATTTCATTCATTGTTTCAATGTCATGGATTCCCATCAAGTCAAAACGATACCCAGCAAATCCAAAGGTAGTGGTTAAATACTTTAGAGAGTCTATCATAAATCGTCTAACCATATATCGTTCTGAGGCTACCTCATTGCCACAAAAAGAAGCATCACTAATTTTTCCATAATGATATCGGAAGAAGTAATGTGGCACTAATTTTTCAAAGGAAAATTGTGATTTATCATATACATGATTGTATACAACGTCCATAATGACACCGATTTCATCTTGCTTACATGTATTTACTAATTCAACCACTTCGTTAATACGTTCGTATGGATCTGTAGGATTCATACTATATTTTCCCTCTATTACATTGTATTGTACTGGATCATATCCCCAATTGTATTCTCTAGAATGCTCACTCTCATCAATAGAACCATAATCATAAATTGGTAGTAATTGAACATGTGTCACCCCTAAGTCTTTGACATAGTCATAACCTATTTTGTTTCCTTTGAGATCGCGAACATTCTTCTCTGTAAAACTCTTGAATTTCCCTGGATAAGTGAATCCATATTTTGGATCTCCTGTAAAATCTCTTACATTAACCTCATATACAATGGCATCTCTTTTCTTACTTTCTAAAAAAGGAAGCGCCTTCAGAATTTTTTCTGGATTTACAACATAATTAAATTGAGAATTTATAGTGCTAGACTGAGCATATGGATCAATTGTTTTTTCCTTTGTTGTATGCTCCACTTCTAATAAATATCCAATGCCTTCTATATCTTTTTCAACTTTCCCATAATACACGCCTTTATCTTGGTATTCCATTGGATAAGTGCTACCATCTTGTAAACACACATTTAATGAATATGCTGTTGGTGCCCATACATAAAATTCACTATAGTCTCCATAATAAAAGCTTCCTAGCTTTCCGTCGTATTTATATTCCTTGACAAATTTTTCTGTATGCACAATAAATCTATGCTCAACAAGATGTTTTTCACCTTTTACACTCACATAGTATTTTTTCCTCAAATCGATTTCAAATGGTAACTTGCATCCATTATGAAAAAATAATAATCCATGCTCTTGATTTTCATCAATCAATATTGCCTTACCTTCGAAATCATCACTTGATACACTTGAATAGTCATCAAAATAAAATTTACTCATAAGATTCAACCTCCAACATAATTTTTAAGATTTCACTTACGCTCCATCCTTGTGCAAAGCAACCTCTCGATGTGCTTGGGTGAAGCCCATCATATATTTCAGCTACTTGTCCTACGCAACCTTCAGACATACAATCTGCAAAATATCCCAATTGCTTTTTCACAATCTTTCTTGATTTTTCTGAATATTGATTCACTTTCAAATACGCTTTGAAATATGAACCTAATGGGAACGGCCATACAGTTCCTTGATGATATGACAAGTCACGTTTCTTTAAATCACCGCCGTACTCTGCCACGAATTGTGGGTCATCAATTTCTAGCGTTCTTAAACCATATGGAGTATACAACTTGTCATACACACAATTTACAACTTCTTTCGCAATTTCATCTGATAGAGGTGAAAACGGAACAGACACAGCCCATATTTGGTTGCAACGTATTTGGTCATCGTATGAATTTCCTGAAACCACATCCTTCAAACACTTCTTCTCTTTATTATAGAATTTTTCAGTAAAGTTCTGCTTCACTCTCTCTACTAAAGTGTTATATGCTGTAACATCTTTTCCTAATAACTCTCCGAAATAAATAGCTGTACATAAACCACTATACCAGAATGCATTTACCTCAACTGGTTTTCCATGTCTTGGTGTTGGCAAAATATCTTGATATCTTACGTCCATCCATGTCAATTGCATCAATCCACTTCCAGCTTGAATTAATCCATCTTCGTCCATTTTTATATCAAAATCTGTTCCGTTTTTGTAATTTTCAATAATCTCAATAATTGCTGGATACATCTTTTTTACAAAGTCTAAATCCTTACTTCTATCATAATGTACGTAAACTGCTTGAATAAACAATAGTGCTGCATCTACTGTATTGTATAATGGCGGATTATCTCCTTCCGGGAATAAATTCGGCATAATACCATTTTTTAAATGTGTTACAAATGTTTGTAAAATATTTTCACTTTCTTCAAATCGGTTAGTATAAATACATGCACCTTCGATTGTATACATAGTATCTCTACCCCAGTCTAAGAAGAATGGATATCCTGCCATTAAAGTTAGTCCATCTATAGATTCACGCTTTACAACGAAAGCGTCACTTGCTACTACAAACGCTTTTGTAAGTTCATCCTTCGCACCACTATGTTCAATTAACTTCTTCTGGCGGTTAATTTCATTTTCAATCATAGTATCTACCGATACTGTCGAATCCTCCATTGTAAAAATCAAGTCAATCGATGATTCAGTTTCTATATCATAAATATATGTAAGTTGCTTTGCTGCGGCTCCATAAGACATTCTTCCATCACGAGCATCATAATCGTAGTAAAAATCATTTATGAATTCCACCTCGTCCGATTTCTGTATTCTACTCCAATTTGTATGAATATGGAGGTTTAATCCGTTTGATGTAACTTGATTCTCTTCCATATTAAATTCCTGATCCACACTTAGTAAATCTCCACGCTCTTTAAATTGATAGTATGGTGTGATATATAATTCTACTTTTTTATCTAAAGGATTCTGGATTGTATACTTGACTCCCAATGTATTTTCATTGTGCACCAAAACTACTTCTTTTGTAACTTCAATACTTTCCACTTGATATGTAAATACAATCGTATGTTCTTTTGTTACATTGTTAAGATAACGTTCACCAAACGAGTTTTTTGTATGATCAACGAATTTTTGAGAACTCAAATTATATTCTTTTCCTTGAACTTTGATAACTTCATCCACTCTACTCACCATATGGTATCGTACATCTGGTGCTTTTGTTGCTGCCATTAATAATGCATGATCATTTCGTGTAAGTGAATTCAACAATGTCAGAGACGAATAGCCACCTAGTCCATTCGTCAATAAATAACATTGCTTTTCTCCGCTTTCTTTCTTATGTAACACATTACAGCCATAACTAAACTTCATATTATTATTCTCCTTCTAAACTTAAGGAGAGAGCTGAATCAGCTCTCCCCTTAAATCATCTACTTCTCTGCTATTCATTCTATCAATTCACCTTATTCGTATATATGAATAGAAGACGATTCACTTCTTGTGCAACGAATTCCACATCTCTAGATTCTTCTATTCCCCATAATGACTCAATATCATAACCTGCTTCTGTTGGAGTAACTATCATTCCAACCATCTCTTCTTGATTTTCTGTTACTGGATAAAACAAATAACTTCTTGGAGACTCTAAATATACTGAAACACGCTCTTCTGGTGCATATACAATATTGAGAATTTTGATATTCTCTTCTCCAAAAAACTTCTTGCCTTCTTCTATCACTAACTCTGCCATTTCGCTTAACTGCTCATTGCTAGAAGTCACAAAAGAAGTGGATTGATTTGTTTCTGGTATTACTTCATATATCGAATCATTAATAGTATCTGGTTCTTCGTGTTCTTCTACATATTCAATATATTCTTTCAGTTTTTCTTGTGTTTCAAGATAATTACTGTCATTTTGTTTAAAGATATCCATTCGCTCTTCATATACTGAATATTCAAAATCCTCTAATGGATTCATCTTTATAAATATTACAATACCGATTGCTACTATTATAATAAAACACGCAAATCCAATTATCATATTTGTTAATTGATTCTTCATCTTATTTCATCTCTGAGTATTTGATTGATGCTTCTGTTTCCGCATCAAAGAAGTGAAGTTTCATTTTGTCAATTACTAATTCTATTGCTTGACCTACTTCTACTTCTATTCTTGGTGGGATACTTGCTACAAATAAGTTGTTTTTCTCTGGCTTAAAGAAGATGCTAAGACTGTCTCCTAAGTACTCCACATTGATTGGTTCTACTGTGATAATCGAGTCTGGATTTAATTCCTTATTCATCTCTCCATCACTTATTGCTTGTGATCTCAATCCAAGAATAATCTCTTTGCCATTATATCCTTTGCTATTTAGAATGTTCTTATCGCTTTCCGCTACAGCTATTGTAAAGCTTTCACAAGAGAATTTACCATCCTTATATAATCCTTTAATTGTGTTCATTGGAGGTTGTCCAATAAATGTAGCTACAAACTTATTAATTGGATTTAGGTACAATTCTTTTGGTGTTCCGATTTGCTGTACTTCACCCATAGACATTACAACAATTCTATCAGCCATAGTCATAGCTTCTACTTGATCGTGAGTTACGTAAATCGTAACAACACCTTTTTCTCTATGTAATCTTGCGATTTCTGTTCTTGTTGAAGTTCTAAGCTTCGCATCCAAGTTACTCAATGGTTCATCCATTAGGAATAACTTTGGTTTACGAATCATCGCACGACCCAAAGCTACACGTTGACGCTGTCCACCTGATAAGTTCTTAGGTAAACGATCTAAGTAATCTGATAAGTCAAGATCTTTTGATACATTCACTACAGCTTCTTTTATGTCTTCTTTGTTGTATTTTCTAAGCTTTAATCCATAACCAATATTTTCAGAAACCTTCATATGTGGATATAGCGCATAACTTTGGAATACCATCGCAATGTCACGCTCTTTTGAACTCTTATCATTCGCAAGTTCCCCATCTATCCATAATTCACCTTCTGTAATATCCTCTAATCCTGCAATCATACGTAATGTTGTTGATTTTCCACATCCTGATGGTCCTACAAATACGATGAATTCTCCTTCTTCAATTTCCATATTGAATTCTTTCACGGCATAATGATCCGAGTTAGGATATTTTTTTCTAATATCTTTCAAAACAATTTTTTTCATATTAACCTTTTACTCCTCCTGCTGTTAATCCACCAACAATAAATCTCTGTAATTTATAGAATAATAAGATTGCTGGAATAGCTACTAATATTGATCCTGCTGCAAATAAGTTATAAGATTGATTTGTTGGATCGTCAATCAAACTATTTAACCCAACTGCTAATGTCTTGTCCGCTGTATCTAAACTTGCTATTAGGAAGTTTGGCATAATAATATCTCCAACTGGTCCTAAAAATGTGAACAATGCAGTTACAGCAATCATTGGCTGTACTAATGGTATTAGAATTTGTGTGAAAATTTGGAAGTGTGATGCTCCGTCAATTTTCGCAGACTCGTCTAACTCTCTTGGTATAGAATCGTAATACCCTTTCATTAATAATGTATTCATTGGAATTGCACCAATCGAATAAATTACAATCATAAATAAATAGGTATATAAAGTTGAATTCTCTGAGTTATAAATCCCAATTGAAGATGCAATCGCATAGATCGCAATCAATGTACTTCCACTTGGAATAATTTGGATGATTAATAACGATGTCAAACTCGCCTTACGTCCTGTAAATCTTCTTCTTGAATAAATATATCCATTAATTGTAATCAATAATGTCGCAATAATCATAGATGCAACAGATATTGAAAATGTATTTCTATACCAACTTCCATAATCTGTTTCTGAAAACAATTTCGCAAAATTCTCTGTAAAACTAAATGATTCTGGAATCAATGATGTTGAAAACAATGTATTTGAAGTATTAAATGCACTCATCAATGTAACAAATAGAGGAAATAAAATGATAATACTCATAACAATTAATACAATATACATGGATGCCAATGTTAATCTTTTTCTTAGTTTATGTTTATTCATTACATTACATCCTCCTTCTTAAATGCTCCTGTTTTAATCCAAGACCAAAGTACTACAGCTGATACTACCACAGAAGTCAACAATGTAAATACTGCCGCTGTTGAGAATTCTTGTTCTGTCATCAACTTATATCCTAAGGAAGCAATCGTTTCTAGCGGTCCATACATTGCACCAACTTCCTTTGGAATGTCTGTTACTAATAAATAGAAAATCATTACATTGTTGAAGTTGAATGTAAACTGCGTAATCATAGTTGGTGCCGCACTTGCAATAATAATTGGGAATGTGATATCCCAGAAATTAGTCCATGGATTTCCACCATCTATATTCGCTGCTTCATATAAATCATCAGGAATAGTCTGTAGTATTCCTGTTACAAGAACGTAAATATATGGGAATCCCAACCATCCTTGAATCAAAATAATTGTGACTTTTGCAATCTCTGGACTCAATAAGAATCCTATTGACGTAGCAAAATCATATTCAGTCCCTGTAAAGAATGGCATTACGATTGTATTCATTGCTCCATGTCTTGAGAAGAATATCTGGAAAATCAAAATTGTAAGGAATGCAGGCACTGCCCATGGTAATAGATAGACTGTTCTAAAGAACTTCTTTCCTTTGATATTTTTGTTATTACAGATAACTGCTAGGAAAACACCTAAAAACAGTGTTAACATTGTTGCGCTAAATGTCCAGATCAATGACCATGCCAACGTATCTGTAAAGGCAGTGGATAGTCTTGGATCTTGGAATAAATCTACAAAGTTCCCAACACCTTCCCATTCCACAAGAAATGCAGGTGGTAGAACTGGTGTCTTATAGTTTGTAAATGCAATTAAGATAGATACAATTGCTGGTACAAACATGATTAAAAACATGAAAATAAAACTTGGTGCTATAATTGCTTGTGGAACTGCATCTGGTGCAATTACTTGCAATTTTTCCTTTAAACTTAATGTAACTTCGCCATTATCAATTAATCGTTTTGTATTTCTTGCATCTCTTGCAAACCCATAATTAACAAGTAGCAGCGCAATAAGGCAAGCTGCTGAAAATACTGCTAATACTAAAATTAAAAATGAATCATCTATATATGATTCTGCACCGATTGTCCACGCACCTTCATATTCACCCTCTGAATGGTATTGAAAACTTTGCATAATACTTGGAATCAAGTATTGAAACGCTGCTATCCAAGATACAATAGTAAATAGAAAACCACCAATCGCCATTTTCATCTTCTTCATCATTAAGTGTCCCGATCCTGGGATTAAAAAGGATATCCAAAATATTACTTTTTCATTCATTTATTGTCCCTTTCTAAAAAGACACATTCCATAGTTATTGGAATATGCCTTTGTAGTCAATGTATTAATTGTTTAATGCTGCGATTTCCGCTTCAATTGTTACTACTGCTGCATCCAATGCACTTTGTACATCTTCTCCATTTGCAATTTGCTTTAATGCATCTGCCATTGGCTCCCATACTTTACCAAATGCTGGATCAGTTGGCATAGGTGTTGCTATACTTGTTGCTTCTAATACAACTTCTTGTAATGATCCTTCTGGATACTCAATTGATACGTTTGGATTTACTTCGTTTGTTGCTTCATAGAATTTAGCTGCTAATTCATCATTTGCTAAGTGTTGAACAAATTTAATCGCTTCTTCTTTTTCTGCTGAATATGCGTTTACACCCATTCCTTTAGTCCCAGCAAGTGGTTGGTAAGTAGCTGTTCCATCCCATGATGGAATTGGCATTACACCAAGATTTTCTGCATCCATACCAGCTGTTAAGTCAGTATATTTCCAAGGCCCGTCAATATAGTAATCTACATTTCCATCCATAAAGTTTTGAACTAGTAAGTCATATCCTGCTTGCTCTTCTTTTAATGCTTCCCAATCTGCAACACCAGAACCATATAATCCTTGAATTGCTTCACCTGCTTTTACTGAACCTTCATTTGCTAATCCGATATCTGAAACATCATCGCCAAAGATGTATCCACCATTAGAGTAGAACATTCCTGCTGTGAAATAGAAATCTGTAAACTTTGCTACGAATTTTTCTGGTCCTAATTCTTTTAATGTTGCTGGCTCTTCACTTACATTAGCCTTATTGTAATATAATAATGTTGTATCTGTACTTGTTGGTACAAAGTATTGCTCATCATTGTATACTGCTGCAGTTTGTGCTGTTTCAGTATATCCACTTAAATCTACTTCAAAAGGTGTGATTAGCTTCTTGCTTGCTAAATCTCCAATTCTATCATTTGGCATCATAAATACATCAACTGAATTTCCTTTTTGTGCTTCTACTGATTCAATTGCTGCAAACATATCACTTTCAATCACTTCGATTGTAACGCCTTCATTTGCTGCTACATAATCTTCTGCTACTGTTTCAAAATATTCAACATAACCTTTATCTACAGCTACTTCGATTACTGTTCCTTCGCTTTCTTTCTTTTCTTCTTCGCCACCATTGCTAGATGAACCGCAACCAGTTAGAATGATTCCACCGATTAAACTTAAAACTAATAACTTTTTCATAATTAATATTCTCCTTCTTAAAACACACTTTATATGTATTTCTTGTTTTTATGTATGTACTATACCACGCGTAAAACGTTTTCGCAAGCACTAATGTTGCTATTATTAGGTTCTATTAATCATATTTGTACACTATGCACAATTCATTGTTTCTATTTTTATACAATATGTCAATTGCCTTCTTCTACTTTTAATTTTTCCACTTAAAAGTCGCTTGAAAATATTCTTACAAAGAGTAAAGTATATTTTCAAACGACTTTCTGTTCTTATGTTCCATATCTATAATATGATGTTTTTCTGTCTAGCTTATGATATCAGAGTAATAAAGTTGTATAATTTCATAATCCAATCGTATCTTTCTACCTTTATCTCCGTCCATTAGATTTTTAACTTCCTCTACCGCAGTTTCTGATATTGTCTTGAAATTTTGTCTTACAGTAAAAATACCATTTCCGTCATAGCCCATCAATGAAATCCCATCATATCCGCATACAATACGATATAGATTCGATTCTTTCAGTGCATTTTTTGCTCCTATAGCCATCAAATCCGAAGCACATACTATAATATGATGGTCTTCCGCATGTTTAAATGTAATCTTCCTTGCTAATTGCTCACTAAAATCTGCATGTTCAATTGTCAAATCAAATCCCAGTTCTTCTTGCAATTTTAAGATTCCCTTTAATCTTGAATCCGTTACAAATCCATCCTTCTTTCCTGCTATATATAATACCTTGTTATGAATTTGATTCTCCATCGCCTTCTTCGCCACGTCATATTGTGCCTTCGCATGGTCAATAGATAGAGATGTTGTTTTTTCATTTACCATTGGCGCGTCAATTACTACAATATTAAATTGCTGACTGTCTATTAATTCTAGCAAGTTTTGGTCATTTTTATTCATTCCATAAATAATAATTCCAGATACACTTTCTGAATGAAAGTATCTCGCCAGTTCTGCTGCATCATAGATTTTGAACATTTGTGAAAACACAGGAATAATACTTACGTTTAACTCTTCTGCTTTTGAAAATGCCCCCACTATATAATTCATCCATATTTCATCGATTGCTTGTGTTTGATTATTTGCATTTATCCAAAGCGCTATACGTGCATTCTTTTTTGATGAAAGTGCAGATGCTATCGCATTTGGCACATATTTTAATTCCTCAACTGCATTATGCACCTTAATTTTGGATTGTTCACTAACATGAGGATATCCATTTAGCACTTTTGAAACTGTAGAAACGGATACTCCTGCTTTTTTTGCAACATCTGTAATTGTAACCATATAAATTCCCCTCATCCTCATTACATTCTCTAGCTTTTTCTTCTATATTGTACTATACTATTTTAAAAATAGAAAGGAGTATTATTGTATGAGAGAAACTGTACATCGTGGAACCTTACAATTTCCGTTTCAACATTACGAAATAACTCATAGTGATAATCGATTAATCATTACTGCTCATTGGCATGAGGAGATTGAAGTTCTCTATATAATAGAGGGCGAACTAACTTTAATCATAAATGGTGAACAAATCACATTAGTTCAAGGTGATATTTATTTTATTAATTCAGGGGATATGCATCATATGCTAAGAAATTCAGCAAAATTACACTATTTTGCCTATGTTTTCCCTTTAGACTCTCTTGCTTTTAGTTCAGAAGATTACAGCCAATCATTTTTTATTAATCCATTAATCAAAAGAGAATTACTTTTTCCACAGTTAATTACTTCTAGCTCACCTTGTCACACACAATTAAAATCATATATTCAAGATCTTATACAACTTGATATAAACCGTCTCTTTGGTTATCAATTACAGACAAAAGCCTTATTACTAATGATTATTCATCTACTATATTCTGAAAAATTATTACAAACCTCGATTCAATTACAAGAAAATTCTACGATTCGTGATATTGTAACTTATTTAAATGAATCCTATCATAATTCTATTTCTTTGAATATTGTATCTAAAAAAATCGGAATGTCACCTTCTTATTTTTGCCGTTTTTTCAAGAAAAACTTCGGAAAGACTTTTGTTGAGTATTTAAATTATCTTCGCATTGAGAAATCTTGCCTCTTGTTAAAATCAACAACTCGTCCTATATTAGATATTTCCTTGGAAGTTGGCTTTCAAAATATCAGTTATTTTAACAAGCAATTTAAATCTATTATGGGATGTACTCCAAATTATTACCGCAACAAGTCTGACGCCGAGTCCTTTATACTTCACTAATAGAGATTATCCCCTCTAACCGTCTATGGTGGTGGTAACATGTGTGTGTTTCGCTTTTTCACCAAGTTGCAAAACATCAAATCCTTCACCGTGGATCTCATTAGTTTCTAAAATCATCATAAACGACTTATCATCTACCTCCTTAACAGCTTTTTTCAAGAAATACATTTGTTTGTTGTTACAAGCACATAGGACAACTCCTTTATCATTTTTCTTATATCCCCCTACTGCCTTTAAAATAGTTGAACCACGAGCAGTAGTTTCTTCTATAATATTCGTTATTTTATCTTCATGTTCCGTAACAATAAGTGCTATCTTTCCAGAATTTATACCAAACATTACTTTATCTACTGCAGTAGCAAATAAGAAATTGATTATCATACCATAAATCATACCATCGATATCTTTAAATATAATTCCTCCAACTAAGATAATTCCAATATCTGAAAGGAAAGCGATCCTACCCACGGACACATATGGTCGTAGTGCTTTTACAGCCATAATAATGAAATCCGTTCCTCCTGTAGATGAATTTTGCATATAAATAATGGCATATCCCAATCCAGCGATAATACCTGTGCACAAGGCAGCAAGAAATCTATCCCCTTCATATGATGGAAATAATGGTGCTACATAGTCAATAAATATTGCTGAAATAGTCATACATCTAAGCGAACGAAAGAAAAAACCCCTTCCTAAAAGTTTGTAGCACATTATTGCTACTGGTACATTAAGTACAATAGTACTCACACCAATTGGAATACGAAACAGTCTATACAGGATAAAGGATATACCTGAAAATCCTGTCATCGGAAACTCTGCATTAAGTGCAAAGTTATAAATACCTATAGCAATAAGTGCACTTCCCAAAATTTCCCAACCAATAGTTTTACATTCTTTTTTTATAAATTCTTTTGTCATTTTAATCTCCTCTTCTACTATTTTGCAAAAAAAAAGCAGCTACGAATCAATAATTTTATGATTCGCATCTGCTCGATTGCACTTTTCTGTTATGAGCATATCATAACAGATTAGTTAGTGCAAGCTTTTTGATCTTATTTACTTCATTTTCTTACTTTTTTTCGTCTATCTGTAGTAATTTCACACATTATTATTGTATATTAGTTCCAAGTACAAAAAATTTATTTTTACTACATTTGTATTTTTATACAATTTCCACTTATATTTTTTGTGTGTTTTGCCCTATTTTTCTTTGCCCCTTATTTACAATGTTCAAATGAATCCAATAACGAAATGCTCTCCTTTTTCATGCCGTGATATACCATATGCAATTCTTCATTTCGTAGGATTTTCACTTCACTACTTCTCATCATCTAACAGTTTTATTTTCACTACATTTTCAATATAAGCAGGATCACTTTCTTGAATAGCTCCACTAAAAGTAATTGAGATTAAATCCCCCACCTCAAATTCAGAGATCAACATAGGAGTTCCTCTCCATTCTAATTCTGTTTCCTCACTTAATACAGCAAAGTTAAAATCGCCTCTGTAATTGATATCATTCATAGAGATTCCTGTCACTGAAAAATTACCATCTTTCATATTTGTAATTTCTGCATAAAAAGTATCTGTTTGTATATCCATATATGAATTTTCACTCTTGTTATAACCTACTTTGTATCCTATACAATAAAAAATCAGCACAAAAACAATCAATAAAATTCCTACTAGAATCTGTGATTTTATTCTTTTCATAATAATTTTTCTCCATTCATTGTACGCATTTTTCATAACATTTCTCGTCATTTCCTAAATTCTCAAGATGGTTTCTCAAATATATGTTTCCACTACTCTATCACAGCATCATCTGGCATTTTGTTATCATTAACCTTTTCCAATCATTAGATACCCAACTCCTCATCAGAAATCAGATCATTATTGTCACTATAAAAAGAAACTTCTTTCATTTTAAATATTCCTTTAAAAACACTCATAGGCAATGAGTTAATCGTATAATTATACTGGGAAACAAAATCATTATGTTCCAATTTGAAGTTCGCAACAACATTTTCACTCTCACGTAACTGTTTTAGTAGCTCCATTATACTTTGATTAGATTTCAACTCTGGAAATTCGTTTATTCGTTGCTCAAATGCAGAAGAATTTTTTATTTTTCTTGCTGAACTTTTTTCAGGTTTAATTGCTGAAGCAAAATCTGATACAACTTTAGATTCGAATGACATATATTTTTCAGTCACTTTATTAGCTTTATCTAAGAGATTGGCGGATCTTTTATTTGCAATAGTAATATTATTAAGCGTTTGAGAAACTCGCTGTTTCAACAAATTTACAGAATTTATCTCTATTACGAACAAGACAACTGCCGCAGTAATAAATCCAAAAACCATACTTGCACCCGTAAATGGCTCCACCATTACATCGGATTCAGCTGTTGTTGTAGCTGAAAATATCAAAACCCACAAAAGCCATCCTACTATTGTTATTCCTATCAATTTCAATAATTCTAATATCAAATTCTTTTTTTTCATTTTATTTACCTCTCTATTACATAAATTTCTTGTTACTTTACTTATTTGCACATTACAGTAAGCTTATTTGTTCTTAGCCTACTCAAAATGCTATCCTAATCCTTTCCCGTATACCATCAGTTTCTCATTTTGCGCGAGTTAAAGATACAAATTCATTAAAATTTCATCACCATAACTATCGGTGAACTTGAAAAAATTCTTATATCTTCCAATTTCAACAAAGCCTAATTTTTTATATAAATGAATTGCATTTACATTATCTGAATTAACCCCTAAGTGAATAATTTCAGTTATATTGTTATCTTTTGCAAATCCTATTAATTCATTCATCATTGCTGTACCTATGCCTAATTTCCAATATTTTTTCTTTACAGAAATAGCAATATCAGCTTGGTGTGCAATTCTCTTTCTTGGTGCAGACATTATAGATCCAACAGAAACTATTTCGTCATCAATTTTAGCTATAAATATAGCCGATGTATTTGCTTTAGATAACCTCTCGATAAAAGATATTTCATCTTCAACTGACATATGAAATTCATTTGCTCCGAACAAGAGATTATCACTTTCTCCACCAACTAAATTAAGGTATTCAATAATCATTCCTGCATCTTCTTTTATAGCCTTTGCTATTATTAAGTTTGTTCCATTTTTTAATTTCATCTCATCCCCCTAGTATTTTATTACAAATTCATTAACTAAATGACCCTTGTTATTATACTCTTTTCATCTCAAAGAGTCTACACTATCAAATATACCATTTTATAACAAAAATACTACCAACTTGAAGTTGACTTTACGCAACTTTAAGCTGCAAAAGCATATTATTCTTCATTAGATCTTGCTTTTATACTTGTTTCACATTCATATCCACAAGTCCCCTTCCATCACATCTACTTATTTATACTAAAAAGCCCTTGAAAGATTATTCTCTCAAGGCCAATTTATCCTATAAAATGTGCGATTTTCACACCTCTGCACGCATTCCCACATCATTTCCTTTTCATCTAGTTTTAGTTCTTTTTCTCCTT
>CAYIYM010000015.1:0-4406 GCA_964367685.1 uncultured Lachnospiraceae bacterium
ATAAAAGTTGACAGTGTAAGACTAATACAGAAATGTATTGGTCTTTTTTTGATTTGTAAATGGATTGAAGGGAATTTGTAAATTTAATATATCTAAATCAAATACTTTTATTGTAAATTTAGAGAAGGAGATATAATAATTCTTGTATTGTAAAGTAAAAAGAGTATAATGAAAATAATCACAAATAAAAGATAGGAGAATAGTATGTTCAAAGCAAAGGAAAACAGATATGAAAAAATGAATTATAGAAGAAGCGGTAATACAGGTTTATTGTTACCGGAAGTATCGTTAGGTTTATGGCATAATTTTGGTACATATGATAATTATGAAAACATGAAAGATATTTGTTTTACAGCATTTAACGAAGGAATAACTCATTTTGATTTGGCTAATAACTATGGTCCAGAACCAGGTAGTGCTGAAAGTAATTTTGGCAATATTATGAGAGATGAACTAGGTGCATATAGGGATGAAATGATTATTAGCACAAAAGCAGGCTATTTGATGTGGCCAGGACCATATGGGGAATGGGGAAGTAGGAAATACATGTTGGCTAGCTTAGATCAGAGTTTAAAGAGACTAGGGTTAGAGTATGTAGATATTTTCTATCATCATAGAATGGATCCAAATACGCCTTTAGAAGAGAGTATGATGGCTCTTGATCATGCAGTTAAGAGTGGGAAGGCCATTTACGCAGGTATTTCGAATTATGATAGAGAAACAACAGAGCGTGCAATGAATATTTTAAAGGACTTAAAGTGCCCGTTTGTGATTAATCAAGTACGATACTCTATATTTGATCGACATATTGAAGAAGACAATTTGAAATCCTTTTGTGCAGATGCGGGGTGTGGAATAATGGCGTTTAGTCCATTGGCACAAGGGTTGTTGACGGATAGATATTTGAATGGAATTCCAGAAGATAGTAGAGTAGGAAAAGACGGAAAATTCTTAAATCATTCTCATTTAACAGAAGAAAGGTTGAAGCAAATAGAAGCATTAAACGAAATGGCTCTTGAACGAGGTCAAACACTTGCACAAATGGCATTAAGCTGGGTATTAAAGGATCAAGAAGTGACGACTGTATTAATTGGCGCATCAAAAGCAAGGCAAGTAATTGATAACGTGGAATCTGTTAAAAATTGCACATTTACAAAAGAAGAGATTGAAAAAATCGATGAAATATGTAAATAAAAAAAGAATTTAGATATATACACGAAATAACAGATAATAATGTTTACAAAATGGAAAATGTACTCTATATTAATTATATACATAAAATTTGGAGGTAAGGGTATGAAGGGAAATGTTATTGTCGGGCAATCAGGTGGCCCAACAGCAGCGATTAATTCAAGCTTAGCGGGGGTATTTCGTACAGCAAAAGATCGTGGGGCTAAGAAGGTGTACGGAATGCTATTTGGTATTCAAGGGTTGCTAGAAGAAAGATATGTGGATTTATCGGATCATATAAAAAATGAGTTGGATGCAGAGCTTCTAAAGCGTACACCAGCAGCCTACTTAGGTTCTTGCAGATATAAATTACCAGAAATTCACGAAGATAAAGAATTGTATGAGAAGGTATTTGCTATTTTAAATAAGCTTGAAATTGAAGCTTTTATTTATATAGGCGGAAATGATTCTATGGATACAATTAAAAAACTATCAGATTATGCAATTGTAACAGGTCAGAAGACTCGATTTATTGGATGCCCAAAAACAATTGATAACGATTTGGCTCTAACAGATCACACTCCAGGGTACGGTAGTGCAGCCAAATATATTGGTACTTCAGTTAAGGAAGTGATTCGAGATGGGTTATGTCTCGAATATCCAAAGGGCTTGGTTTCGATTGTAGAAATTATGGGAAGAAATGCTGGATGGTTGACTGGAGCAGCTGCATTGGCACAAGGTGAAGACTGTTCTGGACCAGATTTGATTTACTTACCAGAATTATCATTTGATATTGACGAGTTTAGTAAGAAAGTTAGAGAGTTACTAAAGACGAAGATGTCTGTAGTGGTTGCAGTATCTGAAGGAATTAAGTTAAAAGATGGTTCATATGTATGTGAAATGGGATCTAATATTGATTTCGTAGATGCATTTGGACATAAGCAATTATCTGGAACAGCAAGTTATTTGGCAAGCTATATTGCAGGTGAAATTGGATGTAAAACTCGTGCAATTGAGTTGAGTACTCTACAAAGAGCTGCATCTCATATGGCATCACGTGTTGATATTTTGGAAGCTTACCAGGTTGGTGGAGCAGCTGTAAAAGCAGCGGATGAAGGGGATACAGGAAAGATGGTTGTTATTACTAGACTTTCAGATGATCCATACCAAGGCGGTACTGAATTGAAAGATGTACATAAGATCGCGAATGATGAAAAGGTTGTTCCTAGGGACTGGATTACAAAGGATGGCACTTATGTTACAAGTGAGTTCATATCTTATGTAAAACCGCTGATTCAAGGTGATGTATCACCGGTTATGGTAGATGGAATACCAAGACATTTGTATAAGAGCTTCTAAAGAGTTGGAAATTATTATGTTAGAGTAGATACACAGGTATCTGCTCTAATTTTTTTGCTATATAGATGATGGAATTGCCTTCTGAATTATCCAAGATGATTCAGAATAAAATGAATTTCGTATAAATTAATATTGATTATAGGTCTATAAAGATTTACGAAAAACTATTGCTATTTGAATCTAATTGATTTAATATGCACATACACTTCTTTTCACATTTTATTTCTTATTTTGATAACAACATTCCTATAGTTCTGAAAGGAGTTGATTGTATCAAGTATCAAAGAACATTCGAAATCCTCACCATGTTTAAGAAAAATAGCAGTATACACAATGTATTTGAGTTAGTGAGTGGTACATTACTAATTCAATATATTAAAGTCAATCCAGAATTAGAGAAGAAAACATTATATCGGTGGATTGATTTCCTTGAAAAACAAATCGAGTATTATCATTTATCTAAAGAACGGTCAAATCAATATATAAATCCGTATGCAATTCTCGTGACTGATGATTTAGAACTTAAGTTATTAGATTTAGAAGCAAAAAGCAATGAAGAAATACTGTTATATATGCAAAAGAATATAATTCAAGATGCATTTGTAAGAGCGCGTGGGATTCAAGTGAAGCACCTAGAATCTGATTTCTATAGTTTGGCTAAAACAATTCAATTTATATTATCTCAGTGCAAAATCATTCCTCGTTTGGGGGTGTTTGAGTCGCACAAGTTATCAAGATGGATTCGAAAATCTTTGAATTCATCCTATCAAAAAAAATCCCAAAAACAATGGAAGATGAACATAAAAAATCACAATCTCTATATGAGTATAGAATCTTATATAAAGCGAAAATCAATTATTGTCTGCCTATTTATTTTATTTATCTTAATAGTAGTATTCGTATTTGTAATGGGAGCAAGGAGCCCTGACACAGAGAGTGAAACGAATAATGAAGAGGGTGAGATAGCTTTGACGAATGAAGTTCAAGGTACAATAGAGCGAATGGATGGACTGTATTTTGATTTGGCGACGTTACATCTTATCGAATTAAAGGAGTATGAAAAAGCAATTATCACTTATTCGAAAATAAATCATCCAGATCAAGTAACTACGAGTTTCTTGCATATTAGTGAACAGTTGATTTTGCCAGTGGATGAATGGGATAAAACTTATGTTAGGGGGATGCTTCTGGAATTAAATCATCTAGTGAAAGAACAGCCTATAAGGTTATTAGTGCCGAGTCTACGAATCTATATGATGATGGGAGATTATAGTGAAGCAAAAGAACAGTCACAATGGATTCGTACACACAATGAGTGGACGATGCTGAGTCCTCAGTTACGCGAAGAAGTCCTTTATTATCAATTATTCATTTATGATCAATTAGGGGATAATGAAGAATTGAGACTAGCAATTCAAGATTATAGGATGGAATTGAATTAGAGAATACAGGAAGAAAGCTAGAACCCAAGTGGCCCTAGCATTTATGAAAAAGTTATGAAAGTTTGTATCAAGTTTCCTCGATAAAATTAGTATATAGGAAAAGAATGAATTCAAAATGTAGAATAAATGTAGAGAAGTTAAAAGAATAATGAACAAATAGTGAATAGTGACTTTAAATTGTCATTTAAGAAGACGTAGAAAGGGAAAATATGAAATCATTTATCGAAGAATATGGAGTTATTATTATTGCGGTTATCGTTATTTTGGCATTTGTAGCCTTTGCACCAATACTATCAACTAGAATTACAGATGCAATTACAGGAACTGTTTCAAGTTTTATTGAGAAATCGGGGGCAATTGCACCGTGACCCTTAATAGGATGACAACAAAATAGGAAGCAAATAGAGGGGGATAGATAGAAAGAAAGTGAATAGA
>CAYIYM010000015.1:4506-57843 GCA_964367685.1 uncultured Lachnospiraceae bacterium
TGACAACAAAATAGGAAGCAAATAGAGGGGGATAGATAGAAAGAAAGTGAATAGAAGGAAGAAAGTGAGTAGAAAGGATGAGACAGATGTATGGTGAATTGGAATTTCAAAAGTGAAAATTTTGGCCCATTACAAGATTTTGTAGAAGACGAAATGGTGACAGACATTAACTATGATGGCAAGACAGTGTGGATTGATGATTTAGAAAAAGGCAAATACTGTACATTTCTTTCTCTAGATCCATTATTTATTAATCAATTTTGTACCCGTATTTCTAATGTGATTAGCAGGAATTTCAATAAAACGGATAATATTTTGGAGGCAGAAACAGAAACCTTACGTGTATCCATCATACATGAAAGTGTAACCAATAATGGGACTGTAATTTCTATTAGAAAGACACCGACAAAGTGTAGGTTGACCAAAGATTTGATTCGAGAGAGTGGTTATTGTTCGGATGAAGTAATCGATTTTTTGATTTCTTGTGTTCAAACCCATAAAAATATTGTGTTTTGTGGATTGCCAGGAAGTGGAAAAACAGAATTGCTTAAATTCTTGACTCAATTTATACCACAAGAAGAAAAAGTAATTACGATTGAGGATAATCTGGAAATTCATTTTTGTGCAATTAATCCCTCTCACCATGGTGTGGAGTTGAAAGTAGATGAAGATAACCTGCCACATACAAAAGCAATTAAAGCATCTTTGCGACAAAATGCAGATTGGATATTGTTGTCAGAGGCGCGGTCAGTGGAGGTGAAGTTTTTATTAGAAGCATTTTCTACAGGATTACATGGATTGACGACACTACACACAGATGATGTAAGGAAAATTCCAGATCGAATTCTAAATATGATGAAAGATAATTATGCGGCTAATCGATTAGAAAATGATATTTATACATTTTTAAATGTAGGGGTATTAATTACGAAAACCATTGATGATGAAAATAAAATCCAACGAAGAATCGACCAAATTGCAATTTTTAAGAGAGTCGAGAAAGAAAATATATGCGAGCTTATTGTGGAGGATGGGAAAATGATAATAAAGTAGAATGATTTAAAAGTTAAATAGGAAATATACAAAGAAAGTAGGAATGAAACATGAATGTAATTCATTGGGTAGTTCTTGGCATAGGAATTTTGATAAGTATTCCAATGCTTATGAAAAATAGACATGTGGAAAGACAAGAAAAAGAAAAATTCCAAGATATTTCTGGATATGTGGAGCAGATGTTGTACTCCTTTAAACGACATTCAAAAATCCTTTCATCTTTAGAAGATACGCAAATACTCTTTCAGAAGGGGAGTATGAAGAGTTGTATTATGGAGGGGATTACATACCTGCAACACGCAAACGATTCTGAACAAATATATATGAATACGTTTTCAAAGATTGAAAAGAAGTACAATTGTGAGATAGTGAGAAAAACACATAATTTTCTGGTTAATGTAGAGTTAAAGGGTGGTACTTACGAAGATTCAATAGAAATCTTAATGGAAGATCGTAATAAATGGGTGAATCGAGTATTAAATGCACAAAATGAGAAGACAATTGTGAAAAGAAATATGACAATATCTACGTGCCTTGCCTTGCTAATTGTAGTAGCGATGAAAGTTATGATTCCAGCGACCATTGTAGGTGCGCAAAATCCGACAATTATGGGGACTATAACGGTGGTCGTTGTTTTGATTAATTACTATTTGTGGGTATACATTCAGAGTAAATTCTCTGGAAGTTGGATGGTGGAGGCTAAGCAATGGGGGAAGAAAGAATGGGAGAGGGCATATTTTTATGCACATATGGATTTATCAACTTCTAAGCGTAATCAGAGAATAATGTATGGAATAATGATGGTTATGGGTAGTTTGATTTATTTACTAACATGGAATGTGATGGTAGTTATTCTTTCGCTATTAGTATTATTTGTTTTTATGAATCGAAAATCATATATAAAAAAGCGAGCGCTAAAAGAACTAAAACGAGAAGTGACAAAGGTCTTTCCGGAGTGGATACTTGGAATTGCATTATTGCTACAGACAGACAATGTACAAGTTTCCATTACTAAATCGATAGCTACAGCTCCTATTGTATTGAAAAAAGAGTTGACAGATTTAATTGAGAAAATAGAAGAAGACCCGTTGGGGTTGTTGCCTTACATTGAATTTTACAAAATGCTGGAAATAAACGAGGTTCAATCTGCAATGAAGATGCTATATGCAATGAGTCAATATGGGGCAAAGGATCTAAGTAATCAAATCTTTTCTTTGTTAGAACGTAATGCGCTATTACAAGACCAGAGCGAAAAAATAAGAATGGAGGACTACTTGGCTGGTATGAGTATGTTTATCCTATTGCCAATGGTTATTAGCTCATTTAAATTATTAACGGATATGATATTCGTGATTTTAGGATTATTAAATTTCACGTCAGGTGTGTTCTAGAAGGATTTCAAGAGGAGAAAGCTATGAAGCAAGCAATAAATACATTAGGTATGGTATTGTTACTAGTCACTCTATTAGCAGGAGTTATGAAAAGCGGGGGACAAGATATTGATCAAGTAGAATTAGAGCGAGTAGTTAATATTGTAACCTATCAAACATTGAAAAATGGAATGGAATTTGGAATAGATATGAAAGAGGAGTTTTCGCAACAGATGGAAAGATACTTCTCCAAGGAGGAACTTGATATTCGATTCGTGACATGTGATTGGGAGATGGGGATATTATCAGTAGAGGTGGAGCTAAAGAGAGAAATCCTAGGTGTAGAAACAGTTATTGTAGCAAGGTGTACTACTATTTATGAAAGGGAGGTCTAATGTGAAGGAGTTAGTAGAAGAATATGGGGCGATTATTATAATGTCTGTATTATGGACGGGAGTATTGTTGGTGTTTGGTAGCCTATTATTAGGGGCTAGCGGGAGGTAGTGATATGAAGTGGTTAATTGAAGCTTATGGAATGACTGTAATGTATATTTTAATAGCGGCAGGAATGATTGGAGTAATAGCACATACATTTGCTATACTGCGTATTGGAATGCTACATCATATGGGGATGTATATATGAGACGTGTGATTGATTTATATGGAGAAGTTGTTTCTTATGCTATTATTGCTATTATTCTAATGGTTACAACTCTAGGCGGTATTCGTTTGTGGTTTCAGCATTCATTACAAGGAATGAGGGAGGGGGAGGTGAGTTATATAAATGAAAAGGACGAGGAGCCGATTATTATCGCAGAATTTATAGAAGTAAAAGTGAAAGTGGACACACAAGAAGCAAGCACCTACGAGATAGATTTCGAAAAACATATACAAGCTTACTCGGATTCGACTAAACAGACTAAAATACCACTGGAAATATACGGAAAAGAACAAGTGAATTTAAGAGAAAAGGGCATATATTTTATATTGTGTAAAGCGGTAAATGAAGAAGATAATTCTTATGTAAAAAAAGTGCCTATACTAGTTTATTAGAGGAGAAAGAAACATGAAAATTGCTATAGAAATGTTTGTTAGTATCATATTTTTGACAATTCTTATATTAATTAGCACACAATTGATTAGTGCACAATTACAAATAAGAAATGCAAAAGTATTTCATCTAAATGTAGTTAAGCAAATAGAAGCAAGCAATTACAATGCAGTTACTCTTGATGAAATGAAGAAAAAGGCTCACCTACACGGCTACTCGATAGAGGCGGAAATTAATCGAATAAATAAAGCAAAATGTAATAAATGCAATAGTGTGTGGGATGTGAGTAGTGGAAGAAGTCATTGTTTGAATTGTGAGAGCCAAGATGTGATTTATACATATACACAATATCGTGGAACAATCAACATGAGTTATGATATTGAATTACCGACGCTCTCAATTGAAGAAAAAGGATTTGTATCGGCTGTGATAAGATAAGAGGTGTTTCATATGAATATGAGAAGAATAAATAGAATTGCTAAGTTTACTTTGTTTATTTGTATAATGATAATATTCGGAAGTGAATCTCATGCAAAAGCACCCTTTACACCACAAGAGTTTTATCGATTGTCAGGTGGTTCGGGAATGAATGTGATAGAAAAGAATGGTAATTTGTACTGGGGGACGAGGGCGAAATTAGGTACTTCATCACGGCGATACTCATCCATAGGATGGGATATTCACTTGAAAAATAGTAGGGGCGACTATTTTGATATGAGAATTATAAATGCGAAGCACAGGGTGGGAAAATCCATTGTTCACGAACAAGAGGGAGGAGTGTATCGATATTATGAGTATAATTTGTATGAGATATCAAAAGAAAAATTGATAGATGAAGCAAATAAAAAATATGAATATACATCCTTCTACGATAGTGGAATTAACTGTGAATTTGATGCAATTATTGTGCTTACTAAAAATGGAGTAGTGGATTATGGACCATACTATTTGCGTAATGAAAGTGAATGGATGGCATTGAAGAAAAAGATGATTCAGCTATATTTTGGAAATAATGTTCAATACTTAGAGCACAACTATAGGAATAAAAAAATATATTTTGAAGGAAAGAAGTTGTTGCCAGAGTATCAAATTACGTATGATGTAAATGGAGGTGTAGGGGGGCCTGAAGACCAGTTAAAAACTCACGGAATTGATGTGAGAATAAAACCCGAAGTGCCAGAAAAAGAAAATGCAACATTTCTGTATTGGAAAGGAGGAGAAGAATACTTTTATCCTAATCAAAGCTATGTACTAGATCAAGATATTACTATGTATGCACAGTGGGACAGCCATCCGGAAATTTCGTCATTAGATGTCTATATGTACTTGGAGAATGAGTTGGATATGGAGCGAATATTTGAAAATGTAATTGTGAATGATGATGAAAGTGACATAAATCAACTAACTACAATTTTGCTAAATGAAGAAGATGTAAGAAAAGAACTTATTCGCCTTAGGGCCTTGGACATGAAGGCGGATATGGAGTATAGAATACCTTTGAAGTATATTGTGACTGATCAATCAAATCAAACAGCATTAACGGAGAGTGTTTTGCATGTGTTTTATGTGCATGAACCTATGGAAGATACAGGATATATTAGATACATAGAAGAACCATACTTGCACACATTAGAAGAAAAATCAGTGTGGAAAATAGGGGAAAGATCTGAATTATTAATAAAATCATTGAGGGAAAAATAAGGTCAACTATAAAAAGGTCAGCTATTGAAAGTTGACCTTTTTATAGTTGACCTTTTTAAGCATATATTATTTTCTGAATGCAAAGTTTGGAAGTCCGTCTTTCATAGGAACTTCAATTTGTCCCTGAATCAAAGGAAGTGCATATTCAACAAATTCTGGACCGATGTCGGTTCCATCATTTGTTATCCAATTAGCAGGAACTTCTTTCTCTTTGTTACAGATTAAAGTAACATTTTCGGTGATACATTCTAAGGTGTATGGAGAATTACTTGTACGTTTAAAGCAAATCATTTTTCCAGTTTCTCCGCTAAGAGCTTTTTGGATACCGACATTACCTGCAAGAATTGCTTCGCTTAAATCGGTTGCTGACAATGCGGAAGACGCACATCTTTGATTTACATTTAACTCAATAGAACGAACTTTTACACCTAATTTTGCTTTTACAAGATTTTCTAAGTATTTAGCAGAACCAGCTAGCATTTTATGGCCAAAGTTATCAACACCCACGTCACTTGCTAATTCACAGATAAATGTACCGTTTCCGTCATTAATTCCTTCAGAAACACAAACCACAATATTAGAGGTTGTTTCAAGCGAAGTAGAAAGACGTTGGAGAAAATCATCTTGGTCAAAAGCAGTTTCTGGAAGGTAAATGAGAATAGGGTTATCATTTTCGAACTTTCGAGCGAGAACAGAAGCAGCAGTTAACCAACCTGCATGTCTACCCATAATTTCAACAATCGTTACAGATTTTTTGTTGTCGTATACAGAAGCGTCGATCGAAATTTCACGAACGACAGAGGCAACGTATTTTGCAGCACTACCAAATCCTGGTGTGTGATCTGTATGTACAAGGTCGTTATCAATTGTCTTAGGTACTCCGATGAATCGGATGTCACTTTGAATACTTGCAGCGTAACGAGAAAGTTTGCTCACTGTATCCATGGAGTCATTTCCACCAATGTAAAAGAAATAACCGATGTTATATTCTTGGAATTTGGAAAACAAGGTAGGATAAACTTCATCTGTCAAATCTTCAGGTAACTTGTAGCGACAAGAACCTAGATACGAACCTGGTGTGGTTTTTATTAATTCTAAATCACCACTGCTTTTTACTGAAATCATGTCTGTAATTTGGTTGTTAAGAAATCCTTCTATACCGTTAATCATACCATAAACAGTGTCGATTACGTCCGTATGTCTATATGCTTCTGTAACTACTCCATATAAACTTCCGTTGATTACGGCAGTAGGTCCGCCAGATTGTCCGACAATCATATTTTTTTTCATAAGAAAACCTCCGTAGTTTCTTTTGTTTTTACTTTATTACTATAACGAAAAAAGAGAAATTTATCAAGGAAAACATCAAGGAAAACATCCAATGTGAAAAGTACTTTACATAAGAAATCTAAATTGTTATAATGTCAGAGAAATATAAAAACAGAGTAGGGAATTGTGCGTTAAGTGTTCAAGAGACGGGGAGTTGCTCTTGGGACGAAAAGATAGAAATATCTTGCGGTACAACCCCCGCATCCCGCTGTCCTATAATATAAGAGGATCCCAGTGTACCCTTTCATATTTACAGCGCCCTGCATTAGGAATATGCAGATTATGCGGAGTAACTATTGACAAGAGGTATGCGGGGGGAAGTACCCAAATGCCTACCACGAAAGGAAGGTATTTTTTATGTCTAAGAGAAGTAAAATCACAACGAAACAACTTGTTACTTTAGCAATATTAATTGCTATGCATGTAATCCTGTCAAGATTTTTATCCATCCCTGGTTGGAATTTTAAAATTGGATTTTCATTCATCCCTTTAGTAATTGCTGCTGTCTTATATGGACCACTGTATGGTGGATTGGTTGGATTGATAGCAGATTTAATCGGGGCTACGCTCTTTCCGTCAGGAACGTTTTTTCCGGGATTTGCAGCTACGGCATTTCTCGCAGGATGGATTTATGGAAAAGGAATTAATCAAGGTGCATCAATATTGAGAATTGTAACAACTGTGCTTGCAGGAGAGGTGATTTGCTCGTTGCTATTGAATTCGTTGTGGATTTCAATTCTATATGGAGCTCCTTTTTGGGGATTAATTCCAACAAGATTGCTACAATTTGTAGTTATGAGTATTGTGAAGAGTGTTACAATTACAGTGCTACTTAGATATTTACCGGTTATAAGAAGAATGCAAGTTGCAAATTAGAATACTTAAAAGAGGTGCTACAAAATAGATGTTTTTATTACTTCATCTATTTTGTAGCACCTTTTTTGTTTGGGATAAAATGGTACGATTATTTATTTCTATATTGTACAGGTGTCATATTGTATGTCTTTTTGAAAATGCGAATAAAATGTTCCACGTTTTGGTAGCCAATGGTAAGAGAAATATTTTCAATAGACATATTGCCGCCTTTAAGTAAAGCTTTGGCTTTTTTTAAGCGAACTTTTCTTAAGATTTCACCAAAAGTCATACCAGATTTGATTTTGATATATTTTGATAAATATGGTTTTGAAAGATAAAATTCTTCAGCTAGAACATCAAGAGTTACAGTAGGATAATTGGCATTAATATAATTTGTGATAGCAATTAATCTACGGTCTTTATCTGTGTCAATATTTTGTAGGTCTTCACATTTATTAACGGCAACAACAAGTGCATCAACAGAGGCTTGGATAATATCAGCACCGATTCCAACTCCCCAATGTTTCTTCCCATTACATGCAATTCCTACATATGCAATTGCTTTGGAGGAAGAACCACGAGATAAAGAGTGTTCTTCGAAGAAGCTTAGTTCGTAGCTGATATCTAAGTATTGCTTGATTGCATTGCTGATTGCATCGAGTGGTCCGTTTCCTACACCATTAATTGTATGTGTTTCTTCGTTGCAATGAATAATGGCCTGCGCGATAACCCCATCTTTGTGCGTATACTCACATTGATTGATTGTAAAGATTGGATGATTTGAGATGTATTGATCTTCAAATACGCGATAGATTAACTCCGGTGTTAACTCCTTGTGTGATTTGTCAGATGCGTCTTTTACACAATAACCTACTTCTGGTTGAAGTACAGTTGGTAAACTGATTCCATAATTCTGTTTTAGAATATAGTTAACACCACCTTTTCCGGACTGACTATTGATTCGAATAACATCCGATCCATATTCTCGCCCAATGTCTTTCGGGTCGATTGGAAGATAAGGTACATTCCATTTCTTGTCAGGGTTTTGCTCGCGGTAAGTAATCCCTTTTGCTATTGCATCTTGATGCGATCCTGAAAAAGCAGTGAACACAAACTCACCTGAATAAGGTTGGCGCTCATAAACCTTCATTCTAGTCAATCGTTCATAGACTTCGCAGATTTCAGCCATGTTACTAAAATCTAATTCGGGATTCACGCCCTGGGAATACATATTCATTGCTACAGTAATCAAATCCACGTTGCCTGTGCGTTCTCCGTTTCCAAATAATGTTCCTTCCACACGATCGGCACCTGCTAGCAACCCTAGTTCGGCAGTAGCAACGGCGCAACCACGATCATTGTGTGGGTGTAAGCAAATAATTACATTCTCGCGATAGTTGATGAATTTATCGAAATAAGCTACTTGTGAGGCGAACACATGAGGCATAGAGTTCTCCACGGTAGTTGGCATATTGATGATTGCCTTTCTCTCAGCTGAAGGCTTCCACACGTCCAGTACCGCATTACAAACTTCTAGTGCGTAATCAACTTCTGTACCAGAAAAACTCTCAGGGCTATATTGGAAAATAAAGTTTCCGTCTGTTTCTTGAGCTAAGGTATCAAGTAATTTAGCGCCAGCAACAGCTATTTCTTTCACTTCTTCTTTTGTTTTACGGAATACAATTTCACGTTGAGCAACTGAAGTTGAATTGTATAAATGTACAACTGCTTGCGGTGCCCCTTTCAGTGCTTCAAATGTTCTGCGAATAATGTGTTCTCTAGCTTGTGTTAATACTTGAATAGTTACATCATCAGGAATTAAGTTTTCTTCGATGATTGTACGTAAGAACTGGAATTCAGTCTCAGAAGCAGCTGGGAAGCCAACTTCTATGTCTTTGAATCCAATAGCTACTAATAATTTAAAGAATTCAACTTTTTCATCTAAACTCATTGGTTCAACAAGTGCTTGGTTTCCATCACGCAAATCAACACTGCACCATAGAGGAGCTTTTTCTATAATATCTTTATTAATCCAATCATAACAAGTCACTGGTGGCATAAAATGTGATTTTACATATTTGTTGAAATTTTTCATAAATCCTACCCATCCTTTTAAGTTAAAATAAAAACTACTTATATTATATCAATTTGATTGTCTTGAGACAACCATATGTTAATAATAACATAGTGATGTAAATATAAGTAGTGGAAAAATTAATCACATTAATTGATTTATTTTAATGCCTTTTTCTCGCTCCATAATTAGGGCAAATGATAAGATACAGTTGTGAAGTAATGATGTACAAAAAAACTTTCGCTCAGGCGAAGAAAATTCAAAATCAGAAATTAATTCAGGACATAGAACAGTGGAATAATTTTGCTTATATAATTCATTGAAGTCACGAACTAATTCTGCACATATAGCTTGACGTTGGTCGTGTGGTTCCGTTCTGCCAAATACAGCGCCGAGAACCATTGTTGCACCAGCTACGGAACCGCAGATAGTGCCACCATCACCACACCCATAAGGGAAACCACAAACCATAGAAATAGATTCTATTGGTAGTTTTAAATCGTATCCTTTGTTTAATGCATAAACAATAGCTTCACCTCAAGTATAGCCATTTGTAAATGCATTAGTTGCCGATTCTTTTAAATCTGATAAATTAATTGATTGAACCACAATGATAACCTCCATATTTAAAATAGTAAGTAAGTATAGAATAATAAATTAAGTATAGAATAATAAATTAAGTATAGGATAATAAATTAAGTATACAGTAATAAAATAAGTATACAATAATTTAAAAAATGTGAATAGTCTTTGTAAAAAAATAGTGTGTAAAAAGCTGAAAATTATTACTATGCAGACATATAAAAGTCTGCTATAATATTTATTAGAAACAAGGAGGATGACGGATATGTTGGCAGTAAGAACAGGTGTAGTTCATGGGAGATTTCAAGTATTACACTTACGAGAGTTAGAATATATTCTAGCAGCGAAGATGAGATGTTCAAAGTTATATATAGGAATTACAAATCCAGATCACGCGTATACACGAGAGACGATTCATGATATGGAACGATCAAAGAGAATTAATAATCCTATGACTTTTTTTGAACGATACGAGATGATAGAGAGAGCATTGGTGGATTTTGGTGTGCAGAGAGAGGCGTTCGATATTATTCCGTTCCCTATTAATAGACCAGACATCTTATTAGATTATGCTCCAGAAGACGCAAGGTATTTTATGACAATACATGATGCGTGGGGAGAAGAAAAGCATAAGATATTGAGAGACTTGGGATTAGATGTTGAAGTGCTTTGGAAGCGACCTTTGAAAGAAAAAGGAATTACAGGAGCAGAAGTTAGGAAGAAAATTGGTTTCTATAAACAGTGGGATAACTTAGTTCCAAGATCTGTATATGAGTATATTACTGAGAAAAAAATTGATGAACGAATTATAAAAAACTTGACCGAGATTTTCTAGGTCAAGTTTTTTAAAGAGATAAATATATTGTGATACATTAGATTGTTTCGATGATTGTACCTGTTTTTCCTTGTAAAGCGGCTCCTAATTTATTGAATGTTGTGATAATAGCGCGTCTGTCGTCGCGTTGATCCACAAAATTGATGGAAGCTTCTATCTTAGGTAACATAGAGTATTTTGCGAAATGTCCATCATGCATATAGGATTTTGCATCAGATGGAGTTATAGATCCTAGCAAAGTTTCATTAGAAGCACCATGATTTAAGCTTGCTTTTTCCACAGTAGTCAAGATGATCAGCTCATCTGCATCTAGTTCGCACGCTAAGAGGCCAGCAGTTAAATCTTTTTCGATTACTGCGCTAGCACCTTTTAAAATTGTGCCTTGCTCCAATACTGGAATTCCACCACCGCCACATGCAATTACGACTTGATTAGCATCTAATAAGGCTTTAATAGCATCAATTTCAATTATTTTAACAGGGATTGGAGAGGCAATACTTCTTCGGAATCCATCCTTTACCTCTGTTACGAAATTACCTTTGGCTTCTTCGTAATCTGCTTCTTCTTGATTTAATGTACGGCCAATAGATTTGCTTGGTGTTGAAAATGCCTCATCATATGGGTCAACTAAAACTTGAGTGATTAGCGTAGAAACAGTTCTAAAAATTCCACGTGTGAGTAATTCTTGACGAATACCATTTTGTAAATCGTACCCAATGTAACCTTGACTCATTGCAGAACAAACAGAAATAGGCGCAGCTGTAAAATCAGCATGGGATAGTCCAAATTCATTCATAGCAGTATGAATCATACCTACTTGTGGTGCATTACTATGGGTTATTACTACCTGATAACCAGCTTCGATTAAATCAACGATGGCTTTAGATGAATGCTTAATAGCATTTTTTTGCTCAGGAAGAGTAGTACCTAACGCATTATGTCCTAGTGCAACAACAACTTTTTTCTTCATATTTTCGTTACCTCGATTCCTATTGTTTGATTTTGATGCATAAATTTGAATTTTATCACACACAAGCGATAAAATGCATGTATAAATTATACTTTTATAGAAGAAAAAAAGCAATCACAACTTTAATATTAAAGAGATAATCAAAAGAATGATAGAAATGAAATATGGTAATCTTAAGACCTTATTAATTAGAAGTTTCAAGAAAAGGCTTGATTTGTGATATCTTTTATGATACACTTTACAAGCGTTTGGAAGTTAGGTCTTTTTTTTATGCCTAAAAGTAAGTAGTTTCGCAAACTACTAAAGTTCTGTTTATTCAGGACAGAAACACGTAAACAATATAAGTATAAAAACAAAGCGAGGTGGAAGTTGTGCGCACAAGAATTACATTAGCATGTACAGAATGTAAGCAACGTAATTACAACATGACAAAGGATAAGAAGAATCATCCTGACCGCATGGAAACAAAAAAGTATTGCAGATTCTGTAAATCACACACATTGCATAAGGAAACGAAATAGTCGTTTGGAAGGAAGTGGCGTTATGGGCGATGTTAAAAATGAAAAAGTTCAGAAGAAAAGCTGGTTTTCTGGTGTTAAAACTGAATTCAAAAAAATCATTTGGCCAAACAAAATTACTCTTGCAAAAGAATCAACAGCAGTAATCGTTGTTGCTATTTTATTAGGTGTGATCATATCGATTGTAGATTTTGTAATCAAAAGTGGAGTCGATATATTAGTTAAGTAGCAAGTTGAGTAGCAATTTGAAAGGTGATTGTATGGCAGAAGCAAAATGGTATGTTGTTCATACTTATTCAGGGTATGAAAACAAGGTAAAAGCCAACATTGATAAGATAATTGAAAACAGACACTTGGAAGATCAAATCCTAGAAGTAAGAGTTCCAATGCAAGATGTAGTGGAAGTGAAAAATGGTACACAAAAAGAGGTACAAAAGAAACTGTTCCCAGGGTATGTAATGCTACACATGATTATGAATGATGATACTTGGTATGTAGTAAGAAATACACGTGGTGTAACAGGATTTGTTGGACCAGGATCGAAACCAGTACCATTAACTGAGGAAGAGATGATTCCATTAGGAGTCAAAGCAATGAATATCATTGCTGATTTTGAAATCGGAGATATCGTTAAAGTTACAGACGGAGCATGGAAAGACACAGTCGGAGCTGTTCAAGTTGTAAATGATGTCAAGAAGAATTTAACAATCAATGTTGAATTATTTGGTCGCGAAACACCAGTAGAAATTAGTTTCGAAGAAGTTAAGAAAATGGATTAATTCCAAAATTCACACAAAGTGGGAGGGAAATCCCCGTAAATACCACAAGGAGGTAAATTAAAATGGCAAAAAAAGTCACAGGTTATATTAAATTACAAATTCCTGCTGGAAAGGCAACTCCAGCACCACCGGTTGGACCAGCTCTTGGACAACACGGTGTTAATATTGTTGAGTTTACAAAACAATTCAACGCAAGAACTGCTGATCAAGGTGATCTAATCATTCCAGTAGTTATTACAGTTTACAATGACAGAAGCTTTAGCTTTGTAACAAAGACACCACCTGCAGCTGTTCTTATTAAGAAAGCTTGTAACATTAAATCAGGTTCAGGTGTACCACAAAAAATTAAAGTTGCAACTATTACTAAAGCACAAGTTCAAGAAATCGCAGAGCTTAAGCGACCAGATTTAACAGCAGCTACATTAGAAGGTGCTATGAGTATGATCGCAGGAACATGCCGTTCAATGGGTGTAGTTGTAGAAGAATAATTGTAAATAGAAGACGTGGGAGGGAAATCCCGTCATTACCACTAGGAGGTTTTATAATGAAAAAAGGAAAAAAATATGTAGAAGCTGCTAAATTAATCGAAAGAGGAAATCTTTACGATACAAACGAAGCAGTAACATTAGTTAAAAAATCAGCAGTAGCTAAATTTGATGAAACAGTTGAAGCACACATCAGAACAGGATGTGATGGACGTCATGCTGATCAACAAGTTCGTGGTGCGGTAGTATTACCACACGGAACAGGTAAAAAAGTTCGTATCCTTGTATTTGCTAAAGATGCAAAAGCTGAAGAAGCTTTAGCAGCTGGAGCTGACTTCGTTGGAGCTGAGGATTTAATCCCAAGAATCCAAAACGAAGGATGGTTCGAATTTGATGTGGTTGTAGCAACTCCAGATATGATGGGTGTTGTTGGACGTTTAGGACGTGTACTTGGACCAAAAGGTTTAATGCCAAACCCTAAAGCTGGAACAGTTACTATGGATGTTACAAAAGCTGTTAACGAAATTAAAGCTGGTAAGATTGAGTACAGACTTGATAAAACAAATATCATTCACGTGCCAGTTGGAAAAGCTTCATTTACAGAAGAACAATTAGCGGACAACTTCCAAGCGCTTATTGATGCAATTAATAAAGCTAAACCATCTGCTCTTAAAGGAACATACTTAAAGAGCGTAACACTTTCTTCTACAATGGGACCTGGAGTTAAATTAAATCCAGCTAAATTATAGAAAAAATGTTGACACATAATAAATAAGTTGCTATACTTACATAGCAATTAACTGCCGAAGACAGTAGGTGCCATATGGCGTAACGTTTACTACCTACCGAGGAAGATTATAATTCTATTAATGAATTTATGATGCCTCTATGTTTTCGAACATAGAGGCTTTTTTATAATCGGCGGTGTAAATCTATAAAGGAGGTACACATTCATGGCTAAAGTTGAATTAAAACAACCAATTGTTGATCAAATTTCAGCAGAAATCAAAGACGCTCAATCAGCAGTTCTTGTTGATTACCGTGGATTGACTGTAGAACAAGACACTCAATTACGTAAGCAATTAAGAGAAGCAGGTGTTCTATACAAAGTATACAAGAACACAATGATGAAGAGAGCGTTCGAAGGAACAGTATTTGCTGGTCTAGAAGAATACTTAGATGGACCAAGTGCTATCGCAATTTCTACAGAAGATGCGACATCTCCAGCGAAAATTATCTGTGATTTTGCTAAAGAAGCAAAAGCATTAGAAGTTAAAGCGGGTGTTGTTGAAGGAGCTGTTTATACAGCAGAAGAAGTAATTGAGTTATCTAAGATTCCATCAAGAGAAGTATTGCTTTCAAAATTACTTGGAAGTATTCAATCTCCAATTACAAACTTTGCGCGTGTTATTAAGCAAATCGCAGAGAAAGATGGAGAAGTAGTAGAAACAGCAGAAGTTGCTGCAGAATAATCTGGGAAACTATCAAAACAAAAAATAAAATTGTAAATTATTACGGAGGTAAATAAAATGGCAAAATTAACAACAGCTGAAATGATCGAAGCGATCAAAGAATTATCAGTATTAGAATTAAACGAATTAGTTAAAGCATGTGAAGAAGAGTTTGGTGTATCTGCAGCAGCAGGTGTAGTAGTAGCAGCAGGTGGTGCTGGAGAAGCAGCAGCAGAAGAGAAAGATGAGTTCGACGTAGAATTAGTTTCTGCTGGAGCATCTAAAGTTAAAGTAATCAAAGTTGTTCGTGAAATCACAGGACTTGGATTAAAAGAAGCTAAAGAAGTTGTAGACGGAGCTCCTAAAGTAATTAAAGAAGCTGTTTCTAAAGCAGAAGCTGAAGAAATCAAAGCTAAATTAGAAGCTGAAGGTGCTGAAGTAGCAATGAAGTAATTCTAAATACAAAGAAAAACGCTCGTATAGAGCGTTTTTTTATTGCACTTTTTTAACTGGTTCTAAGAAATTTTGAGAGGTGATTTTAAATCGTTAATCCATATACTTAATTTATGCTTGTGAACTCTGAAGTAATGAATCGAAAATTTCAATATCCTCTTTAAGCATTAAATTATAATTATCACGGATGATAGAGAGATTTTTTTGTGCATAGCCCTCGACGATACCTTTGTGGTATGGCAAGGTATTTAGAAAAGAATCTTCCGGATAATCGTTAGAATCAGTCCATAAACCATCTAGTAAGTGTGTAATATCACCTAATAAATTTTTTAAGGTTGTATTAGGGGAAAGACTCAAAAGATGTTGGTGGAATTGTGAGTCTACTTCGTGAGAAAAATAACCGGATTTAGCTTCCTCTTCCATTTGCCTTATATAGGTGTTCAAAATTTGGATATCTTGAGTGGTAATATGTGGAAGAATTAATTCGGCCAGTAAAAGTTCCAAATAAATCTTTATTTCTAAGTTCTCTTGGTAGTTTATCTTCTTGAATTGTATAAAAACAGAAGCATCATCTAGAGTTCTGGCGATGTAAGAACCGCTCCCAACTCTTACAGTAATAATCCCTTGAGACTCCAAATAGCGAAGTGATTCTCGAATAGAATTACGACTAATGTTCAAGGTTGTACTTAATGTGCGTTCGCTTGGAAGTTTATCGCCAATGACTAAATTGTTTTTTGTGATAAAATGGCAGATTGCGTCTGCAGTCTGTAAATATAGTGCACGTTGTTTAGGTTGAATCATGTAATTGCTCCTTTGTGGTAATGTCTTAATTTTAACATGCAATACAAGTTAATACAAGTTTAACAATTTGTATGTTAATAATTAAATTAATATATACAAAATTGACAACTTTATTAAGATGTGTTAATATGTTTAAAAGTAATTGGTAGTACCAGTTGGAAATATTAAAATAATAGGAGTGTAAACATGAGAGATTCAGGACAGAAATGGTTTAAGGAAGCAAAGTACGGTTTATTTATTCATTGGGGGTTATATTCAATTCTTGCGGGAGAATATGAAGGAAAGAGAACGAATAATATTGCAGAATGGATTATGCTAGATTTTAAGATTCCAGCAACAGAGTACAGAAAATTAGCACCACAATTCAATCCATCTAATTTTGACGCAAGAGAAATTGTGAAACGTGCGAAGAGTTGGGGGATGAAATATATCGTATTTACAACAAAACATCATGAAGGATTTGCAATGTGGCATTCAAAGTGCAACTCATACAATGTGGTAGAAGCATCACCATTTGGGAGAGACGTTGTAAAAGAACTCCAATTAGCGTGTGAAGAATTTGGATTGAAATTGGGACTTTACTATTCTCAAGCACAAGATTGGGATGATGATAATGGATATTGGTATGCAGAGGATAATTCAAAAAAAGATTTCAGAAAATATTTAGATGAAAAATGCAAGCCGCAAATTCGCGAGTTATTAACAGAATATGGAGATATTGGATTGATTTGGTTTGATACACCGGTTGATATGACGAAGGAAGAAAGTGAAGAATTATATGATTATGTGAAATCACTTCAACCAAATTGTGTGATTAGTGGAAGAATTGGTCATGGAATGGGTGAATATCTTACAACAGGAGATAACTTTATCCCAAGCACACACTTGAATGGAGATTGGGAAGTTCCTGCTACATTAAATGATACTTGGGGATATAGCAATGTGGATGAGCATTGGAAGAAGGCAGACGATATTATCGAATTATTAGCTAAAATTAATAGCCGCGGAGGAAATTATTTGTTAAATGTAGGGCCAGATGCAGATGGAAATATTCCACAGGGAAGTTTAGAAGTGTTAGACGAAGTGGGACGCTACGTTGCAGCAAATGAAGAGGCGATTATTGGGACAAAGTACTTTGGTGATTACTGTTATGACATACAAGGAATCTATTTTACAAGAAAAGACCATAAGATCTATCTACATATGTTAAAGCCGAAGTCAAGATTAGAAATCCTTAATATTGGAAACAAAGTAAATAATGCATATATAGTAAGTGATGGCAGAAAATTAGACTTTATGCAAAAAGTGACTTGTGAAGGTGATGCATATATAGAAGTGTATATCCCTGAAGAGTTAAAAGAAGCGTGTAAGTATTGTATTTGCTTGGATGTAGAAGAAAAAGATCCAATTTTCGAACCAATTCAAGAAGCTTAATAGGATTTCAATAATAGAAAGAGGATAAAGATGAGAGAATATAAAACATTAGAGGAATTGACCCAATTATGGGGTCCATCAGGATATGAAACACAGGTTAGAGAATATATTGCAAAACATGTGATGGATTATTGTGATGAAATGTTTGCGGATGGGCTTGGAAACTTGATAGCAATTAAAAAAGGAAATGGCGAGAACAAGAAGAAAATTATGTGTGCAGGACATATGGATGAGATTGGATTCTGTGTACAAGCCGTTACAAAAGAAGGATACTTGAAAGTTAGAAATATTGGTGGAGTTGGATCTAAATTAATTCAGAATACACGCATAGAATTTGCTAGCGGTATACAAGGAATTATTACCACAAATGAAACAAGTTTTGAAGCAGTAGCAAAATTTGATCAATATTATGTAGATATCGGAGCTAAATCAGAAGAAGAAGCGCTAGAATCGGTTAGCATTGGTGAAATGGCTGTGTTTGTTGGACCATATCAAGAACTGTTAAATAGAAATGTAATGACAAAAGCATTTGATGATCGTGTTGGTTGTTATGTAATGATGAAAGTAATGGAAGAAATGGATACACCATATCATGATGTATATTTTGTGTTTACAGTACAAGAAGAATTCGGATTGATTGGTGCAACTGTTGCTGCAGAGCGAATTCAACCAAACCTAGGAATTGCTTTAGATATTACAGGTTGCTACGATACACCTGGATGTATCAAGGGAAATATGGCACTTGGTAAAGGTACAGCAATTAAAGTAATTGATGCAAGTGTAATCTGTGACAAAGATATCTTTGATACAATGGTTTCCTTGGCGAAGAAGCATGATATTGCATATCAAATGGATGTACTTCCAGCAGGAGGGACAGATGTTGGTGCAATTAAGAAAGCACATTTTGGTTGTAAAGGTGCGGCGTTATCCCTAGCAACTAGAAATGGACATGGACCATGTAGTATTTGTAGCTTAGATGATATTGATGCGAGTATAGAATTATTGAAAGTATTCTTACTAGAAGAAACAGACCTTGAATTGGTAAAGACATATAAGTAATTCTATCTTAGTATTTTACTGTTAAGAAAGGAATGTATTTAGATACATTGAGTGGGATTATGGCAAAATACATATTAAAGAGAGTATTCTCGATTATAATTACATTGTTTTTAGTTTGTACATTAACATTTATCATGATGCGCTCTGTACCAGGTGGTCCATTTACAACTGACAAGAAAATCACACCTGAAGTACTTGCAGCGATGGAAGAGAAATATGGATTAGATGATCCTATTTTAGTTCAATATGTTAACTATGTGAAAGGCGTATTTACCCTGGATTTTGGTCCTTCATTTAAGAAAGATGGTGTTATGGTAAATGATATGATTGCACAGAGTTTTCCGGTGTCGGCAAAATTAGGTTTAGTCGCAATTGTGCTAGTAATTGTTGTGGGGATACCATTGGGGATTATTGCAGCGTTAAGACAAAACAAATTACCGGATTACCTGGCAACTATTTTCGCTTCCTTGGGAATTGCAATTCCAACATTTGTATTGGGTAGTGTAATGCTCTATGTATTTGGAGCACAGATGGGGATTATCCCGACGCACGGTTTAGATTCATGGAAACACTATATTGGACCATCGATCTCGCTAGCTGGATTTTCCATTGCATACGTGTTACGACTTACTCGTTCTAGCATGTTGAATGTGATTGGTCAAGATTATATTCGAACTGCGAGAGCAAAAGGATTACCAGAATATAAAGTGGTTTATAAGCATGCGTTAAAAAATGCAATGATTCCAGTTGTTACATATATGGGACCAATGATTGCTGGAATAATGTCAGGATCCTTTGTAACAGAGAAAATCTTTGCAATACCTGGAATGGGTAAATTCTTCGTAGAGGCGATTAATAATCGTGACTATACAGTTATTATGGGGACAACAATGTTTTATGCATTGATTGCTGCTGTTATGATATTGGTAGTAGATATCGTATATGTGCTGATAGATCCTCGAATAAAGTTCCAGGATTAAATGCGAGGAGGGGAATATGGAAACACAAAAAATTACAGAATTAAGTGTGGCTAGAGTTGCAGTCGATAGTGAAGAGAGAAAAGAAGTAACAAGAAAGAGTTTGACTTATGGACAAGATGTATGGAAACGTTTTCGTGCGAATAAACTAGCAATTACAGGCTCCTTTGTTATCATACTTGTAGTATTCTTCGCACTATTTGGCAATATATTTACTGAACATGAGCATTCCGATCAATCCATTGAATTTGCGAATATAACACCAGTGATGGATTGTTGGAAAATTAATGATGACAAATATATATATGTGCATCCGGAGTATACGATTTTTGAAGTGAGTGGTGATGGAATGCTGCTTGCTAAATTACAACCCGAAGTAGATGATGTAGTAAAAAAAGAACGTGTATATATTGTTGATGATAAAGAAGTGGTTCTGAATTATTCCAATGCAGCTAAGATTGCAAAAGCGCGTAAGGAAGATGATATGGAGTTAGCCAATTCATTAGAAAAATATACGTTAACTATTGATGGCGAATCTTTAGAAGAGAAAACAATCTGGAACAAATCTTATATTTTGGGAACAGATTATCTTGGTAGAGATATGTATGCAAGACTGATCTATGGAGCTAGAATTTCTCTCCTAGTTGCACTAGTAGCAACAATTGTTCAGTTTTGTGTAGGGGTTATCTATGGAGGAATTGCAGGGTATATTGGGGGAAAAGTGGATAATATCATGATGAGAATTGTGGATATTATTAATACGGTACCTCTTACATTGTATGTAGTGCTCTTAATGGTAGTAATGGGACCGGGTATTATGACGATTATCGTTGCGCTAGGATCAGTATACTGGGTTGGTATGGCTAGACAAGTTCGTGGAGAAGTTCTAAACATAAAACAGCAAGAATTTATTATGGCAGCAAAGACGTTAGGTGCATCCACGCCACGTATTTTAGTAAAGCACTTAATTCCAAATGCAATGAATACAATTATTGTTACATTAGCAATGAATATTCCGAGTGCGATTTTTACAGAATCATTCTTATCATTTATTGGATTGGGTATCAGTGCGCCGGCAGCATCGTGGGGAACACTTGCTAGTGATGCTATTGGTGGGTTAAGAAGTTACCCTTATCAATTGCTATTACCGTCAATCTGTATCTGTGTAACTGTACTAGGATTTAACTTCTTAGGTGATGGATTACGAGATGCATTAGATCCAAAACTACGTAAATAGGAGGGGTGTACATGAGTGAACCAATGTTAAAGATTAATAACTTAGAAACTTCATTCTATACACACGTAGGTGAAGTTAGAGCAATTAGAGATGTAAGTTTTTCTATGAATAAAGGAGAAGTTCTTGGTATTGTTGGAGAATCTGGAAGTGGTAAGAGCACAATTCTTATGTCAATTATGCGTTTATTACAAAAGCCAGGAATTATCAAGAGTGGAGAGATTTTCTTTCAAGGAGAAGATTTAACCAAGAAGAGTATCAAAGAAATGCAGAGTATTCGTGGCAAGAAGATTTCGATGATATTTCAAGATCCGATGTCTTCATTGAATCCTGTATTTACAATTGGTAATCAAATTGCAGAAACCATTATGACTCATGAAAAGGTTTCGCGTGCCGAGGCAAATAAAAAAGTGCTAGATTTATTGGAATTGGTGAAGATTCCATCTGCAAAAACTAGACTTAATAGTTACCCACATGAATTTTCGGGTGGTATGAGACAAAGAGCGATGATTGCGCTAGCACTTGCTTGCTCGCCTGAATTGTTGCTTGCGGATGAACCGACGACAGCGCTTGATGTAACAATACAATCTCAAATGATTGATTTGCTATTAGAAATTAAAAAAGAATCGAATACTGGTATTATTCTTGTAACACATGATCTGGGTGTTGTATCAGAAATGTGTGATAGAGTGCAAGTAATGTATGGCGGAAGATTGATGGAAGATGCAAAAACGAGGATGATTTTTGATGATCCTTCACACCCATATACAAAAGGTTTATTGAAATCTATTCCTAATGTAAAAAAAGGCGCAAGAGAACGATTAAAACCAATTGAGGGTTCACCACCTGATTTGATTACACCATTTGATGGATGTCCATTTGCATATCGGTGTGAACACACGATGAATCTATGTATGGAATGTACAAGTGAAAAATGGGAAATAACAGAAGCGCATCATAGTGCTTGTCATTTGTGTAATCCACAAGTCCAGAGATTATTAAATCAGGAGGGCGCAAGATGAATAAAGAAGTGTTAATAGAAGTTAAGAATTTAAAAAAGTACTTTCCGATTAAAAAAGGAATTATTCGTAAATCAGTAAAGAATGTAAAGGCCGTTGATGGTGTTACATTTACTATCTATAAAGGTGAGACATTTGGATTGGTAGGAGAGTCGGGGTGTGGAAAATCAACAGCTGGAAGAACATTAATTCGATTATATGATGTAACTGAGGGAAGTATAATCTATGAGGGCAAGGACATTAGCAAGCTAAGTCAAAAAGAATTATTGCCATATCGCAAAAAAATTCAAATGATTTTTCAAGATCCGTATTCATCATTAAATACTAGAATGACTGTGAGTGATATTATAGGAGAAGCGTTAGATATCCATAAAATCGCAGTAGGTGAAGAGCGCAAAAATCGTATTGCAGAGTTATTAGAAAGTGTTGGATTAAAGGAAGAGCATGCAAGCCGATACCCTCATGAATTCTCAGGTGGACAAAGACAAAGAGTAGGTATTGCAAGAGCGTTAGCAGTAGATCCAGAGTTTATCATTTGTGATGAACCGATTTCGGCACTTGATGTATCAATCCAAGCTCAAGTTGTAAATATGCTAGAAGATATTCAGAAGAAGACAGGGGTTACGTTTTTATTTATTGCACATGATTTATCAATGGTTCGACATATTTCGGATCGAATCGGAGTAATGTATTTGGGGCAATTAATAGAAGTGACTGAGAGTGATGAACTGTATGAGAATCCACTTCATCCATATACGCAAGCATTGTTGTCATCAGTTCCAGATCCCTATAAAGATATGAATGAAAATCGTATTCGCATTGAAGGTGAGATCCCAAGTCCGATAGATCCACCACCTGGATGCAGATTCTCTTCTAGATGTGCACATGTATTGGATATTTGTAAACAAGAAACACCAGAATTAGTTGAAGTGGGAGCAGGACACTTGTGTGCTTGCCATTTAGTGAAAGGGGAGCAATAATGGATCCAAGAATGGAACAGTTAGCGAGAAATTTAGTAGTTAATTCAATTGAAGCAAAACCAGGAGAAAAGGTGTTGATTGAAGCTAACGACTTAGTGTGTGTACCATTAGTGAAAGCGCTTGTGAAAGAAGTATATCGTGCGGAGGCAATTCCATTTGTAAGATATGAGGTTGCTGAAGTGAATCGTTTACTACTTATGAACTCTACAAGTGAGCAAATGAAGTTGCAATTCAGAGGAGATGTTGAATTAATGGAAGAAATGGATGCTTCCATTGCACTACGAGGAATGGTAAATGCGGCGGAAATGTCAGATGTACCTGGAGAAGGTATGGGACATTATACAGAAACTAGGGCTATGCTTAGAAAAAATCGTATGAAGTTAAAATGGGTTTTACTCCGCTATCCGAATGCGCCGTTGGCACAATTGGCAAATATGAGCACGGAAGCTTATGAAGATTATTTCTACAAAATATGTAATTTGGACTATAAGAAGCTGGCAGAAGTTGCTAAACCGTTAAAAGAGTTGATGGAGCGAACAGATAAGGTACATATAGTGTCTCCTGGAACAGATTTGACGTTTTCTATAAAAGGAATTCCAGCAGTAATTTGTAGTGGGGAATGTAACATTCCAGATGGAGAGGTATATACAGCGCCTATTAAAGATTCTGTGAATGGTACGATTACCTTTAACTTGCCATCGATTTTTCAAGATATTTGTTTTGAACATGTAAAATTAGTTCTTAAAAATGGAAAAATTGTGGAAGCAAGCTGCAATCATACAGAAGCGTTGAATCGTATTTTAGATACAGATGAGGGTTCACGATTCATTGGAGAATTTGCGATTGGTATTAATCCATTTGTTAACAAATGCTTGTTAGATGGAAGTATAGACGAGAAGATGTTTGGAAGCTTCCACTTTACTCCAGGTAATTATTGTGATGGGACAGATAACGGGAATATATCAGATATTCACTGGGATTTAGTTTTAGCTCAATTGGCCGAGTACGGAGGAGGAGAAATTTATTTCGATGATGTATTGATTCGAAAAGATGGTTTTTTTGTTATTGATGAACTAAAGAATTTGGATAATTTTACTGATTTTTAAAGAGGGGTATAAAGGCATAAGCTTTTATATAAATAATGAAGGAGGAAGTAAACATGAAGAAGAAGTTAGTTAGTGTGCTACTTACAGTAGCAATGGTGGCAGCCATGTCAGTTGGTTGTTCACAGCCAGAAGTAACAGAGACACAAGAAACAACAGAGGAAACAACGGAAGAAGTTGGTGGGGAAAAAGTTGTTACATTTAACATTGGTATGGAACCGACTACATTGGATCCAGGGTTAAATGCAGGAACAGAAGGCTCTTTAGTATTAAGTCACATGTATGATGGACTTTTAAAGGAGCAAGATGGACAATATGTAGAAGCGGCAGCGGAAAGCTATGAAGTGAGTGAAGATGGGAAAGTATATACATTTACACTTCGTGATGCAAATTGGTCAGATGGTCAGCCTGTAACAGCGAAAGATTTTGAATTTGCATGGAACAGAGCGTTAGATCCTGTTGTAGCATCACCATATGCGTGGATTTTCGAGTCGGGAGCAATTGAATCATTCAAGGCAGTAGATGATAAAACATTTGAAGTAACACTTACATATCCTAATTCAATTTTCTTAACTCTTTTAGGTAACACAACATTTATGCCACTAAGAGAAGATGTAATTGATTACGAAACAGGTGCTTGGGCATTGGATCCAGAGAAAATTGTAACAAATGGTGCATTTACAATGACAGAGTATACAGCAGGAGATCGCTTGATCCTCGAGAAAAATGATGAATATTACGATGCTGAAAATGTACACTTAGATGAGCTTGTAGGATTGATGATTGTAGACCAGACAACTGCTTTAACAGCTTATGAAGCAGGTGAGCTTGATGCAATATATTTGATTCCACCAGCAGAGAAGCAAAGATTGTTAACAGAAGATCCTAACTTTATTGTACAACCAAATAATGCATTGAATTACTATGCATTTAATATGCAAGAGGCGCCATTTGATGATGTGCGTGTAAGACAAGCGTTCCAATATGCAATTGACAGAACTTCAATTGCCAATGATGTAATCAAGGGTGGAGTTGTTCCAGCGCACTCTATGGTACCATCAGTTATTATGGAAGACGATGGTGATGTATTCAATGAAGTAGACAGTGATTTTGGAATTCCAAGTGATTTAAGCAAGGTAGATGAGGCAAAAGCACTTATGGCAGAAGCAGGATATCCAGATGGAGAAGGGTTCCCGGAAGTTGAATTGTTATACAATACAAGTGAAGAAAACAAAGCAGTTGCAGAAACATTACAACAGCAATGGAAAGACAACTTGGGTGTTACAGTTAACTTAGTGAACATGGAGTCATCAGTATTCCATAAGACACGTGTAGCAGGAGACTTCCAAATCACAAAAGGAGGTTGGGGTGGAGATTACAACAACCCATTAACTCACTTAGAGTTGTATGTACCAGGAAATGACTTTAACTATTCAGAGTTTGCAAATGATGACTATACAAGATTAATTGAAGAAGCGAAAATGTCTTCTGGACAAGAAAGTTTTGATAAATATCATCAGGCAGAGAAGATATTAATGGATAGTTATGCATATATGCCAGTTACATATTCTGTATTCACATGTTTGATTGATCAAGATAAAATTACAGATTTTGATATCACATTTGGTGGTTACTATAGCTTTGTTAATGCAGATATAGTAGAATAAGTATAGAGTGACTCAAGCTTCAATCGCTTGAGTCACTTTTTATAAGGAGGAGAAATGCTATGAGAAATCAAGACTTACTTACACTTACACATTTAGGAGAAAATCCCAAAAAATATGCGAAGGCAGTAGTTCCGCCAATACACATGAATTCATTGCACGTATTTGATGATTCTGCTGATTATTTTTCGAAAGAAGACATTACTGAAGATAGTGAAAAGAAATTCTTTTACGGTAGGGTTGCCAATCCAACTGTCTGTATCTTAGAAGAAAAGCTTGCAGCGTTAGAGCATGGAACGAAGGCAATTGCTTTCGCAAGTGGTATGGCAGCAGCATCAGGGGCAATTTTGGCAACATGCAAAAGTGGAGATCACATTATATGTATTAGTAACACTTATCCAGTGGTGCGTACGATTATAGATGACTATTTTATTCCTAATTACAATATGAGTGTTACTTATTGGTATGGAGAAGATGTAAGTGAATTAGAGGAATTGATTTCTGATAAGACTTCTCTAATTATTATCGAAAGTCCAACTAGTTTTGTGTTTTCGATTGTAGATATTGAAGCAGTGGCGATGATAGCGAAGAAATACAATGTAAAGACATATATAGATAATTCGTATTGTACGCCTATATTACAAAAGCCACTTGATCTTGGAATCGATATTGTAATGCATACCATGTCCAAATACATTGGAGGTCATAGTGATATCATAGGTGGTATTTTGATTGTTAAAGACGAAGAATTAGGAAGCCGATTACAAGGTCAAATACGGGAGCTTTTTGGAGGGATTATTGGACCGATGGAGGCTTGGCTAGCAATAAGAGGACTACGTACCTTGGCGCTTCGGATAGAAAAACATGGAGAAATTGGGATGGAGGTTGCACAATTTTTAGAATCACATCCTAAGGTGAAGCATGTAAATTATCCTGGGCTGCCATCACATCCAATGGCGGATATCATTAAAAAGCAACAACATGGAACTGCTGGCTTACTAAGTTTTACTATTCATGGAAGTAAAGAAGAGGCAACTGAAATAGTAGATCGTTTAAAGATATTTCAAATTGGTTGTTCATGGGGAGGTTTTGAGAGTTTGGTTATTACACCACTTTATTCTGTTGAAGAGGAAATCTTGAAGCAGAATCGATTGACAGAAGATGATAGAGGAATGATACGCATTTACTGTGGATTGGAAGGTGCAGAGAACTTGATAGAAGATTTAAGGTGTGCACTAGAGGGGTAAGAATTAAAACAGGGGTTTGATATGAAAATGTTTAAGATAAGTAAGAAAAATGAAAAAGGAACTGTGTTTAGAAAGTTTTTTATTTCTTATTTGCTGATATTGTTAATTCCATTTATTGTTTTTCTAGGATTGACTACAAATTTGGTGAATACAATGAGAGATAATGCGGTTCGAGAAACAGAATTTGTAATAGATAATGTAATGAATGAATTCAGTCATCGCTTAGAGTCGAAGAATAAGTTGTTGATTGAATTGAATTACAATGCGGCAATACAAAGTTTGGCCGATTCGCCACGACCGATTTTAGATGTTGAGAATGTGGATAATTTGAAAAAACGATTTGCGCAGTTAGATGATGAGAAAGAAATGATTTACTTGTATGTTCCCCAAGATGAAATTTTACTGTCGAGCCGTGGGATTTATAATCGATTAGAACAAATCTATGGAAGTATTATATCCTATGGAGATATGGATTGGGAGGAATTCGAAGAGAAAATTCTAAAGAAAGAGGTTCGTACTGAATTTTATCCAAATACAACGGTTCGAACCAATTCACATACATATAATGCAATCTTGTATTCCCATGATATTACATTGGATGATAAAGATTCGGTTAATGATTTTAAATTGCTTTATTTTCTAAATACGGAATTTATTGAAGATGAATTATTAACTTATGTCGATGAGGTCAAAGGCCGTGCAGGTTTGTATACGAAGGATGGGAAGTTGCTATATAGTACAGAAACGCAGATAGAAAATCCGGAGAGCATTCTGAATCATTATCATGAAAATTATTCAAAAACGATAGAAAATGAAGCTATTACCATTGAAATGGATCAGCAGATTTATACAATCTCCGAGTCTGAATCCGGTGAGGGAATCTTGATTACGGAAATTAATGAGAAAGAATTGTATAGTGATGTATGGAAGCTACAAGTGACTATTTTTATAGTATTTGTAATTTATTTGATTATTGGTGGGTATTTTGCGTGGTTCTTTTCTATGCAAAATATAAAACCGCTACATAGAATCATAAAGCTTTATAAAAGGACAGAAGGAAATGAACTCACAATAAAAAATGAATATGAATTCCTTGAAGAGAATTTTATGAGTATTCTTAATGAAAAAAGTCAGTTGGAAAACCAAAATTACGATTATGAAATTCAGATGAAAGAAATTTGGATTCGTGAATTGATTAGCGGGAAATATAACACAATTGAAGAGTTAAAAGAAGGTAGATTCGATGATTTTATAGAGTATCAATTTTTTAGAGTAGTTGTAATTGATATATCTACTAAGTTTATGGAAATGGATGAATACAATCTTATAAGAAGTCAAATGTTGCAGATGGTGCAAAGATTCAATAAGTATCATTCCAAGAGTGTGGAAATCAATCTCTATCAATTAGCTCTTATATTTTATTCTAATGAAGAAAGAAACGCCTTTGATGAATTTGTAAAAGGTGAGTGTGGGAAATTGGTATCAATGCTAAAGGATACACAATCCAATTTACATATAGGGGTGGGAGAAATAGTAGAAGGAGCACTTCAAATCAGTTATTCTTTTGTTCAAGCAGAGTGTGCAATTCGTGCATGTATGGAATACCATAAGCATTTAATTTGCTATGATGAACTTCCAAGGGAAACAAATAAGTATTATTTCCCAGAACAGCTTCGAGAGATGCTAGTGGCTGGTGTGAATTCTGGAAATCTAAAGCAAGTAAAGAGTATTTTGAAGATACTTAATATTGAGAATTTTGAAACACGTGAATTAGGATGCTGTCAACTAGAACAATTTATTGAAGAAATATTACTTATTGTTATACATTACAAACATGAGGGGTGTTATCAAGATGAGATTCAAGTGGAACGTGAGACGTCGGAATTGAATCGATTCTACAAAATTAGTAATATTCTATTGAATATATGTAATGCACGTACAGATATTGAAATAAAGGAAAAACAAAAAATTCAAGAAGATATGAAAGATTACATTGATAAGAATTATATGGATAGTAGTTTGTGTCTGTCTGCTGTGGCGAGTTATTTTAAGGTTACAGAGTCTTACGTATCTTATTCTTTTAAGAAAATGCATCAGGTGAATTTTTCTACATATTTGGAAAATAAGAGGGTAGAAGAGGCGAGAATTTTACTGCTTGCAGACTCATTTACTGTGGAGGAAATTTGTTATAAGGTAGGTTATAATAGTCCCCATGTATTTAGACGAGCATTTAGAAAGGTGACAGGGTATAACCCAAGTGCTATCCGTAAGAACAAGTAAGCAAAATATTTAAACAAAAAAGGTACCATTCTTTAGATTAGCATATAAAAAGGTACGATTTTAAGGCAATGACACGCAATTGCTTTAAAATCGTACCTTTTATCTATTGAGAAGAATATAGAACCTTTAATAATTCATATATTAGACATAAAATATTCATATAGCAATAGCAAAGGAGAAGCAACATGAAAATGTTTGAAAGTAGGGCTAATGAAATTGTTGCTGCAATGACTTTAGATGAAAAGTTACATATGTGTACAGGTGCATCTTATTGGACAACATTTCCACTAGAACGATTTGGAATAAAAGAATGTGTGATGTCTGATGGACCCCATGGTATCCGTAAAGTAAAAGAAAGAGATCATCTTGGTCAAGCGGTAAATGAAAAAGCAACTGGATTTCCAACTTCAGTCTCAATGGGGGCAACATGGAATAAAGAACTTCTATATAAAGTAGGAGAAGCGCTGGGTAGTGAATGCCAAAAATTAGGAGTTCACATCTTGCTGGGACCAGCAGTAAATATGAAACGATCTGTTTTAGGTGGTAGGAATTTTGAATATCTATCAGAAGATCCTGTTCTGGCAGGAAAGTTAGCAGCTCAAATGGTAAATGGAATCCAAAGCAAAGGTGTAGCAGCCTGTATGAAGCATTTTGCTTGTAATAATAGTGAAACAAGAAGAATGACAGTCGATGCTCAAATGGATGAGAGAACACTACGAGAATTGTATCTGAAGGTATTTGAAATTATTGTTAAAGAAAGTAGTCCGCTATCTGTGATGGGGGCTTACAACAAAGTTAATGGCGCATATGCTTGTGAAAATCGCCAGTTGTTGATTGATATTCTCCGAAAGGAATGGGGATTTCAAGGGATTGTTATTTCAGATTGGCTTGCAGTTGAAGATAGTGCAAATGCTGTAAATAATGGTTTAAATGTAGAAATGCCACAAAATAAACTTTCTTTTGAAAAGTTGAAGAGTGCATATGAAAAAGGTACGCTAATAGAAGAGGAATTAAATGATCGAGTGCGAGAATTGCTTCAAGTAGTACTGTATTTACAAGAACAAGAATGTCCAAAAGAAATTGACTGGGAAGATCATAAAAAAGTTGCTCAAAAAGTTGCCGAAGAAAGCATTGTTTTGTTAAAGAATGAAAATAGTTTACTGCCATTCGATTTAAATAAAACAAATTCTATTGCAGTTGTTGGAGATTTTGCAGTAAGACCAAGAACTCAAGGTGGTGGAAGTTCCAAGGTAAGTGTGGAACAAGAAGAAAATACATTAGAAGCGATGATTCGATTGGCAGATGGACAAGTAGAAATTCAATATGCAAGAGGATATGATAGTGAAGGAAATACAACCGATGAATTAATAAGTGAAGCAGTAGAACAAATTCAAAAAGTAGACAAGGTGGTTGTTTTTGCAGGATTGCCAGAAAGCTACGAATCGGAAGGTTATGATCGATTGCATATGAAGATGCCAGAAGGACAACTTAAGTTGATTCATACACTTAGTGGTATAAGGAGAGATATTGTAGTTGTGTTAAGCAACGGTGCTGCAATTGAAATGCCATTTAAAGATTGTGTTGACACAATTTTAGAGGCTTGGTTACTTGGACAAGAAACAGCGGTATCCCTTGCGAATGTAATCATGAATAGGACACAACCATCGGGACGCATGCCTGAAACATTTCCACATTGCATAGAAGATGATGTACCAGGATATCAATTACTAGATGATGAGGGCGTTCAATATTATAGTGAGCGAATGATGATTGGATATCGTCATTTTGAAAAAAATAAAAAACATGTAGCATTTCCATTTGGACATGGACTTTCTTACACTGAATTTTCGTATTCAGAAGCAGAAGTCTCAAATACAGATATCACAGATCAAGACGAGGTAACTGTTAAAATTAAAGTGACTAATGTAGGTGCTCGTGCTGGTAACGAAGTCGTGCAATTATACGTTTCTAATAAACAGACAGGTATGTTGCATCCTGAAAAAGAATTAAAAGATTTCTGTAAGATATATCTGGAACCAGGTGAAATGAAAGAAGTGAGTTTTACATTGAATCGAGAAGTGTTTCAATCTTATAGCTTATACCATAAAGACTGGATTGTTGAAGAAGGAAATTATGAACTATTGATTGGAGCGTCAAGTGTAGACATTAGAGAAGTGTTATTGATTCATATTTCAAACTGTACAAAACTTGAAAAATATTTAGTAACAACATCGACTCTAGAAGAATGGTTAGAGCATTCAAAAGGAAGAGCGTTGGCGTTGGAAATGTTGGATATGTATAGAGGTTTTGGGATGATTCCTGGAGAACGAACCTTTGGAGACCTTCCGGAATTCGTTCAGCAAATCATGTTGGAGATGCCAATGCCACGACTGATTATTTCGTCAAATGAAAGTTTTACAGAGAAAAGATTAGAAGAAATGCTTTCCATAGCTAGAGGAGGAAATTAGAAATGAAGACATTAAAAAGAAATTGGTTTTTGTATCTTATGTTATCTGTTCCAATTGTATATGTAGTGGTTTTTAAGTATATGCCAATGGTTGGAGTTCAGATTGCATTCAAAGACTATAGAGTGGTAGATGGAATATTTGGAAGTCCTTTTGTAGGAATGAAATATTTTGAAATGTTTTTTGATTCACCCAATTTTATTCTGGTATTAAAAAACACAGTAATATTAAGTGTATCAAATATTCTGATTTCATTTCCATTTGCAGTAATTTTTGCAATTATGATTAATGAAGTAAGTAACAAACATTTTAAGAAAAGTGTACAGTTGATTTCTTATGCACCGTATTTTATTTCGACAGTAGTAATGGTTGCTATGTTAATGGATTTTACTAGTATTCGTTCGGGATTATTCAATAACATGTTAAATGCATTGGGATTTGATAGTATTAACTTCTTTGGAGAATCCGATTGGTTTAGACCGATGTACATCTGGTCTAATGTATGGCAAACAACAGGATATTCTGCAATCATCTATATCGCAGCACTTGCGGGTATTGATCCTTCGTTGTATGAAGCAGCTAAGATTGATGGTGCAACTAGATTACAAAAAATTATTTATGTGGATCTTCCATCGTTGAAGCCGACAATTATGATTCTATTAATCGTAAGTGTTGGACAGGTAATGAATGTTGGATTCGAGAAAGCGTTTGCAATGCAAACTCCGTTAAACCTTGATACTTCAGAAATTATTTCGACCTATTCATACAAGATAGCATTTGAAAGCGGTCAATTAAGTTTCTCGACAGCGATTAACTTCTTCAATTCTGTTGTTAACTTAGTACTATTGTTAACAGTGAATAGAATATCGAGAAAAATGACTGATAACAGTCTGTGGTAAAAGAAATAATTAGGAGAGAAGGAGTCAGAATTATGAAGGTAAAAAGTAAAAAAGCATGGAATGACGAACGAATATTTTCATTGATCAATGGTACATTATTATCAATTTCGTTAGTATTGTTCTTATATCCATTAATCTATATTGTAAGTTCATCTTTTAGTTCAGTTGATGCTGTAATTAAAGGGCAGGTTAGGTTCTTGCCAGTTGACTTTTCATTAGACGGATATAAAGCGGTATTTAGTTCGTCTGATATTTGGACAGGTTATTTTAATTCGATTAAATATACATTTGTAGGTACAGTTATTAATATAGTTATTACATTTTTAGCCGCTTATCCGCTTTCTAGGAGAGATTTAAAGGGCAGAAATGCAATAATGATGTTCTTTACATTTACAATGATATTTAATGGTGGTATTGTACCGACGTACTTAGTTGTGAGTAATCTTGGAATATTAGATAGTATATGGGCAATGGTGTTGCCAGGAGCAATGAGTGTATACTTTATGATTATTGCAAAAACATTTTTCCAGAACACTATTCCAATTGAGTTACAAGAAGCAGCAGAAATTGAAGGATGTAATATTCCGCAATTAATATGGTATGTAATCTTACCATTAAGTAAAGCAATTATTGCAGTACTCGTATTGTTTTATGCGATCCAACATTGGAATTCATACTTTGATGCAATGTTATATTTAAAGACAGAAGATAATTATCCGCTACAGTTGGTTCTCAGAGATATCTTGCTTAGAAACCAGCAAAATGCAGGAATGTTAGCGGACGCAGTGGCAGCTGAAAAGGCAGAAGGATTGAAACAGCTGTTGAAGTATTCACTTATCGTGGTATCTAGCTTGCCAGCTCTTTGTATTTATCCATTTGTACAAAAGTACTTTGTAAAAGGGGTAATGATAGGATCTGTAAAAGGCTAAATATATAATTCAAGGAGGAAAAAAATGAAAAGAAAGAAAATTGCAAGTCTGTTATTAGTAGCAACAATGGCAACATCGGTATTCTTAACTGCATGTGGCGGAACAGACAACGAAACAGGAACAGAAGAAGGTGGCACAGCTGCAGCTGAAGAAGTATCGGCAGTAGGAGAATTCCCGATAACAGAGGAATTATTAGAATTAACTGTGTTTACAGCAAAATCATCAACAATTGAAGATTTAGAAACAAACTTATTTACACAAGAGTTAGAGGAACTTACAAATGTACATATTAATTGGGAAGTTTCAACAGAAGATGCATTAGAGCAAAAGCGTAACATCTTATTTGCAGGTGGAGATTATCCAGATATCTTACTTGGAGCTGGTATCACACAACAAGAACAAATGACATATGGAGAGCAGGGAATCCTTCTTCCATTAAATGATTTAATCGAAGAGCATACAGTTGAGTTAAAGAGAATATTAGAAGAAGACCCAACATTAAAAGCTGCGATTACAGCACCAGATGGTAATATCTATGCATTACCTCAAATTAATGAGTGTTACCACTGTACATTACAACAAAAATTATGGATCAACCAAACATGGTTAGATGCATTGAATTTAGAAATGCCAACAACAACAGATGAATTTGAAGCAGTACTTCAAGCATTTAAAACTCAAGATCCTAATGGAAATGGAATCGAAGATGAAATTCCATTGTCAGGTGCTATTTCTGGATGGAATACAGGACTTGAAGATTCATTATTAAATGCATTTATCTATAATGATGGAACAACAAACTCATATAGAGTAGGTGTAGAAGACGGAGAAGTATTCTTTGCACCAGAGGAAGAAGCGTATAGAGATGGAATCGCATGGTTAGCAGATTTATATTCACAAGGATTAATTGATGAAGCAGCATATACACAACCTTCTGATCAATATAGACAAGTAGGTATGAGTGAAGACGCATTGATTGGTGTAGGTGCAGCAGGATCACCATCATTTATTGCACAAATGGCATCTGACAGAATGAACGAATATGTTGCAATCCCACCATTAACAGGACCAGATGGTGTGTGTACAGCGGCTTACAATCCAGTAGGTATCGATGCAGGTAACTTCGCAATTACAAATGCAAATCAATCTCCAATTGCATCAATTAAGTGGATTGATTACATCTATTCAGAAGAAGGTACACGTCGTGCTATGGAAGGTAGAGAAGGAACAGAGTGGGTAGTTCCAGAAGAAGGACAATTAGGTATTAATGGAGAGCAAGCAAAATGGGAAAGAAAAATCCGTTTTGATGATATCCAAAATATTACATGGCAAGGAATTGCTATTGGAGCAGTTACAGCAGAATATCGTTTATCAGAGTTAGCAGGTGAAGTTGGAACAGCTGAAGGATTTGAGAAGTTTATGTATGATGAAACAGCTACAAAATACGAGCCAGTAGTTCCAGAAGAATACTTCCCACCAGTATTTATCTTGCCAGACGATATTGATACAATGGCACAATTAAAAGGACCATTAGTAGAATATGTTGAGCAATCAGCAGCGAAATTTATCACAGGCCAATCAGATATCGATGCAGAATGGGATGCTTATGTAGAGCAATTAGGAAAACTTAAAACAGAAGAATACGTTGATATTTTACAACGTGCTTATGAAGCAAGTTTGTTCTACGAGAACTAAGATGATTATCTAATAGGAAATAGAGAGAAGCTGCTATGTGAATATAGCAGCTTCTTCAGCTTACACGGAGGTAAATGATGAAATCGAGAATTAGCCAATTATTCATCACCTTACTATTTTTGATAATAGTAGGTATCACGACCATGGGAAATGCTGAGGTGAAAACAGTAGCTCAAGATGTTAAGCAAGAAGACGAAGTTGATAAGCAAGAATCTACGGTTGCTGAAGAAAATAATGATGAGAACGTAGTGGATCTGCATTATTTTTATGACAATCCATGTGCCTCTTGTGATGATGAAAAAGAAATTTTTCAAATAGCTTCAGAGGAAATTATTGATTCGGAAGTTGAGTATCGCATCAAGACGTATAATATTTTTGAGGTACATGATTATGAGACTTATCTTACCTTATTGGCAGAGTATGGTATTAAAGATACGAGTCAAGATGTTCCATTATTGCTCGTAAACGGAACAATATTAAGTGGTACAGAAGTTATTCGAAGTCGGATTAATGAACAATTACTTGTGGCAAGTGAAGAAAAAGAAAAGAAAGTGGATGTGATATTGGATAATCAACTAGATGAAGAAATGCTCTTTTCTCATATTGATATAGATTCAAATAAAAATACTGGACTCTATTTTTATAGAATTTCTTGCCCAGATTGTCAGGCAGTAGAAGAGCAGATTAACCAAGTGGAAGCAGATGAACTAGAACTTCTAAAATTCAACACAAGATCCGGCAGAAATGGAGATAGAATTCGATTACTGTTTGAGCAATATCAAGTGCCAGAAGAAGATCAGGTTGTACCAATTATTTTCTTTGCCGATACATATCTTGCAGGAGAGGAAGATATTAAACTATATCTTCAGGATTATATAGTGGACGGGAGAGGAGTAGGAATCTCTATAAAAAATTAAATTCTATGGTGAAAAGGACAAATTTTAGAAATAATTTGTTCTTTTTTTATTACGTTAGAAAGGAGTTATATGCTATACTAAAATGAATATGAGAATTGATATAGTGGGGTTTATAATCTAAAAAAATCAGATGTTGTGATTAGAAAGCTCTCAGTGTAAGAATAGAGGTACTAGATGAATAATAATAATTATGTACATACAAGAGAAAAGGGTTGTGTTGGGTGTAATAAGTGTATTTTTGTCTGCCCAGTTGATGCCAATGAGGCGTTATTAGAAGGGGATGAGAATCGTGTATTTATCAAGAACGGCTTTTGTATTTCCTGTGGGGAATGTATAGCGATTTGCGATCATGATGCTCGCGATTACTATGATCATTTGGATGAATTCTTAGCAGCATTAAATGCAGGCGAGAAATTGTCAGTCGTGATAGCACCAGCAGCCAAATTTAATTTTCAGGATACAGGTCGATTAATTGGATTTCTAAAGTCGCTAGGGGTAGATAAGGTGTATGATGTTTCCTTTGGAGCGGATATATGCACCTGGGGACATGTAAAAGCGCTGAAGGAAAAGCGAGTAGATCATATAATTGCGCAGCCATGCCCTGTTATTGTTAGTTTTATTGAGAAGTATCATCCAGAATTAATATCTTCTTTATCGCCAGTTCAAAGTCCTGTTATTTGTCAGAGTATCTATTTAAAAAGATATCTGAAGGAAGAAAATAAGATCGCATTTCTCTCACCGTGTATCGGTAAATCTAGAGAGTGCAAGAGTAATGAACGTGATTTTGGATTGGATTACAATATTACATTTGCAAAATTTGCGAAATATATGGAAAAGCAAGGCATTGATTTGTCTTCATATCCAATGGCTGAATTTGATAATGTAGAAGGTTCTTTAGGATTTGCATTTCCAAGACCAGGTGGGTTGAGTGAAAATATTCGTTATCACTTGGATGAGGATATTTGGATAAAACAAATAGAAGGTATTAAGAATATTGAACATTATTTTAAGGAGTATATAGAAGATAAGAACAATGGGAATCCAATTCCGACGATTGTAGATGCATTGAATTGTGAACATGGATGCAATATTGGAACGGGGTCAATGAAGACAGCAAGAATTAACGTGGTTGACTATGTGTTGAATCAAAGGAAGGCAAATTTATCTAAAAGTAAATCACAAGAGTTAATGACACAATTTAGCGAAACACTTGAATTGTCGGATTTCCTTAGAACTTACAGTGATCGAAGTGTTACATATCAGATAGATGAGAGTATTGATTTAGAGAATACATTTATTGAACTGGGGAAGGTGACAAGGCGAGATCGGGAAACCAATTGCTTTTCTTGTGGATACGGGAATTGTACCCAGTTTGCCTATGCGATGGCAACTGGTCATAATCACAAGAATAACTGTAAGTATTACCTACTCAATAAATTTAAGAGAATGAGCCTTATAGATGACTTGACGGGGGTTAAGAATCGGAATAGTTATAATGCGGTAGTAGATGAGCTTGAAAGAGAACATCCAGATTTCGTGGGAATAATCTTTGTAGATATTAACGGGTTAAAGACAGCAAACGACGTTTTCGGTCATTCCTTTGGTGATGCTATGATTATTAAGTGTGCTGAAATTTTACGTGATATATTTAAAGGGAAGGTATATCGTGTTGGTGGCGATGAATTTGTAATACTTGAGGATGAATCAACAGAACCTGCATTTGATAAGAATGTGAGTGATTTGCGATTAAAGATTCGAAAAGACAAAGGCTTAGTTGCTTCTATTGGATGCGCTAAGAGTTATGATAAAGAAGAAATATTAGACAGTATTCAACTAGCCGATACGTTAATGTACCAAGAGAAAGAAAAGTACTACAAAAAGAAAACGAAAGCGAGTCGCAGGAGCAGATAAGTAAAAGAAAAAACATTTAGACAATAAAGGAAAATACTTTAATATAGTAAATAAGGTACTTAGAAAAAATACTTTAAATAATATAAGAAAATAGATTGACAAAGAAAAAGCTTTGTGTTACATTTAAAAATGCACTAATTATGGGTTTTTATGCCATAATTTATGTGATGAAACAAGTAACAAGAAGCTTTTTTTCAATAAATATATAAGGAGTGAAATGTCAATGGAGAAAAACAGAATCCGTCCTGTCACAACCGGAAAAAGTTCTCGAATGAGTTATTCAAGACAAAAAGAAGTTCTTCAAATGCCAAATTTAATCGAGGTTCAAAAAGATTCATATCAATGGTTCTTAAAAGCTGGATTAAAAGAAGTGTTCGAAGATATTTCACCGATCTCAGATTATAGTGGAACACTTAGTCTTGAGTTTGTTGATTTTACATTATGCGAAAATGATGTGAAATATTCTATCGAGGAATGCAAAGAACGTGATGCAACATTTGCAGCACCGCTAAAAGTAAAAGTAAGACTTTATAATAAGGAAAGTGATGAAATTAGCGAGCACGAAATTTTTATGGGAGACCTTCCATTAATGACAAAAACAGGTACTTTTGTTATCAATGGTGCAGAACGTGTTATTGTTAGCCAATTAGTGCGTTCGCCAGGAATTTACTATGCTGTTGCACATGATAAAATCGGAAAAGAGTTATACTCATCTACTGTGATTCCGAATCGTGGAGCTTGGTTAGAGTACGAGACTGACTCTAATGACATTTTCTATGTACGTGTAGATAGAACAAGAAAAGTACCGATTACAGTGTTGATTAGAGCACTAGGTATCGGTACTAATCCAGAAATTATTGAAATGTTTGGTGAAGAGCCAAAGATTTTGGCAAGTTTTGGAAAAGATACATCTGAATCATACCAAACAGGTTTGCTAGAATTATATAAAAAGATTCGTCCAGGTGAGCCGCTTGCAGTTGATTCAGCAGAGAGTTTAATTACAAGTATGTTCTTCGACGCAAGACGTTATGATCTTGCAAAAGTTGGACGTTATAAGTTTAATAAAAAATTAGCATTAAAGAACAGAATCTCAGGACAAATCCTTGCAGAAACTGTTGTTAGCGCTATTACTGGAGAAGTAATTGCTGAAGCAGGAGAGAAAATCACTCGTGTAATGGCAAATGATATCCAGAATGCAGCAGTACCTTACGTATGGTTACAAAACCCAGGCGAAGAAGAACGAAATATTAAAGTTCTTTCAAATATGATGGTTGATTTACAAGCTGTTACTGGATTAGATGCTGCGGAGTTAGGTGTTACTGAATTAGTATACTACCCAGTTCTTTCACAAATAATTGAAGAAGCAGCTGGAGATGTGGATGAGATGAAGGATGCAATTAAGAAAAGTATTTCTGAGTTGATCCCAAAACATGTAACAAAAGAAGATATTTTAGTTTCTATTAATTATAATATTCATGTAGAATATGGCATGGGTAAAGCGGATGATATCGATCATTTAGGAAACAGACGTATTCGCGCTGTTGGTGAGTTGCTACAAAATCAATATAGAATTGGTCTTTCTAGATTAGAAAGAGTTGTTCGTGAAAGAATGACCACTCAAGATATTGAAGGTATTTCACCACAAACATTAATTAATATTAAGCCAGTAACTGCAGCTGTCAAAGAATTCTTCGGTTCTTCACAGTTGTCACAGTTCATGGATCAAAATAATCCACTTGGAGAATTAACACATAAGAGACGTTTATCGGCACTGGGTCCTGGTGGACTTTCTAGAGATCGTGCTGGATTTGAGGTACGTGACGTTCATTATTCACATTATGGTAGAATGTGTCCGATCGAAACACCAGAGGGTCCAAACATTGGACTTATTAACTCACTTGCTACATACGCAAGAATCAATGAATATGGATTTATTGAAGCACCATATAGAAAGATTGATAAAACAGATCCAAAAAATCCACGTGTAACAGAAGAAGTTATTTATATGACTGCTGACGAAGAAGATAATTATCACGTGGCTCAAGCGAATGAAGCATTGGATGCAGAAGGTTACTTCGTGCATAAGAATGTATCAGGTCGTTATAGAGAAGAAACTCAAGAATATGAAAAAACTGTATTTGACTATATGGACGTATCACCTAAAATGGTATTCTCGGTAGCGACAGCTTTAATTCCTTTCCTTGAGAATGATGACCCGACTCGTGCGCTAATGGGATCAAACATGCAACGTCAGGCAGTTCCACTTCTTACAACAGAAGCGCCAGTAGTTGGAACAGGGATTGAGACAAAAGCAGCAGTTGACTCAGGAGTTTGTTTGGTTGCAGAAGCAGATGGAATTGTAGAACGTTCAACATCGAAGGAAATCGTTGTGAAGCAAGACGATGGAATTAGAAAGACATATAAACTTACAAAGTTCTTACGTAGTAACCAGAGTAACTGTTACAACCAAAGACCAATCGTTGTAAAAGGCGAGAGAGTTGAGGCAGGAACAGTAATCGCCGATGGACCATCAACTTCAAATGGAGAAATGGCTCTTGGTAAAAACCCATTAATTGGTTTCATGACATGGGAAGGTTATAATTACGAAGATGCTGTTCTTCTTAGCGAAAGACTTGTTCAAGAAGATGTTTATACTTCAATTCATATTGAAGAATACGAAGTAGAAGCTAGAGATACGAAACTAGGACCTGAAGAAATTACACGTGATATCCCAGGTGTTGGTGATGATGCACTGAAAGATCTTGACGAAAGAGGAATCATTCGTATTGGAGCAGAAGTACGTGCAGGAGATATTCTAGTTGGTAAGGTTACACCAAAAGGTGAGACTGAACTTACAGCAGAAGAGAGACTTCTTCGTGCAATCTTTGGTGAGAAAGCTCGCGAAGTTAGAGATACATCACTTAAAGTACCACATGGTGAATATGGAATCGTTGTAGATGCGAAAGTATTTACAAGAGAAAATGGAGATGACTTATCTCCAGGTGTAAATCAGTCGGTTTGCATTTATATTGCACAAAAGAGAAAAATTTCAGTTGGAGATAAGATGGCTGGTCGTCATGGTAATAAGGGTGTTGTTTCACGCGTATTACCTGTTGAAGATATGCCATTCCTACCAAACGGACGTCCACTTGATATCGTTCTTAACCCACTAGGGGTACCATCTCGTATGAATATTGGACAGGTACTTGAGATTCACTTAAGTCTTGCTTCAAGAGCCCTTGGGTTTAATATTGCTACACCAGTATTTGATGGAGCAAATGAAAATGACATCATGGATACATTAGATTTAGCAAATGATTATGTAAATATGGAATGGGATGATTTCGAAACTAAGTATGGTGCGGATTTATTACCAGAAGTTATGCAATATTTATCAGATAATCGTGAGCACAGAGCATTATGGAAAGGGGTTCCATTATCAAGAGACGGTAAAGTACGTCTTCGTGATGGAAGATCGGGAGAATATTTCGATAGCCCTGTAACAATTGGACACATGCATTATCTAAAATTACATCATTTAGTAGATGATAAGATTCATGCTCGTTCAACTGGTCCTTACTCATTAGTAACACAACAACCACTCGGTGGTAAAGCTCAGTTCGGTGGACAGAGATTTGGAGAGATGGAGGTTTGGGCACTTGAGGCTTATGGTGCATCTTACACATTACAAGAAATCTTAACAGTAAAATCGGATGATGTGATTGGTCGTGTTAAGACTTATGAAGCGATTATTAAAGGTGAGAACATTCCTGAACCAGGAATTCCAGAATCATTTAAAGTATTGCTTAAAGAATTACAATCTCTATGCCTAGACGTAAGAGTACTTCGTGATGATAATACAGAGGTACAAATTATGGAAACAGTTGATTATGGCGAAACAGATATTCGTTCAATCATTGAAGGGGATAGACGTAATAATAAAGAAGAATCTTTCGGTGCACATGGATTTACACAGCAAGAATTTGCAGGTGAAGAATTAGTAGCAGTAGAAGATGAAATCGAAGAAGAATCAGCAGATGATTTTGATTTAGAAATTGACACAACTGATTTTGAAGAATAGAAAGGGCGTGCCTATTCATGACAGAAACTAACAATGAAGCAACATATCAACCAATGACTTTTGATGCAATCAAAATTGGATTAGCATCACCTGAAAAAATAAGAGAATGGTCAAAAGGCGAAGTAACTAAGCCGGAGACCATCAATTATAGAACATTAAAGCCAGAAAAAGATGGACTTTTCTGTGAAAAAACATTCGGACCTAGCAAAGACTGGGAATGTCACTGTGGTAAATACAAAAAAATTAGATATAAAGGTGTAGTTTGTGATCGATGTGGAGTTGAAGTAACAAAGGCTTCTGTACGTCGTGAGCGTATGGGACATATTGATCTTGCAGCACCAGTTTCTCATATCTGGTACTTTAAAGGGATTCCAAGTAGAATGGGACTTATCTTAGATATTTCTCCAAGAACTTTAGAAAAAGTTCTATACTTTGCTTCTTATATTGTATTAGATCAAGGAGAGACATCACTTAACTACAAACAAGTTTTAAGCGAAATGGAGTACCAAGAAGCTCGTGAGCAATACGGAAATGCATTCCGTGTTGGTATGGGAGCTGAATCAGTAAAAGAATTACTAGGTGCTATCGATTTAGAAAAAGAGTATGAAGAATTACAATCAGGACTAGATGCTGGTGCAACAGGACAAAAGCGTGCAAGAATTGTAAAGCGTCTTGAAGTAGTTGAAGCATTTAGAAATTCAGGAAATAATCCAGAGTGGATGGTAATGGATGTTGTTCCAGTTATTCCACCAGATTTACGTCCAATGGTTCAATTGGATGGAGGTCGTTTTGCGACATCTGACTTGAATGATTTATATAGAAGAATTATTAACAGAAACAATCGTCTTAGACGTCTCTTGGAATTAGGAGCACCTGATATTATTGTACGTAATGAGAAGAGAATGTTGCAAGAAGCTGTTGATGCATTGATTGACAATGGTCGTAGAGGTCGCCCAGTTACAGGACCTGGAAACAGAGCATTAAAGTCATTATCAGATATGCTAAAAGGTAAGTCGGGACGTTTCCGTCAGAACTTACTTGGTAAACGTGTTGACTATTCTGGACGTTCGGTTATCGTTGTGGGACCTGAACTTAAGATATATCAATGTGGTTTGCCGAAAGAAATGGCTATCGAGTTATTTAAGCCTTTCGTAATGAAAGAATTAGTAGGTAACGGAGTTGCACACAATATTAAGAGTGCTAAGAAGATGGTAGAGAGACTTCAATCTGAAGTTTGGGATGTACTTGAAGATGTAATTAAAGAGCATCCAGTTATGTTGAACCGCGCGCCCACACTTCATAGACTAGGTATTCAAGCATTTGAACCTATTCTAGTAGAAGGAAAAGCAATCAAACTTCACCCACTTGTTTGTACAGCTTATAATGCTGACTTCGATGGTGACCAGATGGCTGTTCACTTACCACTTTCTGTAGAAGCGCAGGCAGAATGCCGTTTCTTACTGTTATCACCAAACAACTTACTGAAGCCATCTGATGGTGGACCGGTTGCGGTTCCTTCACAGGATATGGTACTTGGTATTTACTATTTGACACAAGAAAGACCAGGCGCATTAGGCGAAGGGAAAGTATTTAAGAGTATAAATGAAGCATTACTTGCTTATGAAAATGCTGCAATTACATTACATTCAAGAATTAATGTACGTGTTTCTAAAACAATGGCAGACGGAACTGTAAAATCAGGAACAGTATCTTCAACAATGGGACGTTTCTTATTTAATGAAATTATTCCTCAAGACTTAGGTTTCGTGGATCGCTCACTTGAAGAAAATGAATTGGCTCCTGAAATTGATTTCCACTGTGGCAAGAAGCAGTGTAAGCAAATCCTTGAGAAAGTAATCAATACCCATGGCGCAACAAAGACCGCCGAAGTATTAGATTGCATTAAGTCAATTGGTTACAAATACTCTACAAGAGCGGCGATGACAGTTTCTATCTCTGATATGACTGTACCACCTGAAAAGCCGATGATGATTCAAAATGCTCAAGATACTGTAGATAAGATTACAAAGAACTACAAGCGTGGACTTATTACAGAAGAAGAAAGATATAAAGAAGTTGTACAAACTTGGAAGAACACAGATGATAACTTGACAAGAGCGCTACTTGATGGACTTGATTCATACAACAACATCTTTATGATGGCTGACTCTGGTGCCCGTGGTTCTGATAAGCAGATCAAGCAGCTTGCTGGTATGCGTGGACTTATGGCTGATACATCTGGGCGTACAATTGAGCTTCCAATCAAATCAAACTTCCGTGAAGGATTAGATGTACTTGAGTACTTTATGTCAGCACACGGTGCTCGTAAAGGACTTTCAGATACAGCTCTTCGTACAGCCGATTCAGGATACTTGACTAGACGTCTTGTTGACGTTTCACAAGATTTAATTATCCGTGAAATAGATTGTGCACATAATGGTGCAGAACTTCCAGGAATGGTAGTAACAGCATTTATGGATGGTAATGAAGAAATCGAAAGCTTACAAGAACGTATTACAGGCCGTTATACATGTGTAACTGTTTGCGATAAAGAAGGTAATGTTATTGTAAATGAGAATCATATGATTACACCAAGACGTGCTGAGGCAATTATGAGAAATGGTGTAGATGAAAAAGGTGGTCCAATTACATCACTTAAAGTAAGAAATATTCTTTCTTGTAGATCACATGTAGGAGTTTGTGCTAAATGCTATGGTTCAAACATGGCAACAGGAGAACCAGTTCAGGTTGGAGAAGCAGTAGGAATTATTGCGGCTCAATCGATTGGAGAACCCGGAACACAGCTTACAATGCGTACATTCCATACTGGTGGAGTTGCTGGAGACGATATCACACAAGGTCTTCCTCGTGTGGAGGAACTTTTCGAAGCAAGAAAGCCAAAAGGACTTGCAATTATTACAGAATTTGCTGGGACAGCAATCATAAGTGATACAAAGAAGAAGCGTGAGGTTATTGTAACAAACAACGAAACTGGCGAATCAAAAGCATATCTAATTCCATATGGATCAAGAATTAAGATTCAAGATGGAGTAGAATTAGGAGCAGGAGATGAGTTAACAGAAGGTAGTGTAAATCCACACGACATTCTAAAAATCAAAGGTCTTCGTGCCGTACAAGATTACATGTTACAAGAAGTACAACGTGTTTACCGTCTACAAGGGGTAGAAATCAATGATAAACATATCGAGGTTATCGTTCGTCAGATGCTTAAGAAGATTCGCATCGAAGAAGCAGGAGAGACAGGTTTCTTACCAGGAGTAATGGTAGATATTCTAGAATATGAAGATACAAATGCAGCTTTAATCGCGGATGGAAGAGAGCCAGCAACAGGAGAACAAGTAATGCTTGGTATTACAAAGGCTTCCCTTGCTACAAATTCATTCCTATCTGCAGCATCATTCCAGGAAACTACAAAAGTTCTTACAGATGCGGCGATTAAAGGTAAAGTTGATCCACTTATCGGTCTGAAAGAAAATGTTATCATTGGTAAACTTATCCCAGCTGGTACTGGTATGAGAAAATATCAAGATGTTCGATTAAATACAGAAATGGAACAAGAAATCGAAGAAGACGAAATTGTAGGGGAAACAAATGCATATGTAAATTTCGCGGATATGGAAGATTTTGTTGGAAATGCAGTAATTGAAATTGATGAGGATTTCGTTGAAGTTGAATAATCATCAAATAGTATTTCGTTCTATATTAAAATAATTATAACGGCTCCTTGTGCAGGTTGATAGTTCAATTGCATAAGGAGCTATTTAAAGATTAAGGGGAGAATAGATAATGAGTACGATCACAAGAGAAGAAGCATATAATATTCTAATGAAATATATGGAGGGTGAGCGTTATATTCAACATTCACTTGGAGTAGAAGCGGTTATGAGAGGTCTAGCTAAGAGATTAGCACCAGACGAAATTGAATACTGGGGCTGTGTAGGATTATTGCATGACTTAGATGAAGAACATTGCGACTGGCAGAATGATCCTAAGGTACATGGACCTACATCGGTTGAGATATTAAAAAAAGAAGGGATTGATGATCAAAGATTGTTTAATGCTATCTGTGCTCATAATCCTGAGTGTGGATTCAAGGCAAAAACACATCTTGAATATGCAATCTTAGCGGCGGATCCGATGAATGGATTTGTAAAAGCGGTGGCCCAAATTTATCCGGATAAGAAAATTGCTAGTGTAAAACCAAAATCAATTAGAAAGCGTTTTAACGAATTGCGTTTTGCCGCAGGTGCAAATAGAGATTATATGGAATGTATCGAATTTACAGGTCTTCAACTGACAGATTTGATGGATGTAGCATTAGAGGAAATGAATGCAATTTCAGATGAGATAGGGCTATAAAAGTATATTTTTTATTCAAGAAATTCATAAGAAAAACTAGAAGTCAAATGATGAAAATTACTTGACTTTTAGTTGTATTTGAAGTAAACTAATTTAGCGTGTAGAAATATGTGTATATTTTGCATGTGAATATTAAACAATAAATGTTTAATCAGCAACCAGAAAATAACTACAGGAGGTGAATGGAATGCCAACATTTAATCAGTTAGTAAGAAAAGGACGTCAGACATCTGTAAAGAAATCTACAGCTCCAGCTTTACAAAAGGGTTACAACTCTTTACACAAAAAAGCGACTGACGCATCGGCACCACACAAAAGAGGTGTTTGTACAGCAGTTAAGACTGCTACACCTAAGAAACCAAACTCTGCTCTTAGAAAAATTGCAAGAGTACGTTTATCAAACGGAATTGAAGTAACAAGCTATATCCCAGGAGAAGGTCACAACCTTCAAGAGCATAGTGTAGTTCTTATCCGTGGTGGTAGAGTAAAAGACTTACCAGGAACAAGATACCATATCGTTCGTGGAACACTTGATACAGCAGGTGTTGCTAAGAGAAGACAAGCTCGTTCTAAGTACGGAGCGAAGAGACCAAAAGACGCTAAGTAAGAATTAGTAGCAAGAAACTAAGTAAGAATCGTATCACAAACAGAACTATGATTCCTGTAGGTTGCGGGTTAAAATCAATAGATGATATTGAGAGTCCCGTGCGAACCGAACAGATGTAGTGAGACACATGTGAGTACCGATGAATTAATTCAACGGAAAAGTAAGATTCCGAAACATAATTAAGGAGGGAAGTACCGTGGCACGTAAAGGACATACTCAAAAAAGAGACGTATTAGCAGATCCTATGTACAACAGTAAAGTTGTAACTAAACTTATCAACAGCATTATGCTTGATGGTAAGAAAGGTGTTGCACAAAAAATCGTTTATGGAGCATTTGAAAGAATGGCTGCAAAAACAGAGAAACCAGCTATGGAAGTATTTGAAGAAGCGATGAATAACATCATGCCTATGCTTGAAGTTAAAGCTAGACGTATTGGTGGTGCAACATATCAAGTACCAATCGAAGTAAGAGCTGAAAGAAGACAAGCATTAGCACTTCGTTGGTTAACAATGTTTTCACGTAAAAGAGGCGAGAAAACAATGGAAGAAAGATTAGCAAACGAGCTTATGGATGCAGCAAACAGTACTGGTGCATCTGTTAAGAGAAAAGAAGACATGCACAAGATGGCTGAAGCAAATAAAGCATTTGCTCACTATAGATTCTAGAAGGAGGAAATACTTTGGCTGGAAGAGATTATCCATTAGAGAGAACTAGAAATATCGGTATTATGGCTCACATCGACGCTGGAAAGACTACACTTACAGAGCGTATTCTTTACTATACAGGTGTAAACTATAAGATCGGTGATACTCACGAAGGAACTGCAACAATGGACTGGATGGAGCAGGAACAAGAGAGAGGTATCACAATTACTTCAGCGGCTACAACATGTCGTTGGACAATGCAAGAACAAACAAAAGAAAAGCCGGGCGCTGAAGAGCACCGTATCAACATCATTGATACTCCTGGACACGTTGACTTTACTGTAGAAGTAGAGCGTTCACTACGTGTACTTGACGGAGCTGTTGGTGTGTTCTGTGCAAAGGGTGGGGTTGAGCCTCAATCTGAAAACGTATGGCGTCAAGCTGATACATACAAAGTACCTAGAATGGCTTACATCAATAAGATGGATATTTTAGGAGCTGACTTCTATGGTGCTGTAGAACAAATTAAAAACAGACTTGGTAAAAATGCAATCTGTCTTCAAATTCCAATTGGTAAAGAAGAAGATTTCCAAGGAATCGTAGACTTGTTTGAAATGAAAGCTTACATCTACAATGATGAAAAAGGCGAAGATATTTCAGTAACAGAGATTCCAGAAGAAGTTGCAGATGACGCAGAATTATATCACCAAGAATTAGTAGAGAAAATCTGCGAATTAGATGATGATTTAATGATGGAATACCTTGAAGGTGAAGAGCCATCTGTAGAAGCACTTAAAGCTGCATTAAGAAAAGCTACTTGTGAGAGTTTAGCTATTCCAGTATGCTGTGGAACTGCTTACAGAAACAAAGGGGTTCAAAAATTATTAGATGCAATCTTACAATTTATGCCAGCTCCAACAGATATTCCAGCTATTGATGGAACAGATCTTGAAGGAAATGAAATCGTAAGACACTCTTCTGATGAAGAGCCATTTGCAGCTTTAGCATTCAAAATTATGACTGACCCATTCGTAGGTAAGTTAGCATACTTCAGAGTTTACTCTGGATCAATCAATGCAGGTTCTTATGTATTAAATGCAACAAAAGGCAAGAAAGAGCGTGTTGGACGTATCCTTCAAATGCATGCAAATAAGAGAGAAGAACTTGATAAGGTATATGCAGGAGATATCGCTGCAGCTATCGGTTTCAAAGTTACTACAACTGGAGATACAATCTGTGATGAAAAACATCCAGTAATTCTTGAGTCTATGGAATTCCCAGAGCCAGTTATCGAGTTAGCTATTGAGCCAAAAACAAAAGCATCGCAAGGAAAATTAGGAGAATCTCTTGCTAAGTTAGCAGAAGAAGATCCAACATTCCGTGCACATACAGACCAAGAAACAGGTCAAACAATCATCGCTGGAATGGGTGAGCTTCACCTAGAAATCATCGTTGACCGTCTACTTCGTGAATTTAAAGTAGAAGCTAACGTTGGTGCTCCACAAGTTGCTTACAAAGAGTCATTCACAAAAGAAGTTGATGTTGATAGTAAGTACGCGAAACAATCAGGTGGTAGTGGACAATACGGACACTGTAAAGTTAGATTCGAGCCTACAGACGTTAATGGAGAGCAAACATTCTTCTTCGAGTCTAAGGTTGTTGGTGGATCAATTCCTAGAGAATACATCCCTGCAATCGGAGCTGGTATCGAAGATGCTACTAAAGTTGGATCACTTGGTGGATTCCCAGTTGTAGGTATCAAAGCTACAGTATACGATGGTTCTTATCATGAGGTTGACTCTAATGAGATGGCATTCCGTATTGCTGGATCTATGGCATTTAAAGATGCTATGGCTAAAGCTTCACCAGTGCTTCTTGAGCCAATCATGAAGGTAGAAGTAACTATGCCAGAAGAGTACATGGGAGATATTATTGGAGACATTAACTCTCGCCGTGGACGTATCGAAGGTATGGATGATCTTGGTGGTGGTAAAATCGTTCGCGCATTTGTACCATTATCAGAAATGTTTGGATACTCAACAAATCTTCGTTCAAGAACACAAGGTCGTGGAAACTACTCAATGTTCTTCGAGAAGTATGAGCAAGTACCAAAATCTGTTCAAGAGAAAGTATTATCTAACAAGAACGCTTAATAGTAACTATTATAAAAAAAGTTTTAAAAACACTTGAAAAAACAATAGATTTGAAATATAATCTAAGTTATTGAGTAACTACAAAAAAACTTAAAATTGCCTAATAATGGGCGCTAAAATAAGGAGGATATTCAAATGGCAAAGGCTAAATTTGAGAGAAACAAACCACACTGTAATATTGGTACTATCGGACACGTTGACCATGGTAAAACAACATTAACAGCAGCTATCACAAAAACATTATCTGAGAGAGTAGAAGGAAATGCAGCAGTAGATTTCGCTAACATTGACAAAGCTCCAGAAGAGAGAGAGCGTGGAATTACAATTTCTACAGCTCACGTTGAATATGAAACAGAAAACAGACACTACGCACACGTAGACTGCCCAGGACATGCTGACTATGTTAAGAACATGATCACTGGAGCTGCACAAATGGATGGAGCTATCCTAGTTGTTGCTGCTACTGATGGTGTTATGGCTCAAACTAAAGAGCATATCTTACTTTCTCGCCAAGTAGGTGTACCTTACGTTGTTGTATTCATGAACAAATGCGACATGGTAGATGATGAAGAATTATTAGAATTAGTTGAAATGGAAATTCGTGAGTTATTAGACGAGTACGAGTTCCCAGGTGATGATACTCCAGTAATCCAAGGATCAGCTCTTAAAGCTCTTGAAGATCCAAACGGTGAGTGGGGAGATAAAGTTATGGAACTTATGGCAGCAGTAGATTCATGGATTCCAGATCCATTACGTGCTACAGATCAACCATTCCTTATGCCAGTAGAGGACGTTTTCACAATCACAGGTCGTGGAACAGTTGCTACAGGTAGAATTGAAAGAGGTATCTTACATGTAAACGATGAGATTTCTATCATTGGTATCAAAGAAGAAATCCAAAAGTCTACAGTAACAGGTATCGAAATGTTCCGTAAACTTCTTGATGAAGGACAAGCTGGTGATAACATCGGAGCTCTTCTTCGTGGAGTTAAGAGAGAAGATATCGAGCGTGGACAGTGTCTAATCAAGCCAGGTACAGTTGATTGCCACAAGAAATTCACAGCTCAAGTTTACGTATTAACAAAAGATGAAGGTGGACGTCATACACCATTCTTCAACAACTACAGACCACAATTCTACTTCAGAACAACTGACGTAACTGGTGTTTGTAACTTACCAGCTGGTACAGAAATGTGCATGCCTGGAGACAACGTAGAAATGTCAATCGAGTTAATTCACCCAATCGCTATGGAGCAAGGTTTAACATTTGCTATCCGTGAAGGTGGACGTACAGTTGGATCAGGAAGAGTTGCAACTATCGTAGAATAGTCACAATAAAGCTTGAATATAAAGGCTTTCCGAGTAATCGGAAGGCCTTTTTTTGTACAAGAAAACCACCTCAAAAATAAGAGGTGGCTACACTTTGGCTACAATATTCAAAAAGTTTAATGCAGTATACTATAAATATTCATCTATTGATACATTAAACATCTTTAACGTATCATCTAACCACATCTTATATTTATCCTCACTCATCAATCCAGATCTCAATTTCTCATTTGCGTTATTCCAATCAGGTATAAAAGTAGCTAATTGGGCATTAGGTATGTCCAATGTTAAATGTGCAATTAATTGGTTTTCGGCTTGTGTATAAGTTGTATTTGCCTCTATTGAAAAACCACGGCGATCTAAATCAATTAAAACAGATATAAGTTCTGCAAATGTTTTAACAGAAGTTACTTTATAGTTATCTAGTTTTAGTTCAAATAATTCACTTACTTCCATATTCGTAATACCACAAAACTGTTCTATTACCTCCATTGATGGTTCACTGTAGCTATTTTCATAGTTTGAATATGCTGAAAAGGATAGTCCAAGCTCAGTTGCCATAGCTCTTTGACTATATCCACTTCTTTTTCTTGCTGTTTTTATTTTTTCTCCGATTCGGAGATATTCACTTATTCTCATAATATTATCCTCCTATATATAACTTACCATAGAAAAATACAAATTACAATTGTTTTTATACATAATATCTTGTATAAAATATTGACAGACACAATTTTGTGTAGTGTTATAATTAATACATGATACTTTGTACGAATAACAAGAAATAATATATTATCAAAGGAGAAAACGTATGATAAAAAAAGACACAATGGTATATGTAACTGAAATTGCGGAAGCATTAGGAGTTGCAAAAGAAACGGTTTATAAGATAATCAAAGGGTTAAACGAAGAATTATCTGAGCAAGGTTATGTAACAGTAGCTGGATGATTACCAAGAAAGTTCTGGGAAGAACGTTTCTATGGAGGTGCAAATGCTCTATATTCAAATCATTCAGGAAAGGAAGTGAGCTAGATTGGCAATTACAAAAGAAAAGAACGGCACATATACTGTCCAATTTCGAATAAGAGATTGGACGGGAAAGGTAGTTCACAAGAAGAAAAGAGGATTTGCTAAGAAAAAAGATGCAAAGATATGGGAAATTGAAAACAGTAATTCGGGCACAGAATTTGCAATGACATTAAGAAAATTTGTAGAAGTATATTACGAAGATAAAAAGTTAGAGTTAAAGGAACGGACATTAGAGCATAAGCAAGATGTACTTAATAAGCATGTGCTTCCATGCTTTGATGATAAGCGAATGAATGAAATTAGTGCTTCTGATCTGATTCAGTGGCAAAATCATATTGGAGATATGAACTATAAGGAAACTTACTTGAATGATATTCATAAACATCTTAGTGCATTATTTTCACACGCTTGTAAAGTCTATCACTTACAAGATAATCCATGTAAGAGAATAAAGCGAATGGGGTGCCCAGATGCCAAAGAATTGAATTTTTGGACAATAGACGAGTACAACATGTTTATAGAACAAATAGAGAAGGGAACGAAATACCATGTATTATTTGAAACTTTATTCTGGACAGGAATGAGAATTGGAGAACTTCTAGCTATATGTAAAAATGATATTGATATAGAAAATCAACGGATAAGAATCAATAAAACATATTATAGGAAAAGAAGAACTGATTATATTACTACACCTAAAACACAGCAATCTAATCGAACAATAGAAGTGCCAGAGTTTCTCATTAATGAGCTAAATAATTATATGAAGACTATATATGGCTTAGGGGATGAGGATAGGGTATTTCCAATGGTGGCGGAAGCAGTACAGCATAAACTACACAGAGAAATAAAGAAAGGGGGACTCAAAAAGATAAGAGTTCATGACTGTCGGCACGCTTATGTAACTCTGCCTTGAAGGTTTTTCTTGTCTTTCTATTAATAGGAGAAATTCGATAGGAGTATCGGAACTGTTTTGAAACTTACATTTTTG
>CAYIYM010000016.1:0-56320 GCA_964367685.1 uncultured Lachnospiraceae bacterium
GATACAAAAGTTGCATTTGGGATTACAAAGTGGCATCTCGCCTTACAAGTGACTTCCTTTATCTTTCTGACAATCAGATAAAATACTATATCTTATATTATACATGAAATTTACTCAAAAATCAATATTTATGATATACTTTCTTATACTTCACAGGCGTATAAAAAACGATACCACAATCATGTAGTATCGCTTAAATATAATAAATATTATTCATTTTTAAACAGCAAACACATCCGACTCCCTAACATGCTTATAAAGTGTATTTTCCTCCGCACACCTTATATCATAAGAAACTTCCTCATTCTGTCCGAATGTGCCATAGGCATCAATAATATAAATTTCACCTATTTTTTCTTCTGCTCTATTGAACATAAACCTAACTTTTTGCCCCTTGCTATACTTAGGATTACCAATCATTCAACTTCCTCCATTAATAAACATATACAAGCTGTGTCATTACAACTTCATTTGCCCATTTATCAGCTTGTTCAAACACAGCTAATCTTGCAAAGAAATCCTCACCGTCCAGTGGTGGATTATCTTTTAAGTATTTCTGAAATAACTTCTCATACATTTCATCGCCCTTAACCTCAATATTTTCACAATGTTCTGCGAGTTTACCTGTTAATAGCATTTCTCTATACATCTCAAACTTTGCACTATGTAAATATTCAAGCCTTGCTTTTCCGAACTTCTCCAATTGTTTAAGCCTATCTTCACCCATATCAAGAATTGGATATAGTAGACCGTCTGCTCGTTCTTCATATTCTAATTCTATTAGTGCCATGATAAAACCTCCTAATATTTTATACTATAATTGTAATCTATTACAGAGGTTTGCGTCCAGCCGCATACCAGACAAAGTTTTATCATATTTTTTCATCTTTTGCGTCCTATGCGCACAACTTCAAAATTTATAAAAAAGCCTACCACTAACTTTTATGTCAGCGATAGGCTTATGCTGTTTACTCCATATAAATTTATTTTGACACCATTTTCATACTACGTTTGACACCAATTTGATACCATTTCTATAAGAAATCCTAAAAAGTTATAACAACTTATAACAAGCAAAACTCTTTATTCATCAGTGTTTTCGCCTAGTTACCTATACTCTCAGCACTCTCCAGCATATTTTCAATAAAAAGGTCATATCCGCTAGATGCTTTTCTCTATTCTTCAGAACATACCACATTCAATACTTCTAGTGATTTAAATTTTTTGTCAATATATGCGTCCATATATGCACACATAATTCCTTCTAATTTTCTTAATACATTCTGATCCACATTAAAAGTGTATAGTTTTTCTATTCGATTGCAAACTATAAATTGCATTGTATATATTGTAGAAGTATCCAAAGCCACAAAGGTTTTATGCCCATGTTCACTAGACAAACATGTTCGACATATGATTCCCCCCTTTAAGTAGCTAAATACTATTTCCCGATCCATATGTTCAAATTCAGTTTTCCCACAACCTAAGCATTGGAATACTTGAGGCCCCTCACCTTGTATAGACATGGATTTTAATTCGTAAATGCAGCGAACCAGACGCAGAGGCACTGTTTTTTTGATTAACGCGCGGAACGTTTGATACAATAATTTCAACATTTCCGTTTCATCATTTCCCTCTCTTGTATAGTAGGTAGCAATTTCCAAGAAATAAAACCCATAGTAAGCCCCTTCTATATCATTTCGTAATTCCGAGAAATAGTTTTCTACCTTGGCATGAACCAATGTATAAGAGTTTCTACCTTGATAAAGTGTAAACTTTCCAAATACAAACGGATTCGTCGCACTAACAAGGGTGCTAGTCGGTCTTCTAGCGCCCTTCGCAAATGCCGAAATTCTCCCTCTTTCTTTTGTTAGAATTTCAACTCGTCTATCGTATTCTCCTATACTTCCTGCTACTAATATCATCCCAGTAACTTCTATTTGATTCACATCTTCACCTTCTACTCTTTTTACTTATCAATATCGTTTTGCACATATCCAAAGTTCTTCATTAGGAAATCACTGTCTCTCCAGTCTTTCTTTACTTTTACCCACAGTTTCAGATTGACACGCTGCTCTAACATTTGCTCTAATTCATATCTTGCATTTGTTCCAATTTTCTTAAGCATACTTCCTTGTTTTCCTATAATGATACCTTTGTGAGAATCTCTCTCGCAAATAATTGTCGCATCAATTTGTGCCACTTTTTGATCTAGTTTCATTTGGTCAATTACAACCGCTAAACCATGGGGTATTTCTTCATTTAAGACATGTAATGCCTTTTCTCTAATAATTTCTGCAGCAACTTGACGCATTGGCTGGTCTGTTACAGTATCTTCATCATAAAACGGTACACCGTAAGGAAGATATGAGAATATCACCTTTAATAATTCTTCTGTATTCTCTCCACTTCTAGCGGATACAGGCACAATTGCAGCGAAATCATAAGCTTTTCTATATGTATCCACAAAAGCTAACAATTCTTCTCTCTTTACCATGTCAATTTTATTAATTACAAGAATAACAGGTGTATTTACTCGCTCTAACTTCTCAATAATTCCACGTTCTCCTGCACCAATAAAATTAGATGGTTCTACTAACCAAAGTACCACATCCACTTCCTTTAGTGTTCGCTGTGCTACATTTACCATATACTCACCTAATTTAGTCTTTGCCTTGTGAATCCCTGGTGTGTCCACAAAAACAATCTGTCCTTGATCCTCCGTAAGAACTGTTTGAATTCTATTTCTAGTCGTCTGTGGTTTGCTCGAGGTAATCGCAATTTTTTGTCCTATTAAGTGGTTCATTAATGTTGATTTACCAACGTTAGGTCTGCCGATTAAAGTTGCAAAACCTGATTTGTAATTATTATCCATTTTATTCTCTCTTCCTGTGTAGGGTTATATCAGTTCTTTTACTGCCATAAACATATCTTTATTTTCTTCTATCTTCTCTTCGCTTCCTATAACACATAAATTATGATGTAACAAAGTTGCTTCCACAACTTTTGCTAGTGCTCGAATATCTTCTTGTGTCGCTTCTAGAATTTGCTTTCGTTCTTTCTGTAGCATCTCCGCTGAAATTCCATTTAGATATAGATTTAATGAACGATCTCCTTTTGCCGACGGAGTCATCGGTTGATCTAGATCACTCATCGTTCCTATAATAAATTTCGTAATTTCTGCTTCGCTTGCTGTAAATGATTCTAAATACTCTACAACACCTTCATAAACATCCATTGTTTCTCTTAGATTTGGATCTCTATAAGAGGTGAAATAGCCTTCACCTATACGATTAAAACCACTCATGCATCCATATGCACCACCTTTTACACGCACATTTTGCCATAAATATTCATAACTTAATATTACTTTCAGGATATGTAGCGCACCTGTATAAGGAATTCCTTGATCGATGAAATTTCCAGTTCTTGCAACATATTGTACTTTAGAAGCTGTTTTAAATCCTTCATTTAACTTTTCAGCCTTTAATGTATATGGAACCGTTTTAAATGCTTCTGTGTATAAACTATCTCGAAGCTTTCGTGTTAGCACTTCTATCACTGGCAACGTCTCTCTTCCACCTGTATAGCTAACCATCAAATTTTCTGGTCTAAATATAATTTTAGCAAGTTCATATAATTTCTCACTTATGATTGGTTGTTTCTCTTCATAGTTTTCAGTTAAATCCGTCACAAATCCATAAAACGTTATTCCATTTGTCACATCTTTGTATTTAGAAATTTCCGATCCATAAGACATAGCTCTGGCCACTGCAGTAGTATGGCCTGACGACTGGAATTTTGACTTCATCCTTGATTTCATTACATCTAATAACTCAGCAAGACGTTTTCCATCTTCGAATTTTGTTTTATTCATCATTTCCATCATCAACTCAACTGCAATTGGTAACTTATTGTACAATGCTTTTGTTTTCATTTCCATTGTAGCTTTGTACTTTTTTTGATGAACCATTGTTACGTCTGGATAAACTTCCATCGAGCTCATAACTCCACCTGTATGGACATTTACTTCATTAAACAAGTTTCCATATTCGTAATTTTCTGTATCCATCATTCCAATTGCAGCATATAATACACCTAAATATGGAATCAGTTCATCTGGTACTTGCTTGAGATCAAATAAGAAATCAAGGTATCCAATTCCATTTGTTTCCACTTCATGATAAATCATTAATGTATCATCTATATATAACTCTTCGTTATAAAATGGAGTTATTTCAGGTGAAATATCTTCTCTCTTTAGGACTGGTATTTTCTTAATATCTTCTTCACTTGATTCCGTATCTTGATATGCTTCAAGAGCAATAGTATTTGCAACAAGTTGCTCCACTTCCTCTGGACTTAAACTAGCCTTATATTCAGCTAATTTTTCACGCACTGCCTGGTCAATTTTCGATGCCAAGCCCTTCTCAGGCAATAAGGTAACAATGGATCCGTGGGTATTATCTAATAGATAAACTTTGATTAAGTTCTCAAAATAACCTGTAGTAATTTTGCTTCTCAAGTCGGCAAATACTTCTAGCAATTGAATATATGTGAAAGGTTCCTCATCATTGTAGATCCAACTCCCCAATGATTCTAAATGATACATTAATCCTTTTGGATATCTGCCATAATCCGCTTCTCTAAAATGGAATTCGTTATAATTAATTCCAGCTTCAATTGCAATATGATCAATCCCTTTTTCCACAATATTCTCAAGTGTCTTTTCGATCACTTCAATAAATGCTTCCTTTTGTTCAATATTTGCATTCTTAGCAACAATTGAAAACAGTGGTTGGTTGATTCCATCATCATAAGAACCCAGAATATCTTTACCGATTTTCGCATCGATTAGTGCTTTCTTTAAGGGCGCTCCTGGCGCAGACAATAGTGCATAATCTAATACCTGAAATGCAAGTGATAACTCTTTATCTGACGCTTTTCCAATTACTTTATTCCAAGACAAATAGGTATTATCAATCTCAGATTCATTGGCTGTAATAGAGTAAGTTTTTTCTACCTCTACAATTTCCTCAAATGGTATCTGTTCTCTAATCTGTGAATCGATTTCTTTTGTCTCAAAATTATTTAAGTATGTTTTGTCTAACCATTCTAATTTATCGGCCATGTTCATATCTCCATACAAATAAATATAACTATTTGATGGATGATAATAATTGGCATGAAACTCCAAGAAATCTTCATAGGTTAATTCCGGAATTACATCTGGGTCTCCGCCTGATTCATTAGAATAAGAAACATCTGGAAATAAAGAATTGAGAATCACACGATCAATTACACCCTCCGGTGATGAAAACGCACCTTTCATTTCATTATATACAACTCCATTGTAAGTCAATTCATCTTCTATTGAATCTAATTTGTAACTCCAGCCTTCTTGTCTGAAAATGGATTCTTCTTTATAAATATTAGGATATAAGACAGCATCCATATAAATATGCATAAGATTTTGAAAATCTTTGTCATTGCAACTTGCCACAGGATAAACTGTTTTGTCTGGATATGTCATTGCATTTAAGAATGTATTTAACGATCCCTTCACTAATTCTACGAATGGATCCTTCACTGGAAAGTTTTTTGACCCACACAATACCGAATGCTCTAAAATGTGTGGTAACCCTGTACTATCCTGTGGTGGAGTACGAAATGCAATAGAAAATACTTTGTTATTGTCATCATTTTCCATTAATACAATTTTTGCTCCACTTTTTTTATGTTTTAATAAATAACCTGTTGTCTTAATATCATGTAACTCTTCAACCTTAATTACGTCATATTGTTTCAAGTCTTTTATGCTCATATATTCTCCTATTCTTATTATGGTTATTATATTGTAACCATAATTAATATATTATTATACCACTTTCTTCTAATTGAATGCAATGTGAATCACATAAAAATCCCCTTATCATATTTTCATAATCAAAGGGGATTTTATAATTATACCGAGATACTTTTTCTTGTTTTTTTACGTTCAATTAATTTTTGTAATCGTTTGATTTTTAATTCAACCGAAAGATTCAAACCTATTACGATAATTGCTAATAAAGCTAATACACTATATACCACTCTTAGAATCCTCCTCTAAACTTTCATATTCTTTCTTTTTACGATAATAACGAATCCCGCCAAGAATAATAAGCACTACAATCACCATATATGCTGCTGTATGAATTGTAAATCCTTCAAATATTGAAGTATTTGATGATCCTTGGCTATTGTCAACCTCTTTATCATCTGCTTTTACATCTTCATTTCCTTCTGCATCCGTTTCTGTCTTCTCATCTTTTGTTGCTTCACTTTCAGCCAATTCTTCCTCTTTTGTTAAATCACTCTCTTGAGAATCTAATGAACTGTCCTCTGAAGTTCCATCACTTATATTAGACGATGATCCGCTCACAAATCCATCGGTCACTGCTCCATTGCTACTGTTGCCTATTCCTGGATACACAATCCCTGGTGTACTAGTTCCTGGTGTACTGGTTCCTGGTGTGGTTGCTGCATCTTTCACATTTGCATAGGCTATAATAGTTTGTTGACTACTTGGAAAGACTTGATTGAATTTCCCATTACTTCCATTTAGACCTAAATACCAATCGTCAAATACTTTCCCATTAATTTCGACAGATGGAACCTTTTTATTTTGTTCTCCTGGAATGCCTAGTACATTTACCGTTTGTGGAATTACAGTATCAAATTTATATGTAATCATTCCAACCTCTAACAAGAAATCAAACCACTGCATGTCATAAGATCCATCGTCTTCACTTTCACCATATTGCAAATGATTAAAAGGTTCAAACCCTAACATCGTAACATTTTCGTACTCTCCTCGAAAATTATCCTTTGAAGAAACAATCGGATTGCCTACTTTTGGTAATTCAATTTCTTCTAATCCCATTACTCCATTGAATTGTTTTTCACCTTCTATTTTTTCCAAAGAAGGAATTTTTATCGATTTTGTAGTCATATTAGCAAAATTTTCATTTCCTTCAATCCTTTTAAGGTTCACTAAAAATACAGACTGATTCGTACTTCCATGAAAGTTTCTATTACCTGAAATTATTTCTAATTTATGAAAACTCACATCATTTAAGGTAGCGTTTAAAAAAGATGAATCGCTGTCAATTCGATCTACATTTGTAAAAGTAACTCCTTCTAAATTAGCACTTTCAAATAGTGGTGAGGTTTCTTGTTTCGCCTCTACACCTACTCCTGTGATTTTATAAATGATACCGCCGTAATCAATTTCATCAAATGTATAATCTGATAAATTTAAGTTACTATCCGTCTTTGTAATTACAGCTTCTTTGGACTTACTATTTAATTGATATTCAATATTTGTTTCTGAATCTGTATACGTTGTAATTGTTTTTTCTGTACCCAATTCTTCTAATGCTGAAGCATTGGATATTGTAATACTTAATAATACTGCACCTAAAGCTAAAAATTTCATTTTCTTACTAAACATATTCTATCCTTTCTTGCAAGCACACGCTAGTACTGCACAAAAAACTCCGCGTGGATTTGTATCGTAACACTTTTTTTATACTCTTACAAGATTTTTCATTTTTCAATTTTTTCCAAATGTTGATAACTTTTTCCTTATCGTATTTTTCTATTTTTTTGTACTCTAGACCGCTCAAAAGGCTCACTTACAGCATCTAGTTACTATCCTATGATTATTTATTTTTCACCTTCCCTCTAAATTCTAGTTAAGTAATCCACATACTTCTTTTTTCATCCACATTTTATCATGTGATATCCACAAAGTTATCACCAAAAAAATTTTTTCACGCATCCAAATAGAAATATACATTTTCAGCACTATTTTATGTATATTTATTCGTTTTTTTATATTTTCTCGCAAAAACAACTTGACTTATTCTCTGCAATGTACTATTATACATTAGCAATGAATAATTATACAAATGGAGGAAATAAAAATGAAAAAATTAATTATAGCTTTACTAACAGGAACAATGATCCTATCACTAGCAGCTTGTAGCTCAGATTCAACATCTTCAGAAGGAGAAAGCGAAACAACAACATCTTCAGAAGAGACAAAGCCAGTATTGAAGGTAGGTACTTCTGCTGATTACCCACCATTCGAATTCCACAAAAGCGTAGACGGAAAAGATACAATTGTTGGTGTTGATATCGATTTGGCTAACTACATTTGCGATGAATTAGGTTATGAATTAGAACTAGTAGACATGAGCTTCGACGGCCTTATTGGTGGATTAAAAGAAGGAAACTTCGATGTAATCATCTCTGGTTTCTCAGTTGATCCAGAACGTGATTGTGACTTTTCAATTCCATACTACGGAGCTGATCAAGTACTAATTACTACAAAAGAGAATAAAGCTGAACTAGATACTATCGAAGGATTAAAAGGCAAGAAGATTGCTGGACTTATGGGAAGTGTTCAAGAAACTTTAGCAAAAGAATATGCAGGCGATACAGCTGTAGCTATTCAGAACTTTCAAGATAGTGTTATGATGGTTAGTGAAGGCGGATTAGATGGTGTTATCTGCGAACTAGGAGTAGCTGATACAGTCTTAGCATCTAATGATAACTTAGTAATTAGCGACGCTGTAATTGATGCTGGAGATAATTCAGTTGCTGTTGCTGTTAAAAAAGGAAATAGCGCATTACTTGACGAAATCAATCCTGTTCTTGAAGATGTTCTTGAGCAAGGTCTAGTTTCTGAATGGATGGAAAAATACCAAGACCAATAAAATTATAGAGGAGTTTATATGATCGAAAATACTATCGAAATTATAGCAAACTATTGGCCATACTTCTTACGCGGAACAAGAAATACAATCTTCTTATCTCTTGCCGCTGTTTTAGGTGGTTGTATATTCGGTTTGCTAATCGGATTACTTAGAATGTCTAAGAACAAAGTACTGTCATCCATTGCCAAGGTATATATTGCCATTTTCCGTGGAACACCAATCATTGTTCAACTTTGGATATTCTATCTACAACTTTCGAAAATCATTCCATTTCCTGAAGGTATGATTCTAGAAATGGATTTAGCCAGATTATTACCTTGCTTAATTGCACTGTCATTAAATAGTGCTGCTTACCTCGCCGAAATCCTACGTGCAGGAATCGAAGCCGTTGATAAAGGACAAATGGAAGCAGCTCGTTCACTAGGAATGACAAAAACTATGGCAATGGTACAAATCGTACTGCCACAAGCACTGAAAAATGTTCTACCTGCTGTTTGTAATGAATTCATTACATTAGTCAAAGAAACAGCCATTATTCAATACTTAGGCGTTGGTGATTTGATGTACAATATGAATGCCGTTAAAACACAAACTTATATGATTTTAGAGAATTATTACATTGTTGGATTTATCTATTTTGTAATTAACTATTTTGCTTCAAAAGGTGTTGGTTTGTTAGAAAGGAAGATGCACAAACATGATTCACACTAAAGATTTAAGAAAAAGCTTCGGCAAATTAAATGTACTAAATGGCATTGATGAACATATTCACAAAGGTGAAGTTGTAGTTATAATCGGACCTTCTGGTTCAGGAAAGAGTACTTTTCTTCGTTGTCTAAATCGATTAGAAGAGCCTACAAGCGGTTCTATTATTTTCGACGATATAGAAATCACAGATAAAAAAGTAAATATCAACGAAATTCGTCAAAAAATGGGGATGGTATTTCAACATTTTAATTTATTTAATAATCTTTCTATTTTAGAGAATATTACAAAAGCTCCAATAAAGGTAAAAGGAAAATCAAAAGAGGATGCCGAAAAGCAGGCAATGGCTTTGCTTGAACGTGTAGGTTTATCTGATAAAGCCTCTAATTATCCTAGTCAATTATCTGGTGGACAAAAACAACGTATTGCAATCGTTCGTGCTCTAGCAATGGAGCCAGACGTAATGTTGTTTGATGAGCCAACTTCAGCCCTTGACCCTGAAATGGTAGGTGAAGTTCTCGATGTTATGAAAGAATTAGCTCATGAAGGCATGACAATGGTTATTGTTACTCATGAAATGGGATTCGCTAAAGAAGTCGGTGATAGAATTATTTTTATGGATCAAGGTGTTATTATTGAAAATGGTACACCTAGTGAAGTATTCGATTCTCCACAAGATGAACGTACAAAAAATTTCTTATCAAAGGTATTATAATAATATGAATAATAAAGTTACTATTATTGGAGCTGGTAACGGCGGTCTAACCGCTGCATACCACTTCAGTAAGAGGGGCTATGAAGTCTGTGTCTACGATTCACCTGCTTTTCCAGAACAGATTGAGTCCATTAATAAAACAAATACAATTACAGCATTATCTAAATCAGATGAGGACAATTATATACTAGGTGGAGAAGAAAGCATTGCACTCGCTACAACAAGCATTGAAGCTGCCATGAATTTTTCAAGCACTTTTGTAATGATTTGTCCTACTTTTGCGCAAGAGATATTGTTCAGCTATATGATTCCTTATCTCAAAAAAAATGATATAATCATTCTTATGCCAGGAAACTACGGTGGATTGGTTCTAAGTAATATGATTCAAGACAAACTAGATTTAAACATTACATTTGTTGATGCTATCACAATTCCTTGGGCAACTAGGATTGTAGCTCCTGCTACCATATCAATTATGGGTCTAAAAGAGTTCTTACCTCTTTCTATCTATCCAGCTGAACATGCAACAACTGAAACAAAAAAAAGAATCGAAAACTTAATTCCGATTCCTGTTGAATACTTAAGCGATCCAATCGTCGCTGGATTAGAAAACATTAATTTTGGGGGACACCCGTTAATGACAGTTGTTAATATTGGATTACTTGAAAATTTCGATGGTGAATTTAATTACTATGGCGACTGTTGTAGTACTGCTACTGCTAATGCAGCCGCAAAAATGGACATAGAGCGTATTGCTGTTGCAAATGCATATGGATATACTGTTCGAACTGAATTAGAAGCAATGAATGCTTTATATGCAAGCAACCATAGTTCTGTTTATGAATTTAATCGTGCATCAAAAGTACATGGAAAAATAAAGAATGCGCCTAATTCTTCAAATAATCGTTATATAACAGAAGATATTCCTTATCTGTTGGTACCTTGCTATGAATTAGCAAAAGCAAAAGGATTATCTTGCAAATTAATAGAATCTGTAATTCATTTAGCAAACGCTTATAATAACACTAATTATTTTGAAACAGGACGAACACTTAAAAAAATGGGATTATAGTTCAATAAATGAACTATAATTCCTTTTCTATTTCTATTTGTTCTTTTAATTCTTCTGGATAATACTTCTCAAACACACGAATCAATAGCATTGCATTTAAGTATGCAACCGTTGAAAATCCACAAATTGTAAACGCAAATATCCCTAACATAAATGTTTGTGCATTAATTAATAAACAAGCCGGAAATATTGCATTAAATATCACAACAACAAGTGTTGTTGGCAAATGTCTAATTGACATAAGAAATGCATTCTTAAATGTCGCCTTAATTGGATTGATAAATTTTGCTTGTAATGGAAATACATAAGATACAACAAATGACGCAAAAATAAAAATCGCCATTAATATAGTATACAAAGCAGTCCACACTCCACCTGCATTTAGACTTATAACACGAAAATCAATATAAAAAATAATATATACAACTGATATAATTAGCCACGCTATTGTACTTTGTTTGAAATTCGATTTAAATGCAACAAAGAAACTTTTGAGAACATATGACTCTTGGTTCTTCACCATCTTCAATGTAATCTCATACATAGATGCTACCGCTGCACCAATGGTAAAGAGCGGAATACATGTAATCAAAAATACAATGTTTAACATCACCAAATCTGCAACTCTCCCCATAAAAACAAAAAATTTATTATCCATATTAAATAAGCCGTTCATTATTTACTCCCCTTTTCCATCAATAAATTCATAAATTCAAGTGCTCGTTCTTCTTGTAGTGTATTTACTATAATCACGGCGACTGCTGGTTCACCATAATAAAATTGTTCCGAAAAGAGAGAATTTTCTTCTATATAAAGACCGACCGGTACTTCTTCCTCTCCCCTTTGTTGATAGTATACTCCACCACTATATTGTTCCAATTCCTCTTCGGTGAAATACATTGTCAAATCTGAATACATCTCTTTATTCACATCTAATTCTGTCAGGGTTTCTTCATCTCCCACAACAACATCTACACTCGCTGCCGCTACTAATGTAATAATCTTCTGCTGATTTCCTATGGTTACTTGATCATGATTCCCATAATTCAAGTACATACTTGCATCCAAAATTATTCCTTCTTTTTCTTCTAGTTCTAGCAAGTCAATTAGCTCATCTTCAAATATCTCATTTTCTTTTTCTGCTGCATTGATAATCGCCGCATAAAATACAGTTTCCGTTTTCGTAAGAAAATTGTAACCAAAGCTACCTACTACCACTATCGCTATAATAATAGCTAATGTATGATATCTATAATAATCCCAAAAATACTTTGCTTTTTCTTTTTTCGTCCCATGCTTAAGAGCTTCTCTCTTCTCCTTAAATTCATCCATTACAGCCATAGTTACCATTAACCTCACTCTATCTTTTATTCGTATTTCACATTGCTACATCATACCATAGACGAAACAAACATTCAATAAATTCACTATTCTTTCACAGTTTATCCAAGTAATATTATTATATTTCACTAAAAAAATCGTAGTAACTAGATACACTCTAACTACTACGATTTGAATTAAATTTCTGTTATAACTTCTTTCTTAGTCTTCCATTTTTTCATGTCTATCTCTGACATAATTACGGAAGTCAAAATAATTGTTCCACCAATAATTAATGCAGCTGTTAGTTCATCAATTCCTAATAATACAGCAAATACGCTTCCGAAAAAACCTTCCATACACAAAATGATTCCCGCCTTAGATGGCTTTGTATATTGTTGAGCTGTTGTTTGTATATAATAACAAATACAACTCGAGAAAATCGCTAAATACGTTGTTGATGGCAATGCTTTTACAATGACATCTGCATGAATTGACCCACTATCAAATACAAGCAAAAACACTAATGCACAAAGACCTGCTACCGCCATCTGTAAAAATGTTAGATGCTTATTATCTTGTCCTTTCCCATACACGCCTAAATAAGCAATATGTAAAGCAAAGCAGATGGCAGAAGCCAAAACAATCAAGTCACCCACTTGAAAAGACAATCCCTCTTGAAAATTAATCGTCAGTATACCAATACCTGCCAAAGATGTTAATCCCAATACATAGTATTTCATTTTTGGACTTTCTTTCGTGAAAAACCACACAATAAATGGAACTATTACTACGTTCGTAGAAGTCAAAAATGAGCTATTTGAAACGGTTGTAAGAGATTGACCTAGTGTTTGTAAATAAAACCCCAAAAAGAGTATGCCACCTGCAATCACTCCAACCTTCAATGTTTCTTTTGTCATATTTCTCAATGTTCTACTATACAGAATTCCTAAAATAAATCCAGCAATCAAAAATCTCATTGCAATAATTAATGATGTTCCCGCGCCCGTTTGAATCGCATACTCTGTTGCAATAAATCCACTACCCCAGATAACTGCCGTCACTACCAAAGCAATATCTGCTGTTTTTTCACTTCTTATCATAATTTAAATCCTTTATCCATTTCCGATACATATATCTTAATTTTGTTCCTATATAAGTATAAACACTTTATCGAATTTGTAAAGGGATTCTATTAAACATTCCAAATATCTCTATTGTAATCTGCAATTGTTCTATCTGATGAGAAATATCCTGCTTTTGAAATATTTACTAACATTTTCTTCGCCCACTCTTTACGATTTTCATAATCCGCGAATGTCTTTTCTTTTGTTTCAATATACTCTTTCACATCTAACAAAGTCATAAACCAATCTTTTTTAATTAGCTCAGCATGAATTTCAAGCAACATATGTACATCACCTATACGAAGCATTTCTGGGCTAATAATGAAATTGATCCATTTTCGAATTTCTTCATCTTCAATATAATATGATTTCGCGCTATAGTCCGCATTTTTGTAATGCTCAATTACTGTATCGCTATCTTTTCCAAAAATATAGATATTATCATCCCCAACCAACTCATGAATTTCAACATTAGCACCGTCGTCTGTTCCTAATGTAATTGCACCATTCAACATAAATTTCATGTTTCCAGTACCACTAGCCTCTTTCGATGCCAAAGAAATTTGTTCTGATACATCACATGCCGGTATTAATTTTTCTGCATGTGTTACATTGTAGTTTTCAACCATAACTACTTGCAAATATGGGGCTACTTCTGGATCATTCTTAATCAATTCTTGCAGACATAAAATCACATGTATAATATCTTTTGCAATAATATAAGCTGGAGCTGCTTTTGCGCCAAAAATCATAGTGACTGGTGTTTTTGGCTTGTTACCAGCTTTGATTTCCAAATATTTATAAATAATATAAAGCACATTCATTTGTTGACGTTTATATTCATGTAGACGTTTGATTTGAATATCAAAAATAGCCTCTTCATTTAACTCAATATCCATATTCTTTTCTATGTGCTCTTTTAGTGCGATTTTATTTTCCATTTTAATTGCTAACAATTCATCTAGAGCATTATCATCATCCATTAATTTCATAAGATTTTCTAGCTGCATAGCATCTTGTCTAAACTCTGATACGCCATGCTTATCAATCCAATCCACTAACGGTTTATTGCAATGTAATAACCATCTTCTAAAAGTAATTCCATTTGTTTTATTATTAAATTTTTCAGGGTAGATATCATAAAAAGCCTTTAACTCTACTTCTTTCAAAATATCAGTATGGAGTGCCGCAACACCATTTACACTAAATCCATAATGCATGTCCATTCGTGCCATATGAACTCTCCCAGATTCATCTATTATATGCAATTCTGGATTTGGATATCTTTTTGTAACCTCGTCTGCTAATATCTGTATAATTGGAATTAAATGAGGCACAACTTTTTCCAAATATGACAATGGCCATTTTTCCAATGCCTCTGCTAAAATTGTGTGATTTGTATATGCACAAGTTTTAGATACGATGGCAATTGCTTCGTCCATTTCAATCCCTTGCTCTACTAGTAATCGAATCAATTCTGGAATCACCATAGATGGGTGTGTATCATTAATTTGTATTGCTACATGCTTATGCAAGTCTTTTAATGGATGTCCGTTTTCTTTTAACTCCTTCAAAATCAACTGAGCTCCATTACTTACCATAAAGTACTGTTGATAGATACGCAACAATTCACCATTCTCATCACTATCATCTGGATACAAAAAGAGGGTCAAATTCTCTACAATGTTTTCTTTATCGAAAGAAATTCCATCTCCTACAATATTTTCATTTACACTTGCCAAGTCAAATAAATGTAATTTATTTGTTCCGTTTTGATATCCTAATACATCAATATCATATAATTTTGATTTTAGAGTGAAATCTTTGAAAGGAACTTCAAAGCTAGTTGATGTTTCTGTTAGCCAACTTTGATTTCCAATCCATGGATTAGGGGTTTCATTCTGCTTGTGATGCTGAAATACTTGCTTAAATAAACCTAAATGATAATTTAATCCAATACCATCGCAGTTTAAACCTAACGTTGCCATTGAATCCAAAAAGCAAGCTGCCAATCTCCCAAGCCCTCCATTTCCAAGTGATGGTTCTGGCTCTAATTCTTCTATTTCAGCTAATTGCTTCCCTGCCGATTCAAGTTCTAGTTTCACTTCATCATATATTCCTAAATTTATTAAATTATTTGACAATAATTTTCCAATTAAAAATTCCGCCGAAATATAGTATACCTTTCTCTTTGCAGTAGATATATTCTCACCTTTTTTCGCTGCTAATTCTTTTACTACTCCCAAAAGTGCCTCATAGATTTCTTCATTTGTCGCATTATCTAATGATGTATTTAATTTTCCACTTAACATTTCTTTTACTTTCATGTCGTACCTCCTACGTTATGCACTACTTATATTGTTGTTTTCTTAATTATTCTACCATCTTACAATTACACACTCGATTTTACTTGCATAATAGTATTCAAAAGTTGTACAATACTATCATACTGAAGGGAGCCTTATGAATAAATCACTTTACAATAAACTATATGAAATCAAACCGCACGGCGATTCATCTTTCCCATATAACACTTATATTTGTTCAATTCCACTCGACTTCTCTATTGTACCAACTCATTGGCACAACGAGATAGAATTGATAATCATAAAAAAGGGAACTGGTACAATACAAGTCGATTCAACAAGTTATATTGTCTATCCGAACGATATAATTCTTGTTCGACCTGGCCAATTACATTCTATTATTCAAAAGAATTCATTAACTATGGAATACGAAAATATCATTTTTCATCCTAACTTGTTAATAAACGGCAATAGTGACTCACGTTTCACTCAATACTTTTCACCCTTCCTTAATATGGAATATGATTTAGCTTGTCATTATACAGAATCCCATCCACTCCATCAGAACTTGTGGTCTTGTATTCAAAACATTGATTCTTGCAGTAGTTTAAAACCTGCTTTTTATGAACTAAGTATACAAAGTAACTTATTTCAATTTTTCTTCCACTTATTTTCACATCAAGATTATTTAGCACCCTTGGGAGAAAATCTTGCATTAACAAAAATAAAAGCAATTCTTACATATATAGAACTCCACTATATGGAACCAATTACAACTGAAGATGCAGCTAAATATATGGCACTGTCTGCATCCCATTTCATGAAATTATTCAAGCAAAACATGAACACTACTTTCATTACCTATCTCAACACCTATCGTTTATCTGTTGCAAGTAGATTACTTATCACTACAAATCTTAGTATTTTAGAAGTTGCTGAGCAGTCTGGGTTTGGTAATTTATCTTATTTTAATCGACAATTTAAAGCATACTATTACATGACCCCAAGCACCTATAGAAAGCGACGGTCTTATCAAGCAAATCAAAACTCCTTGAGCTAAAAAGGAAAAGCACTATGATTTATGATTACAAAATGTGCTCATTTATCATAGTGCTTATAGTTAATTATAATTGCTATTATTCTTTTGATTCTTCTACTACTAACTCTATTTCAATTTCTGGATCTTCTGTTTCATACATCTCTACAACATCACCTTCGGTCAAAATAATATCAACTTCATCATCCATATCTACAACAACATCTTCTGCTTCAAATATGTCCTCTGTCCTTATATCTGCTTCTGATGTGTCCTCTTTGTGAAGGGGAACACCACACTTTGAACAGTAAATTGCATCCTCTGATACAGCCGATTTACAATTATCACAGATAGCTTCTCCACGAACCTTTACTATCTGCTCTTCAAGTTGCTCTATTATCATATTTCTGTTATCGATTTCTTCACAAATGGCTATAAATTCAGATTCTGTAATTGCACCCTCTTTGTATTTTGAGTACACAATTACCCCTAATCCATGTAAATCATTCACATTGTTTTTTTGTAATGTTCGTATTTTAGCCTTTAATCTCTGAACCTCAACTGCGTCTTCTGTTATTTTTTTAATTGGCTCAGCCTTTTTCCCCAATTGATCCGCGACATTTGTCACTATTTTTCCAATCTCATTTACAATTTCCTTCATACTATTCTCCTTGTATACGTAGTATTTACTCCTAATAACTTAATGTTAACACTCATACTTAAATCTATAGCTTTGATTATACATGAATTATTTAATAGTTTCAAGAAGCTCTCTGAGGTCTTTACTTCTCTTTACTGAATCTTTACTCTCCCTTGATTTTTAATTGATCTTATTTTGTCTTATTACAATCAAAAAAGATATCGCTATAATTACGATATCTTTTTTGATTTATTTTAAATTATTTATATGTATAATATGGCAATTCACTAAATAGTGGCCAATATTCCATGCAAATCCATCCTACGATTACTACGGAAATCATGGAAATAGTTGTAATCAAAAATCCTCGTTTAAACATAATAACTGGATCCAAACCATATGCAACTGGAATTGCACGAACACTGATTGGTAACAAATACTCGGCATTATACGCCATAATACAGATAAACCAATATGGTATCGGATTTAGTCCAAGCTCGGCTGTAAAACTTAAGGCAATTGGAATCATAACCGCTGCTGATGTTGTTGAATTTGTAAATTCCGAAATCAAACGAGCTGCGATTGTCAAAATAATGATTGTTGAAATACCACCATCTAAATTGAAAGAAATTACAAGTTGTGCCAATTCTGCACTTGCACCTGAAGCATTAATTAATGCCCCTAACGCTAATCCTCCTCCAAACAGAATCATCATTCCCCACATCGTTTCTTTTTGAGCATCTTCCCACGTTAGCAATGGTCCATTTGTTCCTTTTGATGTAATGAGTAACATTAAAAATCCTAAGAATAAAAAGATATAAGCCGGCTCAAGTCCTGGCACTAAATCTGCAAATAGCGGACGAAGAAATGCACCTAACATAGCAAGAATAAATAGAATCGAACAAATAATTTCTTCTCTCTTCATCGGTCCTAATTCTTTGTAACTTTCTGTAAAATAATCTTTTGTACCTTCTAGATATTGAATTTTTCTTGGCATTAATAACATATAAATCAACAAGATAATGATTGACACAATAAAATAAGGAAGCATACGAATCAGCCAGTCAACATACATAAATTCAGTCCCGATGTATTCTTCTAAATACTGAATTGCAGCTAGATTCATTGCGCCACCAATTGGTGAACCTGCACCACCAACTCCTGATCCCCATCCGATGCAAAGTAGGATAGGTACAGTTGGTGCTGCTTTTGAAATATCTTCATATCCTGCTGCTTTTAACATAGACACTGCTATCGGCGTTAGCAATGCGCAAACTGCTATATTAGGCATTGCTATAGATAATAGGATTGAAGCAAGTAACCAAACTACAATTTGACTCTTCATGGAAGGTCCAATTAAAGATAAAACTTTTAAAGCTAACCTTCGATCTAATCCGATTTTCGCCCATGGTAGCGTCAATAACCCTGAACCAAAAATCAAAATAATACTTGCCGAGAAATATTGTGATGTCAATTCTCCCATTGGCACTAAATCAAAAAATGCATTCATAATAATAGGCACTAAACCTGTTGCAGCAATATGTATTGGCCTTGATGCCCACCAAAAAATACACCATACTAAAATACCAATCGCTTGAACACTTCCTTCCGACAGTAATTCTATATTACTTAATAATATTACTGTAATTAGACACAATATCGGACCTAAAACAAGGTTTTTCAACCTTTTATTTTTTTCGCTCATGATTTCCCTCATACTTCTATTTCACTTACATTGCTTTCTCAAATAAAGCAATCATATCCTTTAATGTCGTTTGTCTTGGATTTACTAGCACATTCCCAGATTTCATAGCATCTGCTGCCATAACCTCAATTTTATCTGCTGTCACACCCACTTCACTTAATGAAGATGGAATATCTAATGCATCATTTAAAATTCTAATTTCATCAACTAACATATCTGGTGTAAAATTCTCTGTTACTCCTCTATCTTCTTTGATGTAGTTATAAATAACTTCATAACGTCCGTTATCAGCTAATGCATTATACTCCATAACTGTTGGCAAAATAATTGAATTAGCTGTCCCATGTGGCACATGGAAGAACGCACTTACCGGATGACTCATTGCATGTACATTACCAAGTCTAGCCCATGCAAATGCAATCCCCGCAAAGTTAGAGCCTAACATCATTCCACAAGCTGCTTCCTCATCTGCTCTATTAGCAACGAAACGACGTAAATTTGTTCCAATTAATTCCATAGCTTTTTCAGCCATAGCATCCGAAAATGGAGAAGCTGCTGTCGAAAGATATGCTTCAATCGCGTGAATTAAAGCGTCTAACCCTGTTGGTGCTGCAATAAATGCTGGTAGACTCATAATCAATTCAGGATCAAGAATTGCATACTTAGGAATATTATGATAACTAAACACTGATAATTTATAGTTTCTTGCTTCATCTGTAATAACAGCAGAAGCTGTAACCTCTGAACCTGTTCCAGCTGTTGTTGGAATTGCAATAATCGGAGTAATTGGTCCTGGCACAACGTGAGCACCCTCATACTCTGTAATACTTCCACCATGTGTACAAACAACACCAACTGCTTTTGCAACATCCATAGGACTTCCACCACCTAAAGCAATAATATAAGAGGCTCCACTTTCGTTATACATATTTGCACAAGCTTCTACGTTATCCACGGTTGGATTCGGCACTACATCTAAATAACTAGTAACTTTGATCCCCTTTGCTTCAATAATATCAATCACTCTTTGAACTACACCAATTTTTTCTAATCCACGATCCGAAATCAAAAAAACATGACCCGATTTATTTTCTTCTAAAATTGCTGGTAATTTCTTCAAGCTCCCCATCCCAAATTCCACTGTTTGTGGCACTTTAAAATTAAAATCTTTCATTCGTTTTCTCCTTAATTTTCTAATTTTTTATATTGTATCATACTAAATTTTTCGAAACAATTCACGCCAAGATAAGTTTCTTGGCGTGAACCGATGTTGCACATTGTGCAACCAATGTACCTAATTCAAAATTCATTTTCTATATATCAAACCACTCTTATCGAAAAAGATATTTTATTGTCATATTCGAAAGTAGCATTTAGACCTTGAAATCTTTCTTACTACATAATTGCTTGAATACTTGAGATGAACATGTTTCCACCTACTATCAACAGAACTACGTATACAACTCTTAAGAATGTAATTTTATTAATTCGCGATAAACATTTCATTCCTAAAATAAGTCCAATTAAAGCACATGGTAAAGCAATTGCAAATGCACTCCACATTTCAGGAGTAAAATATCCTGATGTATAATGAGCAAAACTATTGTATGTATTTAATACAACCCATACCCATGTCATAGTATTACGGAATTTTTCCTTATCTTTTACTGCCTGTAATGTATAAACTGTGATAAGCGGACCACCTATTGTAAACGCACCATGCACTACTCCACCAACGATTAACGCTGCATAACGAAGTGCTTTTTTTGCTGGTGTATCAACGATGTCTTCCACAAATTCTTTCTTAAGAACAAATGGTGCAATAATTGTTTTGTAAATGTTCATAAGAGCTATAAAAGTAACGACTCCCCCAATTGCTACTTTTGCATAGTTAGGATCAACTTGCTTAAGCAAAATATTACCGATAATAACTCCTGGTGCACACATAAGCACGATTTTTCCTAAGTCTTTCCAAGCTACATTCTTAATTTCTTTAATTCCTAGGAAATATAATGTTGGCGCACATAGCAGTGTTGCCCACGCCGTCCCTACTGCTGGTCCTAATACTACTGAATGAAACGGTGCTGATAGTACTGTACATCCAAATCCAGTAACTCCTTGAATGAAAAATGCAAAAATCTGGTATAACCCTAGCCATACATACTGAATGTTAAAAATAAAATCCATAATTTTCTCCCTCTTATTATTATTTTTGTAAATGCGCATTCATAGAAATTCGTTATTTAATTAACTCTTTATTCTATTTGTTAATTATTTTTTTAACAAATAGTTTTTTAATTTTATCTTAACTATTTCTTTCAAAATACATATTTACTTCTTACTTATAGTAGTGTATCAAAATAAATACATCTCGTATATGGGTAATCCTACTACTTCTTATAGGTAACATTCCCTATTTACGTCTTTTTTTTCACAAATATTACACTCTTTTTTTCACAATAAAATAAGATGTAGCATATAGTTTAGTATTGCCTATGTGTTACATCTTATTTCTCTTTAAATTCTAATTATTTACGCGTCAGTTCTTGCTTCCAAAGACTTTAATCTACCACCGCTAATTGCATTATGTTCAGACATAAATTCTACGATTTTTCCTAATGTTGGGCAAATTGTAACACCAGCATCCTCTAGTGCAGCCACCTTCGACTTAACAGTACCCATTCCACCGCTTACAATCGCTCCAGCATGACCCATTTTCTTCCCTTCTGGTGCATTCATTCCTGCAATATAAGCACAGATAGGCTTTGTTATTCCCAACTCCTTAATTTTGGCTGCAGCCATTTCTTCGCTTGTTCCACCAATTTCACCGATGATAACAATTGCGTCTGTATCATCATCAGTTGCAAATTGCTCAATAACATCTGCATGATTCATTCCAATAATTGGATCTCCACCTATTCCTACACAGGTAGATAACCCAAACCCTTTGAATGTAAGGTTTGAAGCTGTTTCATGTGTTAGTGTACCACTACGTGAAATAATTCCGATATGGCCCTCTCCATATATATAGTCAGGCATAATTCCCAATTTAGATTTTCCAGGCGAAATAACTCCTATCGTATTAGGTCCAACTACTTTTGCACCTAATTTTTTGGCTAATGTCACAATCTCTAACGAATCCATAACAGGAACAAATTCAGTGATGATTACAAGCAACTTAATTCCACCTTCGAGCGCTTGAATAGCTGCATCTTTTACAAATTGCTTCGGTGCAAGTAGCAATCCTGCTGTAATTTCAGGAAATTGTTCACGCGCCTTTGCAACTGTGTCAAACACAGGTACTCCTTCAACTTCTTCTCCACCTTTTCCCGGTGAAACTCCTGCCAATAGATTTGCTCCTGCTTCCAATGTTCTCTTACAGTGAATACGACCTTGCTTTCCTGTAATTCCAATGATTAATAGGTTTGTATTTTCATTTATTAAGATACTCATTTTTATAATGCTCCCTTCGCTTGCAATAATAACTGTACAGCTTCATCTGTTGTTCCAAATTTAGTCTGCTTAAATCCTAATTCTTCATATATTTTCCAGCCTTCTTCCTGATTAAATCCACGACTCTTAACAACAACTGGTTTTGTACTCTTCAATTCTTTATAAGCACGTGAAATACCTTCTGCCATATCAGCACAGTTATTAATTCCCCCGAAAATGTTAACTAATATATAATCCGTCTTCTTGTTTTCTAGCAAAATTCTCATTGCATGATAGGTCTTCTCAGATGTAACACCGCCGCCTAAATCAAGGAAGTTATTTGTTTTTCCGCCATAATATGTAATCGTATCCATTGTAGCCATACCAATGCCAGCTCCACCAGCCATTGTTCCAATATCTCCATCTGGATCCAATTCAATATAAGTCAAGTCATATTTTTGAGCTTCTAACTCCTCTTCTGAGAATTCTTCAGCTGTTCTTGGAAGTACGATATAATCTCCTTGACGATACATTCCATTATCATCAATAGATAATTTTGCATCGATTGCTAACAATGTTTCATCTTCTAATAATGCTAACGGATTAATTTCGATAGTTGTTGCATCTAGTTCAAATCCAGCTTTCACAAGTTTCGTCGCAATAGAAACAACTTGATCTAATCTATTTTGAGGAATATCAAACATATTACATTCTTCTACGAATTTTTCAGCATCAAATCCACTTGTTACATCAAATTTCAGCAATTTATCCGGAGTTTTTTCCGCTAATTCCTCAATATCCATTCCACCAAATGGAGTAAATAGTAACAACATTTGTCGATTTTTAACATCTAAGGTCATCCCTAAATAATATTCTTCTTTAATTGGTAGGAATCCACAAGCCAAAATCCCTTCCATAGGTAAATCATTAATTGTAATTCCCTCAATAATTTTCTTAACCTCTAATAACTCTTCCTTTGTTTTTACAACTCTAACAGCTCCAGCCTTCCCTCTTTTTCCTGAAAGAATTTGACCTTTTAACACACATGGAATTGGAACATTTGCTGGTATTTCATCCCCTTTTAATATAAAACTTTCATTAATTGGAATTCCAAAACGCTCTAATTGTAATTTACCTTCTATTTCTAAATAATCCATAATTTATCCTTTCTTGAAAATAGCAGTGAGCCCCTCACTGCTATTTTACTCATCCATATTTTCTAGTATTGAATTTTATTTCTAGTCTTCCCAAGCAACTTCTGGTGTTTCCATATAAGATTTCTCTAATGGGTAACCAATACGTGTAATATTCATTAAATGCTCATATCCCAAGTTTCCTGAAAAACTGTTATTACCCCAAGAACCACAACCAAGAGTTGTTGTCGCTCCATATCCGTTTGTTGGAGAACCTCCACCAGTTGTACCTGCTGGTTGGTTAACTACACAACGAGATACGCAACAAGAAAGACCAACTAATTCAGCATGTGCCGGTGTATTTGTATGAACTACAACACTATGACCTTTTCCTTCGTGCTCTAAATTCTCAACCATCATTTCCACACCTTCTTCAAATGTGTTATAAGGAATAATTGTTAATACTGGTACCATTTTTTCTCTATTTAATACATCGCCGTGCCCTGGCTTTGTACCTTTTACCAAAATAACTTTAGTTGTATCTGGAACATCGATTCCAATCACTTTTGCTGCATCTACTGCATTTAATCCTACGATGTGTCTATTCATCATTCCTTGATCCGGGAAAATTCCTTCGCGAACTTTATTAACTTCAGCTTCATCACTTACATAGTGCGCACCACTAGCTTCCATCACTTTTACAAATTCATCATATTGATTAGCTTGTACAAATACAGTTTGCTCACCTAAGCAAATAAGTCCATTGTCAAAACTACGTCCAATAATCACTTTCTTAGCTGCATCTTCTAAGTCAGCATCTGTGTCAACAATTGCTTGAACATTTCCTGCACCTACTCCATAAGCTGGTTTTCCACTTGAATATGCTGATTTAACCATAGCCATTCCGCCAGTTGCAATAATTACATCAGATTTTGCCATTAATTCATTCGTTCCTTCAATAGAAACAGACTCTAATCCTAAAGCTAAATCTTCTGGAAGTCCTAATTTCTTTAATTCGCCTCTAAATAATTCAACTACAACTTTTGTCAAATTAATCGCACGTGGATGAGGAGCAAAAATAATTGAATTTCTTGTTTTGAATGCAAATGCTGCATTAGACATCGGTGTTACAACAGGATTAGTTGAAGGAATAACTGATGCAACTACCCCCATTGGTTTCGCCACTTCAATAATTTTCTTCTCATCATCACGATTAATAATTCCAACTGATTTTTTACCTTTTAATGTATGCCAGATTAAAGATGATTTATTACGGCACTTCGCAATTTTATGATCAATATCTCCCATACGTGTTTCTTCTGCTGCCATTGTTCCAAGCATTACCTGATTGTCATAAATTACTTTGCACATCGCTCTTGCTGCCGCATCTGCTTGTTCTTGTGTTGCGTTTGCAAATTTTGCTTGCGCCGCCTTCGAACGTTTCACTAATTCATCCACTGTCATCACTGTTGTTTCACTCATTTCTTTGTTCTCCTTTAATAATAAATTTAATATTTCACTTCTTAAACTATTTATCCTTTAAAACATTTAACTCTTATAACACTCCAAATGCTGGCCAGTAATTCATACACAACCATCCCATTGCTACCACAACCGCCATCGAAATAAATGTCATAATTAGTCCACGTTTGAACATAATGTTTGCATCTAAACCATAAGCTACTGGGATAGCACGAACACTGATTGGTAATACATACTCTGCATTGTAGGCCATAACAATAATAAAGAAATATGGTATTGGATTAAGTCCCAATCCTGCACAGAATTCAAATAAAATCGGAATCATAATCGCTGCTGATGCAGTAGAGTTAGTCAATTCTCCAATAAGACGTGCAGCCAATGTAAAGATAATTAACGTTGTAATACCACCATCCATATTCATTGACGTTACAACTTTAGCAAGTTCAGCACTAGCTCCTGAACCATTAATCATTGCTCCTAATGCAAGACCACCACCAAAAAGGATCATCATCCCCCACATTGTAGTCTTTTCTGCCTCTAACCATGTTAATAAAGTGTTTTCACCTTTTTTTACGCCCTCACCTATCTCTTTATTATATGAAATAAAGAAAGATAACGACCCCATAATCAAATAAACGTATGCTGGCTCAAGTCCTGGTAACAAATCTTGATAAAGTGGTCTTGTCAATGCTGCTGTCAAAGCAAATAAGAACATTGCTCCACTCACTTTTTCAATTCCTTTCATTGGTCCTAATGCTTTATAACTTTCAGCAAAGTAATCTTTTGTTCCTTCTAGACGCTTTACCTTTTGTGGCATTAACCACATAAATGCTAGCAATGCAATAAATCCAACTACTAAATAAGGGAAGATTCTAATAATCCAATCAATATACATAAACTCTTCACCTGTTAACCCTTGCAATAAATCGATTGCAACAAGGTTCATAGCTCCACCAAGTGGTGTTCCTACTCCTCCAAGTCCTGATCCCCAACCGATACATAATAAAATCGGCACTGCTGGAGCTGCTTTAGGAATATCTGTATATCCTGCTGCTTTTAACATCGCAACAGCAATAGGGGTCATAAGTGCACAAACAGCAACATTTGGCATAACCGTTGATATCAGTGTTGATGCTAATAACCATACAAAAATTTGACTCTTCATAGAAGGTCCAATTACTGAAAGAACCCTTAATGCAAGACGTTGATCTAATCCAATCTTCGCCCAAGGCATTGTAAGAAGTCCAGTACCAAATACTAGTATAATACTACTAGATACATATTGTGTTGTTAAACTTGTCATTGGCACTATATTTACAAAAGCATTTATAAATACAGGTAACATTGCTGATATTGCAATTGGAACCGGTCTTGTCCCCCACCAATAGATAGTCCAAGCTAATATTCCTACCGCTTGCGCCCCCTTAAGTGTCAAAATGTCTTGTAACAATAATGTAATCACTATCATAATTACAGGACCGCTAATTAAATGAATAAAGCGTTTGTTCATTTCCTTTTTTCTCCATTTCTATCATTTTTTGTGATATTTCTACCACGTATATGTGCAATTATAACAATCATTTAATATGATTCAAGACTTTTTTATTCACTTTTCATTTATGACAATCAATTCTTAAATACATCACATGTTTTTCATTATTGTATCTTCGTTTGCATAATATGCAAGTAATTTTCATAAACAATATTTACTTTCTTGGGTATCTATACAGATTTTCCTAAAAAAAACACATAACAAATGAGCCATTCTCATCTGTTACATGTTTTTTAATTCGTTCATTTCTATATATGTAATCTTTTCACTATTTTGGATAATATCCTAGCTTCCCCGAAACCCTTCTTGCTGCATTCGTAATGGCCCTAGATAATTCTATAACTTCTTCATCTATACTCAATCTTCTAACACTTGCAGATACGCTAATAGATGCAACAGGATTCCTGTCTCTATCATATATAGGTGCCGCAATAGAAGCTTTTCGCTCTGTTAATTCATTTAGTATTAAACAATAGCCCCTTTTTCTTACATGCTCCAACGTCTGAAGAATATCTTCTATATTCACTTTCGTTTCCGATGCATGCATCACTAAATTGCTTGTTTTCAAGATGTCTTGTATTTTATTTGGCGGTAAATATGCCAAGATTGATCTACCCATTGCTGAACAATACATAGGATATGTATGTCCCATAGGAATCATTAATTCTCTTGTTTGCTCCGATGAATTATTAATCATATGAACAATATCATTTCCTTTGGGAATTCCCATATGGCTGTGTATATTGTATTCATCTGATATGGCTTGTAACTCTGGATAACAATGTCGATATACTTCATTATTTTGCAAGGCAACTCCTGCTAATGAGATAATTTTCAAACCTGGGTAATAAAATCCAGTATTCTCATCCCTTTCCAAAAATCCCCAATCTAACATAGTATTTAAATGCCGAGAAGCTGTACTTACATTCATGCCTAGCTTTTGTGCAATGTCAGAAGTTCGTTGCATGGTTGTAACTCCTTGAAAAGAGTCTAAAATAGCCAAACTTTTACTTATACTTTTGGTATTTGAATCACGGTGTTTTTTTCCTTCATTTTGCATGTTGTTATGCACTCCTCTACACTAATTATAGCAACAATATAACATGGATTTGCATATTATGCAACACGGTCTCGTAATTAAATCTACTTGTCCCCCCAATTTTTACTAAAGTGTTTTCACCATCCAATAAGAATCGACATAAGTACCATCTTTATATTTCGTTGAATTTGGTAACGTACCAATAATTGTAAACCCAAGATTCTCATACAATGCAATTGCTTGCTTATTTTCTGTAACTACTTCTAATTCGATTTGCTTGATTTCTTGCTCTGTTGCATAAGAAACCATTTTCTCTATCATTGCTCTCCCAACTCCCATTCCGGTATATTTTTGATATAATGCAATGGATAAACTTACTCGGTGCTTATAGCGGTTCATATGACTTCCATGTAAAGAGCAGTTCCCCGCATGTTCACCATTTATAAATCCTAACATCATCACACTGCTATCCGATTCATTTTGTTGGTTTATAAAATTTCTTTCATCTTCTATTGTCATTACTATCTCTTCAGGATCTCGCATTAGAAACGGGGTCTCTTCATGCACTGTTTTCAGATATTTTAGTACCAATTCCGCATCTTCTTCTGATGCATTACGCATTAAAATTTCATTATCGTTTATATTTACTATTTCCGCCTCTATTCTCATTTTCTCCCCCTAGTATTTTCTTAAAACTACTTGAATCGAATCATCTTCTTCCATTTCCGAATAATACTCTATTGCTATAATTTCATAAAATTTAGGAATTATCTTCTTTATATCTTCCATTTCATAATACACAAATCTCAGAGTTCCTTCAGCCATCATTTCTTCTCGATATTCTCCATTCCAAAGTGTCATAAATATAATACCATTTGTATTCAAATATTTACCTTGATTAATTAGTGACTGCACCATATCTTCTGTTTTCAAGTGCTGAAGTACTTTATTTGAATAAATACAGTCAAATAATTGATTGAATTTTTCTTGATCGATTTCCATATGAACTGCATCAATTGCAAATACCTCAATATCTGGATACCTTTTCTTGAAGTCATCTACGAAAATAGTCGAATAATCGCTTCCTACAACTGTATAATCCTCAGCCAATGTCAGTAAGTCCACCCCGGATCCCATTCCTAATTCCAACAATCTTGCTCCAAGAGGTAGATACTTTTTTAACTCTCCTATGATATATGTATTATCATAATCTTCAATCATTGATTTATATTCTTCTACATTTTTCCTATCTAAAAAAAATTCCATATTAATCATTCCTTTCCTATATCAAAGAGACTTAGCTGTCCATCATTTTGCGGAAAATCAAAAATGTATTCAAACACCGCTTTATGTCCACACAAAATATCATTCTTTTTACAAAATGTCCGAACCATACGATTCAACTTACTTCCATTCGGACTTCCTATCCCATAAGCAGATCCATACTCCTTCATATACACCTTCTTCAATCCTGGGAAATATTCATCTAATTTTTTGTAATAGTATTCACGATTTCCATATCGCAAGGTCATACCTGCTCCAAATGTAAGAATTCCTTTTACTCCTACCTCCTTACATGCGTTTAATATTTCCATCACATTTTCTTCTGAGTCATTTATAAATGGTAAAATAGGTGTTAGCCAAACAATAGTTGGAATTCCAGCTGCATTCATTTCTTTCAACACTTGAAGTCGTCTTTTCGTATTACAGACTTTAGGTTCTACAATTTTACATAGTTCATCATCAAAAGTAGTCAATGTCATTTGCACGACGCATTTTGATTCTTCATTGATTTCTCTCAACAATTCAATATCTCGTAAAATCAAATCTGACTTAGTCAGTAATGCCACTCCAAATCCGTTCTGCTTAATTATTTCAAGACATTTACGTGTATATCCCAACTTTTTTTCTAATGGCATATAAGAATCAGTCATTGCACCTGTCACAATCATGCATTTTTTTCGTTTCTTCCTCAATTCATTTTCGAGTAATTCCATTGCATTTATTTTCACTTCAATATCTTCAAATGTATATGTTTTTCCATATACTTCACTTCGTGAATCACAATAAATGCATCCATGTGTACATCCTCGATATATATTCATACTATTTTTTGATGATAATAAGCTTTTTGCAACTACTTCTTTGATAACTCACACCTCCTTACTATAACTGGAATTATGATGCCACTTTACATCTTTAGTAAATACCCCTAGTTTTTACATTTATATTATTTTCAGTATATATTATTTTGTAATCATTGTAAATTCTATACCTTATTCAACTGACAAAAACTTTACGCTATACTTATTTAATTTAGTTTCGAAATACCTACTATTTTGAAACCAATTATATAATTCGTAGATTAAACCTATATAAAGAAGCTAACATGAGTGTAGTTGCCCATTAAGAAAGAGGCACCAAAACTCATGTCGAGTTTTGATACCTCTTTCTAGTTAGACTCCCACATTCCATAATTACTTCATTATTTAAAAAGAAGTCATAATTATGAAATTACAATAGATGCAATATTATTTTGATAAGCAAAGCAATAGCTTATCCTCTTCTTTTCCTTAATACTGCGAAGAATCCAATTGCCAACATTAATAATGAACATGCTAGATATAGTCCAAACTTACCATTATCACCTGTATCCGGAACCACCCCTGGTTTATTACCATCTTCTGTTTCTTCATTAGGAATAGACTCTAATTCTTTATCTTCGTATTTAGGGTAAAGTGTTATATCTTCTGTTATAGGATCATCAAAATTGAATGGAATTGTTAATTCTTTATCTACATACCAACCAACAAATTTTGCATCTTCTGTTGGTGGGTTTGGAACTGTTGACGACTCATCAACAGTGTCACCACTTAGTACAGTTTCTTTGTCATGAATATCATTGTCATTAAAATTTCCATCTTCAAACGTTACAGTATGCTTTACAATTTCTTTGTCTTTTAAGATTGGGTATAGTATTACTGGTTTATTCACAGTATCTCCACCCGTACCAAAATCCCAAAGCTCACTATTTTCATCAGGTTCATCATCAGTTGTCCAACCTATAATCTCTTTTCCATCTGGAATTTTATTTGTTAACTCTTCAGTAGTAAGATTATCAACTGTTCCACCATTTTCAACCCATTCATTTTTCAACTCAGTATTTGTATCTGTTGGGTCTTTAAAGATGACAGGATATTCAACTTTAGGGTAAAGAGTTTCATTTTTAATAACAGTATTTGTGTCAAAGTCCCATTTAGAAGTTTCTATGAAATCCTTATCAGTATACCAACCTTCTACTCTACCACCTTCTACTATGTCTGGAACTTTTACATTCGTTTCTTTGATTGTGCTACCACCCTCGATATCTGTTTCAATATCCGTAATAACATCCGTAGTTGTATCACCTGCTAAGTCTTCAAAAGTTACAGTATAAGTATCTTTATACTTTGCTATATATGTTGTATTTACATTATATATAACTGTGCTTGAATACTTTGTGTCACCTTCATCATACTTTCCATCTTTATTCACATCAATATACCAGAACTCAAATACTTTGTTATCATTTGCCTTATCAGTTGATTTAGGAGCTGTGTGAATAGTACCACCTTTGTCAATTTCTTTACTTGCAGTTGTATTCGCATCTGTAATAGTGAAATCAATATTTTCAGTAGTCGTAGCCAATAAAGTATCTACATCCAAAGTATCAAATGTCACAGTTATTTTTTCTACTGGTATATCTTTTAGAATCGGATATAAAATAACATGCTCTGTGACTTCGGTATCACCTGTTGTATTACCGTCATCATTGAAATCCCATCTTGAACTAGTTTCTGTTGGATTCTCATCAGTTGTCCAACCTAAAAATTCTTTCCCCGTTGGTGGAGTGTATAAATCTGTTTCAGCTACAGTTGTTTTATCAGGAACATCTGTATATTGCTCTATATTCTCTGTAGTATCTTTACTCTCTTTAAACGTTACTGTCCAAACTTGTGTTGAATATATACTAATATCTGCAAATTTACCATCAAGTTCCGCTTGAGTTAGATTTTGCACTGCATCAATTACTGGTGAGAACGTAGTGTCATTTGCATTAAACTGAATACCTGTTCCTAATGGATGGTTGTTATTTTTCCTTACATCTCCATCAATCGGAAGTTCATCTGTAATTGCATAATCTGTTGGAGTATACGTTATGCTGTATGGTTCTGTTTTTTTAGGTGGTAAAATTATGTTATATTTGCCAGTTTCCGCACTATAGCTCACTATAGCTCTATCCGTAAGAGCACTAGTTCCATCTTTGAAGATTGGAGTTTCTGTAACAGCTTCCTCATTTTCGTCAAAAATACCATTTTTGTTATTATCTTCAAAAATTGTTCCACCAATTTCATACCATTTGAAAATATAATTTGCAGTAGATGTACCTATTGTTGTGCCATTATTGGTAACTGTAGCAGTCACACTTGAAATTGTATTGTCTGGTGCAACATATAACTCTTCAGAGTCAGCAACAATAGGGAACTCAAATGTAGCAACTTCTGCAACGGTAGAAGTATTGGTTACTTCTATTGTCACAACCTCCTCTAATACTGCAGTCGAACTTCCACTAGCATTTTTATATATAATCTCCCAATTATCGCTTGGAGGAGTTATAAAGCTCTTTAAAGTTAAAGGAATTGTACCCTCTGTTGGAATATTAACAACAATTTTATAGTTATCTTGGCTAGCTGCCTTCGCTACTTCTGCTTTTAAAGATAAGGCACTATAATCTTTTGCTTGATATTCAATAGTCGCAATTGCCTCTTCCATGATTGGCAACTTTAAACCTCCCTCTATTCCCGGAGACATTCTTATACCAGCCGAAATCGCGCCATTAACTGTTATAAGTGGAATTAGATGTTCGCCAACTTCAAGTCTACCAGTCGCTTCACCATCTTCATTAACACCTCCAGTAAGGAAGCCAAAATCGATAAGTCTCCTACCTCCAATAATACTAGTTGTATCAACACCATGTTCAATATCTGTTTTTTGTGTCAACTCAAGTTCATCAGTAACAACTTTAGGAGCGAAAGTAGATCCCCAAATAAAATCATGTCCTTCAGATTCTTCCGGAGACATTGCTAGTATTGGACCAATATCAGCATATGCTTCTAAGAATAAAGGATACTGTCTTCCATCTACAGCATTGTAAGTAGGTTCAAAGTTATTGCTACCTAACACGGTGTAAAAATAATCACGCTTAATTAAAGTTTCAATAGGCTCTTTATTCGATTCAGTCACTTCAACTCTTAACCATGTATCACCATTTTTATCTTTTATTTGTTCAATATGCTCTTCGTTTCCTACGTATCTAAAGAATTCATCATGCATTTTATAGTATACAGCAACCCCATCAGGAAACGGTGGATTTACATTATTGCTAGTATCTTCTCTTAAAAACCTAAAATAAACTTCACGATCAGTAAAACCAAATGTTGATCGGTTACTCGGTTCTTTATTATCTGTATTGCCTGATGCATTCGTTAAGGACACCTTAACTTTATAAGCAAAGTATGCTACACTATCATCTTTTCTATCAACCTCATGTACCAAATTATCGGCAGTAACTGTTACACTAATGTCATCAACGAACACGTCCGTCTTACCACTGCCAGTATCGAATTTTCCTGATGGTGTACTCGAGTCACTTGCATAGTGTAAAATAGCTATTGATTCATCTTGAGAAGAAGTTGTCTGTGTCCCTCCAGGTATAGCTTGAAGTGTTGGGAATGTAATCTTTAAATCTGATAAATACTTACCTTCTGGTACTTTAAAAGTATACCCTTCATTTGTGTTAACAAACTCTTTATACTCCTTTTCGTCTCCACTGAGTTTATAAGTGATTGTAACCGGGTCTTCAGTAGCGGAGTAAGTAAATCCTTCTGTTTTAGTGCCAGGTAATAACTCTACTTGGTTCACTTGTTCCCAGTGTTTATCTGTCTTTAAATCAAGATTGATTACAGCATTTTTATAAATCATTGAATTCACTTTTGAATCATCAATTTCATTATCTTCAATGCCATTCTCTCCTGTAGTATAATCTACAGTATCTAAAGCAATATGTAGACCTTCAATATCAACTCCGTTATTATTCAAAAGATAAGGTTTTGATGAAGTATTATTATTAAACATTGTAGAAACAGCATCAAAATCATTGTCTATATAAATTGCAAGATTATCTGCTGCACCAACTACTGTCCAGTAAAGGTCAATAGACGGTCTTGGTTCTCCTGCAATTTTCCCTGAATCAGTACCTTCCATTTCTAATCGAATGTTACGGTTTTCTATATTGTTTTCTTCAATAACGACATTATCACCGTCAGTTATATCTACTAAAACTTTTATCTGGCGTTCAGAACCTGTGTAAGCTGCTGTGTAACTTCCAGAAATTTGCGACATATCATTTTTCTGATATAAATCATACTCAGTTGCTAAACCTTCATCACTAATTTGTATATTTAACTTAGTTGTACCCTCTGGAATTTCATTGATTGTGACACTATCGTTTGCTTCTAATTTTATTTTTTCACTTTCGTTATCGTCGAACCAATAAGACCCAAAGCTCAATACGTTAGCATTAAAATTAGCTAAGTTAAATTCATTTACATCTAATCCTTCCGGGAAAGTGAAAGTAAGAACTTCGCCTTCGTATCTTTCAATAGCCTTTAGATCGTTTAAATCATCTGCTAGATGCTCATTAGAGATAGTAAAATTATATGTATGATTTGCAAGTTGATCTTCTGAAACTGCAGATTCAGATACATCTGATACCAATCTATCAATCATAGTATACTTAGGGACATTAATTACAACACGACCTAAATCAATGTCCTCACTAGAAATTCTACCCGCATCTCCGGGAGCACCTGGTATATACTCATTCCACGTTATTGTTGAATTGCCTGGTGCTGTAAAGCTTTGACCTTCACTATAATCGGCAATAGAACCTTCTTTAAGCTGAATGGTTCCCTTTTGATAATCATTAAAACTATTTGAAGAGTACTCTCTTCCTGTTAATTTGTAGTCTATGTATGTAGGTGCATTTTCATTAAACATGGCTGATCCTTGGAAATAGTGAAACTCAGTAGCCTCTTTATCAAAGTTAGTTGTAAATAGTTCTTCTCTATCAGTACCATTGTAATCATATATTATACTAGCAATACTACTATTAGCACTCATATCATATCCAAAGCTATATTCTCCCCCAAACATATTGTCACTAGTTGGGTTAGAATTTCTACCTGTGTTTTGAAAAAACTCATCTGGAAGTGATATGTTGAATTTCAAATCACTCATAGGGTAATGTTTCTGGTTTTCTATTTTGGTACTTAAAGTATATTCGCCGATATACATATCATATCCTTCGTCTAATTTCTTTCCAAAATAAACATGTCCATCTGGAAGCAAGAATAAACCGTATAAATCTATTCCCCCATCCTTGCTTATCGTATTAGTAAAATCAAATTTTTCCAGTTCGGACGCTAGCGGCAGTTTCCCACCAGAAGCATGATGAATTTCATTACTTAAGATATCCTTACCAGTAGCTGTTTGTGTACTAAAGTCTAAATCATGGGATTTACTGATAGTGTATTCTTCTAAAACATTTGCATCTGTAGTTTCATCAGAAAATTCAAAACTATTTTTATCTGATACATATACATTCACACCTAGTTCGGCTGAAGGATCTTTAATCAGCATATCGCCTATAGCACCTGCTGCTGTTCCGTTAGAAAGCTTATATGTTGTTCCCTTATCGCCTTTTACGGAAACACCAATCTTAGTTTCCATTATAAACTCGTCTACCTCATCAGTATTAATAGTATAGATAGCTTTTGAGCCGCTAATTTTCACGTCCACTGATTGAGGGTTAGGTTCTGGTTCCGGTGCACTACTTATATAAAAGGGAAAGTCAGTAATCTTATTAGGATTAATATCAATTATAATATGATATCTGCCACCCTTAGGTAATTGAACAGTTAGCGGATAGAAAAAAGAATACGTCGACCCACTAGTAATTGTGGTGTAATCCCATGGGTCTACATCAGAAAATGGAATCCCTTGGCTTGTAAGCTCTATTGTTGGCTCCGTTACTGCTGCTGATGTAGGTAAATCTCCACTCCCCTCTGTGGCATAAACTATAGTTGATGGTTGTACAATCGTACCACCAATCAATGTCAATGACAAAAGCAACGCACTTATTTTTTTGTAAATTTTCATCATTATTTCCTTTCTTATTTTTAATATTTTTTTAATAATATATGTAATTATATATGCTTTATTTCAAATCTCTTTTAAGCATTAACATAACGCAGTAATTATATCATATACTGGCACAAATTGTCTATTGAAAAACTCACGAATCATCACTCTTTATCTCCGCCATTTCTAATGTGTAGCACATTCAAATTACTCTATTATATTAGGTACACAACTTGTACACAAGGAACAACTTGCACCTTTTTATCCACTAATATATAATAGATGCAATGAGTAATAAGAAAGGTGAAAATATATGTCTAATAATAACAATGAAAATACAATAGACTCTGACCCATCCGTAAAAGATATTGTTGAATTTGATGTTCCAAATATAGATGATTCTGACGAGGGGTACGAAAAATTCTGTACGATTTGCCATCGTCCTGAAAGTGTGACTGGACCACTCATGCATTTGCCTAACAATCTGTCTGTTTGCCCTGATTGTATGCAAAAAAGCTATGATATGATGAGCAATAGCAACTTTGATATCAATAAACTAATGAATACTCCTGGTCTGCAATTTCTGAATCTATCAGATTTAGAAGGCGCAACACCAAAGAAACAACAAGTAAAAAAGAAAAAACCAAATGAAAAAGTAGAACCACTGCTTAATATTGCAGATATTCCTGCCCCACATAAAATCAAAGCTCAACTAGATGATTTTGTAATCGGTCAAGAACATGCAAAAAAAGCAATTTCAGTTGCTGTTTATAATCATTATAAGCGCGTAGCAACCGACACCATGGATGATATTGAAATCGAGAAATCAAATATGCTTATGATTGGACCTACAGGGTCCGGAAAAACTTATCTTGTAAAGACTCTTGCTCGCTTACTAGACGTTCCACTTGCAATCACAGATGCCACCTCTCTAACTGAGGCTGGATACATAGGTGATGATATTGAAAGTGTCGTTTCTAAATTATTAGCTGCCGCCGATAATGATGTGGATAAGGCTGAACAAGGAATTATATTCATCGATGAAATTGATAAAATTGCAAAGAAGAAAAATTCAAGCCAAAGAGATGTTAGTGGAGAATCTGTACAACAAGGAATGTTAAAATTACTTGAAGGTAGCGAAATCGAAGTTCCAGTAGGCTCTAATAGCAAAAATGCTATGGTCCCACTTACTACTATAAACACTCGCAATATACTATTCATCTGTGGCGGTGCTTTCCCTGACCTTGAAAAAATTGTCAAAGAACGATTAACTAAAACTGCCACTATAGGATTTAATGCGGAACTAAAGGATAAATATGACAACGAAGCAAACATACTAGACCGAGTGACTGTGGAAGATTTACGAAACTTCGGAATGATTCCAGAATTTATTGGACGACTTCCTGTTATTTACTCTCTTCAAGGATTAACAGAAGAAATGTTAGTTACTATCCTCAAAGAGCCTAAAAATGCAATCCTAAAACAATACCAAAAATTACTTGCTTTAGATGAAGTAAAATTAGAATTTAACGAAGAATCTCTACACGCTATCGCCCAAAAAGCTCTAGAGATGAAAACTGGTGCACGTGCACTTCGTTCAATTATCGAGAAATTTATGTTGGATATTATGTATGAAATTCCAAAAGATGACAATATTGGACAAGTGATGATAACTGCCGAATATATCAATGGAACAGGCGGTCCTGTTATCACGCTCAGAGGGCAAAACTCAATCAACAATAGATAATCATTAAGCGAAAAAATATTGCAATTTAATATTTTTTCGCTTTTTTTCACTTAACAACACTTAACACCTTGTATTGATTGACTTTTTCATTAAAAGTAGTTATATTTAATAATAGTAAGTAAACAGTACTTAACACTATATTTTGTTAAGTAAAAAGAGGAAAAGGAGATCTCAATATGAAAAAAATCATCAACAAACCAGAAGATTATGTAAATGAAATGCTCGAAGGACTCTATATTGCACATAGTGATTTAATCACTTTTACAGGCAATGACGTGCGCTGTCTCGTAAGTACGCACAAGAAAAAAGGGAAGGTTGCTCTCTCCACTGGCGGTGGTTCGGGTCATTTACCTTTATTTCTAGGTTATGTCGGAAAAGGAATGCTCGACGGTTGTGCAGTAGGCGATGTATTCCAATCCCCTAGTCCTGAACAGATGTTTGCAGTCACCAAGGAAATTGATTCTGGTGCAGGTGTATTATATATTTATGGAAATTATAATGGGGATATTTTCAATTTCGATATGGCAGCTGAAATGGCTGATTTTGAAGAAGATATCCGTGTAGAGAGTCTAGTTGCTGGGGATGACGTTGCTTCTGCTGGACCAAGTGCTCCTGGGGAACGTAATACTAGACGTGGAGTTGCTGGGATCGTATTTGTTTATAAATGTGCCGGAGCTGCTGCCGATGCAATGTTAGATTTAGATGAAGTAAAGCGAATTGCTCAAAAAGCTGCTGACAATGTTCGTACAATGGGTGTTGCACTAACCCCTTGTATTGTTCCACGGGTTGGAAAAGCAGGGTTTTCCATTGCGGAAGATGAAATGGAAATTGGAATGGGGATTCATGGCGAAACCGGAATCCGTACGGGTAAATTAGAGCCTGCTGATAAAGTAGTGGATGAGATGATGAGTCAGATACTAGCAGACTTAGATTTCTCAGATAGTAATGAAGTTGCTATCCTTGTGAATGGCTTAGGTGCAACTCCTTTGGACGAACAGTACATTGTTACTAGACGTATCGATAAGATTTTAAAAGACCACCAACTATCACCTTACAAATATTTAGTCGGAGAATATGCTACAGCGATAGAAATGGCTGGTTTCTCGATCTCCATTTTAAAGTTAGATGATGAATTAAAACAATATTTAGATGCTCCAGCACAAACACCATTCTTCGTACAACTATAGGAGGTAATAACATAATGGATCGTTTCATACTTATCAAATTTCTCGAACATGCAAGTCGCATTATGAATGAAAAGAAAGATTATCTAATTGATCTTGATAGTATTGTTGGCGACGGAGATCTTGGACTTACCATGAGCGATGGATTTGCAGCCGCTTATCGTTATGCTCAAACTACAGACGAAACAGATATTGGTAAGTTTCTCTATGGTGTAGGAAAAACCATGTCCACAGCCGTCCCCTCTACTATGGGCACTTTAATGGCATCCGGTTTTATGCATGCTGGTAAAATTCTGAAGGGAAAAACAGAACTATCTAATCTTGACTTCATCACCTTATTCGAAGCTTATTTTGCTGGTGTTCAAAATCGTGGCAAAGCAAATCTAGGAGAAAAAACCTTTTTAGACGGTTTATACCCTGCAATTGTAGCAATGAAGAACAACGAAACTAATTCTTTACTTGTAATGGCTACAGCAGCAAAAAAAGCTTCTGAAGCTGGTTTCAAATATACGACAACAATGGTGGCACTTCATGGTCGTGCAGCTACGCGTGGCGAAGCATCTCGTTCACTGGAAGATCCAGGCGCCGCTGTTGCTTTCTTAATGATGTGCGCATTTGTAGATGCCATGAAGGAGATGTTATAGCTTATGACTTTACGTGAACTGTCCACACTATCCGGAATTTCAATCGCCACTATCTCTCTTGTGTTAAATAACAAGGGGGATATTAGTGATGAAACCAGAAAAATCGTATTCGACTTAGTAAAAAAATATAATTATTCGCTTCCGCAAAAAAATAAAACTTCTACCAAGTCGCTTCTATTCTTAAAATATATCAATCACGGGTTGGTAGTGGAAGAAAATCCTGGTTTTATTTCTACAATTATGGACTCCATCGAAAAAGAATGTCAGAATCAGCAGTACAAATTAATCATAACTGTCTGTCGCAATTCCTTAGAACAAACTTTGAATTCCTTAGATTACCAATCCTGTCAAGGTGTTATTGTGCTCGGAACTGAGATCAATGAATCTGACTATTCTTTGTTATCACAAATTAAATGTCCATATATTGTACTAGACAACTCCATGCCTAACTTTGATTGTAATGCCATTTATATCAATAATGAACTCGTTGCATATGAAGCTGCACATCATCTCTTATCATTAGGACATTCGAATATTGGCTATCTACATAGTTCTCAAAAATTACAGAATTTCAAAGAACGAGAAATAGGCGTCCGTCGTGCAATTTCACCACTTCTTGTCAAGCAGATTCAATTGCGTCCAACATTTCTAGGGGCTTATGATGATATGAATTCTTATCTTAGAGATGGCAATTCACCACCCCCTGCATTAGTTTCTGACAACGATATTATTGCCATCGGTGCAATGAAAGCACTTCTAGAGGCTGGCTATCTTATCCCTCAAGATATCATTGTCATTGGAGTTGACAATATTGCTTTTTCCGAAGCATGCACCCCATCTTTATCAACAATGGAAATCGATAAAGTACGAATAGGGAAACTTTCGGTTAGGATATTAACGAACATCATAGAAGAATCTGTAACTGCTACTTCCAATATCAAAATACAAGTAAATGGTTCATTAATAAAGAGAGAAAGTACATATAAATAAAATATGTACTTTCTCTCTTTTATTCGTCATGAAGTTCTCTAAGAACTTCGTCTTTTGAAGGCATTCCACCTTGTGCACCAAATTTTTCGGTAGATAAACTCGCTGATATATTGGCAAATCTCATGGCATTTATCAAAGATTTTCCATCTCCAATTGCAACTGCAAAAGATCCATTTAACGTATCGCCTGCTCCAGTTGTATCTACTACATTTGCCTTTCTAGCTGGAATCGTTATACACTCACCTGTTTTAGTGCATGTACTAACTCCTTTTGCACCTTGAGTAATAATTAACTTCTCTGGATAAAGAGACAATATTTCCTCAACTGTATTTTCCTCACCGAAAATAATACGTGCCTCATGTTCATTTGGCGTTAAATAAGTAAGTTTTTCAACGATTTCACGTTTTACAACTCTAGCCGGTCCAGGATTTAATATTGTTTTAACACCCGCTTCATTACACAAATTTATTACAAATTCATTTGTTTCTTGTGGGATTTCATGTTGCAACAATACAATATCGCAAGATAATAATTCTTCACGTATTTGAGTAACATAATCAATTGTCACTTCATTATTGGCCCCTGCCACAACAATAATGGTATTATCGCCTTCCCCAACTGTAATCATCGCAATTCCTGTAGTTTGATTCTCTTTGATACCAATAAAATCTGTGCATACACCTTGCACTTTGAAATTATCAAGTATACTTTGCCCTGCTGCATCTGCTCCTACACAACCAAACATTACAACTTCCGCTCCTAATCTTGCCATTGCTACTGCTTGATTTGCACCTTTTCCACCTGGAATATACTGTAAGTTTTCACCCTTTAAGGTTTCACCTTTCAGTGGAATCCGCTCTGTTTGAATAGTCATGTCCATATTAATACTTCCAACTACGCCTAACTTCATATCTAACTCCTTTCCTTTTATAAAATGGGATATGCATCACAATAGATACATATCCCATTATTAAAATGAATAATTATTTTTCACTTTCACGCTTCTTTTTAAAGATTTCTTTTAGCGACTCAGTGTATGGCGCTCTTGCAATACCATATTCTGTTATAATACCAGCGATAAGGTCATTGTTTGTCACGTCAAAAGCAGGATTGAAAACTTTCACACCTTCTGCTGACATTCTTTCCTTATACCACATTTCAGTCACTTCTTCAGCTGGTCTTTCTTCAATATGTATCTCATTACCTGTCAATGTTTCCATATCAATTGTAGCTGTTGGTGCACAGATATATACTGGAATATTATGTACTTTCGCTGCAGCAGCAACTACAGATGTTCCAACTTTATTTGCTGTGTCTCCATTGGCAGCAACACGATCACATCCAACAAAAATTGCATCTACCCAACCATTTCTCATTACTGTTCCTGATGCACTGTCACAAATCAATGTTACATCGATCCCTGATTCATGTAATTCAAATGCAGTTAATCTTCCACCTTGATTTAATGGTCTTGTCTCATCTGCAAATACTTTAAAATTATATCCTCTTTCATGTCCTAAATACATAGGTGCTGTTGCAGTTCCGTACTTCACACAAGCTAATTGCCCTGCATTACAATGTGTAAGAAGTCCATCTCCCGGTTTTACAAGTGATAATCCATATTCTCCAATTTGTTTACAAACCCAAATATCTTCATCATGAATTGCAACAGATTCATCATGTAACAATTGCTTAATTTCCGCTGGAGTTTTATCCATATTGTTCTTCACTACATCTTCCATTCTGTCAAGAGCCCAGAATAAATTAACCGCTGTTGGTCTTGAAGTTGCTAAGTAATCTTTTGCTTTCATAAACTCTGCATAGAACTCTTTGCTATCAATTGCCTCACTTGGTTTTACCGCCAAATAAACTCCAAAGGCTGCTGCTACTCCAATTGCAGGTGCTCCCCTAACTTGCAACAAATAAATTGCATTCCAAGTATCTTTGATATCAGTAATTTCTAGCATCTCTATCTCATAAGGTAATTTTGTTTGATTAATAATTACCAATGCGCTCTTTGCATCATCTAACGACACTGTTTTGTAATCCATGATTGTTTTTTTGTTCTCCATGCTATCCTCCTAAAATTGAGCAATTGAATTTTCAATTACTTTTCTGTAATCCGCCCCGCATTTAAATTCCTTGCTATGTTTAATGTAATTTTTTGCTAAGGTAATAATAATTTTTTCAACTTTTGCTCGCTTATCTAAGTCTTGAATTGAAGTAATGTCTTTTACATTTGCAAGACCCACTGTACGACGAATCGATTCAAATCCCGCAACTGCAGCTGTATCTTCCAATACTGTATCAAGATAATACTCCATAAATCCTTCTGTTTTAGCCATTATATCAGTTACATTTTCTTGATATGCAATCTTAAACTTCGCAATAAATTTATCTACGATCTCTACAATTGTATTAATGGTCCAAGAGCAAAACTCTTCTTTTTCTTTCTCATCTTCGATAGTTGCAAACCCATTGCCCCAAGCAAAAAACATATTTGCGATTACATTCCCTATATCATATCCCATTGGTGCATAAAATGCAAATTCCGGATCAAATATATAAGTGTGCTCCTTATTAATAAAAATAGAACCTGTGTGTAAATCTCCATGTACCAGCGCTTGCGCATTGTTCATAAATTGGAACTTATATTTTGCAGCCAATAGTTTCAACTCTTTGTCATTATAAAGTTCAGTTTCTACAAAATCTTTTATTGGCTCAAACACATTATTTCTATGGTTATAATCATCAAATGGCTCGCTATAAACCAAATCTTCACTAATCTCACATAAATCTGGATTAATGAATTGCTTCACTCTTTCTTTTTTTTCTTTGTGGTCCATAACAATATCACTTGTAAGAAGTAACGAATTTACTAGAAATGTACTGATATGTTCTGCAAACAATGGATAAATTTCATGATTAATCAATCCTGTTCTCATCATTGTATGTCCTACCATATCTTCCATTACTAAGCAACACATCACTTCATCATACAAATATACTTTCGGTACGAGTCCTGGTGCCAACTCACCTTGTAATCTAAGAATATCCGCTTCGATTCTACCTCTATCTGTAGAAATAATAATATCCTCTGAAATCCTTGCTGCTTCTCCCGCTTGTTTAATGATAATAGACTTTCCTGTACTTACATCACACAGACGAAATACATAATTCAAATTCCCATCCCCAATTTCTTTACATTCCAAATTACTATCATTTGGAAAAAAATCAATTTTACTCTTAATATAATCTGCAATTTCATCTGCATTCATTAAAAAATAAGTATCAAATTTTGACATATTAACCACTCCTCTAGTTCTACTATTTCTTTTTGTTATAATAAGTCATTGCAAGTGCAATTGCTAATACGCACCCCTTTACAATATTCATCGCATAATAAGGTACCGCCATCATAATGAGTCCATTTTCAAGAATACCAACTAGTATTGCTCCTATTAGCGTACCGATTGCATTCGCCTTCCCTGCACCCATTACCGAGAAACCAATGTACGCAGCTGCAACAGATGGCATTAAATATGCATCACCTGCGCTAACCTGTGCTGTCCCAACACGTGCTGCCAAACAAATACCGCCTAAACTCGCAAATGTAGTAGATAGAAAATAGGCTAATACTTTGTATTTTGCTACAGAAATTCCTGATAATTCAGCAGCTTCAGGATTACCACCTACAGCGTACATGTAACGTCCATGTTTTGTATACCCTAAGAAAAACACTGCAAATGCAACTACACATAACATAATAACTATTAGCCATGGTTCTGCACCTAACATTCTAAATGCATCTGGCACTAGACCTGGTGCTTGCGTTCCATCTGGTCTTGTCATTCTCTCAGTTATTGCCCCTCCATTAGAATAAGTTAGAGCAACACCTTGGAACATAAACATAACAGACAATGCTGCAACCATGTCAGGAATTTTAAGTTTAACAATCAAAATTGAATTTACAACCGCAATTGATAAACACACTAGAATTGTTAAAAGAATTGATACCCCAATACTTAGGTTATACCATACGAACATGGTCATAATAAATGTATCTGCTAAGTTCGCACAGGCACCAATAGAAAGATCCATTCCATCAACAGCCAAGGCATAAGTCAATCCAATGGCTATAATTGCTGTAATCGAAATTGCACGTAAGATGGTAATCATATTACTGGCAGTAAACCACATACTACTATTTGTTGTTTCATTCCAATTCCCAAATGTAAATACAACAAATAAAATTAAAATCGTGAAGATTGTACCCCATTTTGTGACAAATTCAGAAGTATTGAACTTTTTTCCTTTGCCCATTACTTTATTTTCCATATTATTTTCCCCCTGTTGAGTAATAGAGAAGCTCTTTTTCATCTGTCTCTGAAACTTTCAATTCCTTTACAATTTCTCCATCATACATTACATATACTCTATCGCAAATACTTAGTATTTCTGTAAATTCACAGGTAGCATAAATCGCACCCTTCCCTTCTGCTGCTAGCCGTTCAATCAACTCATACATATCTTGTTTTGCACCAACATCAATTCCTTTTGTAGGCTCATCATAAATATATATTTCTGCATTTGAATTTAGCCATTTTGCTACTACTACTTTCTGTTGATTTCCTCCAGATAATAATGCCACTTTTTGATTCTCCGATGGTGTTTTAATTCCCATGTCTTTAATCATTTTGCGGGCATCTTCCTTTTCTTTCTTTTTATTTACTACAGACAATTTGTTTGTATACTTCTTCATTGCTGCTACTGAAATATTCGCATACACTGGATCAGAAACTAACACCCCTTCTTTTCTACGTTCTTCTGGAACGAGTGCAAATCCACTCTTTACAGCTTGTTCTGGATTTCTGGCTTTTACCAATTTATTATCAAGTGTAATCTTTCCTGTATGCTGATATTCTCCAAAGATTGTTTTACATAGTTCCGTTTTTCCTGCTCCAACGAGACCTGCTATTCCAACAATTTCCCCTTTTCGTACATGCATATTAATATTCTTGACTTTATTTTTCTTCTCTGTAAGTTCTTCGATATTAAGCATGATATCTCCAATTTCACATTCACGCTTTACATATACCTCTTCAAACTTATGCCCTAACATATATTCAACGATAGTATTTGCCTCTAATTCTTTTGTCAAAGGCATACTATCTACTAGTTTTCCATCTCGCATAATTGTAATTAATTCACAGATTTCATATAACTCATTCAATCGATGCGAAATAAATACAATACCAACACCTTCTTCAGCTAACTCTCGAACGATTCTAAATAATTCTTGAGTTTCAGTCTGTGACAACGGTGCCGTAGGTTCATCTAATATTAAAAATTTACATTTTTCAACTACACATCTTGCAATTAACACCATTTGCTTTTGTGCTAATGTTAATTCTGAGGCGAGTTTATTAATATCAATTTCCACATTCAATTTTTTTAATACTTCTTTTGCAGATTTACGTATTTTCCCCCAATTTACAATTTGTTTCTTATCCATGCGATTAACAATCGAATTGAACATTACATTTTCCGCCACAGATAAATATGGAATTAATGCTGTATCTACTTCCTGATACACAATTTCAATGCCCAAATTCTTTGCATCTTTTGGGGACCGGGTTTCAACCGGTTCCCCTCCAAGATATATTTGTCCTGTATAGTGTGTGTTGGCACCAGCAAGTACTTTCATCAAAGTTGACTTTCCTGCACCATTTGCACCTACGAGCGCATGAATTGTACCACTTGTCAAACAAAAATCTACACCATCGAGTGCTTTTACTCCTGGGAATTCTATAGCTATATTTTTCATTTCAAGTTTCAATTCATTCATCACCCATCACCCTACTTTTCTTTATTTTGCGTATAAAGCTTGAACTGTTTCTGTATAAAGAGCGCCTTCTGGATCCTCTGCATTTCCCCAACCTTCAATGATTGTTCCTAAATTATCCATTGTGTCACCTTCTGTTAATTGTGATGTTAAGATGTTATTTGCAGATAAATTAAAGAAATCTGGTGTTTCTTCTCCAGCAAGTTTAAGTGCAACTAATCTCATATCAACAATACCGATTAACTTAGGGTCTACAGCCGCTGTTGAAACCCATACATCAGGATTTTCAACCATTAATTGAATATCATCATTTGAAACATCGATTGTATACATTGGCATATCTGTTCTATTTGCATCATTTAACGCCTGTAATACACCTTTTGCTAATTCATCATAGCAACCCCAGATTGCATCCACGCTTCCTTCTGGAATTGTTGGTAAAATCGCTTCTGTTTTTGTTGTCATGTCGCCACGAGCATTTGCACTGTCTGAAGGTGCAATTGTTTGAACTGTTTCAATCTTTCCATCAGCCTCTAATTGAGTATAAACTTCGTTTCTTCTATCAAGTGGTGGGATTCCAGGTCCCATGAATGTTTTAAGAACTTTCATTGGGTATTCTCCGCCGTTTGCTTCAAATTCTTCCATCATATAACCAAGTGACAACTCTGCTAATGCATTATCATCTTGAGCTGTTGAAGTAACACCTTCTAACAATGCTCCATTTGCATCTCCACCTTCAAATGGCATAGAATCGAATGTTACAATTTCCATTCCTTTGTCAGCTGCTGGCTTTAACATATCATATGTGTATGATAATTGTCCGTGTGATAAAATAAGTGCATCATAATCTTGTGCAATAACTTGAGCTACTGTTTCTTGTGTTTTTGCATCGTCACCATCTGTAACAAATGTATCTACTACAAACCCAAATTTTTCGCCTTCTTCAACACATCCTGCTAGGAATTGTTGTGTATGATCTCCATTTGCAAGGTTTCTAACAACTGCAACCTTCTTACCAACCAACTCACCTTCCATATCTCCAGTTGTTTCTTCTGTTTCTGTTGTTTCTGTTGTTCCTGCTGGCTCTGCTGGTTCGCTACTGCACCCTGCTAAAATTCCACCAATAAGTGTCATACCCATTACTAGTGCCAATACTCGTTTCTTCATATCCACTTCCTCCTCTTCATGTTTTGGGGTGCCTTATCATTTCACACAAATGTACACTACCCCCTATTTATTATTGTGTTATTTTGTATTTTACTATATTTGTATTGACATTTCAAGTTTTATGCATGTTTTTGTTCGTTTTTTTATTGTTTTTTCTTTGTTTATCGTGATATTCTTTCTTATTTTGTTAATTATATGACAATTTGGATTTGTTTTGTGTTTTAATTTACTTTTAGAATTCTATATTTCTATAATCTTCTTTATCTATTTTTTCCAACAAACTTAATTCTTCTTTTGTTGGATTAGGAGTCACTCGAAGAACATCATAATTTACATCAAATCCTGTATTTGCTACAACCTCATTCAAGCTAGATGTAGAGTGAATAGATTTAAGCACCAACTCTCCATTATGCATTTTAAATATACAAAGTGGTGTGATAATTTCATCAATATTTCCGCGTGTTGTTACAAAATCGACCTGATCTACAAATGTTCGTTTATCATGTTTTGTACGCCATATAATCGCTTTTTGGGCAGTAGGGATTAAAACGGCACTTCCCGCGCCACCTGGCATACGCACCTTGGGCTTGTGATAATCGCCAATTACAGATGCATTTACATTTCCGTATTTATCAAATTGAATTCCACTCAAAAAGGCTACATCTAATCCCCCACGCATTGATAAATCGAATACCTCTGATAGTGGAAAATATGAACACGCTTGATTCAACAGTTCTTTTCCTGCGCTTGTGTACTTCTGCATTTTGACTACATTAGGATCTACTCCTCCTGGAATATTTAAATGCACAGCATGGGGTGCGTGGGTATGTTTTGCTAATATAGTAGCTATGAGAGGCATATGAGAAGATACCCCATGAAACACTGTATTTCCATCTGCAATTGCTCTCGCCATGGCACATATCATAATGTCGCTTGTTCGAATCTTTGCTTCTTTTTTGTAATACATGTTATCTTCCTCTAATACTTTCTATCGTTTTTGTCATATTTATCAATATACTCCATTAATTCTTCTCTTACCGTAAGACCCTTAAACACATCTAGAGATTTTCTATCAATATCATAATACGGCAAGCAAGAACAAGGTCCCGCACCCTTTTCCACTCGCACTACTGCATCCACAAGAAAATGTGGAATCTGGGCTTTCCCACTTGCAAAAGCAAATTTACTCTCTGGCACAATTCTCTCTGCCGAAATAATTACTTTCTTTGATGCTCTGGTCATTAAAATGTCATCAAAAAGCGGTCCTTCTATATAGGCATTTCCATTAATATCTGCTTCATGCACATGTATGATAGCTACATCTGGTTTTATGCTTTTAACAACTGTTACCTCTTCTGATCCAAATGGGTTTTTAATTTTTGTGAAATAATCATTTTCTTTGATTAAATCACTGATTTGTAGTCCATGCACCGGCATAAAGGGAACTCCCATACTCGCTCCACGAAGTGCGCAAATCACAGTATAGCATGCGTGTTCCTTCCCTTTTACAATGCCTTGTTGCACTGCTTTCCTATAATGGTTCGCAAGTGAATATTCCGTTTCATAACTAATGAATCCAGCATCTACACTTTCCACGCATTCAGCAAAACAAAGCATATCAACATCCATTGCACCTGCAGTTTTTATGATTTTCAACTTTCTTTTTTCTTGTCTTATTAATTCTCGTACCATTGCCATAGGAGCTCTATGCAATACATTTCCCCCAATTGCTACAGTATCACCATTCTCTATTTTACTCATTGCTTGACTTAGTGTAACTAATTTACTCATGCAATACATCCGCCTTTCATTTACTTCGCTGCGTTACAAGCAATTTGTATCGCATCCCATACTCCTGCAAACGGAGGAGCATAAATCAAATCTGTCATCCCTAGCTCGTTCGTGGTCATTCCACAATGAATAGCCACTGCAAATACATCAACTCTTAGCACGGCACCTTTTATCCCACAGGTATGTGCGCCTAATAGTTTCTTACTATCTGCTTCATATACTAATTTTATCGTAATTGGTGTCGGATTTGGATAATACGGTGGATGATCATTTGCACGTACCATTATGGTTTTATAATTAATCCCTTTCCTTTGGGCATCTGCTTCACTCATTCCTGTTCTTCCAAATTCTAAATCACACACCTTGATTGCTGCTGAACCAAGCGCCCCTAGGAATTCTTCTTGCCCTCCAGCCATGTTACCACCAGCGATTCGACCACACTTATTTGCAACTGTCCCAAGCGCTAAAAAAGAATCTTCTTCTAAACACTCGTTATACACTAGAATACAATCACCTGCGGCATAAATATCTGGAATAGATGTTTCTAATTTTCGATTTACTTTAATTGCACCATTCGGTGCCATTTCCATCCCCGTACTTTGTAAAAATCCCGTGGCAGGTCTAACACCAACAGCTACAATCACTAAGTCCGCATCATATCTACCCTTATCCGTTATAATCGTATCAACTTCAAAATTTCCTTGGAATTCTTGTACCTTTTCCCCTAAATGAATCTTAACACCCTTTTCCTCTAATTCAGTTGTTGCCAATTCACTCATTTCTGGTTCAAATGGCATCAAAATACGATCAGCTGCCTCTATCAACCTTACGTTCTTTCCAATGTGCAGAAAAGCTTCTGCACATTCAACACCTATATATCCTCCACCTACTATAACTACATTTCTAATAGAATCGGTATGTGCATATTCACGCAAGAATATCCCATCCTCCATTGTTTTCAATGTATGAACACCTAATAATTGACTACCTTTAAAAGGTGGTATTACTGCACTCGCCCCAACAGATATCATCAATTTATCATACGTATCTATGAAGTCAATATTATTCTTCAAGTCACGAACTACTACTTGCTTTTTGATTTCATCCACTGCGATTACTTCATGATGTAACTTGCATTGGATGCCTGTCTTTTCAAAGGCTTCTTTTGAACGGGCTATCATTTTTCTATAATCATCGTTAAAATCCCCTACATAATAAGGCAATCCACAAGCACCATATGATAAAAATCCACCCTTCTCATATACAACTACCTGTGCTCCTTTTTGGCTCCTATTGACCTTAGAAGCTGCCGACATCCCTGCCGCTACTCCACCTATAATTACTACTTTCATAAATTCTCCTTCTAAATTAGAGCTATTTTTGCTTGCGCGTCTTTCATTGCTTCACTTGCTGTTTTATTGCCCACGAACGCTTCTGCTATTTCTTGATATAAAATTCCATTTTTTTCACCTGCATTAAGTAAATCTGGTAATGGTTTTGCATTATTTATCATCTTTAACTGACAACTGTACCAAGGATATAAGTCTTTACCCTTTTCATAACTAGAAGCACGAACGGGTGCTCCACTATACCTTCCAACAATTTCATCAACTTGAGTACTTCTTAGATATTCTAATAATTTTTGAGATTGTTCTACATGTTTACTCTTTGAACTAATCGCAAAAGACCATGTCACATTCCATGCTGTGCTCAAGGTACTAAATCCTAATTCTTCACAATCTATTTCATTGGAAACCACTCCTAATTGGCCACTCCATGTGATTCCCATAATTGCCTTTTTCGTTTTTAACGCTTCTACTACTTCCTCATTTCCACAATTCTCAGTACCATCGATTGCAGCCTCTTTTAACATACAATATTGCTCTAATCCATCAACAACTTCCTGTTTATCACATTGTATCTCATGAGTAATTGGATGATAAATGGCTCCTCCAAACATTCGCATAAAAGGAATTGCATCTGTGAAAATCTCAGATTTGTCTGCCTTCATTACTATCTGCCTCTCTGATTCATTCATACATTTTGCAATTTCTATATATTCTTGCGGTGTTAATACTTCAGCTAATTCTTTTCCTAGAATCTCTTTTACCTCTTTTTTTCGGTACACAATCATATGACCGTCACAAAAAGATGGAGACAAATAAGGAATCTTATCACTATACATTTCTTCTGCAATAACTGGCAATATATCTTCATTTTCAAATTCAAGTGGCTCTAAATAATTCAAATCCACAAAATCTTGCTTCCATAAATGGCCTGCCACCATCACAATGTCGTAACTAGTTTTTCCTTGCAGTACATCCATTAATTTGTCGTAATATTCATTCCATGGAACAATGTCAAAAGCTACATTTCCATTAAATTTTGATATTATTTCTTCCTTTTCTTCTATATATCCCTTAACTGCTGGATCTCCAACAGCCAATACACGAATCATATCACTCATATCATAGCCTCCATTTCTCTAGATAAAATGCTCTCTAACGAAAGAAGGCTACTACGCAATTTAACATTGAGCAGTAGCTTTCTTTTAAAGTTGTGGTGGTGCATCAACTATACCTACAATATAGGCATCTACCGGTGCTGATTTATCCAATGCATATTGAGTTGTATCATCTGTTGTAACTAATACAAGTTCTCCAATTCCAGCTCCTAACGTATCCGCCGCAACAAATATTTCATTTTTATCTCCATAATAAGGTTCTACCAAAAGTAGCTTAAGCCCTACTAAACTATCTGACTTTCTCGTGGACACTATATTCCCTTTCACCGTTCCTAGAATCATAACATCCTCCTTATTTCAATTTACCACACCACCTTTTCCTATGAATTTGATAAGTGTTTATCTATCAAGTTCATCTGTTTGATTATCTCTTGGTGTGGATTACTAATCACAATTGCCACCTTAATGTTATCTTTTCCTACAATAGTCTCTGCCTTTTTTGCCGCGTCTATTGCGGCTTGTACATCAGAGGTTAATCCAGTAATCACAATGTGCATCATTCTGCCACCTAATATCTTATGGCAACTAGCTAAATATACATCTGCTGCTTTTAACATTCTATCCAAAACTACAACACCATTGGTAAAGTAGTTTATTTCTATTACTCCTATTGCGTTTAGATTCACATCACTCACATCCAATCTACTTAATTGCTGGCAAAATTTTCGCAACATCTGCATGTGGTCTTGGAATCACATGTACCGCAACTAGCTCACCTAATCTTGATGCTGCTTCTACTCCAGATTCAGTTGCTGCTTTGACAGCTCCTACTTCACCTTTTACAATAATTGACACTAGGCCTGATCCAATCTTCTCTGTTCCTACTAATTCTACATTTGCTGCTTTAAGCATAGCATCTGCCGCCTCAATTGCCGCTGTTAACCCTCTTGTTTCAATCATTCCAATTGCTGACATAATTTTGTCCTCCATATTAATCAAAGTTATTTTATTTTTGTTATTCGCGCTAATTTATCTACACCATCATATGGTCGTTCAATTATTGCGATTGTTACCTCATGTTCTTCATTCATCTCCAACGCTGCTTCTTTTGCTATCTGAATTGCAATTTTCACTTGTGAAACATCTCCCTCGAATTTTGCTTGTGCCGTCAAAGGAATAAATGCCGATGTATCCTTAGGATTAATAGTTTCTATTCCAAGAATCTTAATATCTGTTGCCTTACATGCTTTATCCATTGCATATAGTAAAGTTCCATATCCAGCACATTCCAAAAATCCATATGCCATTATCACTCACCTGTCTTTCTAGACAATTCTAAATCCACCCTCTGCGAGCATACATCTACGCCTTCTTGTAAATGATTTCGCACAAGTAAGTCCTTCACCTGTCGGACCAGCTATTGTCATTGTTACATGTCCATTTCCGCCTACTCCCACACCCTTAAGTGTGGCACCGTTCTTAACAAAAATCGTAGTTTCTATCTTCCTAGCAAATACCGTCATATTATTTACATTTGTTGAGAACATAGAAGATGTATGTCGATTTCCATTTTCTGCTCTTAAAGCGCCTTCCATTGCTTCTTCAAATGTTGCACATCTTACAATTGGTAAAACAGGCATTAACTGCTCTACTAATACAAATGGGTGATCGGATTTTGTTTCACAAATAAGTAATCTAACATCTGGTCGATTTATTCCAATTTCTTGAAGCATTTTTCCTGCGTCTTGACCTACCCACAATTTATTTGGATGATATCCTTTGTCATCATGGGTAAACACTAGTTCAAGAATTCTTCCGCACTCTTTCTCATTTAATAAGTATGCACCTGCATTTTGCAATTCATTAACCAATTGATCTGCTACTGAGTTCACGACAAAAACTTCTTTTTCCGCTAGACAAAGCACATTATTATCAAAAGATGCTCCTCTAAAAATTTCCTTTCCTGCTAATGCTATATCTGCTGTTTCATCCACAACTACAGGTGGATTTCCTGCACCAGCCCCAATAGTTTTTTTCCCCGAACGAAGGAGTGAATTTACTAGACCCATTCCGCCTGTTCCAACAAGTAAACGTATCTTAGGGCTTCCTGTAATCACTTTAATTGTACCCATGGTCGGCTCTTTTACCATGGTTATTAAGTTGATAGGACCACCATTTTCTACAATAACGCGGTTCAGTAGTTGTAAGCAATAAGCGCAAACATTTTTTGCAGATGGATGTACATTGAATACTACTGAATTACCACCTGCTATCATGCTAATTGTATTATTAATAATAGTTTCTGTAGGATTTGTTACTGGAGTAATCGCACCAATCACCCCGAATGGAGCATACTCTTCTAACATAAGTCCTGCATCTCCAGTAATTGCATCTGTTGTGAGACATTCTGTACCTGGAGTTCCATTTGTTGTTACTAGTATTTTTTGAATCTTATCTTCCACTCGTCCTAACCTAGTTTCTCTAACACTCATTTCACCTAGTTCTGCTGCATGTAACCTACACATCACTCGAATGGCTTCTATTATTCTGTTTCTGTCATCTAAGTTACAGGTATCCATATAAATACGGCCTGCTTCAAATGCTGCTTCAATTGCCTCTTCAACATTTTCAAATACTCCATAATCACCGGTATTAGTATGTACAATTGGTTGAAAACTCTTGTCTGTTGCAACTTCCATTTTTTGTATCACTTGTTTTACGATTAATTCAATTTCTCTTGCTTCCATAGTCATCCCCCTTAATTCAATTTTCCGTTACTCTTCTAACAATTTCTGCCATAATTTCTAATTTTACTTGTTGAATTTCCTCTATTGAAATATTCGTAGGAATCGCATTTCTATAACTCTTCCCTTGATTTGCAATACTCGCTTTTTGTACCTGCTTATAATTTGTATGATTAATTTCTTTTTTCTTTACACGTTCAGTATTCATAAGTACTGTCGCATTGTGTTCCATTGTTTCTAATCGATGATATGCTTCAAATAAGTCCTTCTCCCAACTTAGCGTGTCTTGATTAACAAATCCCTTTTCATGCATTCGCTTCCCTATTTCTTGTATCACTTGCTTAGCCACGAAATCTGACAGAGACTTTGTGTTCTTATTTGCCACTACTTATTCACCTCTCTTCTGTATAAATATTAATATTTTTTTGTTTTTTTGTCAATACAACTTTCTTTGTTTTTGTTGTTTTTGTTTTGTTTTTCCTTTGTTTTCATTTCTTTCTTTATTAAAACTAATTTTTTTCATCTTATTTCACTATTTTTCATATATTTTTATTGATTTCAACGCAAATAATGATACAATTACAGTATATTCAGAAATAATTCCACATATTGTAACAAAAAATCAAAGAATTATGAGGTACTCCTATGTTAGCTGTAACAAGAAAAGGAAAAATCAAAGATATTATAATTGAACAAAAAAGCGTAACTGTTTCTGAACTTTCTACTAAATTCAATGTAACGGAAGAAACTATACGACGCGATCTTAAATCACTAGAGGATGAGAATTTTCTAACCCGCACTTATGGTGGTGCATTTATTCAATCAGGTGTAGAGAACAATGTAAACCCATCTCTTCGAGAGTTCGCCTATGTGAAGAGCAAAGAACTTATTGCAGATCAAGCTAAAACCTTGATTCATAATGGAGATTCTATTTATTTAGACTCTTCAACAACTGCTTTATTTATTGCCCGAGTAATAACTGATATGCGCCTAACTGTTATCACAAACTCAATTTTAATCGTAAATCAATTAGAACAATATGATAACATCAAGCTAATTTGTGTTGGTGGTACATTCTCTCGAAATCACAAGGCTTTCCACGGTACTCATACATTACAAACAATAGCAAATTACTTTGTTGACAAAGCTTTTGTTTCTTGTCGCTCACTATCAATTGATCATGGCATCACTGACTCTACCGAGGGAGAAGCCGCAATTCGTAAACTTCTACTTAAACAGACAAACGAAATCTACTTCATTGCCGATTATTCTAAATTCAATAAAACTTCTTTTATTCGAATTTGTGATTTTTCTGAAGTCACCGGCATCATTACAGATAAGCCATTATCCGCAGAATGGGTCTCTCTATTAGCACAAGTAGGTACAAAATTACTGTGTTCTGAATAAACTACAGAACTCCTATAAAAAAATGTCTTCGACATCTTCAACTCCCCTGCCCCTCAACTTGAGGGGT
>CAYIYM010000017.1:0-49500 GCA_964367685.1 uncultured Lachnospiraceae bacterium
GCTCTATGCATTGTTCCTGGCGCGCCTTGCCCTTTTTGCACCAAACGAACTTCAATCCCTTCTAGTCGATATCCATAGCCTGATGTTCCTGACGGATTGCCATTCTTCGCCCATCCAAGCCATCCATATCCTTGTGCATGTACGCGATAATAAATATCATAATGATTTGCCATTTCTCCTGTGAGTCGCAATTTAATTGCTTCTAACCTAAGGGATCTTCCTTTCGTTCCCGTCATTGTCCCATTCGCTTTCCAACTAGATTCCCATCCAATTTTCTGAATATGAGACATATACTCAATGCTACCACTATACTTCTGTGACTCTAACGAGAACATCGTAGACTCCATCCGTAATCCTCTACCAGAGGTTCCTGCCATCTCGCCATCATAGACCGGAGATTGCCATCCGATACGTTGAATATGAGCTTGATACTTCACATATCTCTGGACATACGGAGTAAGGCTATTTATTCCACTCACGCTTCCTTTCCTTACAAGCTTAATTTCAATTCCTTCTAATCGTTTCGAGAATCCTGCCGATCCTGCCGGCTCGCCATTTTTCCCCCATCCAAGCCATCCATAACCTTGGACATGTACACGATAATAGACATCATAGTAATTTGCTATCTCTCCACTTAAGCTAATTTCAATAGCCTCTAACCGTAGAGAGCTTCCACTGGTTCCACTCATGGCACCATTGCTCTTCCAGTTTTTTTCCCAACCAATAGATTCTATATGAGTCCGATATGAAACATTACCAGAATATCCGCCCTTATTTAATTTCACATTGATTCCTTCTAACCGAAGGGAACGCCCTTTTGTCCCTGCCATTTCTCCATTTGATTTCCAAGCCTGCCATCCATCTTTTTGCACATGGGTCTGATATGTAATTCCAGGTTCTTCTTTCTTAGGTGGATTCACAACTGGTTCTGAATCTGGTTTCTCAACAATCGGCTTTACAATATCTTTGATTGTATCTATCTCTATTTTCGCTGTAATACTATTTCCAGAAACTCCAACGATAGATACTTTAATTCCACTGTTTTGCCCTGTTGTAGTATATAAAGTATTCTTATCCCATCCTCCCGAACTTTCATCTGCCGTCCTTCCATAAGTCTGTCCTACGCGGGGCAGCATAACTGCATTCTGAAGGCTTCCTTGCCCTGCACCCAAGCTAACCTCTCCCGGTCGAAAGATAAACATGAAATCATCGTGACCATTAGACGTAGACGCTACATTACTCGTTCTCTTTGTATTGATTCTTGATAATAGAAGACCATCACTCCTAGGCAGATTCACATCACGCAAGATAGCATCTAACTCGTCGTGTCTATCATAATACTCCATCACAAAATATTCACTACTACTTACCGGTGATTGAATTCTAACCCCACTCTTTTCTGTTTTATTCTGATAGGTCGGTTTTGTAAGCGTAACGGTTGTACTAGAGGTAATAATTGGCATTGGATCTTTATAACCTAGTAAAGCGACCATATTAGCAGTCGGTAGTTGGGGATAATAATTATATGTATTGGCCATAGTATCATAATAACCTACTGGACGACCTGAGCTATACGCTCGATACAGATCTGGAAGTCCCAAAACATGCATAAATTCATGGTGAATCACCCCATAATAAGCATTTTGTAATCGCATGGAAGTTACTGTACTATCTGTTTCATAATTAAATAACCCTTTGTTTCCTGCATTTACATTATTCATGGTGTAGCGACTTATCTCTAGTCCATGGAAGGTATTCTTAATTCCTGCTCGCGATACTTGATGTGGCCATAGCACATCTCCATAATCCACATCTCCATTCATTCCGTATCCTTCAATTAATAAATTGAATCCATCCACTTTTCCATCTTGATTAATATCCAATTGTTGCTTTGTAAAAGATTTCTCCACCTCAGATTTTACTGCTGAGATGATTTCTACTACTAATTCTTTTTCTCTCTTCCATGATTCCGCTGAATCAGAAGCCAGGTATCCTATTGTATTTCCCCCAAGAGTCGTCCGATAATAATTTCTGGATTGAATTGTCTTATAAGAACTTCCAGTCTTCGGAAAATATTCAGACTTTACATTTAGCGATCCATACGTCAATTTAGACACATATTCTTGTAGTGAGAGTATAGGAAGCGGTTTTCCACTCACCATGTTTATTCCTCCAGAATTCATAACCATGTCTACTGCTTTTTTTGTTCTAGCATCGTCAAATGACACTTCTGGAACTCCATCTTTTCCAAATTCTACGAATACATTGATATAGTTAAAATTATTTACTGGACTTGCCGATCGAAAATACCGCTTCCCGTATACATTCTGTTCTCTTAGTAGGAATGATTCGGTATCTTCGCCATCCAAGTTATACTTCTGTGTATAATCTGGCAACTCATCTAACGCTGTCTCAGTAGCACCTGCTACACTTCCCCAAGCCATTGCTGACAGTAAGATTGTAGCTAGTAAAAGTATTGTGTATTTCATTGTATGTTTCATCCCACTTCCTCCAAGCATTCTACAAACATCAACGATATTGTGACAATTTATAATATGCATTTATCATATCATGACCGCCTTTTTAAAAAAATAAAACAAGAGAAAAAGTCTCTTGTTTTATTCTTTAAAGTTTATTAAATTTCAATTCTCTTCATAAGGTACAAATTTATAAGTTGTCTGCCTCGGTTCTAGCGCAAATCCCTCAGTGCTATCCATTCTCATCAAGATAAATAAGGTTTGGAAAATAAGTTGAATATCTTTCCATATGTTGAATTCTTCAATATACATCATATCCATAATTAGCTTATCTTTCGGTGGTGTATTATATTTCCCTGCAATTTGGGCATAACCAGTTAATCCACCTTTCATACGTAGGCGATATTTGAATTCTGGCAAAAAATTTGTATACTCATGTACATTCTTAAGCATTTCAGGGCGTGGCCCTACAATAGACATTTCCCCTTTTAATACATTCCACAACTGAGGAATTTCATCAATTCTAGTTTTTCTTAATACACGACCAACTTTCGTTACACGATCATCATCTTGAGTCGCCGATTTAATTTCTGCATCAACCTTCATTGTTCTTAATTTATATACCAAAAAAACAGTCCCATTTAGTGTTGCACGTTCCTGTTTAAATAATACCGGTCCTTTATCTTCCATCTTTATCGCTAGCATTGCGATAAGCCATACAGGTGCACTAAGCACTCCTCCGACAAAAGAAATTCCAATATCCATCACTCGTTTTATTACTCGCTGTCCCATAGTAATCGCTTTTACATTTTTATTAAACAAATAAATATCGTCCAGAAGATATTTCTTCGCATGCATTTCCATAATATCATCTACATTAGGATTGAAATAAATATTCTTCCGATCACGATAACATGTTTGTAGAATATCCGACATAATTTCTGGCGGAATATCGTATGCAAATATGGTATCCACTTCTTTGATCTTATTCGTGATGTTAGGATCACGATAATCAAATACCCCGATTATTTTATACTGCTTTTGAAACTTCATTATCCCTTTGATAATAGAATCCAAACTTTCCTGACTCTTCGTTATAACGTAGCATCGTTCTGGCTCATGGAGACGAAAGAATAACCAATGTCCACCATAGGTAAATACTACAATTACCACCAACTGAATTATCATTGCTAATCCGAGTAATTCCAAATGATCAATTCGAAATGCATAAATATCCGGCACATCTGTTTTCATAATCAACACTTGTAAATATGTTATGATATCTGAACATATAACTGCTAGAGCCAAAGAACGAATAATCGGTTTACTCTTCTTACGTCCAATATCGTAACCTCCATAAATCTGTAAAAACAGAAATCCGCTAAGGGTAAATGTAACCATTGTTACACCATATGTTCTTGACAATCGACTCAATCCAATTACATCTATTGATAGCACACTTATAAAAATCATCATCATTGAAAGATATAGCGCACCCTTTAATATATTCCAAAGAGAGGAATCTACTTTTTTAAGTTGTCTATTCATTTGTCTTTGATCCCCCCTAACAATTCATTTGATCTTTTTCAACCTGAATATTTATCCTTGTAACACACTCGTCTTCAGTAATTCCAATAACTGATTTGCTTCTTCGTGGCTGTCCCCTTTTACTCCAAAGTAGAATTTGATTTTTGGTTCTGTTCCAGAAGGACGTACGCAGTACCAAGCTTGATCACTTAATTCATAGTATAACACATTTGATTTCGGCAAAGCAATTTCTTCTACTGAACCTGATGCAACAATTGTTTTCTTCCCTGTTTCAAAATCACTAACACTTAAAACCTCAAATCCTGCTACTGTTGTAGGAATATTGCTTCGGAACGCTTCAATCATCCCTTTGATTTGTTCCACTCCATCCATTCCTTTTAATGTTTGTGTAGCTAAATCTTCTATATAATATCCATACTTCTCATATATACAAATCATTTGATCCCACAAAGTTATTCCTTGTTGTTTATAATATGCTGCAGCTTCACAAAGGGCCATAACCGCGACAACTGCATCCTTATCTCTTGCATATGTTCCAATCAAGCAACCATAACTCTCCTCAAATCCAAATTCATAAGTATATGTATTTTGCTCCTCAAATAACTTGATTTGCTCTCCAATATATTTGAATCCTGTTAACGTTTCTAAGCAGTGAATTCCATATTCCTTAGCAATTGCTTCTACCATATTTGTTGTCACAATTGTTTTTACAATAGCACTTTTCTCTGTAATCAAACCCTTACGCTTCTTTTGATCCAATTCATACTCACAGATTAAACCGCCTGACATATTGCCCGTAAATGCCTTATACTCTCCGGTTTTAGAATCCTTTGCATATACACCTAGACGATCTGCATCTGGATCAGTTGCTAGCACAATATCTGCATCCACTTCTTTTGCTAATTGCAATGCCAATTCAAACACTGCTGAATCTTCTGGGTTCGGATATGATACTGTAGAGAAATTCCCGTCTGGTTCTTCTTGCTCTTTCACTACATACACGTGCTCAAAACCAAGTTCTTTTAGAATTCTTTGCACCAGCATGTTTCCCGCTCCGTGTAGAGGTGTAAACACAATCTTCAATTCTTTATTCATCGCTTGAATTGCATCTAAGTTCTGTACTTCTTTTTTTAGTTCTTCAATGTATGCATCATCTACTTCTGTACCAATCATAGTAAGCAATCCCTTCTGGGCAGCCTCTAATTGATTCATCGTCTTTACATCACTATAATCCTCAATTGCATTTACTTCTTTAATAATTTCCTTGTCTTTCGGTGCAACAATCTGTGCTCCATCCTGCCAATAAACTTTATATCCATTATACTCTGGTGGATTATGGCTTGCCGTAATAACTACGCCTGCCATACAACCTAAGTAACGCACTGCAAAAGACAGTTCCGGTGTTGGGCGCAAACTATCGAATAAATATGCTTTAATACCATTCGCCGCAAAACAAAGTGCTGTTTCCATCGCAAATTCTGGAGACATATTCCTGGAATCATATGCAATTGCAACACCTTTCTCCTCACCTTGCTCTCGAAGAATTACATTTGCTAACCCTTGAGTTGCTTTGCGCACTGTGTAAATATTTAATCTATTTGTACCTGCACCAATCACCCCTCTTAATCCACCTGTTCCAAATTCTAAATCTTTATAGAATCTGTCTTGTATTTCTTTTTCATCATCTGCAATCGCTCGTAATTCTTCTTTTGTTGCCACATCGAATTCAACACCTTCGCACCATGCTTGGTATAGTTCTTGAATATTTCTCATATCTACAAATCTCCCTCGTATTCATACTTCTGTTTGTCATGAACATTGATTTCTTCGCCTATTTGAACTTCCATAATCTTCAATTCATCATCTGCAATTACCATGTGCTTGCTCCCTGCTTGCATTGTAATGACGTCTCCTGGCTTAATTGCTTTTGCTTCACCGTCAATAATTGCTCTTCCAGTTCCAGAAATCACAGTCCATACTTCATCTCGTCTCTCATGATTATGATAGCTCATTTGATTTCCTGACTCCAATGTGATTTTGATAGTCATACTCTTATTATCTACATCAATTACTTCGTACTTGCCCCAAGATTTTTCTGCATACTTAACTCTATCATCCAATTCACTAACAAAGGGCTTAATTCTTGCACTTTCTTCAATGTCTGATACAAGTATTCCATCGCCGCTTGCTGATACAACCATGTTCTTTAATCCCATACACAGTATTGGAATATTAAGTTCATTGATTACGTGTGTGTTTTCACAGGTTTCATTTAGGATTGCGTTACCAATAGCCGCTTCTGACATCTCATCCGCTAAAGTATTCCATGTTCCAATATCTTTCCAATCTCCTGCAAAACGCATGACATCTATGTTACTTTCCTTTTCAACTACTGCATAATCGAAACTAATTTTCTCTAGTTTTTCATAGTTGTTATACATGTCTTCATAAGCAGTGTATCCGATTAATTTCTCTGCTATTTCTAGTACATATCCTAATTTAAATGCGAATACTCCGCAATTCCATAGAGCTCCTTGTGCTATGTACTCTCGCGCTATTGCTTGTGTAGGTTTTTCTTTGAATGCACTTACGCTGCTATACTTTTCATCTGTTTCCGGAATAATATATCCATATTTTTCACTTGGAAATGTTGGTTCTACACCCATTAGTGTAAGGTTGGCTTTATTTGAGTTAGCAAATTCATTCAAAGCACTTAATGCTTCGAAATAATCGTTATTAACATATGGATCTACTGGACAGATAATTGCCACTTCATCTAATTCAACACCCTTTACACTGTGAAGAAATGCAGCTGCTAAGGCAATTGCAGGGAAGGTATCTCTTCTCGCGGGTTCAACACAGATAGATGCATCGTGTCCTACTTGATTAAGGATTGCACTTACTTGAGACTTCCCCGTTGCTATTGAGATATTCGCATCTTGATCCACTGTTTTAATTTGTCTATATACACGTTGTACCATGGATTCATATACGTCATTTTCATTTTTAAATAATTTAATAAATTGTTTGGATCGAATGTCATTTGACAATGGCCACAAACGTTTTCCACTACCGCCTGAAAGTAAAATAATATTCATATGTTTTCTCCAATCTTAACTCGCTTACTTGATTTTCTGCTGTAACTGTTTCGTCTTTAATAATAAGATCATATATAGCACTATACTAACTAATAATAATATGAGTGCATAACAAATCGTTAATCCTAACAATGCATATTCCCGGAAGCTAATCCCGCCTAGTAACAGGAACATCACACTTCCAAGTATCGCCATCCACATTAGAATCCTCTGCCTTCTCCATATTGTGAGAACAATCGCCATTAAATTGATAAATGCCAATAATCCTCCTGATAATAGTAATAAGGCTAGCATACCATGATATTGTGAAAGATCTATGTTATAGATAATTCCCATCAAAGTTAAGCCAAATATTCTAGCAGCTATAATTGCTGCCACTGTAATTCCACAAATAATTCCAATTTGTCGATTAATTGTTTTCAAGAATAATCCATACTCCGCTTCTTGCCATCTAACCGCAAGTCCCGCAAGCATTGGATTATACACAAATGAACTAAGTAAAGAAATGATGAAAACAGGCATAAATATTATATTATAAGCAGTTTGTATTAATTCTGTTACTTGTTCGTCTATTACATATTTAGGTCCATTTCCGAGATACATCATTAATGTTGTTGTGATTGCAAGTGGTACAGTTTCTACGAGTAAAGATTTCCATCCTGTGCCTTTTTCTTGATTCGACGGTCTTTCCACCACACGTTTTTTTTCTGTTGTAAAACATTTTCTTGCAATATTATTCGTAAACCAAGCTACTGCAATATAATATATTGTTGATAATACTAGAACAAGTAGCAAATCTCTAAAAATCAAAAACAAAACACTAAAAAGAATCATATAACTTATCAGACGAATTGTCAAAATTTTCGCTGCGACATCAAGTCGCCCCATTTGTTGCAAACGCCCATGATACACATCTTCTATTACATCTACGATTTTAACTACACAAACTAATAAAACACACAATGTTTTATAAAAAGTATACCCATCAAAGAAATAACCTTTTATCGAATAGAAAACCACTCCAACCACCATAAGTAACACACTAAACCCTCGTGCTTTTATGTAATCTCTCATAGAATATTGTTCATCTACATCCGTCACTTGATAGTTTCGAATTCCAAATTTCCCCACTGATAGAAGGAGATTCCCTACAGCGTACGCCATAACAAATATACTCGAATCAATAATCTCTTCTGTTCTCGTAATAACAAGAAGTAAGATCATAGTCTGAAAGGAGTATGACATTGCGGCTATACTATTGTATAGAAATGTTTCTTTCTTTATATTGCGACTTTCAAGAATAAATTTTTTCATTTTTATTTTTCACAATCCATTTTACGAACTCGGTATTGAATATCCTCTAGTATTTTCCTATTTGCTGCAATTAAATCAGCTTGCAAGCCGATAATAAATGTCTGGAATCCTGCTAACATTAAAACTGCTGCTAAAATCAAGGATTGTACATGTCCATCTCCTGCACCTTGAAGATAGAGAACCAGGAATCTTACTCCTATTCCCAAACCAGCCACTCCCATTATTGTGCCAATTACTCCAAAAAACACCAATGGGCGATACATCATGTATGCACGAAGAATTGTTATCATTGATTTTTTCACATATCCAAACATACTATTGAACAATCTACTTGGTCGCAATTCCCCATTTGTACGAATTGGAACAGATTCCATAGCTATTTTATTTCTTCCTGCTTGAACAATTGTTTCTAAAGTGTAAGTATAATTATTAATTACATTTAATCTAAGTGCTGCATCTCTACTATATGCACGGAATCCACTTGGGGCATCCGGTATATCAGATGCGGATGCTTTACGTACTACATAGCTACCTAACCTCTGGAGCTTTTTCTTTAGTATTGACCAATGTTCTGTATCATCCACAGGTCTTTCACCAATTACAATATCTGTCTTCTCTTCCAAAATTGGGCGAACCAATTTCTCAATATCTTGTCCAACATATTGATTGTCTGCATCCGTATTTACAATAATATCAGCACCATTTTTTAAACAAGCATCAATTCCTGCTTTAAAACCATAAGCCAATCCTTTATTCTTGCGGAAGTTAACTATGTAATGAACTCCCCATTCTTGTGCTACTTTTACCGTATCATCTTTGCTTCCATCATTAATGATAAGATATTCAATTTCATCGATTCCCTCAATCTTCTTAGGTAGATCATTCAGCGCTATTGTTAATGTTTCTGCTTCGTTATAACATGGAATTTGTATAATTAATTTCATATTGTCCTCTATTCTAATTCTAGTTTACTAGTGTCCTAATTTTCTTCACTTTAATTTACTGGGTAATCATTTCTAACAGTTCCTCGCCTGAGTAGAAGTATAAATCATGAATTTTCTCTGCAAAACTAATCGGAACATCGCCATAGAGCTCCCCAATTTTCAAATACTGAATCTGGTATGGTTGGTCTCCTGTGTTATTTGCCTTTGCTGTCATATATCCTATATTTAACCCTTCTGCTTCTGGAGAAGTTAAGATTGTTTCTAAATCAGCTTCCGCTATTTCCATAAACTCTGTATCCATATAAGAAAGCAAAGAACTAATGCTATAGCGTACTTCTTCATCATAGAATATAATATCATATTGGTCACCTAGACTTGACTCAATTGCCTGGACAGATTTATCGAGTTTAGAATACTCTGGTACAGGCTCTGTGTTAAAGTATAAATTCGCTGAAAGTAAGAATATAGCTGTACTTATCATTAATCCAGTTTTCTTATTCATTTCATCTATCAACAATGTAAACGACAGGAATAAGATTGGAATTACAATATTGTAGTATCTTCTAAGCATCCAATATAATTGTGGCGAATTTCCTGCATTGATAAACAAATACAGATAAATTGTAAGACACACAATCAAAAATCCACTTGCTAGAAACGGAATTTTTTTACGATTAATCAAGTTATTGTAATTGAATATCCCACCAATCAATACAATTGACGGGAATACTTGGAACAATAAATCCCATATAAATTCTTTATAAGTCATCAAGTTTCGATTATGAATGATCTGCATATGATAATCTTCTGGATTTACCACATTATCATAAAACATGAAGAATGCTACTGTAACACCAAGCACTCCTATCCCTATCTTAAATAACTTGGAATAGAATATTGTGTCAATAATTTTACGTCCGCGAGACACAATCAATAGGCTGGCTATAATTGCAATCACTAGAAAAATAATTCCGTATTTTAGGATACTCATATCACTTGCTATAATTCGATCATAATAGATATATCCTTCTTCTTTCATCAGCAAATACATTCCCATTGATAATATGGTGTATACAACTGCTGCCATCTTGCTCTTATATGCTATTACTAGTACACCAATCAACCCAATTAGTAAATAGTCAATTCTTGACGTGTAGCAACTTAAGAATATAACCGCTAGTACCCACGAATCTTTATCTCTGTTTTCTAATAATAAATATGCTATTAGAAGAATGTAAATCATTGCCCCTGGTTCACAAAATCCACCACGACCAAAAAACACACTAATTGGTGAAATAATAAAACTACCAACTAAGAGAAATCTTGAAAAGGACGGAATTCGCTCTCCTAACTTCTTCACAAGAAAATATAAGAGTGCTGTATTTAATAACATAATAGCTGTTTGTGCATAAAATGTAATTGATTTATGAAATACTCCAAACAATGCCATAAAGTAGGCACCACCTGCATAAAAGTCACTTTCCAATCCAAGTTCGGTAAATTTCGTTCCATTTTGTATATCAGCATAACCTCCTGGAATCTCTAGTAGCCCCGAATCAATGAATTGATTTAATATTGGGTAAGTCTTATATGTAAACCCATCATTAATTAGGTTAAATGCTTTAAATGTATATACCGATGGATCTTGTCGTATTTCAAGAATCGGTGCATAAACACCATACAAATAACCTGCTAAGAGTAAAATTCCTGCAATGGTGCACAACTCAGCCCAGCTATCGATTTGAAACCACTTAAATCTCTGCATACAAATTGCTGCAACTGCCGAAAGTGCTATAATTCCGACTGCAACTGGTATCCCCCACGGAATGTGAATACTATTTACCACCACCCCTACAAGCGGCGCTAATATAAACAAACTTAACCCAAAACATAACATTGCACTACAGAATTGAAAGAATTTGCACGTTCTTTTTTCTAGAAATTGCTCCTTTAATCTCATACTATTGTTCATACTTCTCTTGTCCCTCACGTTCTTTTTGTATCTCAATTAATCGATTAGCCAGTGCTTTTGCATCCCCTCTTTTTACGAAATAATGCATTTTATCTTCGTGGAACAACTCATGATTTGCATCACTATCGCCTAATACAACTGGTTTGTTCATTGCTTTATAGATATAAGTTTTTCCTGCAATGGTTCGATTCGCCTTACCTATTGTTGCATGAAAATGTCCCGCTAAACATAAGTCTGACATAGCAATTTCTTTCGCCAGCTCTTCTTGATTAAGCCAAGGGATAAATCTTGCATTTTCAAAGGAATCTCCTTCTATATCCACAGCATTGTCAATCGGTCCTATAATGGTAAACTTTATATTCCTGTTATGTTCTAATAATCTAATTGCCTCTAAGATTACTTCTATTCCTTGTAACGGCAATATACTCCCAAAATACAGAACATTTAATATCCGTTTATCTTCCACATAATTATAAAACATCGGGTTATAAATAGAAACATCTGCCTCCAAGTACAAAACCTTGAATTTTTCTTGTTCAACCTTAAATTCTTGGACAAAGTAATCCCTATGTGCTTTTGTATCACACACAATATATTTCGCTTTACAAAGTGTTTTTTTGTCTATCCAATGCATACAGGAAGCCAAAACTGAATTCTTCTTCACTTTCTTCCTATCATCCACCATAGTATCATAGATGGATATAAAAAAATCAATAATAATTTTATTACCTTTAATAAACGGGAAAAACCCACAATATAATTGTGGGGCAAATCCAAAGAAAATATAATCGTATTTTTTGAAATTTGTAATAAGAAGTTTCCTATATGTATAACCTATTCTAGCGATGTAACTACTGCTTTTCGAAGCAATTACATCGCAAGTCTCCGTCTCACTTTTTAGAAACTCTATTTCTTGTATATTTCTAATATAATCTGCATTTTTACTTGTAACAAAAAGTATTTTTTTATTTGCAACAATTTCTTTTAATAATTGTCTATTCATATTTTTAGAATCTAATCCCCTTCGCTCCATTCACAAGCTTTCTCGCATCTAAGGTTGCACGTATTCTAATCCATCTGTCATGCTTACTACGTACTGCATGTAAAAGTATTTTCTTGTATTCACTTTCATATACTTCCTTAGAAATATTTTTATAAATAAATAATAATTTATTTCGCACTACTTGATAAGTAAAAAATGGAGACCATTCTTTGCTACTTCCAGTATGTACATGACGAACAATTGATTCTGGACAAAACATAAGCTTCTTGCCTGTCGCCTTCATTCGATATGATAAATCTGTATCTTCATAATACATAAAGAATCTTTCATCAAATCCACCGATTGCTATAAATTCATCTCTGCGCATAATAATTGAAGCACCACAACCACTTCCAATTTCATAAGGGGAATTGTATTTTTCACCATCTACTTGTCCGAAACCAATGTCATAGCCATCGTACCAATCGTTAATTTCTGATCCTGCATTTTGAACAATGGTTTGTTTCAAAAATTCAATTTCTTCCTTTTTGAACTCAAATGTGTTTACTCCCATTTTCATTGGTAGACGGTCAAAATCAACAGAGAAATAATCATACTCATCTGGCTTTTCTAATACTTGGAACTCAATTTTATAATCTTTTACACCTTGTATCAAGGGTACTTGGATTACACCATTGTCCAGACACTTCATTATAGGCTCATCACCATTAATCATCACATTGCTTGTCATTTTTGCATCGACACAATGCTCTACTCCATTGATTATAATGTTACGAGCTATCTTCACGCCTTCTACCGTTGCAACATCTACGCGCAAGAAATCATAAAAGAATAGTAACTTAGAATTTACAATTCCATATTCAGGATGCGCATCCATTTCACGCACTAATGGGTTTAACCAATTCTTATCTACTGAAGTATCATTATTTAATAGTACGATATATGCTCCATCCGCATGTTCTACTCCTAAATTATTTCCACCTGCAAATCCTAGGTTTTCTTTACTTTCCACAATCTTTAAATGAAAGCCCGGCTCCTCATAATTATTTCTAATATAGTCCAAAGAATCATCAGTCGATGCATTATCTACAAATACCACCTGAAAATCTTCTTTTGGAGTATCTAATTCTTTTAGTGACTTAAATAAATTATCAATATATCTCTTTCCATTGTAATTTACTACAATGATAGATGCCTTATATGTGTAACTCATGGAATAATGCCTCGTTTCTTTCATAAAATGTCTCAATCGAATAGTCGTTTGCCCTCTCTGAAGATACCTGAGCTAACTTCATTCGTAACTCATCATTTTCAATTAGGCGAGTGGTTTTCTCAATACATTCTTCTTCACTGTCCCACAAGAATCCATTCACACCCTCTTCTACTGTTTCAGTCTGACCACCTTTACGTATTACGACTGGTACCGCTCCGAAACTCATTGCTTCTACCGTTGTAATACCGAAATGTTCCATATTTTGTGGTTGTCTTTCATCATCCGCACCATAGCCTGTTCCATGCCAGAAAATTTTCGCTTGCTTGTATAGATTGATTAATTCTGGAAATGGACAATTATCATGCACAAATACATTGTCGACTTGGCTAGCCAATCTCTTCACTTTATCTAGATATCTTAAATCGTTTACATCATTTGAAACTGCACCAACCAAATGATATTCATAATCTTTAAACTTCTCATTGTTATTTACGAAAAATTTCACCATATCCACTTGCTTCTTACAATGTCCACCTACGAAGAACCTGCCTACGCTAATAATAATATTCCTCTTCTTCTCTTCTTCATATCTGCCTTCTATTTCCGCTTTCGAAAATACTGGCGGATAAATAACACAATTTTTTTTATCTACTTTCCAGTATTTTTCTAGCCACTTATGTGTATATTTCGAATTGGCAATAAAAGAATCATAGCTTCTATAGTATACAATATCATGAATAAAACGTATAGGTTTTAGTAGTCTTCGTGATGTTTCGTATGAGCGTCTAACTGGGAACATGCATCCATATAGATTTGTTTTCGCTTTTCCAATATCATTAGATAGAAATTTAAAATTCACCATAATATCGTAATTTTTCACAAACTCTTCTATCATTTTCTTGTTTTTGCGTCTTTCGAAAATACTTCTTGCTGGGAGTTGTTCTATAGGCACCATTTTCGTGCACTTTAAATCCAAACCAAATTGTCTATTTACATCTTCGATTGTGAGATAATTTGGGTCATCAACACGTATATCATTATAGTCATGTACTAAAATATCAATCTCCACATCGTAATTATAATATTCTTCCATAAATTGACACATATATCCCATATGCTTTTCACCGCCTCCAAGTGTTGCCACATATGGATTAAGCACTACTATTTTCTTCGTCATAATAACCTCTTATTCTCCTACTGTTACTTCTACATCATCTAAATACACATAACCTTCTAGATTGATATTTTGTTTATTAAGTACTTGTATAATCATTGCATCAAATAACCAGCAATGTTGTTCGTGGTACGCCATCGTACCTGTTGCTACTGCTGGCGAAACACTATAGTATCCATCGATTAGTTTCGGCACTGTAAAATCAAATCGTACTACATATTCCTTGTTTTTCTCAAAAACTATTTCTTGTTCTACCACAAATGTATTTGTTTGAAACACAATATGTCCTAATCTATCTTTCACTGTAAATCCAACTATTACTTCATTTACAAATTCTGTGCTCTTAATTTTAAACAGCATGCTGCAAGGGGTATCTGCATCCAAACTCTGGACTTTCTTTCCATCCTTGTCTAAAGTAAGTGTTCCTACAATATCCAGTAAATGATCCCCCATTACTTCCACATCGTTTAGAATTGGATCAAACACTAGACCCTCCAATGTTTCTGCTATATCAGTTATCACGCCACTTTCTGCTTGTTCTGCCCTATGTTCATTAAATTTCGCTTCAATCATAAATGCACGAAACTCCTTCGTTACTTCTTTCGGATCCCCGTCACGAAGCATTACACCTTCATTGATCCAAATAACACGATCACAGAATTTGGCTATGGTATTTAGGTCATGAGACACAAAAATAAATGTTCTATCTTTTTTGAACTCTTCAATTTTACGGAAACACTTTCGTTGAAAACGGATATCTCCTACTGCTAACGCTTCATCAACAATCAGCACATCTGGTTCCACACTAATTGCTACCGCAAATGCTAATCGCACAAACATACCACTTGAATACGTTTTTACTGGCTGATTAATATGTGCGCCTATATCTGCAAACTCTACAATGTCTTTTATCTTCTTTTCCATTTCTTCTTTTGGAATTCCAGATAACGTTCCTTGTAGATATATATTTTCCATTCCAGTGTATTCCCCATTAAATCCTGCCCCTAGTTCAAGCAGTGCCGAAACACGACCTTCTACATTAACAGTCCCCGATGATGGCGATAGCACACCTGTAATAATTTTCAATAATGTTGATTTTCCACTACCATTTTTCCCTACAATTCCAAGTGATTCTCCCTTTTTCACTGTGAAATTAATATCATCCAATGCAGCAAATGGTGTGTGGAATTGTTTTTTTCTGATAGAAAATGTTTCTTTAAATCTATCTAATTGTCTATCGTACAATTTATAGACTTTACTTACATTTTCTACTATAATTGCATTTTCTGCCATAACACCCTCCTACAACACATCTGCAAACGATGGTTTTAATTTCTTGAATAAATGGATTCCAAAGATATAAATAGCAACTGTAAATACCCAGAAATACAAAGTAATATATCCTCTCTCAAAGAACCAAACACCTTCTATAAAACTGTCTCTATATCCTGTAACCACATAGTATAACGGATTTAATTTTAATATCATTCCTATCCAACTTGGAAAAATACTCAAATCATACATAATCGGTGTTAGCCATAGCGAAAACTGTAATGCAATACTTACGATTTGTGACATATCTTTAAAAAACACAACAATCGCAGACGTAATATACCCCACTCCTAGCGCTAACGCAAAAGTACAAAATGAGTAATAAACTACTTGTATAATATAAATACTTGGTAATTCACCATGTAGCAAAAACACTAACACACCCATACCAATAAAGAAAATATGTACAAATGATGCACTTACAACTTTTATTACTGGCAAAGAAGACACATTAAATATTACCTTCTTAATAATATAACTATATTCTACTACACTATTTGTTGCACTATTCAATGCATCATTGAAGAAAAACCAAGGTATAATTCCTGCAATCAAAAAAAGTAAGAATGGATAAGAGTCTCCCATTGGAGTGCTTCTCAAACCACTACCAAATATAAATGCATAGATTAATATGGTAACACATGGCTGTACAAATGCCCATGTAATTCCTAGAAACGAGCCAGCATATCTACTCTTAAAATCATTTTTCGCAAGTTTATAAATTAGCTGCCTCTGCTTTATTAGTTCCAATAAAAATTTCATCCACTTACTCCTTTATCTAGCCCTTTATCTAGCCCTTTATCTAGCTCTTAATCACGTTGAAATACATCGCGTGTATACACTTTCTCTCTAACGTCATCTAACTTTTCATCATATCTATTCGCAATAATAGTATCACATAGATTCTTAAATTCATCTAAATCATTCACTACCTTGCTTCCAAAAAATGTACTTCCATCTTCTAATGTTGGTTCATATATTATAACGATAGCACCCTTTGCTTTCACACGTTTCATAATCCCCTGAATACTGCTTTGTCTAAAATTGTCACTATTTGCCTTCATTGTCAATCGGTGCACTCCTATTACCACTTCTTTTTCTACACCCTTATCATAGGCATTCCTACTACCATATTCATAATATCCTGCCATATGTAGTACACGATCTGCAATAAAATCTTTTCTTGTTCTATTTGATTCAACAATGGCACCAATCAAATTCTCTGGCACATCTTGATAATTCGCCAATAATTGTTTGGTGTCCTTTGGTAGGCAGTATCCACCATAGCCAAATGACGGATTATTATAATGAGTACCTATTCTTGGATCCAATCCAATTCCTTTAATGATATTTGTTGAATCCAATCCCTTTACTTCTGCATATGTATCTAATTCATTGAAGAAACTTACACGTAATGCCAAATATGTATTCGCAAATAATTTCACCGCTTCTGCTTCCGTAAATCCCATCACAAGAGTTTCTATTTCTTCTTTCATTGCACCGTCACATAATAATTGAATGAATGTTTCCGCCGCTTTCACTAATCTAGTGTCTGAAAGATCCGTTCCAACTATAATGCGAGATGGGTACAAGTTATCATATAATGCCTGCCCTTCACGCAAGAATTCTGGACTAAATATAATATTTGTACACGAAAATTTTTCACGTACCTCTTTCGTATATCCCACAGGTATTGTAGATTTAATAATCATGATTGCCTCTTTATTACACTTCAATACAGATTCAATCACTTGCTCTACCGCAGTTGTATCAAAAAAATTCTTCCCACTGTCATAATTAGTCGGCGCTGCAATCACCACATATTCCGCATCTTTGTATGCGTCTTCGGCATCCATAGTAGCTAACAAGTCTAATTCTTTCGTCACTATATACTGTTCTATTTCCGCATCAACAATTGGTGATTTTTTGCTATTGATCAAATTAACTTTTTCTTCCATTACATCTACAATTTTCACTTGATGGTGTTGCGCTAATAGTACAGCATTGGCTAAACCCACATATCCTGCGCCTGCTACAGCAATACGATATTTTCTATTCATTCAATGTCCCTCCTTCTTCTACTTGAACTTCAATTCACTTATTTATATATTAACAATTCAATTTCCATATAATTTCATCAGTATATTATAATCTATAACGCACCTTTCGTCTATCTTTTTATGATTACTAGATATGATCGAAATACTTCTGTAACGGACAAACATCTACTACTCTACTTATTTCATCAGACTTATTACATCTCCTACAAAAGAGCGACAACTATAACTTACAATCTTATTTCGCTTTAAATACAGCTTCATTATATTCATAATTCTTCTATTTTTCACTGCTTCTACTCGTCGATCAATCAACATTTTTTCAGCTTTAACATATGCACTACTTATGTTCTCTTGTTTCATATAATTCCATATATATGTGGCTTTCTCTTGCTCAACCTTCAAGACACTTACTCGATGATTTACTCGATGTTCCATACTTTCTAGCCGCTCTCCTGTGATACATTGATTTAATCCAATCGCATTATTATCATGAATTCGATATTTCATGAGCGGTTCATTATAGAAGTAACATCTGCCTTTACTTGCTGCCAAGAGGACTAACGCCCAGTCATGTGGTATTTCCTTCGGATCAGAATCCACATATACTGCTGCCAATTCATTCCTTATACACATACAACATCCTTGAGCGAAATTATTTCGGTAAACCTGTTCTAGTGGAATATTTATACATTCATTTTCGCTCACATCCATATATAATAAATTCTGGTTGGCCATTCCTGCCTTTTCTTCTACTTTGATTTGATTTTCATTTACATCCACTAATACAAAACTACTTGCCAGCAGCTGAATTTCACTATTATTGGCCATAATTTGCACCATCGTTTCTACCTTGTGCTCCATCCAAATATCATCTTGATCGCACAAAAAAATCAATTCATTTCCCGCCTTTTTTATCGCTTTATGGAAGTTCTTTTGAAACCCAAGATTTTTCTGATTCACTTCTAGAGACCAATGATTCAGTTGATATCGAGCGATGTATGCTTCTATCAATTCAACTGTCTCATCTGTGGAACAATCATCCATAATAATTACTTCATCTAATACTTGAGTTTGAATTCGTATACTTTCTAACTGTTGTTCCACATATTTCGCACCATTATATGTTGCTATTACCAAACTAGTTTTCATAGTTCGCGTACTCCTAATTCATTCTATTTTTTTCGCGTTTATATATCCATCTCACCAATCTCTTGCCAAAATATCTTAGATAAATACTCTTGAAATTCTGTTCCTTAATATATGGATTCTTCTTATATTTTGGAAACTTTTCTTTCACCTTTCCCTCTACAAATACTCTTCCTTCTTCCACTTTTTCAAAATCTTTTGATTTCATCAAGCGTCTCATAAATGTTCCATATAGATAGCGGACATAAGAATACTCTAACTCTGCTAGGTAGCAACTTGTCAATCCTTGTTCCTCATAATAATCTATGATGTCATCCATATTCTCAATCAATTGATATAATTTCTCATTATAAGTGTAAGTAATACTTCCCTCATTCTGTACATAGTAATAACCTACATCCGCTATACTCCCTACACGATGACATTTGGGATATACAAGAAATAAGAATAAGACATCTTCATACCACACATTTTCCTTGAATGTAATTCCTTCTAGCAATTCTCGTCTATATATCTTGTTCCATAGTACAGTATACGCATCCACTAATAGCTTCCTACTATCTTGCCCATCCTGAATACGTGAGGATATAATTACATTTCCCATCGGGTATATAGCTTCTGTTTCACACGCAACAATATCTAATTCCTCAGCCTCTGCTTTTTCGATTAATTTCTCATACATGGTGGCTTCAATGTAGTCGTCGCTATCTACAAACCCTACATATTCCCCTGTCATTACCTTCAGCCCTTCATTTCGAGCCATAGACACGCCTTGATTCTCTGTGTGAATTACAAGGAGTTGATGTTGTGACTTGGGGTTTTGTTTTCCCCAATTTTCTTGAATTTCATCTAGGATATCCCCAGTATTATCTGTTGACCCGTCATTGACCACCAATATTTCTATATTGGGATAGGTTTGATTTAAGACACTCTCTACACTTCGCCTTATTGTTTCTGCGCGATTATAGGCCGGAATTATGACACTTATTTTTTTCATACTTTACCCTCTAATGTTGTATATCAACTTCAATATATGATAACTTGCCTTCCTAGTTCCATTTAGGCAAGCTCGTTCAAATGCATTCGCTTTGTTATATTCTGTCTGAAAGTAATATTGAGTTTCTTTCAGCATTTTTATTTTCTTTAATTTTCCAAAAGCCTTATCTATAGACACAGAATGATTGTGAAACACCTCTACTTCCGTATTTACAATGGTTTTCGCTCCAATGTCTTTTAGCTTTTTGGCCATAATATTCTCTTCATAATACAAGAAAGTTTCTTCATCGTAGTAATCAACCTCTCGTAAATATTTTGTATCCATTAAGAAGAAACATCCTAGAATCACATCTACTTCAACTAATTTTTTTCCTTTATAATGATTTTCTCCATAATGTAATAACCACTTTGTCAAAAAGCGATGAATAAATACAATATTACACAATGCGTCTTTCATTGGTGTGGGTAACTTCCATCCCCTACTTATTCCCTGTGCTTCTTTGACTACTGGTGCTACAATTGCCATCTCTTCTGACTTGCACGTAATCAACTTCTCGATATCTGACTCTTTATAAATCACAATATCTGAATTGCTTATAATCACATTGCAATCTTCTCGAAAATGTTCCATTAATTGCTTACAACCATAATTAATCGCATAGGCGTAACCATAGTTCCCTTCACTTCGGCGCACTTGGATATGCTTCTCTCTATACCGTTCCTTTAGATATGTGTAGGAATCATCTGTCGAGTAATTGTCTAATACCAAAATAGCATCCAGGCATTTATAGTCCTTCGTATTCAAAATCAATTGTTCTGTTGTTTTTGCATCATTATAATTTATGATTAGTAATGCTGTCTTCATCTAGCCCTCTATTTCTAAATATTATATTTAAACTTTCATTTACTACATTTTCTTTTGCTCAACACTTTATTTTACTATATTTTCCATCATATGAAAACGAAAACCTTTATTAAACTTTTTTTGACCTATTGTCCCGTCTATGTTAAACTCTATATAAAATTAACGAAAAGGATTCTAGACTATGATTCAACTTGATTTAAGTATTATTATCCCAGCATATAATTGTGCTACTTATATATCTACTACATTAGATTCCATTTTATCACAAAAAACCACTTATACATTTGAACTTTTGGTGATTGATGATGGTTCCACTGATAACACATCAGACATCTTGAACAAATATGAAAGCATCCATGCAAATATACGTGTTATTACAATCCCAAATGGTGGTCCAGCAAATGCACGAAACCTTGGTATTCAAGAAGCCCATGGCACATACATCGGTTTTGTTGATAGTGATGACACAATACTTCCAGGAATGATACAACATGCGCTTGATTTGGCAGTTGGTAATCAAACAGATCTTGTAATATGGGGATTTGAAATTATTAGCCAGAAAACAGCCAGTCGCCACGCATATAATCACCCTGCTTTTTGCAGTTGTTCAAAGTCTGAATTTGCTCCTTATTTTCCAACTTTATATGGGCACAACCAGCTAAATCAAATCTGGAATAAGTTATTTCGCCGCTCATTATTGCTTGATCACGGACTGAAATATCCGGATTACAAATATGGTGAGGATCGACTCTTTGTTTACGCTGTTCTACAAGCTTCTAATCGTATCTGCGTGACTGATGCTTGTTACTATGAATACTATATACGCAATAATGGTAGCCTCGTCACTAAGTACTGCCCCGAGAAATTCGAGGTTTGTAATTTGATTGATCAACAAGCCAAGAAATTTGCCAAATCCCTCCATCTAGATTCTGATGAAGCATCCAATTTACTAGATTATATGTATATTAAAAGTGTGATCTCTTGTTTGACGAATTTATTTGAAACGAAAAATAATCTGTCTATTTTAGAAAAACGCACTCGCATCCATACAATGCTAACCAATCAACAATTTCAATTAGCTTTGAAGACACCAGTTACCACTGGAGGATTTAGCTACAAAATTATTCATGCAATCTTACAAACCAGAAATATTACCTTGACCTATATTCTCTCTACAAGCATTGCTAAGATATCAAAGGTGGCACCTCGATTATTCTTGAAATCAAAACATTTTCATAACAACAAAACAAAATAACTGTTTCTCTAATATCAAGTTTGGAGGAATCAGAAAGAGAGATTGCTTTGTAGTACTCACAAAGTAATCTCTCTTTTTCTAGTTAATTATTCCCGTTTTCCTCTCCATTAGCAAGAAATTCTTTTACCTCTAACCGATTCTTTATAATTGTTAATACAGTAAATGCAAACACAATAATTGTTGCAGAAATTAGAACTATATAAGTAATGCAAGTTTCCGGTTCAAACTCCCCATCTCGTACATAAATTACTTGGGTTGGAACATTGCTCTCTTCAGTGTTGACGTCACTTATCGCAACCTTATCTGGATTTTCCATCCTCGATGTACCGTCTAGCTTAGATGTTGCAGGAATTGTTTTTCCTATTGGAAACAGTTCTCTCGTAGAGAATTCTCCCTGATAATCCCCTTCTGATACAGTCTGCTTTGCATTCCTTTGTTCTACACTAGTTGATTCAGCCTTAGCCTCCACCAATACATAGCCCAATGTGGATAGCAAAGCAAGTATTATACATAATTTCATAACTAACATCTTAATTGAGTTTACCTTTTTCACAATTACTCCCTTACATTACTATTTAAATTATTTATAAGTATCATTTTATTATTATTTTCTTATAATTCTTCTTAATACATTACTATTTATATCTATAAATGTCAATATTCTACGAACAATTTAATGAAATATCTTATTTTTGCGTATTTAATTCTTTAATATTTGTATTTTCATTCTTAAACGCCTTTTTTTCCTTCAATTATAAATATACAAAAAGAGTGTTACAAAACCGATGAATATACATCCATTTTGCAACACTCCCCATTCATATACAATTTCTATCTATTATAAATTATTCCATTTCTGATCTTTTTCACTCAAATTTAATGGTGTCCCATCTGTTAATGCATATCCTTCCGCAGATGCATTCCCATTATAAGACCCTTCTATCTGTGGCCATTGTATTCCAATACTTGGGTCGTTCCAAGCTAATCCGCCCTCGTCTGATGGATTATAGAAATCCGTACACTTATAGCAAAATTCTGCCAAGTCACTTAATACTAAGAATCCATGTGCAAATCCTTCTGGAATATAGAACTGTTTACGATTTTCCTCTGTAAGCTCAACTCCATACCATTTTCCATAAGTTTCACTTCCTGGTCTAACATCTACAGCTACATCAAATACCGATCCCTTGATTACACGAACTAATTTCCCTTGTGGAAATTCTTTTTGAAAGTGTAATCCACGAAGAACTCCCTTTGTAGAGCTTGATTGGTTATCTTGCACGAAGTTCAAATGAAGTCCAACATCTTCCATATCTTTCTTATTATATGTTTCCGTAAAGTATCCTCTTGCATCTCCATACACTGCCGGTTCAATGATACAAAGTCCTTCAATACCACCCACATGCTTCTCTACTTTAATATTACCCATGTTTCTTCTCCTTAGAATTCCAAATCTTTTATATAACGAGCAACTGCATCCTTCCAATCAGGTAGTGGTTCGAATCCATTTGCAACTAATTTCTTTCTTGATAATCTACTATTAAATGGACGCGTTGCTTTCGATACTCCATACTCTTTTGTTGTAACTGGTGCAACTTCTAGATTTTCTTTTTGATACTTTTCATATCCAAGTTCAGCTGCCTGACGGAAAATTTCTTCCGCGAATTGGTGCCAGCTAATATAATCACCTTCATTGGTTGCGTGATAGTATCCATACTTATCGCTTTCCACCATATCAATTAATAATCGTGCCAAATCGAATGTATACGTAGGTGTTCCTATTTGATCACACACAACAGTCAGTCGCTCAAAACGTTTACCCACATTAAGCATAGTCTTAATAAAGTTATTTCCATTCTGACCAAATACCCAAGCAATGCGCACAATAAAATATTTTTCCAAGTTCTCAGACACTGCAAGTTCTCCGCCTAATTTTGATTCTCCATACACACTAAGGGGCGCATAGTCTTTACAGTCCTCATCCCAAGGAGTCTCTCCTTGTCCATCGAATACATAGTCTGTAGAAATATATATCATTTTTGCATCGATTTCTTTACATACTTTTACAATGTTTTCTGTTCCAATCACATTGACCTTATATACAAGTTCTTTCTTATCTTCGTCTTCTGCGTCATCTACCGCTGTCCATGCTGCACAGTGAATCACTGCATCTGGTGCTGCCGCTTTAATCACAGACTCGACAGAAGTCAAATCTGTAATATCCATTTCTTGAATATCAACACCAATAACTTCATGATTTCTTTTTATAAGTTCATTTGCACAGTCGAATCCTAATTGACCTTTTACACCCGTTACCAAGACTTTCATCTGCGTTTCTCCCATTCTTATTCTATGTTCGATTTGCTCTCCTGTTATGTTCTGATCGTTAATTAACGATTATCATACATATTTGCATAGTAGTTTTGATATTCTCCAGAAAGAATTGTCTCCCACCACTCTTTATTATCTAAGTACCATTGAATTGTCAATTTAATTCCATCTGCGAACATAGTCTCTGGCAACCATCCTAATTCACTATGAATCTTAGTTGGATCGATTGCGTAACGCATGTCATGACCCTTCCTATCTGCTACATATGTAATCAAACTCTCTGGTTTGTTTAATTCTTTGCAAATAATTTTGACAATATCAATATTTGTCATTTCATTGTGTCCACCTATATTGTAAACTTCTCCAACTTTACCTTTGTGCAGAATTAAGTCAATTGCCTTACAGTGATCTGTAACATAGAGCCAATCTCGTACATTTTCACCTTTTCCATATACAGGTAGAGGCTTATCATTTAATGCATTTGCAATCATAAGTGGAATCAACTTCTCTGGGAAATGATATGGCCCATAGTTATTTGAACATCTACTAATTGTTATTGGTAAACCATAAGTTCTATTATATGCTTGCACCAATAAATCCGCACCTGCCTTAGAAGAACTATATGGACTACTTGTGTGAATCGGAGTTTCTTCTGTGAAGAATAATTCTGGTCGATCTAGAGGTAAGTCACCATATACCTCATCTGTAGATACTTGGTGATATCTATCAATGCCGTATTTTCTACATGCATCCATAAGCACTGCTGTTCCTGTTATATTAGTCTCTAGGAATACTTCTGGATTCTCAATCGAACGATCCACATGACTCTCTGCCGCGAAGTTAACTACCATATTTGGTTTCTCTTCTTCAAACAACTTATATACAGCTTCTCTATCTGTAATACTTTCCTTCACAAATCTAAAATTTGGGTTATCCATTACTGGTTCTAAAGTCGATAAATTCCCAGCATATGTCAAACAATCTAAACACACAATTCTATAATCAGGGTATTTATCTAGCATATGAAATACAAAGTTACTCCCTATAAATCCTGCTCCACCTGTCACAATAATATTCATATTTTCATTCTCCTAAGTGTCATTATTTTTAGTATAATACTTCCAAATACTTACCATCTAATACATCTTTTAAGTACTGTCCATATTGATTCTTCTTCATCACTTCATACATTTCCATAACATCTTCTTCTGAAATCCATCCATTTAGGTATGCAATTTCCTCCAAACAAGCAATTTTACGATGTTGATGTGTCTCCACTGTCTTTACGAAGTTTGTTGCATCAACAAGGCTCTCATGAGTTCCTGTGTCTAACCATGTAAATCCTTGTCCTAATAATTCAACATTTAATTCTTCATTTTCCAAATAAATGCGATTCAAATCTGTAATTTCCAATTCACCTCGCGCACTTGGCTCTAAATTTTTAGCATATTCCACTACGCGATTATCGTAGAAATATAATCCCGTAACACAGTAATTACTCTTAGGTTTCTGTGGTTTTTCTTCGATGGAAATTGCCTTTCCTTCTCTATCGAATTCGACGATACCGAAACGTTCTGGGTCATCTACATAATATCCAAATACAGTTGCACCTTTTCCGCTTTCAGCGTTATTTACCGCTGCCTTCAATCGCTTCTTCAATCCGTGTCCCGCGAAAATATTATCTCCGAGAACCATGGCAACTGTATCGTCACCAATAAAATCAGCTCCGATAATGAATGCTTGTGCAAGGCCATCTGGACTTGGTTGTACTGCATAAGATAAATTCACTCCAAATTGGTTCCCATTTCCAAATAATTCTTGGAATCTTGGCGTGTCTTGTGGTGTAGAAATAATTAGAATATCTCGAATTCCAGCATTCATTAATACTGACATTGGATAATAAATCATTGGTTTATCATAAATTGGTAATAATTGCTTCGATGTAACTCTTGTTAGTGGGTATAGGCGAGTACCAGACCCTCCTGCTAATATAATTCCTTTCATAACAATCCCCCTTTGGTATTATCTGTTAATTTATTTACTAATTCTCTATTATTACTTGGCTTGTATCTTCTTCATTATTTCCAATAGTATCTGAATCTACTTCATCTTCTGAAGTATCTACACCGTCTAATACTTCTTGAATTTTCTCACTTATTTCATCTACAGAATCATAATCCGGTGTAATAACTGAATATGCGCTACTTCCAGAAGAATAACATACTTTGCGATCGTCATATCCAGTTGCCGATATGGATTCAATATCCCACACAGCCCCTTCTGCTATTTGGTTCTTAATTAGTGTTTGAATCTGTTCTACACTCATACTTGTATCCACATTCCCACTTACACTCTCAATTAATTGACTAACCTTTGTAATTACAGATGGTGACGTCGCTTTTTCAATAGTTGCGCGAATTACTTCTTGTTGATGAATACCACGCTGTACATCTCCATTTGTAAAACTCTTTCTTTCTCTGGCGAATGCAAGTGCTGATGACCCATCTAATTCATTTGGACCAACGACAAAATGTACTTCTTCCAAGGTTTGCTCTCCTGTCAATGTGTAGTGTGAACTAAATTCAAACTCTGAATTAACAGTGATTCCACCTAATGCGTCTATTACATCAACAAATGATGTGAAGTTCAATCTTCCATAGAAATCCACATCAACATCATATAAGTTCTCTAATGCTGCAATCGATGCATCTACACCATAGAGTCCTGCATGTGTTAATTTATCTTTTTGCCCGCTTGTCACACCCGGAATTGTAATGTGATAATCACGCGGAGTTGTTACTAATAAAACTTTATGTGTAGTAGGATTTACTACAGCCAAGATATTCGTATCACTTCGACTATTTTGTGTAATATCTCCTTTAACATCAATACCACTTAAATATACAATAAAAGGATCTGTTTCTACGGCCACATAACTTTCACCTAAATCTAATGCACTTTCAATTCCATATTCATAAATCACCTTCACTTCTGAATGGAAATCTGGAAACGCTTCCTCTTGTGCTGTTACGTAGGCCTCATTATATATAATAGCATCCACATCACCATTGCGCAGTGCCCTTACTTGAGTTGAAATATCATCGTATTCTTCTATTGCTAATGTTACTCCTTCTTCAGCTTCAATTTGATTAATTGTCTCAACCACATCTGTTCCTCGCAAGCTATACTGCACTCCGAATTCATAATCTAATGCATCCTCAATAGATTCGGCAGAATCATCTACAAGCACTGCCACTACCATAGAATCAATCTTCACATCTGCGCCTGCAACATCTTTCACTGCACTATCTGCATCGAAGATATAAATAGTTCCAAATATAATAATCACAGTCAAAAATACACTTACAAATTTACTAATAATTGCTCTACGTTTTGCCATTAATTGTATAGTAAAAATAGTTCCCCATAATACAAAAAGCACCCCTACAGCAATAAGTAAGAATTTTGTTGGTAACATATTTAATTTAATGACTGCTCCCACAAGCACACCACTTGCTAATAATTGAATAATTGACAACATCAACCCTATGATCTTACTCATTACATGCAATTGCTTCTTTCTACGCTTGCGAGCCTGCGCTATTCTTCTTTGTCTTTTTGCATCATTTCGTCTCGCATCATTATATTCACGTTGCTTCTGATTTTGATTACTCATATTAGTGTCCTTTTCAAAATGTACTTTTTTGTACAACTTTTATATTTTTTCTACAATTTTATTATTATATATGAAAACATAGTTTTACGCAAGTTCTCTACTTTTCATGATTGTTAACTTCATATGCTTTTCATAAGCTTATTTATACTTTGGAATTGTAGTCATAAGTGCTTCCATTGAACCTTCAATCGTAAATATGCCCTCGCCTGCGGTAATTAGTATACTATCACCTTTGCTAACAGTAACTCTACTGTTTCCTACCATTACAAATCCGGATCCATCTAACACCAATATGCTTGTAAATGTATCTTGGGATCCAATATATTCTCTTTTCTCATCTACCAATGCAATCTTATCAACCACAAAATAATCACACACAACTAAGTGTTCATCTAAGGCTTCTTCCTTTATTGTAATCTTACGATTTGTAGCTTCTAATGCCTTCTCTATATGCAAATCACGTGGGTTCCCCGCTTTATCTGTTCGCCCGTAATCAAATATTCGATAAGTAACATTTGAATTTTGTTGAATCTCAGCAATTACAATGCCTTTACCAATTGCATGAACTGTACCTGCCTCAATAAAAAAGACATCGCCTTTTTTCACTTCTACTTTATTCAGTACTTCTGGCAATGTATTATTTTCAATTCTTTCTTTGAATTCATCTTTCGTAATTTCTTTTGCAAATCCATGATAGAGGAAGGAGCCTTCATTGCAATCTACCACATACCACATTTCTGTCTTTCCAAGTTGACCTTCTTCTTTCTGTGCATACTCATTGTCTGGATGGACTTGAATGGATAAGTCATCGTTAGCATCAATGAACTTTATTAAAATCGGAAACTCTGTAAATTGCTTGCAATTTTCGCCTAATATCTCCATCCCCTTCTCTTCAATATATTTATCTAGAGCCATTCCTTCATAATCGCCACTCGCTATCGTACTTGTTCCATCTGGATGACAGGACAGTTCCCATGTCTCTGCAAGTATATCTCCTGAGTATTCCTTATTAAAATTTGTAACGAGCTTCTTACCACCCCATATATATTCTTTATTACTTGGTTTTAGTTTCAATAATTCCATTTTTTACCTCTTAGTTCTTGTTTTCATGGGCATTATATCATTTTTCTATTTATTTTACTAGTTAACATTTTTGCAGTTAACATTTTCTTAATTTTTTCTTCCGCTTTTTCTTAATACTTTCCCCACACCATCATAATATATCAAGCTTCATTTTTCGTAAATATATTATCGTTGACTTTTTCGCTTTAAAGTGATAAACTTTCACTTATATTTGTTTATAGAGTAAAATTATTTTCTGGAGGATATATTATGAAGCCCACAAATAAACGATACGGACTACTGCTCATTGCTGCTATTTTGAATTTTACATTTGGCTCGGCATATATTTGGTCTGTTTTTCAACCCGCTGCCCTAACAACCTTTCAACTTGATGTCAGTAGCGCTAACCTTCCATTCAATGTCTTTATGTCCCTTTTTGTAATCGGCAACATTACCGGTGGAAAGTTACAGCAGAAAATTGGGATACGGCCTTCTATTATCCTTGGTTCTTATCTTATGTGTGCAGGACTACTTGGAACTGCATTTGTTCCCGTTACACTTCCCCAATTATTACCAGTAACATTTGGAATCTTAGGTGGGCTTGGGGCTGGAATTGCATATAACACCCTTGTAATGGGTATCCAGAAATGGTTTCCAGATAAGAGAGGCATGGTGACTGGAGTGGTGGTAAGTGCAGTAGGAATTCCAGGCCTTGTTATTTCCCCCCTATTAAATAGTTGGATTCATTCCTATGGATTCTCGAAAGCCTTCCTTTACATCTCTATCGCCTATACCATTGTTTGCATTGCACTTGGTTGGCTAATTACACCACCACCTGAGGGCTATATGGCAGATTATGTTCAATCAACTAATTCTGTAAGCACTTCCAAGAAACAATATCGAACCGGTGAAATGCTTCGCACAAAGCAATATTATTACATTTCTGCAATCATGCTTTTTGCTGCTACATCTTACTTCCTTATTGGACCTATGATGAAATCCTTAGGGGTAGATCGTGGATTGAGCGAAGAATTAGCCTTATTCGGTGTTATGATCGCATCCATCTGCAACGTACTTGGCCGTTTGAGCGCTCCATGGGTTTCAGATCGCGTTGGGATCAAACCTGTTCTCTACACCTTGTTTATTCTTACAATGGCCGCGGTTCTCACTCTTGTTATCGCAGGCGGACCATTATTTATCATTTGTATTGCTATGGTCAATTTCTGCTATGGCGGACTATTTGGTATCTTCCCTATTGTAGTTGCTTCTTACTTCGGTACAACTTATGCGGGGATGAACTATGGGACTGTAATGATTGGATATGGCATTATCTCCCTTGTATGTCCGTTGATTATTAAACTTGGAATCACCCCATCCTTCTTATTCGCCGGATTCGCTTGTGGAATTGGGATGGCTCTCACTATATTAGTCAAACCGCCAAAACAATAACTATTAAGAAGGAGTAGCACAAATATGATTTCTATTTGCGTTACTCCTTCTTATTATATATGTTACGCTTTTACTTCTAATCTCTTTCCATCTTTGATAACTGAAATCAAATTCATATCCTTATCAATTAACAATACATTTCCTTTTTTCCCTTCGGTAATAGATCCATAATTCCCGAATAGATGAGCACTCTTTGCCGGATTTACAGTAGCGCATTTTACAGCTATTCCAAGTGGAATTCCCATTTCCTTAACTGCTGTGCGTAAACAATCATATAGATTCGAAATAGAACCTGCTAACACATCTGTTCCAGCAAGTACCGCCTTCTTCTCTTTCGTCTTCACTTCTACTGGTTGTCCACCTAGATCATAAATCCCGTCTTCTAGACCTGTGGCTCTCATACTATCACTAATGAAAATCAAACGATCTGTTCCAAGTATTTTCACAGTATTACGTACCATCCCTGGATGAATATGTATTCCATCACAAATCAACTCAGCTGTAGCAGCCTCATGCTCTAGTGTAGCTCCTACCACTCCCGGCTCTCGGTGATTATAAGGGGGCATAGCGTTATATAAATGCACCACATGATTGGCTCCACATCTAAAAGCCTGACTGGCATCATCATAATTCGCATTTGTATGTGCTAATGCCAAATTGGTTTCTTCTTTCACTTCTGATATAAACGAATGGGCTCCCTCTTTTTCAGGTGCGATTCCAAAATACACTACTTTACCATCTGCCGCTTTCTGAAAACGACGGAAGATATCTACATTAACATCTTTTATATAATCTGCATTTTGTGCGCCTTTTTTCGCCTCACTAATAAATGGTCCTTCCATATTAAATCCTGCAAAATCTGCTCCATCTGCTAACCACTTACAATTTGCACCGACACGAAGAATATCTTCCAACTCTTCCACACCTAATGTCATTGTCGCTCCCACAACTGTTGTCACACCTACGGATGCTTCGTATCGTCTAATTACATCAAACCCATCTGCTTCGCCATCACAGAAGTCCTTGCCTAAGGCCCCATGTAAATGTATATCTATTAATCCTGGTATTGCGTAATATCCAGTTCCATCAATATGTTCTATATTTCTATTTACATCGTCATCATTTTGAGTTCCTATCTTGGTAAACATTCCATTTTCAATTTGAATTTTTCCATCGACAAAACTTCCATTATCTTGAAATATCTTTACATTCTGAATTACTAAATTATTTCCATTTACCATTCATGAAACCTCCGCATTTTAGATATCCAATTCTGATAGTGCATCCGCATCTCCGATAATTGTAACATCATTGTGTAATTGTAGGATAGAAGCCGGTACCATCGGTGTAATCGGTCCTAAGAATGCTTGTTTCACCATCTCCGCTTTTTCTTTTCCCGAAATAATAACCAAGATTTTTTTTGCACTCATGATTGTCTTAATTCCCATTGTAAATGCATGTGTTGGTACTTCTGAAATATCCGAGAATAATCTTGCATTTGCTTCAATTGTAGTTTGTGCTAGTGCAACACAATGTGTTCCTTTTGCAAATACATCACCCGGTTCATTGAATCCAATGTGTCCATTGTGTCCCATTCCTAATAATTGTAAGTCTACTCCTCCTAGTGATTCAATAGTCGCATCATATCGTGCACACTCTTGCGCCTCGTCTCCATTTCCATTTGGCACATACGTATTATCTTTGTTGATATTCACATGGTTAAATAAATGTTGATTCATAAAATAGCGATAGCTTTGGTCATTCTCTCCATCTAATCCTTGATATTCGTCTAAGTTCACTGTGCTTATCTCAGAGAAATCCAAATCTCCTTTTTTGTACCAATCTACTAGAAACTCATATGTTCCAATTGGAGATGATCCTGTTGCCAATCCCAAAACACTGTTCGGCTTCATCACGATCTGTGCCGAGATAATATTTGCTGCTTTTCTACTTGCCTTTGTATAATTATCTTCTTTATAAAACTTCATCATATAATCCCTCTTTCTACCATGCTGTTTTCTTATTTTCACTTTACTATTTCTTTCCTTTATTACACATATACTTTGTGCACAAAGTCCATATGCTTTACTGACATCAGTTCTTTCACCAAGGTATCAGAATCTTGTATTTTATTCAGCTTTACCGTCATAATTCCACCAAGTACATTTGTAGTCACTTTTGCTTGTGTTGACTCTAATCGAATAATTTCTATATTGTTTTCTCTCATCTTCTCAGTTACTTGCAATATTAGTTCTGAACTTGTACCTTCAAAGTACAGATCTACAAAGTGGTTATTTTTTCTATAAATTCTATCTACAAATCTAAGTGTTCGCAGAAACAAAAGCGTAATTGCACATGTGATGATTGCTCCAAAGTAGAAGCCAATTCCGATGGCTAGACCTACACACGCACAAGTCCATAATGCTGCAGCAGTAGTGAGACCACGTATTTTACTATTTCCTGATGATATGATGGCTCCGGCACCTAGAAATCCAATTCCACTAATTACCTGTGCCCCCATCCTACTTACATCTGCTTCAACCCCGTAAAACTCATTAATATGATGGCTCATAACCATAACCAGCGCTGCCCCTAAACACACTAGAGAATGTGTTCTAAATCCTGCCGATCTAGTGCTACGCTCTCTATCCATTCCAATGATTCCACCAAGTACAGCTGCTGCTAATAAACGAATCGTTACAGAGTACACGTTAAATTCCATAAAATAGTATTGATAATCCAATAAAACCACTCCTTATGATAGTTCTAACATTTCTTCGAACTTGCTAATAATTTCAATTGCTTCTTTTTTTGTTTCCATTTCACAGAATATTCTTAGTAATGGTTCAGTTCCAGAGAATCTCGCAATAACCCATCCCCCATTTTTAAAGTACACTTTACAGCCATCCATGTATGATACTTTCTCAATTTCATACTCACCAAAGTCTGGAATCTGTTTCTTCACAAAGAGCACATCCTGCATCTCTTCTTTTCTTTCTTGGCTAAATGCGTGATCACTTTCTTCCATATATAGCTTTCCACATTCTGCTTCAATATCTTTTACAATTTCAGATAAGGGCTTACCAATGCATGCAATCATCTCAATTAATAATGCTGCTGCATAAACACCATCTTTTCCATTGATGTGTCCTTTTACTGTAAGACCACCTGATGACTCTCCACCTAGAATTGCATCTGTTTCTTGCATTTTAGATGAAATATTTTTAAATCCAACAGGCACTTCATGGCAAGTTGCACCGAATGTATTCGCTACTTGATCTAACATATGTGTAGTCGCAATATTACGTACTACATCGCCTTTCCAGTTTTTATATTTTACTAGGTAATAATATAATAATACCAGAATTTCATTTGGATGTAAAAAGTTACCTTTTTCATCAATAACACCTAATCGGTCTGCATCTCCATCTGTAGCAATTCCTAGATCAAATTTGCGATCAACTACATGATATGCTAACGGACGTAACACCTCTTTAGAAGGTGAAGGCATCTTCCCACCAAACAAAGTATCATGTTCTGAATTGATTACATCTAAGTCACATCTTGCTGTAAGTAAGATCATGCTAATAGCAGTCTGGCTTACTCCATACATTGGATCTAATGCAATCTTAATTCCTGCCTTTTGAATTGTCTGAATATCAATATTCTTGATAATATTATCAATATAATCATTGATTGGATAGAATTCTTGAATTAGACCTTTTTCTTTAGCCTCTTTGAATTCCATACATTTTATTTCTTCTTCTGTGATTGTTTCCATATATCTTTCGATATCTTCTGTTACCTCTTCACTTGCATCTCGTCCACCTTGTGTGAACACTTTGATTCCATTATATAGAGCAGGATTATGACTTGCTGTAATCATCATAGCATAAGCAAAATCATGTTCCATTGCATAGTACATAACAAGTGGTGTCGGAACCGATCTACTTACGAAGTAACATTTAATTCCATCTGCATTTAGCACTTCACACACCCATAGCAATGCTTCTCTTGATAAGAATCTTCTATCGTATCCAATTACAATTCCTTGCTCTTTTTTACCTTCTGCTATTATTTTCTTAGACATTGCTTTTGCTACTAATTGAATATTTGCTTTTGTGAATTCATCTCCAATTATTGCTCTCCAACCGCCTGTTCCGAATTTTACCATCTCTTCACTCCTATAATTTCATTTGAAAAATTGTTTTTATATCTCTAATTGCTCCCGCACATGTCTGATCTGATGCTGCTGGATAACTTAATTCCATCACTTCTTTCCCTTTTACAAGGGCTAGTACAGCAGATGCACCTCCGTCACCATTCACCATGCACTCAATATCTTCTATCATCTTATTTCCGATATGAATCATTTCTAAATAATCTGCACCTCGTGAAATAGCTGTCCTTCCCGAATAAACTAGGACAAATAATTCACCCTTTTTGTTCATTCCAAAGGCAGTTCTTGGATGCACTGATAGATTTTGTACGTCCGACTCTTGTGTTTGAATTGATAACGGAGTCTCCCATCCTTCTTCTATCATATGCTCTTTGATTGTGTTTTGATCAAAAAGCGGCCTTCCTTCTGCAATTAATGTCATTGCACCACCGTAAATCCATTGGTAGGATTCCCATTCTTGACTACTTATCCCTTCTGGTGGATTAAGCTTACAAGCATAGCTAACATCACTTACTTCGTAATACTTTGCATCCACCTTAGATAATGTCAAAGTATTCTCTATTTGCTTCCTTAAATTTCCCGAAATCGAAACAATTACGCCATTGGATGGTAGCATCAATACACCTTTTTTTATGCAGTAGATATTTGCTCCAATAATTCCAATATTAAGACGGCCGTCTCCTACTAATTTCGTATACTTTGAACAACCATTTGGGATGATATCCTCTGAAATATCTTCTTTCGAGCTATAAGGTGTATACACAAGGACATCTTGTTCTTCGTCTGCTTCTACTTGAGAAACATTGATTTGATTTTTTGTCCATGGCAACTCAATGCCATTGCATGTAATAACACCATCATTTAACAAGAATCTAAAGATACCAAATTGTCCATCTTCCTTCATGCCTATACACGATTTCTTGTAGAGAGGAAATGTTTCTATTCTTTGTCCTTCCACATTTCTTCTTGAATAATCAATATGCTCTTCAACTACCTTCACTTGCTCTAAGGGTGAACCTACTCGTAACTTATTATGTAATTCAATTGTCTTTCGTGTACTAAAATACAAAAAATTTGAAATAACACTAACAGAATCTTCTTGTGAGTGTTGGAAATACTTTCGCACTCCCTCCCCCTGGCTCAGATTAATAACTTCTGAACTCTTCACATTATGCAGAATTGCCGCGTTTACGAGAATTGCATTTTGATTTTCTTTTTCTGACCAATTCAACTCTTTTTCTTCCCAGGTATCACAATCAAAATATCCTGTTTTATATGTGATTCCAGATTGCTCTTCTAATGAAATCGAACTATGCTGTCCGCTAGTATCATAAATATTAACAAACCATTCTGGGTATTTTGTATAGAGATTTGATACACTTTCATCGTATATCTCATATCCGAATTGCTCGGCTAACTTTGCCAAATGATAATAAGAAAGAATTGTTTTTTCTTTGATTGTCACATATGGATAAATATTGCAATTCTTTTTCACATAGATTTTAGAAATACGATTATCTATAAAGTTGTTGGTCATCGCTTTGGAAGTAATTGTTTCACTTGTCGTGTTAACGATACTACATATACTTAAGTCCTTACATGCATACATGGCCTCTTCACCATATCCGATCAGAAATATCTTCTCAAGGTTTACGAGCTCTTGTACTTGGCTATTGTATCTGATTTTTGAAAAATCAATGCAATAACTATCTGTCTCTTCCCATAAAAACTCTATGTTGTATCCTTCTATCCGCTTTAACACTTCTTTATTATAATAATTTTTTTTCTTTCCTACTATATAGATAGTATGATTTTTATATTTTTCTATATCTTTCATGAACATATTTATAAATCGATAGTCACTTAGATAAAAGATTATCCCATCTCTTGTCTCGGCCAACTCTTTTTCTTTGGAATATTGATTAATAAATAGCTCACCATCACCACTAATTGGTACTAATAAATGTTGTACATCTTCCAACAATAACTCTCCTAGTATGGACGCTCTTATTGTTGCAATATCATCATATATATCTTGATTTGATTTCCCATCATACTCTTCAAATTCTTGAATATGATTATCTATTTTTTGAATATATGTGTCATATAATTCTCGCTCTATGCGCTGATTTTGATAAAGAACTTCTGCCCACTTATCTTGAATCAATCGTGTCGCACTTGTAGTATCAATTGTGATTTCATTCCAAGCAAATTGCTTAAACAAGTTATGACCCTTAAAATATTTTCTCAAATATCCCGCATGAGTATACCCCTCATTTGTTATATCTAGAAATAAACACATCCTTATTCTCCTCTTGTAATTAACTTATCATCCCACAATATCATTTCTGTCTCAGTTGAATCAAAATAGCAATTCAAAATAAACTTAGAACTAATAATTGTCGGCTTGATTTTTTTATGAATTTCTAATGTCTTGAAGGACACCCAGTAGCTAATATTCTCTCGAATGGTTGTATTGAGTTGTGGATACATGATTTTCTCAAAATCTTCAATAATTCCACCTGTCAACACCACTCTTTCCAAATCCAAAAGTGTAATAATATTTGCTAACACTTCCCCTAACATAATACTAATTTCTTCTACAAATCGGATTGCATCCTTGTCTTGATTTTCAATGTCCCGTCTCAACTCTTCATATGGCTTCCCATATCGTTTCACAATTGCCTCCCTTGAAATAAATTGGGTTAAGCAATTATGCTTCCCACAAGGACATAGAACTTTTTCCTCTTTGTTATTTATAATATAGTGCCCCAGTTCCCCAGCAACACTGTTTTTGCTTTTTAATATTTTTTGTTCTAGTATAAATGCAGATCCTACACCATTTTCTAGCTTTACAATCATTGCATTCATTTCGTCTTTATTATTGCTTTTTTCATAATGTGTAATAATTCCAACGTCATTACACACATATACTGGAATATTAAATTCCTCTAACTCATGTTTTAGATCCAGATTCTTCCACCCTAGATCTCTCGAATCAATTACGATACCTGTTCCTTCATTTACGACCCCTTCAACACTAATGACTATTGCATATTTCTTCATCTTGTATTCAGTCGTAATTTTTTGTAATGCCCTTTTTATTACAAAAAGGGCATTACGTGATTTATTCATTTCTACTTGTGTTTCGTATAGAATACTTCCATCTAGTCCATTTAAGAACAGACTAATTGTTTCAACTGTAACTACTACAGTAATAATATGGAACGATTGATAGTTAATAAGCAATGAAATTGGATTTCTGCCTTTTAAGCTACTGTTTTGAACATACTCATTCAAAACGTTATTGTCGCATAGCTCTCCAACTAAATTGGTAACTGTCTGAGTTGCCAAATTCGTTTTCTTCGCAATCAACTTTCTATGAATACCTTGTTCTTCATTAATAACACGCAAGATATTTTTGATATTCTGCTTTTTCATTAAATCTGGACTTTTCAATTTATTCATATTATCAACCTTTCCTTTGTAACCATTATTTCTTAGTTTTCTTTTACTACTTTACTTCTTAATTAAGGATTTGCAACACTCTTATTTTAATGCTGTTTCTGCTTCTGTAATAATTGCATCTGCTGCTTGTTCTACTGTCATTGTATCAAATGCAATTGCTTCAATTGAGCTTGAGATTGTATTTGAAATTGATGTATATTCTTCGATTGATGGTCTAGAGAATCCATATTGTAATACATCTGCTGCCTTCTCAAAGTGTGGCTTATCAGCTACATAAGTTGTGAATGCTTCACTTTCTTTTGCTGTATTAGAAACTGGAAGGTATCCCGCATTAATAACCCACTCTGCGTTCTTCTCACCTGTTGTCATGTATTCCATGAATTTTAAAGCTTCTTCTGTTTTCTTATCACCATTATCAAATAAGTAATAGTGGTTTGTTCCAAGACCTGTGCTTAACTCTTCGTTTCCAGCTAACATTTCAACTCCAATGTTCATTCCGAATTTATCGATGTATGAGCTTGCTGCACCTTGAGTTCCAATAATCATTGCTACTTGCTCTTCTGCGAATGCATCTTGTCCAACTGTCATTGGAGCAATTCCATCTTTAACGAAGCTTGTGTAGTATGATAATGTTTCTTCTACGCCTTCTTTATCAAATCCAAGTGCTGTAAAATCTTCGTTTAATAGAGTTTGTCCATTTTGCTCTAAGAAGCATAACCATGTCCAAGTTGTTCTCTCATTGTTAGGATCGATTGGCATCCAGATACCTTTTCTATCTTCTGTTGTCAAAGCTTTTGCTGTATCATATAATTCTTCCCATGTTGTTGGTGCATTTTCAATACCTGCTTCTGCAAACATGTCTTTGTTGTAAATTAATACTAAAGTTCCAGCTTCTACTGGCACAGAGTAAGTCTTTCCATCAAATACACCAGCATCCCATAAACCTTCTGGAATATCACTTCTCCACTCTTCTGATACTTTATCTGTTAAGTCTACTAACTTTCCAGTACTTTGAAGTACACCTGTCATTGTTGGCGCTCCCCATAAGATATCTGGTTGTGTATCGTTCATAACTGCTGTTTGAACTTTTGGAAGTAAGTCTTCACTTGCTGCCACAAACTCAGTAGTAATTGTAACACCTTCTGTTTGTGCGCTATACTCATCAGCCATCTTTTGTAAATAATCAGCCTTCTCAGTTGGGAATCCATGCCATAATGTAATTTCTACATCTCCGCTTTCTGTTTCTGTTTCTGTTTCTGCTACATTTGCTTCTTCGCTACTTCCGCCACATGCTGTTAAAACCATTACGCCAAGTAACATTGCTGCTAACATTCTTTTCATTTTCTTTCTCCTTTTTCATATGTATATGATTTATTCTTTGCCGCCAGAAAAAGCGATACTTTCAATTACTTTTCTCTGGAAGAATACAAAGACAGTTACAACTGGAAGCATAACTAAAATGGTCGCTGCCATTAGTGCTCCCCAATCTGTTTCAATTGCACTTTGTTCTTTAAAGTACGATAGTCCTAATTGTAATGTGTAAAATCTTTCATCATTTGTAATCAACAATGGCCAGAAATATTGATTCCATCCATAAATAAAGATTAAAATGATTGCTGTTGATAAAACTGGTTTCGACATCGGGAAAATAATTTTTGTAATAATTTGGAATAAATTACATCCATCGATTTGCGCTGCTTCTTCAATCTCTTTTGGTATCTTTAAAAAGAATTGTCTTAGAAGGAAGATGATTAAAGCACTCCAGCTAAATGGGATAATTAATCCCCATAATGTATTTAGTAAACTTAACTCGCTTAAGATTCTAGTCATTGGAATCATAATTGTCTGTGCTGGAAGCATAAGTCCAGATAATAATAATACAAACAAGAAGTTTTTCCCTTTGAATTCCACTCTTGCAAATGCATAAGCCGCAAGTACAGAGGTAACTATTTGACCAATCATAATACCTAATGTTACAAGAACACTATTTACTAAAAAATCTACGAAAGGGAATCCATTTACCGCATTTACATAGTTTTCAAAATGTAATGTGCTTGGTATCCATTTAATTGGCACTTCTAATATTTCAGCCGGTGCCTTTAAGGAGCTTGATACCATCCAAAGAAATGGAAGTATCATTACAAAAGCGATGGCATAGACCACAAGATTTTTTACTACAATCCCTAATTTTTTCATATTGTACTCCTATTCTTTATCCATAATCATTTTTTGTACAGCCGTTACAGTAATTGCAATTGCGAATAATACAAAAGCAATGGCTGATGCATAACCTATTTTATATTCTCCAAATCCTGCTTGGTATAAATAAGTTACTAACATTTGTGTGCTTCCTACTGGTCCACCTTGTGTTGTTACGTTAATGATATCGAATACTTGGAATAATGATGCTGTAGTAGATGATACAATTACGAAGAACATGGTTGGCTTCAATAGTGGTAATGTGATCTTAAAGAATTGTTGCAAGCTATTTGCTCCATCAATTCCAGACGCCTCATATAGTGTTGGCGAAATAGCAAGTATACCTGCTATGATAATAATCATGTTGTACCCCAGAGATTTCCATACTGCAATAATAATTAATGAAAACATTGCTGTTTCCGGTGACTGCAACCATGCCTGTGGTTCAATTCCTATCGTCCCAAGGATAGAGTTAAATAATCCTCCCTCGCCTGGTTGGAAAATCCACGACCATACAATACCGATAGCTACCATTGATACAATGTGTGGTAGGAAGTATGCTCCCTTAATAAATGCGTATCCTTTTACACCTTTGTAAATAACCGCACTAATTACTAATGAAATTGCTGTGGATAATACTGTTGTAGTTACAGAATACACAACTGTATTTTTCAGAGCTTGTATAAATTCCGGCGATTTGAATAATTCAACGTAGTTGTTTAATCCTACGAAAGTTTTTTCTGGCGAGAATCCGTTCCACTCTACAAATGTTAGTGTAAATGAATACAACAATGGAATAATGAAAAATACGATAAACAAAATATATGCAGGTGCTATCAGCAAATATCCAGTGTATTTTTTTGTCATATTATTTCCTCCTTCTATTTCTTTCTTGTTATTAATCTAGTAAATGGATTATATATTTTCTATACCTTTTTCGTCAACAATCTCCGTATTTGTTTTCTTTCAGAAACTATTAAAAACTCTTTTTCTATTAATATACACAAAATATCCATTGTTTTTTTATCTATTTTGCATAATTTATTTTTTATTTTCACTTACATTCACCTTATTATTTTCTTGTTTTTTTCTAATTAATCCATCAATTAGAACAATTGATTTTCCAGTTTTCATCCTCATTTTCGAACATTTTTGAGTAAAAACGAAAAAATCAGATGCAACTACTTAACAGTAGATTACATCTGTTTCATTATTCATCGGATAACATTGTCAATCCATAAGGTATTTTTAACTGCTCTAATAATTTCATTTCTCGCTTATGACAAGTAAATAGGATAACTTGTCTTCTGGTCTTATGTAACCATTCAAGAATCGCACTCGCACGCATGTCATCATAATATACAAGGGTGTCATCTAAGATAATTGGCAGATTTTCTGTATGTAATATTTCTGATACTGCCATCCGTATTGCAAAATATACTTGCTCGATTGTTCCACGGCTTACTTGTTCAATACCAATACTTCTCCCCTCTGCATAAATCACAACATTTAATTGTTCGTCCACAAACAACTTCTGATACTTGCCTCGCGTAATGCTCTCCAATATAGCCGATGCATGAACATTTAATTCGTGGCCAAAATTCTTCTGGATTTCTTTTGCAACTTGTCCAATCCTATCCATCGCCAAGTCCATCGCAGCCATTTTATCAGTTAAGTTTTTGTATACATCTGGATTAATCTGCAATTCTTGCAACTCTTCCTCAAGGTTTTCTACTACAATGTATTTTTCTTGTATCTCATTGGTCAAGCGCTCTTGCTCCCACATCACCTTCTGAATATCAATTTCTGTTTCTTCTTCTATGGATTCACTCGGCATTCGATATTTTAATCTATTCCATATGTAAAGCCCTTCTGCCAAGGCAATCACAAGTACTATCATATAATTTAGCGGTGCGGCTACAATGATCAATGGCAAAAAAAGTAAAATAGCAAAGGTAATATAAGTCATCAAATCGATTTTTACCTTCTCTCTTTTCTTTTCTTCCTTTACTTCTCTTGCTTCACTCAATAATTCTAATTGTTTATTCTCTTTTAACTGGGCTTCCAATCTATCTATTTCACGTTGTATGTAATCACGTTCTAGTATAATACGCTCACGATTAGTTTCTACTCTATTTTGAGCTCGATCCAATTCGCCTCTCACTTCTTTTCGCTTGGCTTTTAAATGGGCAGTAACATTCTGCAACTGAATATCGTCATCGCCTTGACTATGGAAATTGGCAGCAAAATTGCGTACCTCGACAACTAATTCCTCACCTGTTTCTATTTTATGTTGTGCTACAGATATGGTATTTTCGTAATTAGAGAGGCTAATCCTTCCTAGAAGCATCTCCAAGTCCCCATCTTCTACACTTAATACTTCCCCATCTTCTTCACAAATCAAGCTAACCTGTTTCGATACTTTATCAAAATTTCTGCTCAAATAAAATGTCTTTTTACCACAGATAAATCGCATAGCCCCCGAGTAATAATTGCTATTCTCCCAGGGTTCATAAATTTTAAATGTATCTCGTTTAGCTGCGCGGCCTCTTCCTCGATCAAGCCCAAACAGCATGCTCCGAATAAATGTGTGAATTGTTGATTTTCCGCCTTCATTTTCCGCATAAATAACTTGGATTCCAGAAGATATTTGAATTGATTTATTTGAGAATTTTCCAAAATTTTTCAATATCATTTCTCTAATTTCCATTCACTATCATTCCCTTCTAGCTTTTCTTTGTCTCTTCAATCGATTGGATCCCTTCATATAAGGCCATGGAAGCTACGCTCCCCTCTTTTACTATACCGAAGCTTCGAATATACGCACCTAGCAAATTATTCGAATTTCTCGATTGCAATTCTTCCAAACTGTAATTCACTTTGGAGTGGTCTGTTACGACTAATACATTCCCAAAATCATCTAAATCATCTAAACGAAATATAACTTCTGGATCTTTTCTTCCATACAGTTCTATGTCGTACATATGTTGCATCCCGATAGATTCTCTTAACTTTAGTATTTGTTCTTTCAAATGAAACTGCGTCATCCCTGGCACAATTTCTACTCGTTCCTTCCGATACATTCGCTCGGCGCAAGGCACAAATTCAATCTCCACTTTCGTATATTCTGTCGTTTCAATAACTCGATTCATTGAGCCACTTATATATCCATGCTCCCCGTAATCAACAACATTGACAGGTTCAAGGGATCCAGCGTAGGCCATTTTATTCTCTATTAATATTTGTGGCTGATGAATATGACCTAATGCAATATAGTCATAAGGCAGGCGTTTCATCGTATGACGCTGAAATGGCATATGGCTTACATCTCCTCCATGACCAATTAAGATATGATACTTTTGGTCCGCTAATTCCACTGGGATCTCTAACTTATTCTGGAACACCTCTCGCTGATGATAACTGCAACCATATATTGCCGTCTCTATTTCATCTATTTCTATACAATCCATTTCTTCTGACAATAATGGATATACATTATCACTCCACACAAAAGAACGATAGTAAGAGTTTTTCTGCAGGTAATCATGATTCCCTGCTATAAACACTACTTTCGTCCTTGTTAATTTCGAGAAGAAATAATCTATTTCTTTTAATTCACTTAATAATGGTTGGCGATGGAACATATCTCCCGAAATAAGTAACAAATCTACTTTTTCTTCCTCGCAACTCATAACCCTCCTATAGAAAGCTTCTCCTAATTCTTTTTTTCTTTGCTTGGAGTATGCACTTCCCGCTTCTGGATTAGCACCTAAGTGCGTATCTGATATATGAAAAAACTTCACCCTTTATCTACCCTATTCTTTCTCTGTTGATTTCAATACTGAATGATTTACTTCCCTATGCTATAATTCTTGATATTTAGGTAAAATCACAATAAAACTAGTTTCCCCATCATCACTTTCAGCATAAATAATTCCATCATGTAATTCTATAATTTCTTTGGAAATTGCTAAACCTAACCCCGCACCACCTGTGATACTGGATCTAGCTTCATCTAAACGGTGGAATTTCTCGAAGATCGTTAGCAACTGCTCTTCAGGAATCCTATTCCCTTTATTTTTGAATGCAATTTTTATTTGAGTTCCAAAATCGATTGCCTCCACATGAATAATCGTATCTTTAAAGCAGTATGCAACTGCATTTCTCAAGATATTATCAAATACCCGTGCCAGCTTATCTGCATCTCCATTTACGATTAAATTCTCTGCAATTTTCATTTCACTTTTTAGATTTTTCTCACGTAATACCCCATACAATTCATCCGTTATTTGCTCTAACATCATAGATAAATCTAGCGGGTTTTTCTCCAATGTAATATCCTGTAAGTTAAATTTCGTTATCTCGAAGAATTCATTTATTAAATCTCCCAGACGTATTGCCTTGTCTAATGATATCTTTGTATATTTTTCGCGCTCTTCCATAGGCATATTCGGCCGTGTTTCTAAAATACTCAAATATGCTACTATAGATGTAAGCGGTGTCTTAAGGTCATGAGCAAGAAAAACCACTAGTTCGTTCTTTTTTCGTTCACTCTCTAATGTTTCCATCTCTTGTCTTTTTATCGATAGCTTAATTTCATTTAATCGATCTTCAATTGGTGAAAGCTCTGTAATTAATTGCACTGGTTCCATGGAATCTGACATAATATTCTCAATTCCCTCTTCCACCTGCTTTAAATATCTTGTCATTTTGCCCAGGGCTACATAAAAAAAGGCAGCAAATAGACACAAATATCCAACTATAACGAAGAACACCTTGTTGTCGCCTAATAATATCCAATAAAGCTCTTTTGCTAATTGTTCGTCAATATTAAACGCTGTAACAAATTCTACAAATCCCTCACTAAAGCTGTCATTGTACATTCCATCAATAAACACATTCAAAATGAATCCACCAATCACTCCTGTGATTGCCGTAACAAGCATAGTCTGCAAGAGTATGCTTATTTTCAACTTGAAATAATTATTCTTCAATCTTATAACCTACTCCCCAAACAGTTTTTATAAACTCACATTTTCCAGAAGGGCCACTCATTTTTTCACGCAAATGACGAATATGAACCATCACTGTGTTATTGCTGTTTTTATAGTATTTTTCACCCCATACACTCTCGAATAATACCTCAGAGCTAATTACCTTCCCACGATTCTCACATAAGAGCCATAAAATATCAAATTCAATAGGAGTTAATGTAAGTGATTTTTCATTAAATGTACATTCATGAGAAGATCGATCTAATACCAATCCACCAAAATCAATAATATCTACCCCTTCTTTTGTTCCGTCATTGTACTGTGTCGATCTACGCAGTTGCGCCTTAACCCTTGCAACTAATTCCAGTGGATTAAAAGGCTTTGCAATATAGTCATCTGCGCCGATTGTAAGTCCATTGATACGATCCATATAATCAACCTTCGCTGTTAGCATAAGTACTGGATATGTATGCTTCTCTCTTATCTTCTTTAAAATTGTAAATCCATCTACGTCTGGGAGCATAACATCCAAGACAGCCAAATCGATTTTCTCTGTTTCTATGCAATCCAATGCATCTTGTCCTGTATAAAATTTAAACACTTTATAATCATCACTCTTTAGATATAATTCTACTACGTCCGCAATTTCCTTTTCGTCATCAACAATTAAAATATTCATAATTACCCCTACCTTTCTTATTTTAATCTAACACTTATATGTATTCTTAATTTTTTCTAATACTTATATGTATTTATTCTAACAGATTCCCACGTTTATTTCATGAATATTTTCTTAATTAAAGTTAATACGCTGAAAACAATACACAATTCTTCTTTATAATTCAGAATATACTATTCTTCCATTAAATCAAAAAAATCAACTAGAAAGATACAATTCACTGAATCGCCTACCTAGTTGATTTTTATTTATCCTTGATTTTATTATGCTTACTTCTATTCTTGGATTATAATTCACATGTCCCTACTGTACGTGGGAATGGAACAACATCGCGAATATTTGACATACCTGTTAAATACATGATACATCTTTCGAATCCTAATCCAAATCCAGCATGCTTAGTCGAACCATACTTGCGTAAATCTAGATAAAATCCATAATCTTCTTCATTTAATTCCATTTCTTCCATACGCTTTGTTAACTTGTTGTAATCTTCTTCTCTCTGGCTTCCACCAATAAGTTCTCCAACTCCTGGAACAAGACAATCCATCGCAGCTACTGTTTTGTTATCGTCGTTCATCTTCATATAGAAAGCCTTGATATCTTTTGGATAGTCAGTAACAAACAAAGGCTTCTTAAATATTTCTTCCGATAAGAATCTTTCATGTTCTGTTTGTAAATCAGCACCCCATGACACCTTATAGTCGAATTTATCATTATTTTTTTCTAACAATTCTACTGCTTCTGTGTATGTAATACGTCCAAACTCAGCATTTGCAACACCTTTTAATCGTTCAATTAAACCTTTGTCAACAAACGAATTAAAGAAATTCATTTCTTCTGGTGCATGTTCTAATACGTAGTTAATTACATATTTCAACATTCCCTCTGCCAACATCATATTGTCATCTAAATCTGCAAATGCAATTTCTGGCTCGATCATCCAGAACTCTGCCGCATGACGAGTTGTATTTGAATTTTCCGCTCGGAATGTTGGCCCAAATGTATACACATTTCTAAATGATTGTGCAAATGTTTCTGCATTCAATTGACCACTAACTGTTAGGTTTGTTTCTTTTCCAAAGAAATCTTGGGCATAATCTACAGCGTTCTTATCTGTCTTCGGTATATTATCCATATCCATCGTTGTTACACGGAACATTTCTCCTGCACCCTCACAATCACTACCTGTAATGATTGGTGTATGTACATATACAAATCCTCTGTCTTGAAAATACTGGTGAAGTGCATACGCCGCTAGTGAGCGAACACGAAATACAGCTTGAAATGTATTTGTTCTTGATCTCAAGTGAGTGATTGTTCTTAAATATTCTAGTGTATGGCGCTTTTTCTGAAGTGGAAACTCTGGTGCTGACGCTCCTTCGATTTCAATGCAATCTGCTTGAATTTCAAAAGGTTGCTTCGCATCTGGTGTTGCCACTAAGGTTCCTTCAATTACAAGTGCTGCTCCTACATTTTGTTTAGAAATCGATGCAAAATTATCCATTGTATCATGATAAACTACTTGAATTGGTTCAAAAAATGATCCGTCATTGATAACAATAAATCCAAATGTCTTAGAATCACGTATGCTTCGAACCCATCCCCCAATTTTCACTTTTTGATCTACATATTTTTCTTTATCTTTGTATAATTCTTTTACTGTAACAAATTCCATTCTACTCTACTCCTTTGCTTTGTTCGATTTCAAAATATCCTTATAGTATACTCGTTTTACTTCAAAATCGCAAGAGACTTTTTCTGTTTCCAGCACTACCTTATTTTTATTTACGTTCTTTTCGTTTATTTCCCATCACAATTCCGAATCTTCTTACTACTTATCATAATTACCGCTCCTATTAATGTCAAAACTCCACCTACAAGAAACCAGGCTTCCTCACCATATTGATCTGCAATAAATCCAGATACAACTAGCGCTATCGGCCCTACTATATACTTAATACTAGATACCATTGACATTACACGCCCCAAATATTTTTCTTCGAAATTACGCTGTAGAATAGGAATATACACTCCCCAATATAAGGGACCAGATGCCCCCATCATTGCAGTTGTTCCAATAAAGATTAAGAAGCCTGTTTCTGGAAGTAATCCACTGATTACCAATGCAATTCCCATGATCAAATAGGATAATATAATAGTATAGACTTTATTTCTAGTTCCTCCCCATCTTGCTAGTAGTACAGCTCCCATCATATAAGATACCGAGAATACAATTTCGATAAAACTTGCTTCTGCTGTTCCCCCACCGAAATGTCCCATGGTCATAAGTGGAAATAGCGCACTAATCGGCATAAGTGAAACTACATATAAGCATCCTACTAATACTAAAGCAAATATCCCCTTGTTGCCTGTGAGTATTTGAAACCCTTCTTTTATTTCTGCTATCATTTGTATCTTCTGTGTATTTTCTGTTCCTACATGCTTTGGAATCTTCACAATTATGATTAATGATGCGGCAATTGCCGCTCCTGCAACATCCACTAATACAATAACATTCAAACTCCACATGTTATAAAGTATTGCCGCAATTGCTGGGCTTGCAATCATCGAAAATGACTCCAACGTCTGTGTATAACCAGCACACTTTGTCAATTCTTCTTCTGGCACAATCTGCGGTGTTACCGCTTGCAAGGTTGGATGGTGAAAAGCTGTTCCCAACGCGCGCAGTAATAGAATTCCTAAGATTAATTCAACCGAAACTGCTCCTTGTGATGGCGCTGCAATAAATAGTAGCATACTAGATGCCGCTATAAATAAATCTGCTACCACCATAATATTCTTTCTATTCCAACGATCAATATATACTCCAACCATTGGACCCAGTAGTCCTTGAGGTAAAAATCCAGCTAACATGGCTAAGTTAAGAATCATTCCCGACCCTGTTTTGTCTGTCAAATACCATACCACCGCAAATTGTAAGATAGAACTAGTTAGTTGTGAAATCGCTTGCCCTACCCATATAGTGTAAAAGGTTTTTTTCCATGTATTCATTGAATATTCCCTTCACTTTCTTAATATTAAAAGTTCAAAGGCTCAAGTTC
>CAYIYM010000018.1:0-40172 GCA_964367685.1 uncultured Lachnospiraceae bacterium
TTTCTTCGTATTTTAGCTATTTAAAGCGGATAAATATGATGTTTTCTTCCATTTTGTCCGCTTTTCCGATTCTCGGCATACGCATTCGTCACACATTCGCCACGCATTCGCCAAGTATTCACTGCATTCGTTGCATTCACTGTATTCGTTACATTCGCTGTATTTGTTGCATTCACTGTATTCGCCACACGATATTTTAGACATGAGAAAACATGCGATTGAATACGCAATTTTCGGAAGGAACTTGTGTTTTGTGTTGAATATTTTGTGTTGAATGTTGTAAGCGACTTATCTACTAATTTAAGAAACTATAAGTTTATAGGATGTTTATGGACGTTTATGTGAAGGTGTGATATGTTTAAATTAATGATATCTTTGAAGTGAATTATGGTGGGATAATTACTATTATTGTAAAACGGAAGGGAGCGTAGTAAATTGAAAATTATAATTTTTATAAGAGTGGTTACTGTGATGTGTGTTTTATATTTTATGTTGATGGGTGGATCCATGCTTTTATGGAATGGTATTATTTCAAACGATGATATTTCTCGATTTTCCAATAGCTTTAACCAAAGTATGTCGCTAGGAGGAATGAATGCATTGCTTGCCTTTGGAACAAGTTTAGCTTACATGTTTCAGCCATTATATCTATTATGTTTGATTAATGGGATATTATTATTAATACCGATTAAGAATAATAAAATATTTGATGTTATTAAGTGGGGAACAATGAGTGGTAGTGTTATGATTATATTTTCGTATGCTACGTATTTGTTTGCGTTAAAAGCCTTTCCGATGCCAATAATAGGAGTGTATTTTTGCATGGTATTAATTCTTTGCAATGTTGGAGTATTTGTATCTAAAAGCAAAGAGGTTAAAACTGACATGCGTGTAGAATTCTAGAAAGGGTGGAAGATACATAAATAATGACAAAAAAGAATAATATTTTAGAAAATGTAGATAGAAAAAGAATAATCTGATATAATAACTATGACTATTTATTGTAAACTAACTAAGGATGTGATTATATGATGTTGACAAAATGTAATAAAGCAAGTGTATATAAAACAGGAGATATGGAAGAAAACCCAATCTGCGAGGTGATTGTAAAGCTCAATAGTAGCGACAAAGATGTGACAATTGTAGTTGAAGATGAGTACGCAGATCGACTAGTAGATGAAGTATATGTTTCGTTTTATGATATGACATCAGGACTTATTAATTGTAGATGTAAACTTTCGGATCCAGAAGTAAATCGCATTGGAGCAAATAGATATGGATTCTATACTTGTACTATACTTGAACAAATATCTGTAGTAGAGCGAAGAAAAGAAGTGAAAGTAAGTGCAACGTGTTTTGTTGATGTGAAAGTACCATATCCACAAGTTGTGCCAGAAGGATTTGAAGATATTGAACCAGAAGATGGCTATTTGATTACAGAAGGAATCATGCAAGACATTAGTGCAGGTGGGGTAGCATTTAGATCTTCTTTTCCGTTATATGTAGGGTCAGTTGTAGATTTGGACTTGTTCTTAGAAGATGACAAGGTTATATCTGTAAAGGCTGAAATATTAAGATCTGAGAAGTTGAACCCATTTGATGCAATGAGTATCTGTTATTATGGATGTAGATTTATTGATGCTTCTGAGGAAATCAAGGATGAGTTACGTGCATATATACATAATGAAATGATTAGACAAAAGAGAATATAAATGTAAAAATATATAAAGAAGGCCGCAAGGCCTTTTTTCTGTTATAAAATACTCCCATTGCTATTGGTAAAGTATATATAATAGGTAGAAAGAGAAATGACAAACCTATTTCTTAAGAAAGTATAACCCGAACACATGGATTGTTAATAATAAAAGAGAGTATTCATTAATATAATGATAATCCTGTTTATAAAATATTAATAAACTATAAAAATATATAGAAAAAAATGTCATTTAATGTTATTATAGGTTATGAATTAATTAAAAGTGTATTATTTTATACAAAAGTGAGGAATGGGATGAATGAACTAAAAATTATCATCTGCTATAACAATAAAACAATACAGAGTATTTTGTCACAAGCGGTGCAGTATGTTGCCGATGTAGCGGGGATAAATGTTAATATTGAAAGTATTGGTTCTTTGCGAAGACTAAGTTTCGAATTAGATATGGGATACTATGACATTGCTTTGCTTGATACTGAAATACAAGGCGAATGTAGTATAGAGGTAATTAGACGAATGAGACGACAAGGCGTTAACACAAGCGTTATCTTCTTGAGTAAGGAAATAGAAAAAGTCACTGAAATCTTTGATTTAAATATCTTTGCATTTAAAAATGCGGAGAAGTTCACATTTGAGCAATTCAGAGATTTGATTTTAAGAGTATTAATTCATAGCAGCAAGAAGCAAAGAAGTACAATTCGTTTGAAGACAAAGGAAGGCGAAAAGCACATCCCTATATCGAATATCATCTATATAGAAAGTGATATGAAAGGAAATCGAGTACATTTAGTGAGTGGAGAAATCTGTACAAGTTCAGATAGCCTGAGAAAATACGAGGAAGCATTAAGGGTTGCTGGTTTTATAAAGAGTCATCGCTCCTTTTTGGTAAATGTGGAATGGATAGAAAGTATTTCGAAGAAGAATTTGCGATTTGCAAATCAAGATGAGGTACCGATTGGATTAAGCTATTATCCTGAATTAATAGAACTGGTTAGAAAGAAGGGGATGAATTGATACACGTATGTTTTTGTGGATTGAAGGAAGATACAGTTAGTGTGTTTACGGAAGTGCTAAATGGCATATATAAAAGTACATTAAGACGTTATAATATATTTTCGTTTCCAGACATAGACACAATGGAACGTAAATTAGGGAAGAACTTAAAAGATATTCAATTTCTATGGATTAATCTAGAAAAAGAAAAGGATTATCTTAAGATTATAGAGATGCGAAAACGTGGAGTGGCAGCTGAGTTGATTTGTTCTAATTTATTAGGAGAAGAAGCAGCTGAGCTACTTGATTATAATCTGTTCTCCTATTTTCTGAAAAATGAAGAAGAGATACTTGAAAATCTTGAAGAAGTGGAAAAAGCGTTCACTAGAATTGCACTCTACATTAGAGCAAGGAAGAAAGACAAGTATCTAATAGAAGCAGCAGGAGTTGTTTATTTGATTCCTTTTGATGAGATTTATTATATAAATTCTCAAAGTAGAAAAATTATGATACATGGAGTGCATAAGGAATGGGGAATGTACGCGAAGATTAATGATATAGAGAATGTATTTTTAGAGCATGGATTTATTCGTTGTCACCATTCGTATCTCGTTAATTCTTTATTTGTTGATCGTATTGAAAATAAGAATTTGATACTAAAAACGAGTGAAGTAGTTCCGATTAGTGCAAGTAGATATAAGGAAATCGAGAAAGTTAGAGGGGTATAAATGAGGTTTGTGAGAGGGAAAATCAAAAAGCTATTAGTTCGAAATGACGGAAATACAACTGTACTAGCCTTAGGGTTCATGCTAGTGTTCTTCGCTATGGCTGTAGGACTGTTGTTGTTTGCATCCTATAATTCAGAGAACTTCGATGAGCGTACTGCAGAAGGGCAGTTAAAGCGTTATACAATTGAGTTGTCAGACATGGTGAGTGCAGATATTAAGAATGGAATGTTTAATCAAATGGTATCTGACTCGGTTATGTTGGCACATGGTGTATTAAACAAACCAGAATCACCACTCCAAGGAATTAATGAATCATATAAAATTACGACAGTTCTTACTAGAGAAAATGGTGGAACGGAGTATTACAATCTATCACATCCATTTACGGAAGAAGAAATAGAGTTGACAATAGAACTTGAATATTTGCCAGCAGGATACAGTACTGTGTCGAATCACTATTTCCTACCTTCAAAAAATGGAATGGATTTATTGCAAATTGGAGATAAAATGGAAGTGCTATACACAGTGGTAATTGATGAAATGGAATATCGCGCAAGCGGATTGTATTATCTATCTAAGAACACCAATGTTCAACCAGATGGTACATTGTTAGCCAATCCAAAAATTGATGGATTCAAGTGGGAGATTGAACGATTTGACAACTTGAATTATAAGAAGAATTAAGAAGGGGGAATGAATATGAAACATTGGTTACAAAAGCGAATCAAGGATCAGAGCGGTGGTTATCTAGTAGAAGTAATCGTAGGAAGTGTCATTCTTCTCTTTCTATCTATGATGTTTACATCGACGGTGAGTATTACAACGAAAATCAATGCACGTTCGGAAGCGCTCATGAGAGAATGGAGTGAAGTGTTCAATATGGTGAAGATGGAAGCATTTGCAACAGCACTTGCACCTACAGTTAAGAATACACCAGTTGCCGACAACTATATGGTAAAGGTGGTAGAAATTGTAAGTACAGTGCCAGATCCATCAGATCCTTCGGGAGAGATTATCAAGTTCGAAGAGGCAGAAGATAGAGATATTGCGAAGGAAATACAAGTAAATCCTCTAGTATATAGAGATTTTGAATTCGAAGAATATATATTTAATCAAGAAATATTTACGAACGAGACATATGAATTTAAGATTTATGAGATTAAACGATAAGAAGATGAAGAGGGAAAAAGTGCAATGAAAAAGAGAATAAAAGATATTTCAGGTGTGACCGTACTTGAATTGATAGTGGCACTGTCGATTATGGTAATCTTCTTCATGCTGTTAACATGGATTGTATCTGTTTCAGGTAAGGTGTATGTGCAGGAAGTTCGTGCAACCATTGATCGAGATGCATTATCGACTATAATAGATGATATTGAAGGATATGTGTTATATGGAGAAGATATTGATGTTGTGTATTATTTTACACCAACGATTAATACCAATTATGTAGTAGATAATCCTGATTACGATATTGATGTTGATATTGATTTATCTACTTATCTAGAAAGTAGACACACACATGGATGGTTATATCTGCGTGGCAAAGATGTGGTATGTGTGCGCGATGATGGATCAGAGGAACTTGTTTTGAATCTTTCTGATAAGAATTTTGTTGGAAATGGGCTTCGTATGGGTTATAAAGATATTTATCTTACCAATACAAAAGAGGATGGAACAGGAGCGGATATTATTCATGGGCTCCCATATGAACCACGCTATTATCAAGGTATGGATCTAGTGTTTCAAGTATATGATGAAAATGGATTCAATGATGCAGGGATTATAGATAGACCTGAGATTCGAGAGGGAATCTACACCTTGGTCGTAAAGGGTGAAAGCAAGGGAATTAATTTATCCTCAGAGCTGATAGAGGTAGTAAGTAGTTTTAATGAACGATAGGTTATAAAGAAGGAGAACTCATGGGAGATGAAGTGAAGCGAATAGATTTCGAAGAAGAAGTTGAATATCGTTCCCAAGTATTTGTTGCAGGCAGTGTTGTGTATGATGATGAAATGAGTGAAGAAATTGCGAAGAGGCAAGAAAAGAAGAATCACACGGTACAGCCGAAAGAACATGAGAATATGACAGCGCAAGAAGTAAATAGTAATGAGCCAGACGGCTTCTATGATAATTTAACGGTAGAGTTTTTCGATGAATCAGAAGAACTTGTAACAAGTGTTGGTGGGGATGATGTTGGAGAAGTAATTAAAAAGCGTCGGCGGAGACGTCGTAAAAAAACAACAGATGCAAATAAAAATGAAAATGTTCCTAGTGAGGAGTTAAAAACAGAGGATGTTCAATCTAGCGACGAAGAACTTGAAGCGGAAGACTTTGATAGCTTTTTAAATGATCTGAGAAAAGAATTACTTGATGGAGAAGATAAGGTAGTTAAATTGACGGAACAGAAGGTGACAAAGGTTGAGTCGAAGATAGAAGAAAAAGTAGAAGCAGTTGCAGAAGATTATGACTTTCTAGAAAACATTCGCTTAGAACTTCTTAAAAAAGAGGAAGAAGAGAAAGAAAGACTTGAGAAAATTCGTCTAAAGTTAGAAGAAGAGGAACGCAAGCTACATGAAGAAACCTTCGTGAAAATTGATTCTTCTGAAATTCAGATTGAAGAGAAGCCGAAGAAGAGTAAGTCAAAACAAGAATTTCAGCCAATGGCAGAGATTAAGCCGAAGGCAAAAAAAGGATTATTTGAGACCTTGATTGCACAGATACAATCTATGTTCTCTAAACCAGAGAAGAAGATGGAAGAATCGAAACAGGTAACAGATGCAGCAGATTCCACACAAGAAGAGAAACATGAGGTACAACCGATTGTAGATGTTCCGATCTTAACAGAAACAACAGTGGATGAACCAGAGGTGCAAGTGCCAGAAGTAGACGAACCCATAACAGACCAGCAGGCGACAGATGAGCAGGCGACAAATCAGCAGGCGACAGATGAGCAGGCGACAGATCAGCAGGCGACAGACCAGCAGGCGACAGACCAGCAGGCGACAGATCAGCAGACAACAGACCAGCAATCGATAGATAAGCAAGCAACAGATGAATCAACAACAGTTGAACAAGTAATCGACATGCAAGTAGTTGGGAAGGTAACAGAAATTCAAGGAGTGATTCTAGGAGGTGTTACTGGAGAACATGTTGTGATCTATCCAAAAGCAATGGTGCGTAATGGGATTTGGGCCCAAGGCCAGATTCATGCTATGGAAGAATCCATTGCATTGGGAGAAATCCGTTGTCGGCGATTGATTGTAGATGGAACAGTACGCGGAACGGTATATGGAAGTGAAGAAGTAATCATTGGAGACAATGGCGTAGTAATTGGTGATATTTATACTCCAAATATTGTCCTAAGCCCACGAGCAATTGTGGAAGGACATATATTAGATGGTAAAGAGACAGATAGGAAGTAGGAGGGCGAAAGTTGGTACAATATCAATGTAAAGTAATCGATGAGCGCGGACGAACCGTACGAAAAAGTATTACGGCGGCAAATTATCCGGATGTATACTATAAGATAGAGAAATTGGGATGGACACCAATCGATATCAAAGAAATAGAAGATAAGAAAGTAACATCAAGAGTAAGAAGACTAAGTCTTAAAGAATTGGTAGTATTTTGTAGACAAACATCTACTATGTTACAAGCTGGTATTCCGATTGTAACGGCATTTGAGATTCTAAGGCTACAATGCCGAAAAGAAAGAAATCATGCAATGGCAAATATTTACGATCACATTCATGCAGATCTTCAGATAGGTATCTCCATGAAGGATAGTATGGAAGCAATGAATGGAGTATTCCCGCCAATGTTAATTAGTATCATTGCTGCCGGAGAATTAACTGGTAATATTGATACAGTTATGACTAAATTAGGCGGATATTACGATAGACAGAGGATATTAAAACATAAAATCGATAGTTCCTTGATGTATCCGAAGATTCTGTTAGTATTGGTTGTAGGGGTAGTAATTGGACTCTTCACCTTCATACTACCATCCTTCTTCGTGGTATTTGATCAGCTAGATATACATCTTCCATTGATAACAGAGATTTTAATTAAAATCAGTGACTTTATGCGAGAGCGTTGGTATATAATTGTAGCAATCCTTGCATTAGTTGTGTTAATCTATAATATGTTAATGACCAACGATGAATTTGCAAAAACCTTGGACTATATCTATACAAAGATATACGTAGTTCGTGAAATGGTTATGAAGGTATCCATTGCTAATTTCACTAGCACACTTGGTTTGTTATCATCAAGTGGAGTTGGATTGCTTCAAGCAGTAGATATTAGTAAGGATGTATTAACAAACCGCTATTACCGTATGAAGCTTCATGAAGTAAGAGACGAGGTAGAAGTTGGAAAGATGCTTTCTCATGCCTTAGAGAATGCGGAAATATTCGATCCAATGGTAACTTCCCTAATCTTAATTGGTGAAGAATCAGGAAGTCTAGATAAGATGCTTGATATGGCATCGGATTTCTATGAGACAGAAGCGGAACAAGCAATGAGTAAGATGGTTACCTTTATTGAGCCGATTGTAATTGTAATTATTGGAGTGTTAGTTCTTGGAGTAGTTGCGGCAGTTATTCTACCAATCTTCTCAATGGCAACACAATTATCATAAGAAAGAAAGTGGAGGAATAGAATGTTAGCAATAGAATTAACATCCCAACAGATGAATATTATTAATGCATCTGTGTCAGGGTCGAATATACAGGTAAAACGCTCGTATGTAGTGCCTATGCCATCAGAAGGTATTAAGAATGGTACAATTGATATGCAGAAAGTGGTTGCAGATAAAATCAAAGAGTTCTTCTTCGAGAACGGTATCAAAGAGAAGAAGGTGTGCTTTAGTATTGAAAGTACGCTAGTAAAATCAAAACGTATGAAGATTCCTTATGTAGACGAGAAGCGTACATTGGACTTTATTCGTCATGAGATGGGAAGTATTATATCGGAAGAGCGATTTATTATTGATTATGTTATTCATAAGATGTATAAAGAAGGCAAAAAAGCAATGATTGACACAACTGCATATGTAATTCCGGTAGATGTGTTCGAGCGTTATGTGCAATTATCAAAGGAAATGGGATGGAAGATTGTAAGATTTGATATCTTGAATGATTCTTTGGAGAAACAAATCCACTGTGATAAGAAATTACGTACCATCAAAGGATTTGTGGATGTTCCAGAGCAACCATCTTGGACTAAGAAAGTATGGTTTGGGGTATATGATGAACGTTTCAAGATTGCAACAAGAGATGTTTACGGGAAGTTGTCTTTCCGCACCATTATGGCAGGACTCCCAGAGTATTTATCGCCAGAGGAATTAGATGAAGAGATGATGAAGCGTTGTATCAGTGAATTACAACAACACATTGTAATGCAAGAAAATATGGATGAAGAAAATCTCATCGAAGAAATTGAAGTGTTTGGGGAGTACAAGGGAATTGGAAAGCTTCCAAAAATCATTAGTGAAGTCTTCGAAATTCGAGCAGGATTAATCCAAATGCCAAAAAATGTAAAAGGAATTGATCAAAATGCCTATCCAATCTTTGTTGGAACTATTGGTAGCTTGATTACTGATAGGAGGTAAGGGATGAAAATAACAAAAAGAGATCATATTGTCGACTTTTATAGTCGATACCTAGAATTAGAAGATCCAAATGCAGTGAGTGCGAAGAAGAGTAGTAATGTGATTTACTTATCGTGTATGCTCTTAATACTTCTTGTAGTATACTATTGGTACTCTTTATTTAGCGAAACCGTACGAATTGATGATTATATTGCAGAACAACAAGCTTATATGAGTTCTCCAGAGGCAATTGAGCAATATACACACAACTTAGAATACCAAGAGAAGATTACGGCCTTGAATGATTACAATACAGCATCAGTAACTTACTTGGAACAACTTGCAGCAAGTAGACGTTTTAATAGTAACTGGGTAACAGAATACGATGGTTACATGCAGGCGGCAGTTGGAAGTGCTGGAGAAATCCTATATTTTTCTTACGATAACGGGGCGTTACTTCTAGAGTGTGAGACAGCAACGGTAGAGCAACCGAAGATCTTTGCTGAGTACTTAAGTGGATTGACCAATGAAGATGGAACACCGAAATTTATCGATGTGAATTATACTGGATTTACAGAACAAGATTCTGGAAGATCCCTCTTTACCATAGAAGTGATTCTTTGGGAAAGACAAGCCACACAATAGGAAGGGTAAGGGGAATAGAATATGAATTTTTCAATAACAGAAAGTCAGAAACGACTACTAACCTTCTTAGTATCGGTGTTGATTTGTGTAGGTATGTATACCATGATGATTCAACCGACACAGACGAAGTTAGAAGCGTTACGTATTAATGAAGAAACAGTGAAGCAAGAGGTAGAGGCCTTCAAATTAGTGGCCAATGATGTAACTGCCGAGGCGAGATACTTGGACTTATTGGCAGAATCTCAGATAAGCTTCGAAGAGAATTATGAGAGCTTCAAGGCCAATGAGGTAATCGAAGAAATCTTAGCAGCAGAAGGAATTGCCATCACTAGCTTACAAATTGGAGAGTATGCACCAATTGATGATGGTACTTACGAAGCTAAGGTTGTACAACCAGATACACCGGAAGAGCAGACTCAGATGGTAACCATGATGAATAATCCTGTGTTAATGGAGCTATTACTAAAGTCTACCATGCGATTTACCGTAGATGCAAGTAATGACCAACACCTAGAGCTAATTGATGCGATTAACAATGTGGCACCAGTAGCCCCAGGAGAAGCTAGCCCATCTCGCTATTGTATGGAAGTAGTGAATACATATTACGATAAGTATAGTGATGCGGATTATTTGAGTTTCGAGGTGAACTTCTATGGAATGGTACCACCACCAGAAGAAGATGTTCAGGTAAGCGAGGAATAAGATGGAAATATTAGGTCAAGTATATTATATGATTATAGCATTAATTGTAGGGAGTTTTCTCAATGCTTGTATCTACCGTCTATCGAATAAACTAACCATGAAAGATAATAAGGGAAGATCTATGTGCCCATCGTGTCAACACACCTTGCGGGCAGTGGATCTAATCCCGGTCCTAAGTTATGTAAGTCTAGGCGGAAAGTGTCGATATTGTAAGGCGAAGATATCGAAACAATACCCATTGATAGAACTGGCAAATGTGGTATTATGGGGGCTCTTATTATTGGAATTTGGGTGGAGTGTAAAGACAGGAGTTTTGGCTGTCTTTTTCTCTGTTTTATTAGTAATGTTGATGGTAGATCTGAAAGCAATGATTATTCCCCATGTATTAACAGGAACAATCCTCCTCTTGGCAATTATATCCTTCTTTGTACCAGAATTTGCAGGTGTCAAGGAACAATTAATTGGTTGTCTTGTGGTAAGTGTTCCGATGCAGATTATTGCCATTGTAATCCCGGGAGGATTCGGTGGTGGAGATATTAACCTTATGGCAGTTGCAGGACTGTTATTAGGATACAAAATCATTGTGGTATCCATGTTCTTTGCACTAATAGTAGGAGCAATCTATGGGGTAGTAGTAATGAAGGGGCAGAGAAAGAAAGGAATGCGAATTCCCTTTGGTCCATTCCTAGCAGTGGGAATGTATATTAGTACCTTTTTTGGAGAAGGCATGTGGGATTCTTATATGGCGTTATTTTAAGGAGGCGCAACGAGTATGGAAATGGTTAAAAATTACGAAGGGTTGAAAGAAGTGAATGCCAGAAGGCAAAGCATTGAGATCATCCTTTTGAAGATGGGAATTATCACCCAAGAAATGATAGATGCTGCGCTACTAGAACAGGCAGAGAATCCGCTCAAGAAGATAGATCAGATTCTTCTTGAGAACGGAAGTATTACGGAATTTGATTGGATTCGTGCAGTAGGCGTGAAATACAAGATTCCCCTTGTGAATCTAGCGGCTCAAACAATTGGAACGAATGTATTGAAGTATTTGTCGGAAAAGGAAGCCGTAGACATGTGTGTAATTCCTGTCTATGAGACAGAGTATCTACTCCACGTGGCAACCAGTGATCCACTAAATCACGTTGCCTTCGATACCATCAGTCATAGTAGCGGGAAGCAGGTAATGCCTCTACTAGCCACGTCCAAAGATATTATAGGAGCCATTAATCAGAATTACATTCGTCAAGAGATTGTACAGATTATGCGACAAATCGAAGTGGAATTCGCCGCTGAAATACAAGTGGAAGAAGAAGCAGAAATGGTTGACCTTAGTGAATTTACGGATGATGGGGAAGACGATGGGAATTCTGTAACACAGGCGGTACGCGTTATTATGGAACAGGCCTACCAACGAGGTGCCAGTGACGTGCATATAGAACCGATCGATAAGATGGTTGTGGTTCGTATCCGTGTAGATGGAAGTCTTGTAGAGACAATGTCTTTCACGAAGCGTGCCTATGCCCAGATTGTCAGTCGATTCAAAGTATTAGGCGGACTAGACATTGGAGAGAAGAGGGTTCCGCAAGACGGTCGTATTAGTATGATCATTAATGAGAAGAAGATCAATATGCGTCTTTCGACACTACCAGTACTAGATGGTGAGAAAATCGTAGTTCGTATCTTAGGTAGTGGAGATCCAGAAGATGTATTGAAGCTAGAAGACTTGGATATGGAACCATATAATTATGAACTGTTGAATGAGATCCTTGCAAGACCGAATGGAATTGTACTTATTACAGGTCCAACAGGAAGTGGTAAGAGTACAACGGTTTATGCAGGGTTGAAGAAATTGTTCGAACCAACCATTAATATTATTACCGTTGAAGACCCGGTGGAACGTATCCTACCAGGGGTGAATCAAGTTCAGGTAAATCCCAAGGCAGGATTAACTTTCTCGACAGGACTCCGCTCGATTCTTCGACAGGATCCAGATATTATTATGATTGGAGAGATTCGAGACAATGAAACGGCAGAGATTGCAGCAAAAGCAGCGATTACAGGTCACTTAGTAGTGGCTACCCTACACACCAATGATGCAGCTTCTGCATTTATGCGTCTAATGGATATGGGGGTAGAACCTTATCTGGTGTCCTCGGCAGTTGCAGGTGTCGTAGCCCAGTTATTGGTGAAGCGAATCTGTCAACATTGTTCAGAAGTATACGAACCAACGGCGGAACAGTTATCCCATTTAGAAGAGCCATATCCTGAGAAGATGTACAAGGGGCGAGGTTGCCCATTGTGTAACAATACAGGGTACAAGGGTCGTATAGGAGTCTATGAGGTGATTAAGGTGGATGAAGAAATCCGCAAAATGATCAATGACCATGTGGATTCGGAAACCATTAATCAGTATTTAAAAGAACAGTGTGGATTTAAAACCATAATTGACAATGCAAGACTGCTTGTGGATCGTGGAGTGACCACTGTAGATGAATTAATTCGTATTAAGAATAGTTAGGGAGAAGAAGATGAGTCAAGAAAATAAAAAAGTAATTGATATTATGATTGACCGCTGTAGAGATACACGTGTGTCGGATTTACACTTCACAAAAGATATGCCGCCTCTATCACGAAGAGATGGTGACTTAGTGAAGATGGATGGAGTTAGCCCACTATCAGGGGAACAAATCGAGAAGATAGCGAACTCTATGTTAGAAGAAATTGGAGAGAAATATACAAATAAACGTGACTTTGACTTCTGTTACGTAGGAACAAATGGAACGAGAAACCGTGTCAATGTCTACACCCAATATGGAAGCCCAGCCATTGCCATTCGTTTGTTGAATGATAATATTCCTACCATTGATGAGTTGAACCTTCCTGCTTTATTCAAGACCTTGTCTATGCAACCTCGTGGATTACTGCTTGTAACAGGTCCAACAGGTAGTGGTAAGAGTACAACTCTTGCTGCCATGATTGATCATATTAACTGCAATAAGAAGGCACATATATTGACTTTTGAAGATCCAATCGAGTATAAACACAACCATAAGCAATCGATTATCAACCAACGAGAAGTCGGAGTAGACGTAGAAGATTTTGGTTTGGCCCTAAAGTCAGCCCTTCGTGAAGACCCAGACGTAATCCTAGTAGGAGAGATGCGTGACATCGTTACTACAAGTTCGGCGGTTATGGCGGCAGAGACCGGTCACTTTGTAATGTCGACTCTTCATACAACAGGGGCTGCAAGTACAATTGACCGTATCATAGATCAATTCCCTTCTGAGCAGCAAGAACAAATGCGTGTCCTACTATCTCAAGTACTTCGTGGGGTAATTACGCAGACCCTTATACCGAAGTTAGATGGAACAGGTCGTGTGCCAGCCTTCGAAATTATGATATGCAACAGTGCTATCTCCAACTTGATTCGTGAGAATAAGTGTCATCAGATTGCATCGGTTCTACAAACAGGTCAAAAGAGTGGAATGCAATCCCTAGATTCCCACATTGCACGTTTGATCCAAACCAATGTAATTTCTTACAAAGCAGGGTTGGAAAAATGTGTGGATGAGAAGGTTCTTAATAATTATTTAGGAAGATAATAAGAAAAGGTTGTAAAAAAGAAGTGTATTTTAAATGAAAACAGACAAAAAGCATGAAAAAACGACTAAAAATTACATGAAAAATACAATTCGAGAAATTTTTATAAACAATTATTAAATAAATGTTATAATTTCTTTGATGTAGAATAAACGTAAACGAAAGGAAGAAAGAAACATGAAAAACAATTTAAGAAACAGAATCAAAAATGTTCAAGGTTTTACTTTGACAGAGATGATCGTAGTATTAGCGATCATTGGTATTTTAATCGCGTTAATCGCGCCAAACGTAGCGAGATTAATTGGTAGTGCACAAGAGACAAGTGATGATGTAGTTGCTGATCAATTCTTAACAGCTGCTCAAGCTTACACAACAGATGCTATTAGATCTAACTTTAATGTTACTGCGGCAGCAGCAACAAATGGTGGGGTGCCACTTACTAATCTTACAGCAACAGCATTAGGTGATGTGTATGTAAATAATGATGGAGATGCTTATACAGTAGCATTCCTTGGAGCAGATGGAGATACATTAATGTCTGATTCAGCTTTAGCAGCAGATGAAGGAGTTTTTATCTATCTTTCAGAGCAAGGTGCAGTAATGGGTACAGTATATTATAACACTACTACAAGTGCAGTTATTTCTGTAGCTGGAACAGCTCCTGCTACTAAAGCACCTGCAGATACTGAGTTTATTGGTGAAGTGCTAAGAGAAGCAGATGCAACAGTTGATCAAGCTACTGGAGTTATTACAACACCATAATCTACCAAGATTAAAAAACAAATAATTAATACATCACGGGACGGGGGTTTAGCCCGTTCCGTTATTTGCATTTCAACTATAACTATAGAAGAAGTGCAAAAATCCAATTTAATAAGGAGGATACCCAGTGAGTATGCTATTTCGACGCTTTAGTAAGCGTTGCAGCGACAAAAAAGGCTTCACACTCATGGAAGTAGTGATAGTCATAGCGATTATTGGTATTATTTCAACAATTGTCACTGTCAACGTAGGACGTCTTGCAAAAGAATCCTATATGCGTCGAGCCGATGATACAGCACAAGTAGTTTACATGGGATTGCAGACAGCTATGTCTGACTTGAAAGTTCGTGGAGAATTCGACGAAGTATTCAATGAAGATGCACTAGCGGCAGGTACATATAAAGTGCCCGAACATGCGATCACAGGTGGAACAGCTGATAGCATTGCTTACCCAGGCGTCACTAACCCAGATGGAACAGACATGGATCGAGAAGAACAACAAGAACTGATTGATTCAGGTAATATTGTATATTTACCACTGTCCATTGACGGAACATTAAATGATTCTGAATTGATTCAAGATGTCTTGAAGAATTACATCGCTGACAAATCTATTTTCGAATACACAGTCATTGCTGAGATTAACTTAAGCAATAAGACAGTTCGTTCCGTATTTTATTCGGAAAGAGCAGATGAATTTGAATACGGCGATACGTTAGCAGGTATTACAGACGAAGAATTAAAATCCAGAGAAAATATTTTGATGCGTGAGCCAGGTGAGCTCGACGACAAGTGGCAAGGATACTATGGGATCTCCAGTGTTGGGGAAGATGAAGGTGTAGTGGATTTAGAGAATGAGAGAGTTGACATATATAATGACGACTTACTCGTGGTGGAATGGGCAGAGATGTTACCAGATGACATTGAAAGCAACGATTACGATGCATTAAAAGAAGTAACTTATGATGTATCTATTGTAAATGCTTATGATTCATCTTTGGTATATTACCAAATCGAAGACATTTCCCTTTATGATGAAACGGCACCAACAGAAGTTCCAACAGCGGGAATTACAGAGTTAGGAACATATGGTTTACCAATCTACGACTTGTATGAATACAATGATGCAGGTGAAAATGGAGTAGATCGGGCAAACGATGATAGTAACAAAACTTCTTTTCCTACAAAAACGTTTAGCACATCACCAGATTTATCGGATCCAGGAACAATTGTTGATCTTGGGGACACAGAGCATCAAATAGCTTATTTCAAAGAAACAGGAGAAAGAGCAGGGACGTACCGACTAGTATTAGACAGTATGAATGGAGTGGATATTAGAACAAACTACCCTAATATTCCATGGGATGCAGATTTTAGAGTAGTTGTAGAAGGAAAACATGATGGAGTTGGATTCCAAGGTTCGTTAGCAGTGTCTGATGAATCTTCAAACGCGTATTTAGGAAATCAACGCGTGGAATTAACGGATGGAGTATCTGGAGCATCATTAGCAGATGGACGTTCGGCAAGAGGCTTCCATGTATTGAAAGATTTTGCGGCAGCAATTTCGGACGACACACCTCCTTCACAAAAGGCGCACTATGAATTTGGATATTCACGTCACCTAAAAAACATGAACTACATCGTACAAGATGTAGCGAATGATGGAGATGAACAAGAATTCCTTTTAACTAAGGATATTGATTGGAGCGTACAAGAAATTGGTCAAATTGAATATTTATCTGCAAGAGGAGATCTGACAGCTGGACACAGAGTGACAGTATCGAATACAAAAGATAATATTAGTGTTCTGGAAACAGACACAAATGACCTTGAAACATTGGTTCCAATAGGACAGAATGCAGACGGTACTAACGTACCATTTGAAGGACGCATTACTTCTGGACTAATGAGAGATACTAATGGCAATGTAGTCGTTCTTGAAAGTGGAACTCCAAGACATGAGAGTTACACAATTAATAACTTAAAGATTGCAGGAGAAGTTGCAGCAGATGGAGTAACATCTAATGTTGTGACAATTGAATCTGAAAACTACATTGGTAATAACATTGGATTATTTTCAAATGTTGGAGAAGCCGGAACGATTGAAAACCTTACGATTGCAGGTGTAGCTGCACTAGGTACTGAGAATGTTGGAGCATTTGCTGGTGAAGTAAGTGGTAGAGTGGAGAACTTGACAGTAGTCAAAAATTCAACACCTAATGCACACTCATCAATGACAATAGATTCAACTACAGGACTATATCAGTTACAGACTTACAATGGAACGGAATTTACTCCTTCTGAGTATGCAGACACAACAGCAAGAATAGAATTCAAAGGAAATACAGTTCAAGCAGTAGCAACAGGAACCGAAGGTGGTATTAACGCCGGCGGATTATTTGGTATTGTGAGAGATGAAGGTCCTGACAATGATGAAGAAAATAGAGCCCAAATAGAGAATATTGCCAATGGTACGAAATTTATAAACCGAAGCGATGGACTCTTAAACAATGATGAGAAATTGACTCAAAACCCAACCGGTGGAGTTGCGACAGCAGATTCACTCAATGGTATCGCAGTTGAAGCATCTCAAGTTGCGGGTGGTATTGCAGGTAAACTTTCGAAAGACGTTGATTTGAAACAAGTGGTTAATACAGGTAGCGTAACTGTTATAGATGGCTATGCAGGTGGTGTTGCAGGTATTGTAGAACACAATGTTGATTTCATTGGTTATGATGAAGTAAATGCTCCATCAGCTGAAGGAAAAATCGACGAAGAATTAGAGTTAATGACAAAACAGTTGGAAGAATTAAAACTTCCTGAGTCAGAATTGGATATGGATGATACTGATAAACTGAAGGAATTAACTAGCACTGTAGTTCGTGTCTATGATCACGAATACAACAATAATCCAGTACAACTGGTATTTGCAGCAGATGCAGCCAATTATGGAGACATTTCTGCTAAGTATCAAGCAGGTGGTATTTATGGAGCAGCTGTTTATCCAACAGATGAAACCTATCCAGATACTGCTCGAGTTACCGTAACAGACGTAGCGAACGAAGGAAGTGTTAGTGTTTCTAACTCATATGCCGGTGGTATCATTGGTATAGCAGAGGAGGGAAGACTACAACTAGAGAATGTTCGTAATAGAGCTGAAGTTCAAGCGCTAGGTGCACATTCAACTGTGGAACTAGAGAATCTATCAGAACTAGAAGAAGCGGCTGGTGTTGGTATTGCTGGTGGTATTGTTGGTGTATTGGGAGAGAAATCAATCATTGCAGGTGCAACAGTACAAGATACTTATAGTGAACATTCTGTATTTGGAACTTCAACAGAGGTTGGAAATGCTGATATTTTCGCTAAAAATAATGCCGGAGGTATTGCCGGAATCTTAACAGATGATGCTTCTATTCAACTTCTAAATGATGAAGTAGACGGAGCAGACTATGTAAGAAGTGTAGTCAATACTATGAATGTAAAAACAGAGATTGATAATGCCGGAGGATTAGTTGGTTATATGACTGACAATACAGTGGTGAATCCAACTGTAGATGAAGTTGGAGAAACAGCAATGTATGCAACTGCTTTTGTAGATGCAAACAACGCAAACGCTGGTGGTATCGTTGGTAAAATCGATAGCAAGGATGTTGTTCTTAGTAATGCATTTGCGCAGAAAGATCTCTCGATTGACATTAATACAAATGATGACGAAGATACAGTTACTAATCTGAATCCAGTTGTTTCTGCAGGTAATAATGCCGGTGGTATTGTAGGTAACATTGATGCCAATAATGATGGAAAAATCATTCAATACACAGGTAAATTTGTCAGAGATGCAATCATGGATGACGTAACAGCTAATAGTATTGACGTTGTTGCAAGAGAAAATAACGCAGGTGGAATCGCAGGAGTATCTCAAGAATACTTAGCAAACTTAACAAACAAAGGTAACATTACAGCGAAGAATAATGCTGGTGGTATCGTTGGATTAATCGGTGTAGATGAGAAAGAAGTTGGAATGTTTGATAAAACAGAAACCTTCATTGATCATTGTGTAAACACTGGATTAGTTAAGGCTACAAACGAGAACTCAGGTGGTATTGCTGGTTATGTAGAAGCCAATACTGGTATTGTACTTAACTCAACAAACACTGGACGTATTGAGTCTGAAAATAACTCAGGTGGTGTTGTAGGTCAGTTAGAAGGAAACAACCAGATTCTAACAACAGCTGAAGACACAGAATTCTTCAAAGCGGATGGCCTAAGTAATATTGGTCAGGTAAAAGCTTATGGTGAAGCATCTGGTGGTATTGTAGGACTTGTAAATGCTGAATTAGCAACAGATACTGTGAAAGCAGAAGAAGTACTAATTCAGAACTTGAAGAATAACAGTTATGTAACTGCAGATGATAAATTCGCAGGTGGTATTGCTGGTAAGATTCAAGGAAGTGTAACCATTACGAATGAAGATGATGTCGTAGAGAGATTCATTATTAACAATGAAACAAACGCGGCAGGATTCTATAAATCTAAGAGCCACATAGGTGGTATTGTTGGTGGAGCTTCAGGAGAGACTACATTAACAGACCTCTACAATGTTGCAGATGTTGGTGAAGACATTAAAAATAATCCTTCGTCAAACTATTCAGGAGGAATCTTGGGTGGTTATTATGTTAATGAAGAGGATGGTTACAATCATGCTACTCCAATTATCTCGGCAGATCCAAACCATGTAGAATTAATGTTCGAACATGGAGTGTATCACAATGAGGGAGATATCGCAGCTAGTACTCATTCAGGAGGAATCTTGGGAGGTTCTGATACATTAGTGACCACAGATAAATTCCACCATGAAGTAAAGGATATGTATAACAGCGGAGAAGTTAGCGCGGTTAATATAGCTGGAGGATTAGTAGGAATTCTAAGAAACGGAACTGTTGATAACGGAGAGACTATTCTTCTTGACGTGAAAGACGATGAAGGCAATAGAATTGATACATACTCAAATGTTGGTACAATAAAAGGATCAGCAACGAATTCAAGTAAATTCGGTGGTATTGTCGGCGAAGCAGTTGGTAAAGAAGGTTATACATCAGTTGTTACGAATGTATTCAACAGTGGAACTGTTGAAAATGCAGGATATCGACTTGGTGGTATTGTTGGGAGTTTACAGAATTCTCACCTAGTTTATGACACAGACACTGTGGAACAACTATTAGAAGTAGATATGAGAACCAATGTTGGAGATATTATCTCGACAGGTTCAGGAGCAGAACACATTGGCGGAATCATAGGACATGCTTACCTTGTTGATATAAGTGGATTAGAAGATGGTACTACAGCAACTGTTAACGATGTCTACAATGCAGGAGCGGTTACTTCAACACACTCATATGGAACTAGTTATATGGGTGGAATTATAGGATATGCGAATGGTGTAACTTTAACATATTCGGAGCAGTTGTTTGAAGCTTCCGAGAAGGATTTAACCCAATTTATTTTTGCTAATGAAGGAACTGTTTCAGGAAAGATCAATGCAACAACAGGTGCATTATCACCAGCAGGATTTTATGTTGGTGGATTAATCGGTAGAGCAGAGCTTTCAATTATTGAAAATGGGTTTAACTCCGGAATTGAAGGATACGAAGAAGCAATTTATGGAGAAGCATATGCAAAGGTTCCACAAATTTATGGTCTCTCACGTACAGGTGGACTAATTGGGGAAGCTAAAACAGTTGAGATCAAATATTCGGATGGAATCGAAGAGAACATCAGAACAATTGAAGATTATCCAAGCAGTAACGTAGCGAATATAAAATCAGTGCATCACTATGCTGGTGGAATATTAGGTTACGGAACAGATAGAGTTGGACTACAAAATGTATACAACGGTGGAACTGTTTCAGGATCAAGTTATTCAATAGGTGGAATTGTTGGAGAACTGTGGCAAACTACAGCTGACAATCATTTGGCATTGGAATTCGAAGATCCTATTAAGCAGAATATTGACTTAGAGAATACAGACATAGTTTCGATTAATCATAAGGATATGCTAACCCAAACTGGTGGATTGGATGCATCCTATATTGCATACGATACTGTAACAGAAGGACGCTATTCTAGCGAACCGAAACCATCTGTTGAAGCGTTTGTAGAAGGACCATTTATTTCTGGAAGATACAATGTTGGAGGTATTGTCGGGCGAGCTCTGTCAACGAATAGAGGTGACACAACTACACTTCAAATCGAAAATGCATTTAGTGGCGGTGGAGAAGATGGAAATCTTGGTGTCTATGCTAGTCAATCCAATGCAGGTGGTATTACAGGTATGGCAGATTATGCAGATATCATTTACACATTAGATCTTAATGGTGCACCAGCATTTGCTGATTTAACAGAGGAATCTGATAAGCAGACATACTATAGTACATTTAATCCAGTATTTAATACAGCCGAAGTAAGGTCTAATCCTTATGTTATACCAGGAACTGATGAGCCATTAAATTTAGTGCCGAACTCAGCAAGTGTAACAGTCGGACCAGAAAGTAAGAAAAAAGTTACTACAGAAAAGTTAGATGATTATGAAGATACGAACATCAGCATGGCAACACACAATGCAACTGTACATCATTATAGTAATGCAGGTGGTATTGTTGGATATTCAGTTGGAGGTAGTATTCAGAGAGTTTACGGAGTCACAGGCGAAGTAGACACACTTACAAATGTAGGTGGTATTGTTGGTTTTGCAAACCAAACATTAATTAAACAAGTAATGCGTAATGAAGAAGCAGATATTCTGTTACCAACAACATATGAGGTTGGTGCAACAACAGGAGCTACCCTTACACAAAGAGGTAGTGGTAAAGTTGGCGGTATTGTGGGACAAGCCAATAAAGCCGAAATCTACGACGTTCGCAATCTTGTGGCAGTGGAAGGTCGTTCTAATGTAGGTGGTATCTTAGGATATGACTTAGGCGGAACTGATATTACACTTGCACATAACAGTAATGCTGTTATCGGAACTGCAATTGAGAAAACAGATTTCGGAATCGGAATTTACGATGACGTTGATGTTGATAAATACGCAGGAGTTTATGATAATACAGCACGTGCTGGTAGCCAAATTGGTGGTATTGTAGGTCATGCAACAACTACTACAGACATTACAATGGCGAAAACAGATACTAGAATTTCTAACAATTTCTCTGATTTAGAATTAGAAGTTGCAGAAGACGGTACAATCTCCGATAAATGGAAGAAGGGTGGTAACACAGTTACTTCACCATATCCTTTAGCAGATGGAAGTGCGGAGTCAGAGCAGATTTCTATGGTATCAGGAGTTAGAGATGTAGGTGGTATCACAGGATATTCAGGAAATGTCAATTATTCAATCAATACCGGTTATGTAACTGGTAACGAAAGAGTTGGTGGTATTTCTGGTCAAGGATATCGTATAACAAATGTTTATAATACAGGAAATGTAGATGGTAACAATGGCTGGAATTATGCAACAATTCAACCAGATGCTGCATATTACAATGCAACTAGCATTGGTGGTGTTACTGGGCAATTAGGATCTAATCCAAAAATTGCTTACAATGCTTACTCGATCGTAGAAGAAGGTTCTTACATTCAGAATGCATACAATGCATCACAAATCGTAGAAGGTTCCTCACACATCGGTGGTATTGCTGGGGTAGCATTTGCACCAATTGATACTTCATATAACCAATCTATTGTATCTGCCTTTGAAGGTGGAAACACAGGTGGATTTATTGGAGGGATTGTTGGTATCCTAGGTCAAGATGAATTAAAGAATGGCAAGTCTCAAATGACAATATCTAACAGTTATAACGTAGGCCAAATTGTTGGTACAAGTTATACAGGTGGTCTTGTTGGAACATTAGAATTGCTTTCAAGTATCATTGAAACTCCGAAAATTATAAATAGTTATTATTTAACTGATGATAAAATTCAATTCTATAATCAATACGAGAATAAGATTGAACATTCTATCAACAGTAAGATCTCAGGAATTACCATTGCTGAGTACACATCAGAAGATAGCCTAGCGGTGTTCTTCGATGAGATAGAGCCTGCACCTGGTGCAACTGATGATTTTGGAAAGCTTGGTGAGAGAAAATACGAGCAAACAATTAATAAATTTGCTTTAGATGAATCACCAGCCGCTGGAATAGTAGCAACAGGAGACGAGCATCTAGTAACGCCACTGAACGGCGAACTTGGAAGCCTATCACCAATCACCGCAATTGCGCCAAACTCAACGAAATTAGTATCAACTGCACGTGTTCCTTTCGAATACAATGCAGAAGATGATATTGATGCATTAGTTGACTATCGTTTCCCACACTTAGATTTCTCTAGAAGTGGAATCGATTCTGCAGCAATTAAGATTGATGGTACATTCTCAAGTGAATTAGATGGATATAACCAATCATTTATATCTATCAACGAAGTATCAATTAGCGAGCATTATGAATACTGGAGTACAAAGACTGAAACATATCATCCAATTACGGTTGAATATGCAGAAGGCGATGATATCCACAATGTAGAAGTAAGTAACTACAGAGCAGATAACTATCCAGTAAATAGATTTTCAGATGAAACAATTACATTTAAAACAACATTAACTGACACAGATGGTGATGGAAACATCGATTATCCAGACTACTTGACTATCAATGTTTATGACGGACATAGTCGTGGAGAATATACATACGATAACGAAACATTCATTAACAGAATCTATCCGAAGTATTCTGCAAAGTCTTACTATCTAGTAGAACTTGAGACATATAAGAAAGAAACTGGCCTAACAGATGCAGTTGCCAATGTTGATTTAGATCCTACAAGCCCTGATGGAGCATATGTATACTACACTAGAGATGGTGAAGTATTACCTGAATTATCAGATAGAGTACAGATTTCTGGAAATATTACGGCTGATGGAAATGAAATATCATATGTACTTGATTCCATTGAAATGCAATCATATCTTGCAGCGTCATCTGGGTACTTTACAGCTGAAGTTGTTTCAACAGAAGCAGCTGAGAGTGTAGATGGTACAATAGGTACAACGCCACCAGTAGACGAAGACAAGAAATCTACTTATACAGTAAGTAGAATGTTTAACTTCCATTTCTCGAATAATGATATTAATGAAGAACACAACAATGATATCGTTACTAAGAAAATTGCAGATGGTGACACAGATTTCTTCGATGATTTAGATAATCTATATCATAAAACAGAGGGAACCGTTGCGTTAGGAAGTAGTTCTGTGAATGAAGCGGGAGAATATGTTGTTCGTAATGAATTACGGATTGCCAATGAGCGTCATTTCTACAACATGAATCAAGGGGATTCTCTTGGTAATGCAAGTAGTAATATGATTCTTCCATATTTGAACTATTCATATATCCTTACAAATGACCTTACATTAAGTGGTAACATTCATAAGAATGAGCACAATGGATTTGTTGTTGGTCAAGGACTTACAGAAATGTTTAGATTTACAGGATCTCTCGATGGTGCTGGACATACAATCGATGGATTAAAAGTAAATAGAGTAACTTATCCAGGAACCAAGGTTTCGGGAACAGTTAATTCTAACTTAGCAGGAATGCCTTCTGCAGATTATGGATTATTCTATGATATTAGTGGAGGAGTTGTTAAGAATCTTATAATTGGAGAAAATAGTGAAATTATCGGTGGTAGAGTTGCAGGACTTGCGTATCATACAAGTAATGGACGTACTACTTTGATTCCAGCAGGAGCAGATAAATACACTACCGTATTCGATGATAAGTCAAATCCATTTGAAGAGAACGTAGCACCAGCTCTTACAGGAGAGATAGGAACAACAGCAATTATTTCTAATGTTGATGTTCATGCAGATGTTACAGGTTCTGAAGTTGGTGGAGTCGTATTTAATACTGCACGTCGTTACCAATCAACAGAAGAGTTCTACGAGCATCAAGGATCTGGTTTTGCAACAGCACCTGGAGACTTAATACCACAAGTATTACGTATGACAGATGTTGAATATTTTGGAGAGGCGAAAGCTTCTTATGGAAGAGATGGAGTTATGGATTCACTAGCGGCAGGTATTGTTGCTCAATCAGGTGGATTTGTAAAGACAGATGATATTCACGTTTCAAACAATGATCAATTATTAGATTTAAGAGCAGCAGCACCAGCATTAATTACACTGACAGATGTTAGAACAAATGAAGAGGCAATGATTGAATCTGATTATATTAGTTCTGGTATTTTAGGTGTTACATTAAGCAATACCGGTATAGGTGGCTCAACACAATCGCAAGTTATAATTACAGATGCTACAAATAATGCACATGTAATTGCGAAAAAAGAAGCAACAGGTATTGCACACGGAATTGTAATTGCTAGTTTTGAAGAAGGATTTGCAAATCTTTCTAATCCTGGTGTTTACAAAGCTTCCCCAACAACTGCAGGTTCATTTACAATTAAAGACACTGTAAATAACGGAACAGTTGAAATCAAAGATGCAATTAAACACGGTATGGCTAGTGGAATTGCACATCAAGTAACTGCAATTTCAGGAGTAAAAAATACTGGTGAAATCATCGGAGATTATGCATCTGGAATCACAAGTTATGGTATGGCACAGCTAGAGATGACAAATGTAATCAATAGCGGTAAGGTTGTCGGAACATATATGGCAGGTGGTATTGTAGCAGCACCAGCAATCGTATCTCCTCTAGTAGAGGATATTGATGCAGCAGGGGATGAGCTACCAATTGGGTCACCTGGATTTGTATGGGAAGAGAATCGTGTTGATATTAAGAATGCATTTAATACAGGTATGGTTGTTGTTAAGACTAATGTGGATACAAACATGGCTGAACACAACAGTTATGCAGGTGGTATTATTGGATACTTACCAAGTAGTGATACAGAAACTAATTTAGTTGATATGAACGGTGTAGATCCTATGCCTGACAAATCTTCCGTATCTTCAACATACAATATTGGAGAGGTAAGATATGAAGGTGGAAAAGCTGGTAGCGAACTTCAACATGCAAATCTTGGAGGAATCGTTGGTGGTGGATTAAACTTCGAAACATCAATCCAAAATAGTTACAACTTATCAGATGCAGATTTAAAATCAGCAGAAGACAAATCTCCATTTAACTACAACTTACCAGTTGTGGGTACAGCAAGATATGGTGCAAATGTTACGAATTTCTCTTATAATGATAAAATTAATTTGACTATATTAGGAGATAATTGGGCAGAAAGCACTGACGCTAATTATCCATATCCAATGTTTAAAGAGTGGAACTTAAGTGAATCACAAGCACCAGAAGTTGACGATATGCCTTACACGGTAGAACATAATGCCGAGAAGGGTAAATCTGTTAATTCAACAATCACATATAATGATTCAAGTTTTGAATATGCGATTAATATTGATGGTGGATTTGCGAATAACAAGTCATATGAAGTTCGAGTATACGATGGAGATGCATTAAGTACCGATTATGCAGCGAAAGTGATACAAACATATGAAATCAATAACGGAGTCATAACTAGTGGAGATCGTTCATTCCAAACTGGACCAGTGTCTAGCGTATCAACAGAAACAGTTTCTAATTTTGATGAAAAAATCAAGATTGAGAGTGTTGTACCAGGAACTCGCACAGGATATCATTATGATAGTGAGGGTGAAGTTGATAATATCGCAGATACAGTACGATTAAGTTCTAATAAGCTTGTTATCACACCAAAAGAAGCCGCAAGATGGTATATGCCAAATCACGGATTCTATACAGTAATTGTCTTAGACAAGAGTAGCGAATATAGTGTAAGCGTAGATCATATTTCAGAACGATTCCAAGCACAATTTGGAGGAGAAGAAGCTGACGGAAGTACTATCAAATCAGCAACTTATGATCCTGAAGGTAATTCCAAGACACTTTATCCATATGCAGGTGGTGGAGATGACTATATCGTTACGAATGAATACAGTATTTTAGCATTAACAACATCTGGTGTTGCGGAAAATGCAACAACAAATAGAATCTATCGTCAGATAGAAGATATAACAGTAAATGAGGATATGTACTCAATATTTAAATTTGATGGTTCATACATTGGAGATGATATGGATGGAACAAAACCTCTAATTACTAGAGCAGATGGAGATGCGGGATTTGTATTCTACCTAGGTTCTGGAGCATCACTTACAAACTTCACATTAGATGTGAATGCAGTAGAAGGTGAATTCAAAGATCCTTATAAGCCAGGCGGATTGCCTGTAGCTGATTCCCCAATGAGAAACATTGGTAAATACCCAGAAGCTGCTTATTACGCAGGTAATGCGGCAATCGTAGCTGATTATGCAGAGTCAAATACTACTATTAATGGTGTAACAACTACTGGAGACGTAGAGTTGATTTCGGCACAATTACTAAACCATATGGGTAATGATCCATTCTTAATTGGAGAAAGAGAAGACAAGGAAACGAAAAAGACAAACGTATTTGCAGGTATTGTAGCTGTTGCGTTAGAAGGTGTAACAGTCAATAATACAGAAAATAATACAAATATTACAACACAGATTACAGAGAAAGAATACGAAGTAGTTGTAGATCCTTTCGAAGGATTCCCAGGATACCAAGAAACATTCGAGTATGAAGTAGGCTCTGATACAAAGCTACAGATTGCAGGAGTTGCAGGATTGGTTGATAAGGGATCTAAATTAGTAAGTGTAAGTAATAACGGTGTCTTAAAAGGTTCCGAAGATAAACATGCTGCTGGATTGGCAATTGAATTAAGATGTACTTCTTCAATTGAAAATAGCTTTAACAGTGGTGAAATACAAGTAGATTCAGCTGATGCGAGTGGACTTGTATATTACGTAGGAGAAGCTGCTACTGTGAAGAACAGTTACAATAGTGGTAAGATTCAAGCTTCACCAGAAACTGAGGCAGACGTTGAAGGATTTACTTCAGGGTTATTCGGTAGCGTAGAACCATCAGCGACAGGTGTAAGATTTGATAATCTATATAATTCAGGTGAACTTTCATCTGCAAATAGATATGCAATTGCAAATGTAAATGAAGCAATTCAAACAGAGCTATCTGGAGAAGCTTATTATTTTGAAGACGAGAAACTATATTGGATGGATTCTACAGCAATCCCAGGATATGAGGAAGAATTATCGGCATTTGATTTCGATGCAACAGGCTTACCAGCTCATGATGCAGAAGTTGAAGAAGATGAAGAAAAATTACCACCTATCTATAAAGGATTTGCTAATAGACCACTTAAGTCATTCGCCTTTGGAGAAGAAGCAGCAACAGAAGAAGATTACCAATTCTCTTATGACATGGAAGAAATTCCAACAAACTTCACAGATGCAGGTACATGGAAAATCCTAACTACAGACGATGGAGCACACCTAACAAACGACTATTCACTTGGATATGGAGTTGACTATGGTGATGATGAATATGGTCTTCCACAGTTAGTAAATAATGCACACGGAACTCGTGAAGAACACAACTTCCCAATTTTCGTTGGTTACCCAGAAGCTGTGAACCAAGCTCCTTACGAGGAAGCAGGTTTAGGCGATGGAATGCCAAAATACGTAACAATTGAGGATGATGTAAATGCTCAAATTAACACTAGTGAAATCTTTAGAGATACAATCTCCCTTGATTTACAAAATGCGAATGAGAGCGACAGTTATACAATAGGTATATTTAAAGAAGATGCAACATTAGGTGAAGATGCAATCGAACTTGATGGGGCAGTTGGAGATGCCGTTGATACAATTCAAATCAATCAAGTTTATGTAGAATTCAAAAACTTAGTTGCTGGATCTACAGAAAGTGAATCATTAGCAAAAGCTTCTGATGCGAATAACTTACAATATACAAAACCTGTTTATACAGAGCATGGTGTATTCTATTACGAAATCGAAGAAACAGATGACTTTGATGGACTTAAAGCGTTATTCCTATCTAAGGAGCCAAATGCAAGTGGAAGATTTGAAGTGGCAATTAACAACAATCTGTTAGATAAACTAGAAGCGTTAGATGGTACAGCAGGAGAAGTTTATTACAGTGCTACAATTATGGAATATGTACAACCAGGTTCAGATGAAACTGATGTAGATAGCTTCTATGGTAAGTTTAGCCCTCACTTCGCAAATGCAGTTACAGATCAAGCTTCAGCATGGATGTATGGATCGGAAACGAACCCATATGAAATCCATACAAAACGTAACTTATCACATATAAGTGATGGGGAAATGGTTGCAGATATTGATACTGGTGAAGAAGCATTTGTTCCAAATGCACACTATATCGAAAGCAACTATAAGCAAACAAAAGATGTGATTCTAAGAGATCACAAAACGGTATCAACAGCAATTGCAGAGGCAGAGGGAGTAGCAGAAAGTAACTTCGACTTATGGTCAATGCAAGGTATTGGTACAGAAGAAAATCCATTTGCAGGAACATATATTGCAGATGCTGGTAAGTCAATCAAAGATAGAATCGATAGCAATGGAGACAGATATGGACTATTTGACTATGCTGGATCAGATGCAAGAATCGAAAATATCACATATGAATTGCCAGAAGTTGATTTCACAGTTCCAACTGGTGTTTCTGCTCTTGTAGTAGAGAACAGTGAAGCTGAATTGAATAATTTAGCAATTCATGTACCGAAAAACAATAAGAAAGCAATTGTAAACCTTGAAGATAAGGGAACATTTGGTTTACTTGTTGGTAACATGACAGGCGGAACAATGAATGTTGATAAAGTAGATGCTTTACCAACAATGACTGGTCATGACGTGCACTTAGCACTTAATACAGCTAAGAATGATGCAATTACAGGAACAGTCGGAGGAATTATCGGATCGGTAGTAGTAGATCGTGATTTAGAGTTTAATAACTTAACTTCACATGTATCTATTATTTCAAATGGTACTATTTACAATAGTAGTGTAGCAGGTACATTCGGTGGAATTATTGGATCACTTACTTCTAATCCAAGTAGTAGTGCAATTGAGAAGCCGGAAGTTACATTGAACAATGTAGTATCAAAAGGTGATTTGGAGAACTTCGGTTTAAAACTTAATGTAGCAGAATCTGCTCATTTTGGTGGAACTGTAGGAGCAGTTAATGACTTATCATTAGCAATTAATGGGTTAAATAGCTCAACAACTGCTTACTTTAACACATTAATGGCTACAAAGGATATGAATGTTGGTTCTGTAATAGGAACACTGAATGATTCAGATTACAATATGAATAACCTAAAAGACAGTAGTAGATTATCAGTTGGCCATAGTTCTAACGTAATGAACAAAGATTACAATGTTGCACTTGGTGGTATCATTGGTCGTGCAAGCGACTCAACTGTTGTAATGACAGAAGGTACAAATTCAGTTACTGGAACAAGTAGTGTAACGAATACATTTGTAATGAGTAGCAAAGACATACCACCTAGCCTACAGCTTGGAGGTTTGATCGGTATTGCTGAGGACACAGAGTTAGAAATTGACAATCTTTCTGTAAACAGAGCACTTAGTGCTTCGTCAAGAGATCTTGGATTCAAGAACTCAAATATTGGTGGATTGGTTGGTTCTATTCATGCAAATGAAGATAGTAACTTAAATCCATCGTTCAAGAATGTGACAGTTGCTGGTGTGATTAATACTTCTTACTTACATGAAGTAGCATCAGTGGGAGGAGTAATTGGTAGTGTAACAAAGGCAAATACTCCTGGAACATCTATGAACTTAACACTTGAAAATGTAGCAGCTAATACAGTTGAAACATTGAAAAACACCAAGAGTTCTTCTGCTTATAATGGAAGATACGGTGGTGTACTTGGTAGCACAAGCATCGATTCAATTGACATGAATAATGTTAAGGCAAGCGGTAATTTAACTCTTACTTCTACGTCAACAATTGGCGAACAGAGTGTAGGTGGTGTCATTGGACATATTTCTAATGAAGGAACTGCTAGCTACTCATTAAATGGAGTAATGAATACTGGTGCTATCAACATTGGAACTGCTAATAATTCATCAATTGGTGGAGTAATTGGTAAAGTTCACAACAATGGAATTATGACTCAAGACTTGAATCATTTAGAGAACCAAGGTGCTTTAAATATTGGGACATCTTATGAAACATCAATAGGTGCACTCATTGGAAGTATTGAGAATGAGAAAGATCTAAAAGAAACAGCAACATCAATGAAGAACAGTGGTGCAATCACAGTTCAAAATGCTAAGAGTAATACTAGCATTGCCGGAATTATCGGTGAAATAACTGTTGCAGATGGTGCAACTACAACTACATCATTTAGTCTTAACAATGTAGCGGAAGGTGCCAATGTTTCTAACACAGGAGCTATTACAGTTTCTGAAACAAGTCCAGTAAGTGGAAGTGATTCAACAAATGTAACAATCGGTGGATTATTCGGAATCATGAATAATGAGAGCGATACTCCAAATATACTTGGAGTTACAGACAAATCATTATCTAATACTGGTAACATTACAATTAATAACTCGAAAGAAAATGCTTTCGTAGGTGGATTATTTGGTAAAGTGAAGAGCTTTGAAATTTATTATCCATCATCTGTAACAAATACAGGAAACATAGCAATTACATCGATTGAGAAAGATCCAATGCCAGCAGGCAAAGATGTAGTTGTAGGTGGAATCGTTGGAACAGCTGTTAATTCAGATATCGCATTTAAGGGACAATTAACAGGAGAATTGACAACTGGAACTTCTACATTAGGCAATAGTGGAAACATCGATGTAACTCTAGTAGAAACAGCAGATGAAGCAACACTGAAAGCCGCAGGTGGAATTGGAACAGTTATCGATTCAATGGTATATATTGATGGATTCAGAAACACTGGAAATATCAATGTATCTGGAAAGAGTAACAACACTGTTGTGACAATTGCCGGAATTATTGCGGAAGCGACAGATACGTTAACAACTCCAAACGCAACACCAGAGAAATTATTAGCAGTTGTAAATTCATTGAATGCAGGAACAATTAGTACTGCAGGATTGGAAGATACAAATATAGTGGAAGAAACTCCAGTCGAGCCAAGCCCTGAGCCTGGAGACGATGATGGAGAGGATGATTCAGATGATGACGGAGACGACACAGATGATTCAGACGATGATGATGTAATTGTAAGAAGCAGCAAAGATATCGCAGCAGGTATTGTTGGTCGTACAGACTTACAAGATGGCTTAAGTATTCTGTACTCACAGAATGCAGGTGTCGTTGAAGCAGCAAATGCATCAGGAATTATTCATGAAGTAATGAACGTACCAGCAGTGGTACCATCATTAGCAGACGATAGATTATTTGAAGTGAAGTACAACATTAACATGGCACCGATCAATATTACATCAAATGAAGCAGATGATGATTCGACAGATGACGATGATTCAGACGACAGTTCTAGCCCTGACGCTGGAGACACAGGTGAGACTCCTGAAGATGATACAAATTCTAATGTAATTACAAAAGGATATGGTATTACATCAACAGTTGAGTTGCCAGTCTATGCTACAGAGGATGGCGTTGAGTACAATGGTATTCCGCTAATTCTTGAAGCTGACGAGGAAGCACCAGTTCCATTTAGATATTTCAATATCTCATTGGAAAGCATGGCTCGCGGACAGGAAGAACCAAAGACTGAAGAAGAGTCAGACGGAGATGATACAGATGATTCGGATGATGCAGTAGATTCAGGTGACGGTGATGATTCAGATGATTCAACACCAGAAGATCGTGTACATTTAGACTACTTCAATGATTCTCTTCAAATTAGATTAGCAGATCTTCAAAGCGAAACTAGAATAGAAGAGTTATCTAACTGGAATGCAACCGGTGAAAACATCATCGGAGATACAGGTTTCTGGAATATGACAGATATCACAGAAATCGAAGGTATGGAGGCGATGGGAGCAATCTTCTTGCCAACAATTACTGGAAATGAATATGTTCCAACATTAACTGAAGACACAAGTCATTATCTATCACAAGCACCAGAAATTACAAACATTGAATACGATAGTTTTGGTAATATCGAAGTTGAGTGGGAGTATTTCGCAGGTAAGGATGAAGATGATGCGTTTGCAATCGTTGTATCGAAAGATGGAATGGCAAAACGAGTACTTGAATTCCAAAAAGCTGATGATTTAGGTAGTGAAGATGACACAACATTCTCTTACATAATCGATCAAGAGCAAATTTCTGATATTACAAATGCATTTGCTACAGATGCTGAAGAATTACAATTTAGCATCGCAGTAATTGATGGTATTAATAACAGACATTTAAGAAGTTCAGACACAGTAAAACAGGTGAATAAGACTGATGACGTGACTCCGCTAACAACTGATTTAATTCTCCAAGTAGCATCCCAAGCTTTATCGGGCAGACCATTCGGTTTATCAGGAAATCCATATGGAAGTCCTATCGTAAACTATGCAATGACTAGAGTAGGAGATCCTTACTCTCAAGCCTTAGCTGGAACAGGAAACTACTTAGATTGTAGTTATTTAGTTATGGAAGCGAATCGTCAAGTTGGAGTGAATTTACCAAGAACTGCGGCAGCACAAGCACAATATATTGTAGAAAATAATCTACAAATTACTGCTGAAGAATTAATGCCAGGTGACTTGATATTCTACTCTTATGCGAACAATGGAAGATATAGAAATGTATCACACGTTGCTATCTATGCTGGAAACGGCATGATGGTACATGCAGCAAATTCTAGAAAAGGTACTGTATACGAGGAAGTTAATATGAGTAATATCGATCTTTATGGTCGTACATACGCAACACCAGCAGTTGTGTTTAATCCTGAATTAGACAGCTCAGCTAATATTAGTGAGCAAGAAATCTACTTACTAGCTCAAATCATTGGGTTAGAAGCAGGTGGAACTGGTAGAGATGGTATGATAGCAGTTGGTGAAGTAATTCGCAACCGTGTATACTCATCAACTTTCCCGAACACAATCTATGATGTGGTTTCAGCACCAAGACAATTTACAACGTTCAAAATGATTGATAACTATACACCAACAGCCGAGCAAATTACTATCGCAAGAGAAGTAATGAGCGGAGCATCAGTTCTTAATAATTCAAATGTACTATATTTCTGTAGTACAGAATATTATAACTCAGTGTATGGAAATGACACATTCTGGACAGGTATGGATGTAGTTGCAGAATACGGAAATACATTCTTTACTCCATAAGTAAGAACGAATCGAGTAATAAACAAGAAGGGATTGTCAGAAAATCAGACAACCTAACTAATGAGAGAAGGAGAAAAACTCAACTAGAGTTTTTCTCCTTCTTACTTTATTGCTTTACATTTACACGATTTGATACTATAATGGTCAAGTACATTGAAAAACAAATATGTTAAATTACTATACACACATAAGCAATACCTTTTGGGGATACAAATTCGGAAGTTTGTATTCCACTAAAGCGCCATGAGCCTATCGAAAACGATAGGACGACGAGGTAAAGGGTTATCGAATATTCGGCGGATGCCCTTTCGTGTGGCTTCTCACGCGAAACATGGAAACAAATATGCAGGTAACTGCAAAACAAAGTGACATGAGAGAAGCAAATTCGAATACTTTTGGTCTATATTATACAAGAGAAGAGTTGAGAATTTTGAAATTACTAAAAATAGAAAGAGGAATTCATTATGTGTGGAATTATAGGATATGTTGGAAAAAATAAGGTTGAGAATTTATTATTAGAATCATTAGAGTTATTAGAATATCGTGGATATGATAGCGCTGGAATTGCTGTAGTCAATGAAGAGACGAAGGAAACATTTGTAAGGAAATGCACAGGTCGTGTAAGTGATCTAATGGAAGTTTGTAAGACAGATGGTACAGAAGGAAATTGTGGAATTGGTCATACTAGATGGGCGACACATGGTGGAGTTACTAGTGTCAATGCACATCCCCACCAATGTGGAAAGGTTACTTTGGTACATAATGGTATTGTGGAGAATTACAAAGAGTTGATCGATAGATATGAATTCGATATGGTTTCTGAAACAGATACAGAAGTTGTTGCAGCTTGCATTAATAGATATTACGACGGCAATCCACGAGAAGCAATTAGAAAAGCAGTTAGACGATTAAAAGGAACATTTGCTCTGGTAGTTATGTTTGAAGATATCCCAGGGGTGATTTATTCTATTCGTTTAGTAAGCCCAATTATTGTAGGATGTGCCAAGGAAGGGAATTTACTTGCTTCTGATATTATAGCTATTAGTCCACATTCAAAGAAGTATTTTGTAGCTCCAGAGCTTCATGTAACAGAACTAAGAGAAGATGGGATTGTAATCTATGACGCAAATGATAATGTAGTTGAGCCTCAGTATCAAGAAATTGATTGGGATACTGCTCAAGATGGCAAATGTGGCTATCCTTTCTATATGGAGAAGGAAATCATGGAGCAACCAGATGCTATTCAAAGAACAATTGACCCAAGAATTGTAGATGGATTGGTTGATTTCACGGAAGATAATATACCAGATGATTTACTTATTGATTGTAAGAGAATTTGTATCATTGGTTGCGGAACAGCGATGCACACAGGACTTGTTGCCAAGAGCTTAATTCAATCAACAATTGGCATCCATGTAGATGTCCAAGTGGCTTCTGAATTCATTTATACAGAGCCGGTTATTGAAGAGGGAACTTTAGTGATGGCAGTTTCTCAATCAGGTGAGACTATTGATACTTTAGAAGCGTTAAAGCACGCAAAATCGAAGGGTGCTAAGACTCTTTCTATTGTTAATGTAAGGGAGACTTCCATTGCGCGTACAAGTGATCATGTCCTTTATACTTATGCAGGTCCAGAGATTGCAGTAGCAAGTACGAAGGCTTATACAACCCAAATTGCAGTGTTCTATCTGTTAGTTTGTAAAATGGCATCACTTCGTGGATTAATGAGCAAGCAAGAAGCAAGGGAGTATATCGAAAAAATTCAAGAAATCCCTACTGCAGTAAGTAAAATTTTAGAAGACAAAAATGAGATTCACAAAGTTGCTAGATCAATTGTAGATGCGAAGGACGCATTTATGATTGGACGTGGGATGGATTACTCTGCACTTCTAGAAGCTTCATTAAAGTTAAAGGAAGTAGCCTATGTGCACTCAGAGGCTTATGCATCGGGCGAATTAAAGCATGGAACAATTGCACTTGTAACTGAGGGAACACCAATTATTGCACTTGTAACACAGAGTAAGTTGCGCTTAAAAGAAATGTTAAACATCAAAGAAGTTCAATCACGCGGCGCTAGAATTATCGCTTTCGTGAAGGAGGAATTCTTATCTTTAGAGGGTGCAGGTGACTCAGACAATGATTTTGATACTTGCTATAAATTACCGAATTTAGATGATGCATTTATGTTAATACCTGCATCAGTGGCATTGCAATTTCTAGCATATTATACATCTGCAGATCGAGGGCTTGATGTAGATAAGCCTAGAAACTTAGCCAAGGTAGTAACAGTAGAATAGATTAGAATCGGTGTGTATAGGAATATAACATAGAAATGTACAAGTTATAGAAAATGATAGAAGTAGAATAGAATTATTAATAGAAGAACCGAAAAAGAATCGAGAGAATGCATTTTTGCCTTTCTTTTGGTTCTTTTTTGTATTTGCATTCCATTAAAGATATGCTATGATGTTACATATAGAAATTAGGAAAGCGAGAGAATAAATGAAGGGGCGTTTGAATAAGGGCGATATTGTCCAGAGTTTTAAAAGAGAAATTGAAAGTTCAAATAATAAGTACTTATATCGGATAATAGACATTGCAAGCCACAGCGAGGATTTAGAGTCATACATCGTATATCAAGCACTCTATGAGCCATACGGAACATGGATTCGTCCCTACCATATGTTTATGAGTGAAGTGGAACATGAAAAATATCCAGATATAAAACAAAAATATAGATTCGAAAAAGTAGATGAAGAGGTGGTTAGGGATTTACTTGCTACCAGAAAAACAACTTATGAAATGGATGATTTGATTCAGATTGTTGCTTCTTTACGAGGTGAGCATGGGTGTCAATGGGATAAAAAACAAACATTTGAATCTATGAAGAAGTGTTTATTAGATGAAACAGCAGAAGTTATTGAAGCGATAGATAATAGAGATATGGATAATTTATGTGAAGAGTTAGGTGATGTTTTGCTTCAAGTGATAATGAACGGTCAGATTGCAAGTGAAGAGGGGTGCTTTTCTATTCATGAAATTGTCGATGGAGTAAGTAAGAAGTTGATTAGACGTCATCCCCACGTTTTTGGTGATAAAAAACCAGCTAAGACGCCAGAAGAAGCCTATGAGCGTTGGCAAGAAATGAAGCGCATAGAGAAGGCAAGTAGAAATAGCAAGTAGAAATAGCAAGTAGAAATGATAGGAGAGCTGAATGGAATTAAATCAAGATATGTTTAAAAAAATTAGAGGTTTAATATTATTTACGGCAATTGTTGTATTAGTATTTTGGAAGAGCGAAATGATAGGCGGTCTATTGAGAAGTGGCTTCTCTGTAATTTTCCCATTTGTAGTAGGGGCTGCAATTGCATTTATTATGAATGTTCCAATGTCGTTCATAGAACGTAAATTATTTATAGAATCAAAATTGAATAAGAAAAAAATAGCGAAATTTTCAAGACCAATCGCATTGTTATTAACAATTCTATTCATTATTGGAATTGTATTGCTCGTGATTTTTGTTGTAGTGCCACAACTAGCTTCAACAATGCATAGCCTTGGAAATAGTATTCAAGCCTTTGTACCAGAGATGATTGACTTTATTGATAAAACATTTAATGGACATCCAGAGATCATGGAATTCGTGAATTCATTTGACTATGATTGGGGAAAGATTGTTTCTTACATTTTCACATTTCTTCAATCTGGTGCAGGTAGTGTCTTAGATACAACAGTATCAATTGCTGGTTCATTAATTTCAGGAGTTACAACATTTTTTGTGGCTTTTGTTTTTGCAATTTATATTGTACTGCAGAAGGAAGTATTAAACATTCAATTACGAAAATCATTATTTGCATTTGTAAAACAAAGTAAAGCAGAAACAATTCTAAGAGTGAGCGCATTAACATATAAATCATTTTCTAATTATCTAACAGGACAATGTGTGGAGGCTGTGATTTTAGGAATGATGTTCTTCATTGTTTTGAGTGTTTTTAATATACCATTCGCATTATTGATTGGCGTAGTTATTTCATTTACAGCATTAATTCCAATATTTGGTGCATTTTTAGGGGCGGCAATTGGTATGTTCTTGATATTTATAGAAGATCCAATCAAGGCTATTTATTTTATCGTAATATTTTTGATATTACAACAAGTGGAAGGAAATCTGATCTATCCATATGTTGTAGGTAATTCAGTTGGACTTCCAGCTATCTGGGTTCTTGCTGCAGTAAGTATTGGAGGCAGTCTAATGGGTATTGTTGGAATGTTGATTTTCATTCCTATAACCTCTGTATTCTATGCTTTATTTAGAGAAATCGTATATGCTAGGCTACGGAAGAGAAAGATCAATCCTAAGGACATAGAACAGAAGAAGATTGGATAGTGAAAAAGTGATATAAGATAAGAAAAGAAGTAAGATAACAAAAGAAATAAGATAACAAAAGAAATAAGACAACAAAAGATTAGGGATCACATATTGAAAAGTGAATTCCTAATCTTTTTATATTTACTGTAGTAGATGTTTATAACTATAATCAATTAAGAAGGCTCCTAGAGGCGCAGTAATAATAATAGATAAAACTGCAACCGTCAAAATCAAGTCTCCGGACTCCAAGCCAGATGCAAGGGGAAGTCCACCAATCGCAGCTTGAACAGTTGCTTTTGGAAGGTAAGAAAATGCGATAAAGAGACGCTCTTTTCTATTAAAAATTGTCTTGGATAGACTTATGATAACACCAATAATTCGGAAGCAAAGTGCAAGAATTACAATGATGGCAGCTAAAAAACCGAATTTTGATACAGAGGCTAAATTAACAGTTGCACCAACGAGTACAAAGAGCCATATTTGTGCACCTATCCATAGAGAACCGAAGGCGTCTTCCATTCCATGCACTATATTCTGGGGGGGTATAGGAAGAGTTGAGCTATCGGAATCTTGAATGCTTTGGTTGAAATTGTTGGTTATAAAATATTTGAAGAATGCTGCAAATGCCATAATAGACAACAAGCCAGAAAAACCTACTACTCCTGTTAAGTAATCTTCAAGTGCAAGAAGTGCAAATGAAAGAGAGAGAAAGAGGATAACTAGAATGATTTTTTCTATATTTACACGGATTTGTATTGCATAAAATAAGTAACCAATAATAGCACCAACAAATAATCCTAGGAAAATTGATATAGGAATCGATAAAAAGTTATGAAGTTGTAAGTCCCCAGTTTTTGCTAAGTTCAAAAAAGAAGTAAAGAGAATAATTACAAAAATATCATCCACAGAAGATGCAACCATCACAAGCTGTGGAATTCCGTTCTTTCGGCCATAACCTTGTTTCTGCAACCGAATCATTCTAGGTATAATTACTGCGGGTGATACGGCTGCTACAGTACATCCCATAATCAAGGAATCTAAACTTGATAATCCAAAGAAGAGAGGACCTAGTATGTAGAAGGCTGCAATCTCAAAACAAGCAGGAATAAAACAAAGAAGGAAGAGTGTTCCACTATTTCTTCTTAATTCCTCAATATTCAAACTTAATCCAGCACGTATTAGTATAATTACAAGTGCTACTTTTCGAAGTTCAGCAGATATAAGCAAGATAGAAGAATCTAACAAGTTTAATCCATAAGGGCCAATTAGTACTCCCGCTACTAAAAAGCCTATTAATTTAGGTAGTTTAATAAATTCGAATAGTTTTCCTAGTGCTAGTCCAACTATAAAAATAAGTGAAAAAGATAAGAGCATCATAAAGAAGGAATCCTTTCAAATTATCAGTCTAAACGATATTATAGCCTTTTATGAATGAGATTGCAAATAAATATGTCTAGAAAAATCTTAGAATAGAGACTTGAATTATTCACATGTCACAAATCAATTATACACCTATCGCTTTACACTAGTAACGCATTGAATTAATGAGAATAATGTGATATAGTTAGTGAAATATTTGTTATAATGATGAAAAAATAAGTGAAAATAGTTGCAATAAACAGCAAGAAGAAATATTGTTTGATAATTGATAATTGATAATTGATAATTGATAATTGATAATTGGAGATTGGAGGTAAGTGAAGATGATTGACGGACATGTC
>CAYIYM010000018.1:40272-44550 GCA_964367685.1 uncultured Lachnospiraceae bacterium
TTGATAATTGATAATTGGAGATTGGAGGTAAGTGAAGATGATTGACGGACATGTCCATCTTGAATATGGACCACTTGAAGTAAGTTATGTGATGGAATTTGTAAATGTTGCGAAAGAGCAAGGAATTTCCGCAATCCAAATTCTAGATCACACACACCGTTTTCAAGAATTTGCCCCACTGTATGAGCGATTGAAAGAAAATGATTACCAGAGAAAATGGCTTGAGAATAAAAATAAAGATTCATTAGAAGATTATCATAAGCTGATTCGAGAAGTAAAAATGATGGATTTGGATATTCAGGTACAATTTGGGCTAGAAGTTTGTTATGCTCCTGAAAATGAGATATTTCTATCCAATATTTTGACAAAATATCCCTACGATTTTCTAGTGGGAGCAATTCATTCTATCGATGGACTACTCTATGATATGGGATTTTCCAAAGAAATACTTTGGAGCAAACACAGTCCCAATTATATTTATAAACGCTATTACGAGTTAATATTTGAATTAATTGAATCGAAATTATTTACCCAACTAGCCCATCCAGATACTATCAAAATGTTTGATATATACCCTGATTATAATCTGGAAGAGACATATCAGAGGATGGCTCAGTTGTTAAACCAGAATCATATGAAGGCAGAGAATAATACAGGAGCACACTATCGATATCATCATTCCGACATTGGGTTATCGGAACACTTGCTAAGAGTTCTAAATGAGAATCGTGTATCCATAATCACAGCAAGCGATGCACATTTTCCAAAAGATGTTGGGAAATATATATTTGAACTAGGAAAAAATAATCGGTAATTGGAGCTAGGAAAGAACAGATAATTAAGAATCGGAATTAGGGAGGCATTATATGAAGAAGAGTAGAGTATTTAATTTTTCGGCGGGACCATCAACACTACCTGAAGCCGTGCTACAAAGAGCAGCAGATGAAATGTTGAATTACAAAGGCACAGGAATGAGTGTTATGGAAATGAGCCATAGATCCACTACTTATTTAAAGATATTTGAGAAGACAAAAGATGATCTTAGAGATGTTATGAAGATTCCAGATGATTATGAGATTGTATTTGTATCAGGTGGTGCAACGCAGCAATTTTCTATGATTCCAATTAATTTCATGAAGAATAATGGAACAAATACAAATAAAAAGGCAGATTATATTATTACGGGTGTATTTTCTAAGAAAGCCATGGAAGAGGCTCAAAAATATGGAGATATCCATGTGGCCTATTCGGGAAAAGAAGACAATTTCAAATCAATACCAAACCAAGAGAACTTAATATTTAGAGAAGATGCTTCCTATGTTCATTACTGCGCTAATAACACAATTTATGGAACAGAATGGAACTACATTCCGGATTCGAATGGAATCCCTCTAATTTGTGATATGTCATCTAATATTTTATCAAAACCAATTGATGTGTCTAAATTCGCAATGATTTATGGTGGAGCACAAAAGAATATTGGAATTGCAGGATTAGGAGTAGGAATAATTAAATCCAAATTACTTCAGCAAGTTGCAGCGAAGACTCCTGTTTTGATGGATTATCAATCAATTATATCAACTGATTCTATGTATAATACACCACCAACCTATGCAATTTATATGCTAGGCTTGATGCTAGAGTGGATTAAATCGATGGGTGGACTAGAAGAAATTGAGAAAAATAATCAGGCGAAAGCAAAAATATTATATGACTATTTAGATCATAGTGATTTTTATATTCCGCATAGTGATGTGAAGAATCGCTCATTAATGAATGTTACATTTACAACGCCATCTAATGATTTAGATGCTGCTTTCGTTAAGGAAAGTACAGCACATGGATTAGTGAATTTAAAGGGGCATCGTTCAGTAGGTGGAATTCGCGCATCTATTTATAATGCAATGCCAATAGATGGTGTCAATAAATTAGTGGAATTTATGAAGGAATTTGAAGAAGCAAATAAATAAAAAATGAGTACAGGAGAATTTGCTATGCATAATGTAAAGTTATTAAATAAGATATCTGAGGTTGGGTTAAAAAAGTTTCGAGAGAATTATACATATGGAGAAGCGGTCGAGAATGAAGATGCAATACTCGTAAGATCAGCATCACTTCATGATTATGAGATGGGGAATCATTTGAAAGCAATTGCTAGGGCAGGCGCAGGGGTGAATAATATTCCCATTGAAGAATGTAGTAAAAAAGGAGTGGTAGTATTTAATACTCCAGGGGCTAATGCAAATGCTGTAAAGGAATTGGTGCTATGTTCATTATTTTTGTCTTCACGAAAGATTATCGAAAGTATTCAATGGGTTGAATCTCAAAAAGAAAATCCCAATATTGCACAAGAGGCTGAGAAGCAGAAGGCGGAATATGTTGGTCCTGAAATCGATGGGAAGAAACTAGGAATTATTGGATTAGGTGCAATAGGCGTAGAAGTAGCGAATGCAGCAACAAAACTTGGCATGGAAGTGTGGGGATATGATCCTTATTTGTCAGTAAGTGCAGCATGGGGAATGTCTCGTTGGGTAAAGAATGCAGAAACGTTAGATACTATTTTCAAAGAATGTGATTACATCACAATTCATGTACCATCTACAGAGAAAACGAAGGGATTTATTAATAATAGCAATATTATGAAGATGAAAAATGGAGTACGCATCTTGAATTTTGCTCGTGGAGATTTAATTCATAATGGTGATCTTCTTGAGGCTGTTAAGTCGGGAAAAGTAGCGAAGTATATTAGTGATTTTGCGTGTAATGAATTGATTGGAAATGAGAATATTATTATTATTCCTCATCTAGGAGCGTCTACGCCTGAATCAGAAGATAATTGTGCTAAGATGGCCGTGCGTCAGTTGAAGGACTATTTGGAACATGGAAATATTCATAACTCGGTAAACTTCCCAGAGGTGGTTCATTTTAGAGAATCAGCAACAAGAATTTGTATTATTAATAAAAATATTCCCAACATGCTAGCTAGAATATCAGCCTTATTTGCTGACCATAATATTAATATTGAGCACATGGCAAATAAATCAAAAGGAGATTACGCCTATACAATGATAGATATTAATGAGATGAATTGTGATGAGGTAGTGAAGAATATTAAAGCAATAGATGGAATTGTTACAGTAAGGGTAATACAATAAACATAATTTATTCTATACGAGGTGGGAATGCAAGGGATTTCAATGAATTAATATCAGACATTATAACTGGAATTTTGCCTGAAGAAAAAGAAGCTTCAAACCTACCTTTATTGTTCCATTGCATACTAATAAATTCTTTTTCGAGATACTCATATTTGGAATAGATCCCGATTTTGTGTTACCCTCTTTAAACGGGTGTATCTGCCAAATGCATGCAATAATGGTATCTACAAAAATCTATGTGAAAAACGTGCAAATTCATCTTCTTGGAAAATAGAAAAGTAAATGTATTTATTTTAATTAACGATATTTTAATTAATTTCAGAAAACGATTGACAAACATTCTTATTAATTGTATTATTAATGAGCATGTTTGCATGCAGGAGTGTCGGAACTGGCAGACGAGCAAGACTAAGGATCTTGTGGGCAATGCGCTCGTGTGGGTTCAAGTCCCATCTCCTGCATTACAAGTAATTTGCATATTCTTACAATTTCTTACATTTTCGCACCAAAACCTCGTATTTACGGGGTTTTTTGTTTACATAAAAAACAAATTCTTACATTTTCTAACGTTTTTTAACGTAAAATTTGCCCCTTTTTTGCCCCTTTTTTGCCCCCTCACTGCCCCTTTCTTTGTTATTTATATTTATGCATGCATTGTGCATATATATTCCTTTTCTTTTTATTTTTTAAATTACATAGTTCTGTATGTTTTTGAGGGTGTAGAGCAACTATGAATCAACATCTCAATCATTCTACATATTACATTAATTATATCAAGCAAGAATCGAAAATGTAATTGTAATAATCTACAAATATTTTATAATCTTTTTGTTCTCAATTTCACATATTACTTCTGAAAAGAATTTACTTAGGAGGATTAAGAAATTGGGAAAAATCATTTGTTGTCACAAGTGCGTAGAAAGACAAGTTGGGTGTCACGCAAAATGCAAAAGTTATGGCGATGAAAAGGCAGCACTAGAAATAAAAAATCAAATTATTTTTGCTGCAAAAACAAAATATCACGATTTAATGATGACGGAACGAAAAATGGCATTAAAGAAACTGATGTAAATGCTAGTATAGAAATGTATAAAAGTTCTAACATCAAAATGTACAGAAC
>CAYIYM010000019.1:0-42689 GCA_964367685.1 uncultured Lachnospiraceae bacterium
GCTTCGCTCTTTCGAGTCAGCTAAATTAGAATATCATGTCCGTTGTTTCTTGTCAACAACTTTTTTAATTTTCTTTTTTGTTTATCACTTGCTTCACATCTCTGTCAGAAGCGACTTGATTAGGATATCATCACGGGCTGACTTTGTCAACACGTTTTTTCATATTTTTTTCAAAGTTTTTTTTTAAGCTTTTTTCCGAATAAATCTACCAACATCCATCCTCCTAATCATATAGAAAAAGACAGAAAAAGAAGTTCTGTCTTTATTCTATCCTTTATATTAAATCAATTGCTTCCCGTATGTTTGTCACCCCAACTACTTTTAGACCTTTTAACTTAGGAAGATCCTTCATCGAAACTTCAGGCATAACACAGGTTTGAAATCCTAGTTTAGCCGCTTCTGTAACTCGCTGTTCTGGCATACTCACTGCACGAACTTCACCACTAAGACCTACTTCTCCAAAAACAATCATTTTCTCATCTACTGCTCGGTTCTTGTAACTCGATACAACCGCAAGTATAATTGCCAAATCAATTGCAGGTTCATTCATTTTAATCCCCCCGGCAATATTAATATAAGCATCGCAATTGCCAAGCTGTAATCCTGCTCTTTTTTCTAAGACAGCCATTAATAAGTTCACCCGATTGTAGTCGGTGCCTGCTGCCGTTCTTCGTGGCATTCCGAAATTACTTTGACTTATTAGCGCCTGCACTTCTAATAAGATAGGTCGTGTTCCCTCCATAGAACACGCAACAACCGATCCCGAGGCATTCTCCGGTTTCCCGCTAAGCATAAATTCTGACGGATTCTCCACCTCATTTAATCCTGTGCTTTGCATTTGAAACACGCCAATTTCATTTGTTGATCCAAATCGATTCTTCACCCCTCTTAGTATTCTATAAGAAGCATGGCGATCCCCTTCAAAATATAGTACTGTATCTACCATGTGTTCCAACACTCGTGGTCCTGCAACAGTTCCTTCTTTTGTTACGTGCCCTACTATAAATATAGAAACACCTAACCCCTTTGCCAATTGCATGAATGTATTTGTAGATTCTCGAACCTGGGAAACACTACCTGGTGCCGATGACACCTCTTCATTATACATAGTCTGAATAGAATCAATAATTACAACTTCCGGGCTTTGATTTTCAATCACTGTTTTTATTATCCCCAAATTCGTTTCACAAAACAGTAATAGGGAGTCATTAAATTCACCCATTCTATTTGCACGTAATTTAATTTGTTTCAAAGATTCCTCACCCGATATATATAGTACTTTTTTATTACTTGCTGCAATTTTCTGACACACCTGTAGAAGTAATGTGGACTTTCCTATTCCTGGATCTCCACCGACTAATATAAGGGATCCCGGAACAACCCCCCCTCCTAAGACACGATCTAACTCCCCAATGTGAGTCGTTGTTCGCTCTTCATTATCAGTCACTACATTTGTAAGTGCTACCACTTCTTGTATTTTGTTCCTACTATCTTTGCTATCAGATTTTGCTAATTTGGCACTCACTTTTTCTTCTACAAATGAATTCCATTCCTTACACATAGGACACTGACCTAACCACTTTGTCTCTTCGTGTCCGCAATTCTGGCAGAAAAACAAACTTTTCATTTTAGCCATATTTTACCTCGTATTCACTTTACTTTTAACTTATTTTATTTCGAATTTAATTTCGCCTTTTATCACACCAACAGCAACCGTCATCCCCTCACCGATAGTACCCGATAAAATCGCATCTGCCATACGATCTTCTAATTCATTTTGCATCGCACGGCGGAGTGGACGAGCACCATACTTCACATCCGTTCCTTTATCAACAATATAATTCTTAGCCGATTCTCTAATATGTAGTTTTATTTTCATATTATTCCACACACGTTTTTCAAAAGATTTACACAACAATGTAACAATTTTAAACAAATGTTTTTTATCTAATGAATGGAATACCACTATATCATCAATACGATTCAAGAATTCTGGTCTAAAAATCCGTTTCACTTCTTCCATAACTGCTGACTTCATCTTAGCATAGTCTACTTCTTTGTTTTCTTGCGCCACAAAGCCTAGTCGCTTAGGATCTATAATTGCTTTGGCTCCCGCATTGGACGTCATAATAATCACTGTGTTTCTAAAGTCAATCCTGCGTCCTTGGGAATCTGTGATATGACCATCATCCAAAACTTGCAACAACACATTAAATACATCCGGATGTGCTTTCTCAATTTCATCAAATAAAATTACTGAATACGGATTACGCTTTACCTTCTCACTTAATTGACCACCTTCTTCATGCCCTACATATCCTGGTGGTGATCCAATCAACTTAGCAACACTGTGTTTTTCCATATATTCAGACATATCAATTCGAATCATTGCATCTTCTTTGCCAAACAAAGCTTCTGCTAAAGTCTTAGATAACTCTGTTTTCCCAACACCAGTAGGCCCCAAGAATAAGAAGGAACCAATCGGACGATTCGGATCTTTTAATCCTACACGACCTCTCTTCACTGCGCGAGTAACTGCCTTTACAGCCTCATCTTGCCCAATTACTCGTTTCTGAAGAATCTCTTCCAACTTCATCAGGCGATTGCTTTCTGATTCTGCCAATTTCTGAACTGGTATTTTGGTCCATGACGATACTACTTCTGCAATATCACCCTCTACAACTTCCACAATCTTATCTGTATTTTTCTTATCAAATCTCTTTTTTGCACCCTCAAGTTTCTTCTCAAGTTCTAGTTGATGTTTGTGTAACATTGTTGCATCGGAAAATTCCCCTACAATAATTTTCTCTTCTTTTTCTATAGAGAGCTTCTTTATCTTCGCTTCCATCTCCAACATATTTTCCGGCACTTTAAATCCTCGTAATTTCACCTTGGCACATGCCTCATCTAAAATATCGATCGCTTTATCTGGTAAGAATCGATCGTTCACATATCGCTTCGCCAAAGAAACTGTAGATTCAATCACTCCTGGTGCAAGTACAACTTGGTGATGGATCTCGTATTTCTTTTGTAGTCGTTCCAAAATATGTACACATTCTTCTTCTGATGGTTCTTCAACATGAATCGGTTGAAATCTCCTCTCTAGTGCCGAATCTTTCTCTATATACTTTCTATACTCCTTCACTGTCGTAGCACCAATTAATTGAATATCGCCTCTCGCAAGTGATGGCTTCAAAATATTCGCTGCATCAATTGCACCTTCTGCCCCACCAGCTCCAATAATTGTATGAACTTCATCCAAGAATAAAATTACATTAGATGCCGCCTTCACTTCTTGAAGCAATTGCTTAATGCGTTCCTCAAACTCACCTCTGTATTTAGTTCCTGCAACCATCCCAGGTAAATCTATTGATAAAATACGCTTGTCCTTCATGCTTGCCGGCACCATACCTGCCGCAATCTTGATCGCTAATCCTTCTAAAATTGCTGTTTTTCCAACACCTGGTTCTCCAATTAGACATGGGTTATTCTTTGTTCTCCTACTTAGAATCTGCATCAAACGTCCCATTTCTTCTAGTCGACCTTCTACTGGATCTAACTTTCCTTCCCTCGCCATGGCTGTCAAATCTGTTGTATGTTGATCTAGCAAATCTTCTTTTGATTCATTGCTAACTCTAAGATCGCCAAATTCTTTAGGATCTTCTCCAATTCCACGAATAATATCCGTATACATTTTCTGCACATTAATCTCTAATGTAGCTAAAACCCTCGTTGCAACACAGTCTTCATCACGCAACATTGCTATTAACAAATGCTCCGTTCCTATTTTCTGACTCCGAAAACGAAATGCCTCTTTTTCACTTCCTTCTATTACATATTCCAGTCTTGGGCTATATTCTAATCTATTTACTTTTTTCCCGTCTGACCTTATTAATTGCATAATAATTCGTTCAATACTCTCTGCACTCACCTTATTAGCAGCCAACACTTGTCCTGCCACGCCATCTATCACCTTTTGTAAACCCAATAGCAGATGCTCAGTTCCTATATATGGATGTCCCAGTTCTTTCGATGCAATTGTTGCTAACTTGAGTGCCGCTTCTGCTTGTCTTGTAAAATTATAATGTGCCATCTATTTCCTCCCACTTATACAGTGTTCCTATGTTTAATTGTATACCTACTAACGATATATTTTATTATTTTACCACAATTCCATATAAATAAACAATGCCATAAAATAGGAGCATTTATTTTCATAATAAAAAAAGTAGAAACAACTTTAACCCTGTTGTTCCTACCCTCATCTATCAAATTTATATTTCATCAATCGCTTTTCCGATATCAGTTCTCATGTATTTATTTGAGAACTCTATCCACTCCGTTGCCTTATATGCATTCCTTCGTGCTTCTTTCAAATCAGATCCTTTTGCAGTAATACCAAGCACACGACCACCATTTGTTACAACAGTTTGATCTTTAAACTTTGTGCCTGCATGAAAACAATAATATCCTTCTTTACCTACAAAATTCTCAAATCCACTCATTGGTATTTCTTTCTCATACTGTTCTGGATACCCAGCCGAAGCCAATACCACGCACACGGCTGCATTATCTTCAAATTCCAGCTCAATTTGATCTAATCGTCCATCGATACAAGCTTCAAATATCGTCACGATATCTGTCTTCATTCTCGGCAACACCACTTGTGTTTCCGGGTCCCCAAATCTAGCATTATACTCTAAGACCTTTGGTCCATCGGCAGTTAACATTAATCCAAAGAATATGATTCCTTTAAACTCACGCCCTTCTGCACTCATAGCATCCACAGTTTTCTGGTATACATGTTCATTACAAAACGCTTCTACCTCTTTTGTATAGAAGGGACTCGGTGAAAATGTCCCCATTCCACCAGTATTTAGTCCTTTATCGCCATCTTTTGCACGTTTATGATCTTGTGCAGACGTCATAGTTTTAATTGTCTTTCCATCTACAAATGCAAGAACCGAAACTTCTCGACCAACCATAAATTCTTCTACAACCATTGTATTTCCAGCCGTGCCAAATTTCTTATCTTCCATAATTGCTTTTACGCCCTCGATAGCTTCTTCCTTTGATTCACAAATCAACACACCTTTACCTAGTGCTAGACCATCCGCCTTAAGAACAAGTGGATACTTCGATGTACCAAGAAATTCTAGGGCTGCTTCTGAATCGTCGAATTTTTTGTATCCAGCCGTTGGAATATTGTATTTCATCATTAAATCTTTCGAAAATGCCTTCGATCCTTCCAATATAGCTGCATTTTTTCTCGGCCCGAACACGCGAAGTCCAGCTTCCTCGAAACAATCAACAATTCCACCTACTAAAGGATCATCCATTCCAATAATCGTCAAATCAATTGCCTCTTCCTTGGCAAATGCAACTAATTTATCAAATTCCATGGGATTAATTGAAACACATTCTGCTATAGATTCGATCCCTGCATTACCTGGTGCACAATATATTTTTTTCACTTGTTCATTTTTTGCAACGCTCCATGCAATTGCATGCTCTCTACCGCCGCCACCAACAATTAGTACTCTCATACGCATAGCCTCCACATTACAAAGATTTTATTTTTGTCAAATTACAACTCCATTTATAATAAATAAACCTTATGTCCCACTACCTCAATTGCTTCATTAGCAATTGCATCAATAGCCCTTGGTAAAATCTCCCATTCAGCCTCTTCCATCACACGCAATTGTAGTTCTTTTGCAGTTTCAATTTGACCTACTTCTACTGATTTTTGAAAAATAATTGGACCTGTATCTGTCCCCTTGTCAACAAAATGTACTGTCGCCCCCGTTATTTTCACACCGCGCTCCAATACACCTTCGTGTACTTTTAATCCATAATATCCAGTTCCACAAAATGCTGGAATTAAAGATGGATGTACATTAATAATTTTATTTTCATAAGCATCAATCATTTCCTCTGGTATTACTACCAAAAATCCAGCCAATACAATCAAATCAGGTTGTAATCCATTTACCGTTTTTAATAATTCATCATGAAATTCCTGACGCGTATTAAAATCTTTCGGCGAAACACAGATTGCTTTGATCCCAGACTTTCTAGCCCGGTCCAAAGCAAATGCATTTTTATTATTACTAATTACTCCTACAATTTCTGTATTAGTGATTTTATGATCTGATATTCCATCTATGATTGCTTGCAAATTGGTTCCTCCTCCTGAAACCATTACCACAATCTTTAGCATAGAGTTACTCCTTTTTCACCCGCTGTAATTTTCCCTACAACATATGCTGCTTCTCCTGAAGCTTTAATCGCATTCAATGCAGTCTCTACATCTTGTGAATTCACTGCAACCATCATCCCCAGCCCCATGTTGTATGTATTATACATCATAGACTCTTCAATTTCGCCTTCCTTCGCAATCAAACCGAAAATCGGTGGAATTGGATAGCTATTTTTTTCTACTACTGCATGCATCCCATCACACAACATTCTTGGAATATTTTCTTGGAATCCACCTCCAGTAATATGACTACAAGCCTTAATTCTAACGCCTGAATTCTTAATTTCTCTTAGTGCTTTAACATATATTTTTGTAGGGGCTATCAAAGCCTCTCCCAAAGTCATTTCCAATTCTTCGTAATAGGTATCTAACGACTCTTTTGTCATTTCAAACACCTTGCGAACCAAGGAAAACCCATTGCTATGAACCCCAGATGATGAAATTCCAATCAAAACATCACCCTCTGTTAACTCTTTACCTGTGATTAAATCTTTTTCATCTACGACTCCCACTGCAAAACCTGCTAAATCATATTCATCTTCAGGATAAAATCCTGGCATTTCTGCCGTTTCACCGCCGATTAATGCTGCGTTTGATTGCTTGCAACCATTTGCAACACCTGAGACAATTTTTGCAATTTTCTCCGGAAAATTTTTTCCACATGCAATATAATCCAAGAAGAACAACGGCTCACCGCCTGCGCAAGCAATATCATTTACACACATGGCTACACAATCAATTCCAATTGTATCATGCTTATCCATTAAAAAAGCTAACTTTAACTTCGTTCCAACTCCGTCTGTTCCAGATACTAATGTTGGTTTTTCCATATCTTTGAACTTTTCCATTGAGAAAGCACCTGAAAATCCACCAATGTTCGTTAGCACTTCTGGTCTCATGGTTTGCTTTACGTGCTCTTTCATTAGTTCAACTGAACGATAACCTGCCTCTATATCAACACCTGCTTTTTTATAATCCATACTTCTTCTCCTTTACAAGCGTATCCCTACATTTGTTTTAAATATTCTCTATGTCCTAGTTCGTCTAATTTCGAAGCTTTTCCAGAAACTGTTTCTTTCATTTCTACGGAATATGCTTTTAATTTCTCTAATAATTCTGGATTAGAAACTGCTAAAATCTTCGCTGCTAAAACAGCTGCATTTACTCCACCATCAATTGCAACTGTCGCAACAGGTACTCCAGGTGGCATTTGCACGATTGAATGAAGCGCATCTACACCATCCAAATTATTTGATGAAAGCGGAATTCCTACTACTGGCATTGGAAAAATTGCTGCACACATACCTGGTAAGTGAGCTGCCATTCCAGCCCCAGCAATAATCACCTTTATACCTCTATCTTCTGCACCAGTTGCCCAATCAAAGAAAATATTTGGCATTCTATGCGCTGAGATAATTGTCATCTCATACTCAATTCCGAATTTCTCTAGCATATCTGCCGCTTTACTCATGATTTTCATATCTGAATCACTACCCATTACAATTCCAACTTTTGACATAATTATTCTCCTTATTTATAACTTTGCTCGTTTATAAGTATTTCATATAAATAACTCTTTATTTATAAGTTATTTTACTGATTGTAGTATTCATTGTCAATATTCGTAAGGCTTATTAGTAATAACAAATACTAATGTTATTTATAAGTGATCAAATGCCTCGTTTAAGACTTCTGTTCCCTTAAGAACAAATCTTTCATTTTCAATAATCTTTATCTCTTCCCCTGAAGCTGTTACAACCGTAATTTCCTTCAATTCATCATATGGTATCGTAATATCAGTATGACAATATGTATACGCTTTACTTACATCTTCTTTTCTAAGAATTGACAAGGAATTATCTTTTGCAACGATTTCTTTTCCATTTGGATTGTAAACTTTCAAATCTTCATTCCAACTATAGCATGTATCTCCCACTGCAAAATGGGGACCCATCTTTTCTGCAATTAGAATTGGAAGCTTGTCTGCGATTCCATATTTTTTTGCTGTCACATAAGCTGTTGTATTTGTACCAATCGCAAATTCTCCCATTGGTAGCGTTTCTCTATTTGATAACACGCTTTCTTTGACAAATTTTTTGTTCAATTCTTCATCTTGGAAATTCTTACACGTATATTTTGTAATATAACCGTCTTCAAATGCAAGTTCAATGTCTTTGAACTGAAGTTCGTTCAAGAATACTTCTGTAACATGGAGTAGCCCATATGTTCCTTCTAAACTTGGGCTTGTAAATACCTCTCCTGCCGGAATATTTACATCTGCTACACAGTTCTCAAATCCCGTTTGTGTGTTAGGATCCCCTAGCTTTTGTAATTGAATTGTTAAATCTGTTTTATTTTTCCCTTTACCAAGGATCTTAACGTATTCCCCTTGATCTAATGCGTCTATAATGCACTGTTGAACTCTTTCAAAGACTTCCACATCTAATGTGTTAATTTTAATTACCTCATGGAAAATCTCTTCAAATTGCTCTCCAATTTCTGGAGTTGGGAAGGATATAATCGTAAAACTTCGTTCTTCCCCTATAATATATTGATTAACAATTTGACTCGATTTGCTCTTGTATTGAACTGCAATTTTCTCTTGCTGTTCTGATAGTTTTGGTGCGTACTCATTCTTCTTAGGCGCAAATGGCGCTTCCCCAAAGACTTCCACAACCGCTGGTCCTGCAACACCTGCTGCAAGCTCTTTCATGCTTTCATAAGTATGCTTCATCACATCTAACTTTCGTTCAATGATTTTCTTATCAAGAACAATTGCTTGATCATCTTTATGATCATATTCATATTGCTTATTTATCTGCGCACCGCTGTATCCGTTTTTCTGATTCTGGTTTTTCGTTATAAAGCTTGCTGAAGCTCGATGAACGGTAGCCTGGAGTCCCAGCTCTTGGAATAATAGAATTGCTTTTCTAATCATACGCTCAAATCCAAGCGAATAATATATATTCACTACAGATTTCTTAGACAGGTCTTTGCCCGCTAATTCAAAGCCACGTCGATAGCCTTCCACGTAAACAGAAGCCATACGATCCACTGTTTCTTCTGGTAGGTTGTGAATAAATTCAGAAGTTCTTATTTCATTCTCTGTAATCGCTTCACCGAATTCATATAAATAATCTGGAGTCGCCAAATCACAATTCATAATAATATCTCTGGCAAATGAAGTATCAGGATTCACCATCTCTTCAATACGATCCGCAAGAAATACATCACAATAATCATATGCATACCAATACATCAAGTCTCTCACTTCAATTAAATCGACTTCTTCTACACCTTCAAAACAGTTATATATTTGAATAAACAGTTCATTATAAATAGTTAAATACTGATAATTACATTCAAATGCACTTGCTATTGCACTGCGCAACTCTGCCTGTAATACAGAAAGAATCTGCCCCAACTCCTTACCAAATAACTGGACAGATATTGTTGGATTTATTGTACTTTTCTCATACTGTTCCTTCTCTAATTCACAGTAGAGTTTTTTATTAATCTCTTGTTTTTGAGAAACACTATATGTTTCCCATTCCCCACTTGTTCTTGCCACATATACTTGGTCTACTTCTAGCAAAAAAGCACCTACTTCTCTAAAATAAGTGCGATACGTTTCTCCTACAGTTTCTTCCTTTAATATTTCAGCAATCCTTTGAACAGAAAGTTCATACCGTTCATTCATGATCTCAATTTCTTCTTCCACTTCCGTCTCAATAAAACCATCAATCCCTACTTCTAATTCTTGCTCTGTTTTCATTTCCATTATAATAACCCCCTTATAAATAATACTGTATATAATAAAATGATAAATGTATTTGTAATCAACCCAATTTTACAAGTCAAATAATTTTTTTCTCTTTCTCTAAATCCTCGAAATGCACTTACAATTCCTACACATGAAAACATTAATGCAATCATCCCTAAACTCCCTACAACCGTAGGCGCTGCTCCATATGTAAAATATGCAACTAGCAGTAAAATGCACTGTGCAACAAATGCGCCTATAGCAAATAGACAAGATGAAATTCCTCGTTTCGCATGTCGAAGTTTCACTTGCCCATATTTTCTACTGCTTATATTATTCTTGTTTCCATCTTTTTTATTTCTTTTTAGCAACATTTTTTCTCCTGATTAAACAACATATTGAAAATCCAAAATAACCAATGCATGCACCTATTGTGTTAAGCAACAAGTCATCAACATCAAAACTCCCTATTTTTGTAACTAATTGGAATATCTCTACTCCAAGACTTAAAAGGAATCCACAAGCAAATGTAGACAAAAAACTTCTATATTTACTCGCCATTGGCATGAAAAATCCAAAGGGAATAAAGATAATAACATTCCCCACGAGATTTGTCATTGCATGTATTCCAAGTGTATCACGATGCTCCCAGAATCGTTTAATTTCCTTAAACAATTCTAGGTTATATCGATAAGTATCATTTACACCAGTACGGCCATACCAGTCAGTAATCAGTAGGAAATATAGCAAAAATCCTACATATGCCAAAAAGAAAATTTTACCTAACAAGCGTATGTTTTTTCTTTTTCTTGTTTCCAAATGAACGCCTCACAAACTAGAATGTTAAATTCTTCTTTTCTTTTAACAATTTAATACCACTTACAATTGCTAATATTCCTGTTACAATTCCAACTACAATCAAAACAATACCCACAGCAACATTTCCTGTGCCAGTAATGCTCATTACCTTGTATGCTTTTTCATTCATAAAAAACCTCCTGATTTATCTTCAGTTATTATTTCATTTAATTATTCCGCACCATATTGTACATAGTATGCATCAATTGCAGCCTTGATTGCATCATCTATAATTACTTTTCCCTTATACTCTTTGTTATATAAATGCTCTACAACTTCATCCATAGTTACAATTGCTGTTGTCTCTAATCCATATTTTTCATTAATTTCTGCCAAGGCACTTTTCGTTCCTTTTCCACGTTCCATTCGATCAACAGAAACGACAAGCCCCAGAGTTTCTACATTTCCCTGTGCTTGAATAATTGGCAATGTTTCTTCAATTGAAGTTCCAGCTGTTGTAACATCTTCAATAATAATAACTTTATCTCCCTCATTAATAGGACTTCCAAGTAAGATTCCAGTATCTCCGTGATCTTTTACTTCTTTTCTATTTGAGCAATAGCGAATGTCTGCATTAAATAACTTATCAATCGCCATTGTAGTTGCTACAGTTAGGGGAATTCCTTTGTATGCTGGTCCAAACAAGACATCAAATTCAAATCCAAACTTACTTTCAATCGCCTTAGCGTAATATTCACCAAGTTTCGATAGTTGCGCTCCTGTTCTATAAAATCCCGTGTTTACAAAAAATGGTGTGTTTCTTCCACTCTTTGTTACGAAATCTCCAAATTTAAGTACTTCACAATCAATCATAAATTCTATAAATTCTTTTTTATACTGTTCCATTTCATTCTCCTCTTAGATGTAAAATTATTCTCTTATTTAACTAAGCCAATTAGTTGATTAATATCTGTTACATTTTTTTGCTTCATGTAAGTTTCAATTCCATTCACAACTTCTACTGTTGCCATAGGATTAACAAAATTCGCAGTCCCTATCGAGACAGCTGTAGCGCCTGCCAAGATAAATTCTAACGCATCCTCTGCTGTAGCTATTCCACCCATTCCAATAATTGGTAATTTTACAGCATTCGCAACCTGATACACCATGCGAAGGGCCACAGGCTTTATTGCTGGTCCAGAAACTCCTGCTGTTTTATTCGCAATTGCAAAACACTGGCGATTCACATCAATTTTCATTCCAGTCAATGTATTGATTAACGAAATCACATCTGCACCACCTGCTTCTGCCGCTCTTGCCATTTCAGTGATATCTGTTACATTCGGACTTAATTTCATGATAATAGGTTGTTTTGCATATCTTTTCACTTCTTTTGTGATTTCCTCTAATGCCTTGGGATTTTGGCCAAATGCAATTCCACCCTCTTTTACATTCGGGCAGGAAACATTAATCTCCAACATATCTATTGGTTCATTCGCCAAACGTTCCACAACAGCACAGTAATCTTCCGCCGTTTTCCCACACACATTAACAATAATTTTTGTATCATATTTTCTAAGAAATGGGATATCTCTTTTGCAAAACACATCAATCCCTGGATTTTGCAATCCAATTGCATTCATCATTCCACCTTGGATTTCTGCAATTCGAGGAGTAGCATTCCCAGGCCAAGGAACATTTGCAACACCTTTCGTCACTACTGCACCTAACTGATTTAAATCAACAAATTCACTATATTCTTCTCCTGACCCAAATGTTCCAGAAGCTGTCATAACTGGATTATTTAAAATAACTCCTGCTAAATTTACTTTTGTATTCATTATAGTTCTACCTCCGTAGCCAAAAATACTGGTCCGTCTTTGCAGATTCTCTTATTATTCACATTGCTATGATGATCCACTTCCTTTGTCTTACATACACAAGCTAGGCATGCCCCAATTCCGCAAGCCATTTTTTCTTCCATAGATACATAGCATTCTATGTTTTTTTCTTCGGCATACTGCTTAATTGCTCGTAACATCGGAGTCGGACCACAAGCATAAATCACATCTGCTTCCAACCCATTTTCTCGAATTGCATCTAGAACATTTCCCTTAGTTCCAGCCGAACCATCTTCTGTCGCCACAAAAACTTTACCATATTCCCCTAGCTCGTCTGTTAAAAATAATTCATCTCTATATCCAACAACTATTTGCTTTTCACAATCTAATTGCTTTGCTAATTCTAACATTGGTGGGACACCAATACCTCCACCAATTAAAAATGCTTTTTTCTTGCTATCTATCGCAAATCCATTCCCCAGAGGACCTAGTACATCTAAGACATCTCCTGCAATCATCTTAGCAAATAACGCAGTTCCTGTTTTCTCTCCTGTCACTCGATATACAATGCGTAACTTCCCCTGTTCTTTATCTACCTCACAAATGCTAATTGGTCTAGGTAGAATTTTTCCAGTATCATTTGTGTATACCGAAATAAATTGACCTGGAACAGCTACATTTGCCATGTTTGCTGACTCTATCCACATGCTGTAAATATCTGTTGCAATTTTTTCTTGGGAATTGACTCTGACCATTTCTTTATATTTATTTACCATACTTTTCTCCTACATCACCCTATACAATTATCTAGCGTCTAACGCTCCTTGGATATCCGCAATCATATCTTTTACAGCTGCTCTTGCTGCTTCTCCAAAGTTCTCTTCTCCATACTCTGCATAAGTATCTTGCTTGTATGCTGCAATAATTCCTCTTGAAGAATTGATAATTGCACCTAATCCATCTTCATTAAAGAAATGAACTAAGTCTTTGCCTGTTCCACCTTGAGCCCCATACCCTGGCACTAAGATAAATGACTTAGGCATAATTTGGCGTAATGCTTTACCCATCTCTGGATAAGTTGCACCAACTACAGCTCCAATATTGCTATATTCATCACCCATGCATTCCTCGCCCCATGCAGCTACTTTCTCGCCAACAAGCTCGTAAAGTGGTTTTCCATCAACTAATTGATCTTGAAATTCTCCACTAGAAGGATTTGAAGTCTTAACTAATATAAATAGTCCTTTATCTTCTTCTTTGCACACATCTACAAAAGGTATAATTCCATCTGATCCTAAGTATGGATTTACAGTTATAAAATCTTCATCAAAAGGCATATAAGTATTACTGCCTACTTGAACTTTTCCAATGTGCCCAACTGCATATGCAGCAGAAGTAGATCCAATATCTCCACGCTTAATATCTCCAATTACCACTAAGTCTTTTGACTTACAGTAATCACATGTCTTCTTAAATGCAATCATTCCCGGAATACCAAATTGTTCATACATTGCAATCTGCGGCTTAACTGCTGGAATCAAATCATATGTTTTATCAACAATTTCCTTATTGAATTGCCAAATTGCCTCAGCTGCACCTTCTAGTGTTTCTCCATATTCAGCAAATGCTTTTTCCTGAATGTGTTTTGGAATATAGTTCATCATTGGATCGAGTCCAACTACAATAGGTGCCCCTGTCTCACGAATTTTCTTTACTAATTTGTTAATCATTTTTATTCCTCCTAGATGATGTATTCTTATTCTATCTTAATTTTTGTATACTATCTTCCCACCTACTAATGTAGTAATGACATCTCCTTTTACTGGATATCCATGGAATGGTGTATTCTTACCTTTTGATGCAAATGTAAATTTATCAATACAATAGCTAACATTTGGATCGAATATCACAAGATCTGCTAGCATGCCTTCTCCTATTATGCCACGATCTGTCAGCCCAAGGATTTTAGCTGGATTTGTACTTAGTTTTTCAACCATTTGAATCATAGTCAAATAGCCTTCTTCAACTAAAGCCGTGTATGTCAGTGTTGCCAATGTTTCTAACCCTACAATTCCAAAAGCGGCTTTGTCCATTGTGCATTCTTTCTCTTTATCTGAATGAGGTGCATGGTCTGTTGAAATCGCATCCATAATATTGTTTTTCAATCCCATCTTTAGAGCTTCCACATCTTCCTTACTACGAAGTGGGGGATTCATTTTGTAACGACCATGATTTTCTTCAATATCTTCTGCTGTCAAAATAAAATGATGTGGGCAAACCTCACCAGTCACTGCTAACCCCGCCTTTTTTGCTTCATTTATCATAGTCACACTATCTGCTGTCGAGCAGTGGCATAAATGCAATTGTGCACCTGTTTCCTTCGCAAGTAAAATGTCTCTTGCTACAATTACGTCTTCTACACTGTTTGTTATTCCTTTTAAACCTAAACTTGTTGCATGGTCACCTGCGTTCATAACTCCCGCTTCCACCATAGTCTCATCCTCGCAATGCGCGAAGATTGCAATATTCTCTTCTTTCGCTATTTTCATAGAGGCTCTATAAAGAGATGCATTCATTACAGATCTTCCATCGTCACTAATTGCATGACATCCAGCTTCTGCCATGCCTTTTATATCTGCCAATTCTTTTCCCGCTTGCTTTGCTGTAATTGCACCAAGTTGAATTACCCGTGTTTTACTTTCTTTCAGCGCACGGCTCATAACCGACTCCACCAATTCCTTTGTATCAATTGCAGGTATTGTATTTGGCATAGCACAAACAGTTGTAACGCCCCCGCGAACAGCCGCATTCCCGCCTGTTTCTAATGTTTCTTTATATTCAAGCCCTGGATCTCTAAAGTGTACATGTAAATCAATAAATCCTGGCAAGACATACTTTCCTTTAGCATCAATTATCTGATCTACATTTTCCTGTATATTCTCATCTACCTTTGTTATATATTCATCTTGAATTAGTACATCACAGATTCTATCAATTTGATTTACAGAATCCACTACATGACCATTTTTAATTAAAATTTTCACCTCAATACCTCCTTGTTTGCATAGTTCTTTTTATTTTACCATATTCATACAAAAAAAGGAATGCTTAAGCACTCCCTTTCCATATTTTAGATATTCTATTTTTCAAGCTCTTCTATTGCTTTTTCTAACTGCTCATCAACTTCTTTGGTTTCAATCTCATCTTCAACTTCGACATCAGGAACAATACCTACACCATTAATGCTACGTCCATTCGGCGTAAAATACTCTGAAATCGTAAGCTTCACTAAAGAACCATCCGACAGTTCTATAAGCTGTTGAACAATCCCTTTTCCAAAGGAAGTCTCACCTACAATTGTTCCGATTTCATAATCTTGAATTGCTCCAGCAAATATCTCAGATGCACTTGCACTAAATTCATTTACCATTACAACAAGTGGTTTATCAAATGTATCATCGCCAGAAGCATTATATTCTTGCTTGTTTCCATTCTTATCTTCCGTGTAAACGAGTACTCCTTTTGGTAATAATAGATCGAGCATCTCACATACAATTTCTAAGCTTCCACCTGGATTATTTCTCAAATCAATAATCAATGACTCCATACCTTGATTATTCAAATCATCCAATGCAAGCGCAAATTGTTCTAACGTCACACCATCAAATTCAGTAACAATAATATATCCTACATTACCTTCCTTCATCTCATATTCAACAGTCGGATTTTCTACCAGACGTCTTGTAACAGTCACTTCTATAGATTCAAAATCAGTACCCCTAAGTACCCCAATATCTACTGTCGTTCCTTCTTCTCCTTTGATTTGCGTAACAACCGTCGACAGATCAACACCTGTTACCTCTTCTCCATTTACTGTTTCTAAGATATCTCCATCTTCCAGTCCTGCTTCTATAGCTGGTGAATTATCAAATACATTCACAAGAGTAATTACTCCTGTTTCTGCATTCTGAGACATTAGGGCTCCAATCCCTGAATATTCGCCACTAGTAGATTCAAACAATTCCTTGGTTTCTTCCACATTGTAATAAGTTGAATATGGATCCCCTAGTCCTGCCACATATCCCTTAAGCATTCCATCAACCAACTCATCATCCGATACATCATTAAGAAATTTCATGTCAATATATGTTCTAATTTCACTTAACTTATTTGTAACATCTTCATTAACTACTTGATAATTAGAAGTTAAGATTGTCATAATCGACACACCAACTAACGTTCCTGCAATTAAAGTACCAAGGGCGCCTATCAGCGCCCCTTTTATAAATCCATTTTTATTATTCCCCATGATTGCCTCATTTCATTTTATACCCGTGTATTTTCAATACTATTATAAGTAATTCATAGAATCAACTGCAGTACCATTCTTCATCACTTGGAAATGCAAGTGTGGTCCTGTTGAATTCCCTGTAGTCCCACAAGTTCCAATATTTTGGCCACGTGACACTTTGTCACCGACTGAAACATATTTTTGATGTAAATGTAAGTACATAGTAACCATTCCATCTCCATGATTTATAGTTACCATATTTCCAGCAGCACTATGGTAAGTCGAACCGGTAACAGTTCCTGCTGCCGCCGCATAAACCGGTGTACCTGTTGGTGCTGCAAAATCAGTACCTTTATGATTCGTACTTGCGCCTGCTAAAGGGGCATCTCGATAACCAAAATGGCTAGAAATCCTTGTATACCCTGGCATTGGGTGTGTAAAGTATCCACTTCCTGATGCAACATCATCGCCAGCAGTTCCACCCTGTCCACCTTGTGCTTCATTTTCTTTATCTTCTAATGCTTTCGCATTAGCAATTAATTGTTGTAACAGTTCAGAACTTTCGCCAATTTCACTTTCCAAATCCTCTAATTTATTATTTGCACTGGCAAGTAATTGTTCTACTTCCGTTTTCTTTGTTGAAAGAGATGCTTGTAATTCTTCCAAACGCACGCGTTCTTCTTCCATCAACTCTTTCTGTTCTTCAATTTCTTCAATAATAGCTTGATACTCTTCTAATTTTTCACGGTCATAATCTGTAATTTGCTGAATGTAGTCAACTTTGTTTAAAAGATCTTTGAGGCTAGACGCTCCAAATAGTATTTCTAAATATGAACTCTCACCTTGTTCATACATAAAACGAATCCGCTGTTTCATGCTCTGATATTGATCATCTGCTACCGCTTGATTTACTGCCAACTCGATCTCAAGCTCTTCAAGAATATCATATGTATCTCCTAATTGAGTGAAAATATCATCCATCTCTGCTGTTAGCTCTTTTAACTGTGTTGCTATATTATCACGCTCTGCCTCAGCTTTTTCTTCTTGTTCTTTTAATTCATTCAATTCGTCTTCTGCTTCTTGTATTGTCGTTGCATATACACTTCCAACTTGCACAAAAAGAAGTAGAATAATGCAAAGCACACTGATTCGTTTTTTGTTCATGTTTCACAGTCTCCTATACTTTAAGATGCTTGCGAATTGTAATTGAACTTCCCAAAAATCCAATTCCGATACCTAACAGGATGCCTGCTGGTAATAATAATTCAAATACTGAATTAACAGGTAAGAATTCTAATATATTCTCTAATAACATAAATCGACCTAATACATAATCAATTAATGGCTGATATCCAAAATAAAGAATCACAAGTGGAATTGCTGCTCCAATCAATCCAATAATCAAACCTTCAATAACAAACGGTGCTCGAACAAATGAATCCTTAGCTCCAATGTATTTCATGATACCAATCTCTTCTCGTCTTACATTAATTCCAATCGTTACCGTATTACTAATTAAGAAAATAGATATTATTAATAAAATAGAAATAATAACAATCGATGCATATCCTATTAGGATATTTATACTTGATAGGGTTTCAGCAACTACTGCTGACGAGTTAACTTTTCTTACACCATTAAGACCTAATGCAAATTCTACTAGCTCATCTTGTGTAGCTACATCTTTCATGTAAACTGCATAATTTCCTGAATCTGCTAATGGATTCTCTGCAAATCCTTCTGCAGCATCTTCATTGCCTTCACCAAAATATTCCTCTTGAAATCCTTCCCACGCTGCTTCTGGCGAAGTATACTCAATTTTAGATACATCGCTTCTCGACTTAAGCTGGTTTCCAATTTCTTCAACATCTTCTTCAGGTAATTCATTATCAAACATAACTGTAATTGCCACGCCTTCTTCTGCGCTTTTTACAATTGCTTGGAAGTTAATCAATATTGAAAAGAACAATCCAAACATAAAGATACAAGTTGACATTGTAAGAATAGACGCCAGCGAGAACATCTTATTTCTTGTTATATTTGTCACTCCTTGCTTCATTGTATATCCAATTGTACTAATTTTCATCTACTTTACCCCCATCTCCGTATACATCACTGAACACAACACCTTGCTTCATTGTAATTACACGTTTATTCATCTCTTGTACAATCTCATGGTTGTGAGTTACTACCAAAATGGTAGTTCCCATTTGATTCGCTTCTTCAAGCAAACTCATAATTTCCCATGAATTTGTTGGATCTAAGTTTCCAGTTGGCTCATCCGCCAACAAGATGAGAGGTTCATTTACGATTGCTCTTGCAATCGCCACTCTTTGCTGTTCTCCACCAGATAATTCTTTTGGAAAAGACTTATATTTTTGAGCCAGTCCCACTTGAGATAGGGCAGCTGGTACTTTCTTCTTAATCACACGAGAAGATGTTTCTATTACCCGTTGTGCAAATGCTACATTTTCATAGATATTTCTATCTTTTAGTAATCTAAAATCTTGAAATACAACCCCTAGACATCTTCTATATTTTGCAACATGTCTATGCTTCAATCTATTTAGTTGCTGTCCGTTCACTGTAATTGTTCCAGACGTCGGATCCATTTCTTTCATAATTAAACGGATTAGTGTAGATTTACCTGAACCACTATCCCCAACAATGAAAACAAATTCACCTTGTTGAATCTTAAGAGACACTCCATTCAACGCAGGGCTTCCTTTTGTATACTCTTTCGTTACATCTACCAATTCTATCATTCTTATATCTTCCTCCTAGATTAGTAATCCATAGTTTCCATGTATTTCATATATTTTACAACCATAAGTGCTATCTTAAATGTAATCGCATCTTCAAATACACGTAAATCAAGTCCCGTGCTCTTCTGCAGTTTATCTAAGCGATACACGAGTGTATTTCTATGAATGTATAGTTGTCTTGACGTCTCTGACACATTCAAACTGTTATCAAAGAACTTGCCAATAGTTGTCAATGTTTCTTCATCAAATTCATCTGGAGATTTACCCTCGAAAATTTCACGAATAAACATCTTACATAACGGAATCGGCAACTGATAAATCAAGCGACCAATACCTAATGTGTTGTATGCAATAATATCTCTGTCTGTAAAGAAAATCTTACCAACATCTAAAGCCATCTTCGCTTCTTTATAAGATTTCGAGACTTCTTTGACATCATTTACAATTGTTCCATAAGCAATGTGCATATTGTGATTTCTATCATTTTTTAATGCCTCGAGAATGTTCTGAGCAACGATATCCATCTCTTTATATCCATCTGTGCTATATAACTCTTTTACCATAATTGTATGCTTTTCGTCAACCGCCGTAATAAAATCTTTAGATTTGCCCGTTCCAGATGCACACATGTTTTCAAGAATTGTACGATCCTTCTCATTGTGTGTTTCTACAATGAATACAATCCTTTTTACATCTGTTTCAATATGCAACTTCTTTGCGCGATTATAAATATCTACTAATAATAAATTATCTAATAACAAGTTTTTAATAAAGTTATCCTTATCAAATCTTTCTTTGTATGCAACAAGAAGATTCTGGATTTGGAACGCTGTTATCTTACCAATCATATATGCATCATCACTTTCACCATTTGCTAGTAATACATATTCTAATTGGCTTTCATCAAAAATCTTAAAAAATTGATTTCCATGAACTACTTGACTATCCGCTGGTGACGCAACAAATGCTGCAACAGCTTTCTCACAATTCTGAACACTTGAAAAAGTGCTTGCAAGTACTTTTCCCTCTACATCTAACACACACAAATCTGTTCGTGTTATTCCCTTCAATCCCTCTATTGTATTCTGAAGTATTTGATTTGAAATCATTCTTTTTACTCCTCATTAAGTATTTCATATACATCTTTCACAAAGAATTTTACATCTAAAAACTCTTTAATGCATAGGCTATTTTCTATTTTAATATAAAATACCAAAAAAAGGAAGAGGAAATGTCTTTTTTTTATGCATTTCATCTTCCTTTTAACACTTTATTCATACTTTAACATTTGTGCAATGTTACTATTTTCATCTAATTTGATGCTTCATTTACTTATTTTGATTATCATCTACAACGACTTCTACTTGACCTACTCCACAATTGATTTCCATTTCTCTTAGCCCGTCTTTATTCCATGAAAATTGTCCAAACCCAGCAAACTCTTCCTCATTAATGTTAATGATACCCATTCCATTGGAGATATTATATTGGTAGTCATCAGGATTTGAATCATCTTGAAAATAGATTACGCCAGCACCAACATCTAAATCAACCTCCCCTGAAAAACTACCTCCAACGTCTAGCGTCCCTGCTGCAACATCCGCACTAAACTCTCCAACATTTATCTCTTTCACATTCATTACTCCAGCGCCAACTTTTAACTCTAAGCTTTCTAAGAATACCTCTTCTGGAATATATATTACGACTTCTAAATCGTCTGATATTTTATTACCATCAAAAACAAGTTCCAACTCTCCGTCATCATCCATCTGTGAACTACCCTTTACACCACTTGTTGCTTCGTAATATAGGTTCGCATCATCTGTGATTTCAACACTCGCCTTAATTTCTTTGATTTCAACGGAAAGTTCTCTTACACCTATAAATTCTTCCCTGGCATTTACATCCATTAAAATAGAATCATCTCTGTCTATATCTATATCTAGCCAATCTAAACCCGAAAACAAAGTATTCATCTCCGCTTTTGTAAGGTGTGTTCTTCCGCCTAATGCCACTCCTACCAGAATCATTACAACGCCTACTATCATGATGCCCATCATGATCTTCCAAAACAAACTCCATTTCTTCATGTTCTTTCCTCCACTCTATTTTAGTAAACTTGTGGTTGATCTGGTATAATAATCGCCGCTATAATATACGCTATAATTCCTGTCCCAGCGAAAAAAATTGCAAACGCCCATAAAAGTCGTACCAATGTTGTGTCAATATTTAAGTATTCCGCAAGACCTCCACATACTCCTGCTATTTTTTTATCATCATTTGAACGATATAATTTTCTTTGTTCATTATTCATATTACCTATTCTCCTTGTATTCTCATTATTTACACTCTTATTATTTATTCTCTTAATTACTCTCTTATCATTTATTCTCTTAATTACTCTCTTATCATTTATTCTCTTAATTACTCTTATCATTTACCTTCTTAGTTACTTACTCTTTATTTATAAGTTACTTCTTTGGTATGAAAGGGTCTTCTACATAAATTTATAACCCCTTTTAGCAATGGAACCATAACTCGTATTATTACACGTACTACTAAGATTGATAACGCAACTCCAACAACGGTAAGAACTAACCCTACTCCCGTTACAAGCAGACCTGTTGCAGGCAATAGAAACATACATGCAACACCAGTGACTACTACTGCTAACCCTGAAATCAACAGCGCGAAGGGAACCGATACAATTGCTACTATAATCGCAACTATAACACCCAATATAGCTAGAATAAAAGGCCATCCAAACAATAGGATCAAAATAATCACTATTATTTTACTCACCTTTCCCTTATTTTCTGTCTTCTCTCTTGATTTTACATTCTGTTGCTTAAATGAAATCTCATCTTTATTCACATATCTATCATCGTAATATCCTTGTTCAGTGTAATTCCCATGTTTTTCCTCTCCCTCTTCAAAAGAGGACAAAATAATTCTCGCCACTTTTTGTGGACTTTCCAGTTCCTTAATAATGACATCTTCTTGATCTTCACCTGCATCATCAAAGTAATTATTGTAAAATTGAAGTGCATCCGTTCTATCTTCAACCGAAATATGCTTCAATAACGCTTCTAGCTCTTCCATAAACTCTATTCTGCTCACGCTACTCCACCTCCTTCAAATATATTACTTATCTTACGCGAGTATGCTGACCATTCATTCCTATATAGTTCCAACTGCACTTTCCCTTTCTCAGTTATTTGATAATATCTTCGATTTCTTCCATCGAATTGCTTGTCATACGCTTCTAAACACTCATCTTTTTGCAACCTTCGAAGTACAGGATAGAGTGTTGATTCCGAGATTTCAATTGCCTCCCTTACATCTTGAGTGATCTTATAACCATAAGTTCCTTCTTTCTCTTTCGAAACGGAAACAAGCACAATTGCGTCAAGCAACGCTGCACCTGTATTAAAAATCATAAGATTCTCCTTTCTTTCATTTTATTGTATTATATTTGTTTATATATTATACGTTTTTTTATATTATACGTCGTATAGTATTATATGTCAATAAATAATTTCATTATATTAAAAAGGAGTCATGCACATTTGCATAACTCCTTCTATAGATTACATTTCTCTTCTTATTCTACAATTAGTTTTTCGTCTTTTAGAACTTGGATTACCTGCATTACATACTTGTGGCACAAAGCATCCGTTGACGCCTCTACCATAACTCGAATCACAGGTTCTGTACCACTTTCACGAACCAAAATTCGTCCATCTCCGCCCAATGCATCTTCAACATCTTTTATTGCTTGTATTACCTTTTCATTTTCTCTAGCAACTTTTTTATCTTCTACACGAACATTTTTTAATAATTGAGGATAGATTTTCACCTCTTCAATTAAAGTACCTAGACTTTGCTTTTTCTCTAGTATTACTTCCATCAACATTAAAGATGTTAAAATCCCATCACCGGTCTTTGCATATTTACTAAAAATTATATGTCCCGACTGCTCGCCTCCAATTGAATAATTATTTGCGACCATATTTTCATGTACATATTTATCACCAACAGCAGTCTTCTCATATTTTAGTCCAATTTTATCACAAGCTTTGTACAATCCCAAATTAGACATAATCGTTGTAACAATCGTATCTTTATTTAATCTACCCTGCTCTTTTAAATATTTACCGCATACATATAAGATTAAATCTCCATCCACAACACGCCCTAATTCATCAACTGCTATACAACGATCTGCATCACCATCAAAAGCAAAGGCCACATCTAAGTTCTTTTCTTTTACAAAATTCTGTAAAATCTCAATATGTGTAGATCCACAATTCGTATTAATATTTACACCATTTGGCTCATTATTAATCACATAAGTTTTTGCTCCTAGTGCATCATAAATACTCTTTGCAATCGTAAATGCACTACCATTCGAACAATCCAGACCAATTCTTTTCCCTTCAAACGATCTAGTTGCAAGGGATATCAGGTGACCCACATAGCGATTTCTTCCAGCTACATAATCAGTTGTTCGTCCAATATGCTCCCCTATTGCATATGGAACCTCAGGAATTTCACCATCAATATAAGCTTCCAATTTCTCTTCTATTTCTGACTCAATTTTATGCCCCATACTATTAATTAGTTTAATTCCATTGTCATAAAATGGGTTATGACTTGCGGAAATCATTATTCCACAATCAAAATCTTCTGTTCTTGCTACATAAGATACACTTGGTGTTGTCGTTACGTGTAATAAATAAACATCTGCACCTGATGCTGTTAATCCTGCAACCAGCGCATATTCAAACATATAGCTACTTCTTCTTGTGTCTTTCCCTATTACTACTTTTGCCTTCTTCTTTTGTCCGTAATGCCATCCTAAAAATCTACCTACTTGAAATGCATGTTCTACTGTAAGAACTTTATTCGCTTCTCCTCGAAAACCATCTGTTCCAAAATATTTTCCCATTTATTTCTCCTCTTTTGACTTAACTCTGTACTTTTGACTTTACTATGCATTCTCATTATACAGATTATCCTATTCACTGACAACTAGAATCTATATTCACCTACAACTAGAATCTATTTCACTGTTCAATCCCCCTTATTTGTAGTATAATAAATCTGCTTTCAATTAATATGAAAAGTAGATTTATTCTAATAATTCTATACGGAGGTTATCATGAATTATATTAGTATTTTTGATGTTATTGGTCCAAATATGATCGGACCTTCTAGTTCCCACACTGCAGGCGCCGTTTCCATTTCTTTATTGGCCAGAAAATTATTTCCACATGAAATATCAAAAGTTACATTTACCTTATATGGTTCTTTTTCAAAAACATATCAAGGACACGGCACTGACAAGGCTCTGCTTGGCGGAATTCTTGGTTACTCAACTGAAGATGTACGAATTCGTGACGCTTTTGACCTTGCAACCAAAGGTGGATTAAATTACAACTTCATAGTAGACGAGGAAACAAAAACAAATCATTCTAATACGGTAGACATTCTACTCGAAAGTGAAGACGGTAGTATCCAATCTGTCCGCGGAGAATCTATTGGTGGCGGGAAGGTGCGTATCGTTCAGATTAATAATATTGAAGTAGATTTTACAGGCGAATATAGTACTTTAATTGTAAAACAAATAGACAAACCTGGAATTGTGGCACATATCACACAATGCTTAAGTAATCAAAATGTTAACATTGCCTTTATGCGACTTTTTAGAGAAAATCGTGGGGCAACTGCCTACACCATTGTGGAATCGGATGAACACATCCCGGATTCCATCTTAAATGAAATCAAATCCAATCCACACGTAGAAGAGCTTATGCTCATACAAATATAAACTAGGAGGGTATCATATGGATTTTACAACCGGACAAGAACTTCTCTCTTTATGTTCACAATACAATACATCCATTTCAAAAATCATGTTGGAGCGTGAAATGTCACTTGGAGAATGTTCCGAATCTGCTATCCAACAAAAAATCGCACTAGCGCTTCAAATCATGAATGATTCATCTCACACTCCAATTATCAATCCAAGGACCTCAATAGGTGGTTTACTAGGCGGAGAAGCCAAGGCAATTCATGAGTTCGCAGCTACCAATCAGACAATTTGCGGAACAACATTAACCAAAGCCATCACCTATGCAATGGCAGTTTTAGAGGTGAATGCTACAATGGGATTAATTGTTGCTGCGCCAACAGCTGGCTCTTCTGGCGTAGTTCCTGGTGCTTTATTTTCAATTACTGAGGATTATAATCTTACAGCAAAACATACCGAAGAGGGACTTTTGAACGCATCCGCTCTTGGATACCTAATCATGCGAAATGCATCTGTTGCAGGGGCTGAGGCTGGATGTCAAGCCGAGGTTGGAGCTGCATCTGCCATGGCTGCATCTGCTATCGTGGAAATGCTTGGTGGAACACCTGATATGTGCTTACAAGCTGGAAGTCTAGCACTCTCTAATTTACTCGGTTTAGTATGCGACCCAATTGCAGGATTAGTAGAAGCACCATGCCAAAGCAGAAATGCCATTGGAATTTCAAATGCTTTTACGAGTGCGCAACTCGCACTATGTGGCATCAAACACCCGATTCCTTTTGATGAAATGGTAGACGCTATGTACAAAGTCGGAAAATCTCTTCCATTTGAACTTCGAGAGACTGCTATGGGTGGTAACGCTTCTACACCAACTGGATGTGCTCTTTGCGCCTTAGGAAACAACAAATAACAAAAAGTGTTCGAAATAGTTAACAATTATCTATTTCGAACACTTTTTTTATAAATCTGCAATTAATGCTTCAACATCCATTTCCTTTGTTGCCCAACTAGTACAGAATCTAACACACGCACGATTTTCATCAATCTTTTCCCAATATGAAAAATCATATTTCTTAGACAACCTTTCTATATCTTCATTTGTCATGATTGGAAACTGCTGGTTCGTCTTGGATTCAAACTTTAGTGCATACCCTTTTTCTTTTAGTGCATTCGCTATCTTTGCAGCTAACACATTAGCTCTTCTAGCAATATCAAAGTATGCCCCTTCTTCAAATAATACTTGGAATTGTATTCCTAATAGTCTTCCTTTTGCTAACATACCTCCGTGCCTTTTTATATGATAACGGAAATCTTTCTTTAAATTAGGATTTGTAATCACTACTGCTTCTCCAAACAAAGCCCCTACTTTTGTTCCACCAATGTAAAACACATCACAGATACGCGCAATATCAGCAATCATAACATCGTAATCTTCTGCCATAACCCCATATCCTAAGCGTGCTCCATCTAAAAATAGCGGTACATTAAATCTATTACACACTTCCCCTAAGGCTTCTAATTCTTCCAATGAATATAATGTTCCACATTCAGTTGGATTCGAAATATACACCATTCCTGGTTGTACTACATGTTCTTTGGCACCATCATTTTCGTGGGCAATAAGCGCTTCTTCAACTTGTACCGCTGTAATCTTTCCATCCACGTTTGGCATAGCTAGTACTTTATGACCTGTCGCCTCAATAGCACCTGTCTCGTGTACATTAATATGACCTGTATCAGCAGATAATACACCTTGGTGAGGTCTAAGAAGGGAATCAATCACAGTTGCATTCGCCTGTGTTCCACCTACTAAAAAATGAACATCCACTGTTTCATCTTCACAAAGTTCCTTAATTAGTAACCTTGCTCTTTCACAGTATGGATCCATGCCATAGCCCGCTGTTTGTTCAAAATTAGTTTCAATCATTTTTTCTAGAATCGGTGGATAGACACCTTCACTATAGTCATTTTCAAATCGAATCATATGTTCCCCCATTATCTAATATTTTATTGTATTGCATTTTCTACCTTCAAATAATATGTTCCTAATATCTACGCAATTCATCTGAATCATCTTCATCTGTTGTACTAATTTTTTGAACGATTACATAATAGCCCGCAGCATCATTGATTTTCACAAAAACTCGTTCTCCAACTCGTTTCCCGCGAATAGCTTTGCCAAGTGGTGATTCAATACTAATTCTATTTTCATTCGAATTCCCTCGAATAGAAGTAACTAATTTATATTGCTCCACTTCGTCTTCATCTTCAAATAGTAAATCTACTGTCTTGTTTAATCCGACTTCATCTACCCTTGAATGGTCTTCAATTACCACAGCAAATTTTAATACTTTTTCAAGGTATCGAATTCGTCCCTCATTTTGATTCTTATACTGTTTCGCTGCTTTATACTCAAAATTTTCACTTAAATCGCCGTGAGCTCTTGCCTCCTTCACTGACTCTAAGGCCTCTTTCCTTACCACGATTTTTCGATGCTCAATCTCTTCTTTTATCTTCTCGACATCTTGTTTTGTTAATCGTTCTCCCAATTACGCACCTCTATTTTTTTTCATCATACTCGTTGAGCCAATGTAGCAACATTTTTACATACTTTTCATTTTCTTCTACAAAACACATGTGACGACTAAATTCAAACATCTCCCACTTTGAATTCGGAATTTTATCATACATATACTTCGCAATCCAAGGAGTACATAAATCTATCAATCCATTTACCACCAAACATGGCTCTGAAATATCCTCTAGTTTATCTCGGTAATCAAAACTTTTAAGCGTTCCACTTGGCGCGAATTCTGATTGTCCCCATCCATATACGTATGCATCTCGTCCTGAATTTCGTGGGCGTTTCAAACATTCTGGCGCATCATCTGTTACTTTTCCAGCACAATGGCGCTCCATAAACGCATCTACTGCCGCTAAATATCCTGGATCATCATAATTCTCTTCTGCTTCTGCTTTTGCAATCGTATCTTGCATTTCTTGTGAAAAATAAGTAAGGTAGCGACGTTGTTCTTTTTCCCACATTTCCGAAGCTGGAAGTGTACTTGAAAGAATAGCACTCCTAACTCCCTCTGGTTTATAATCACATAGATATGCGATTAATTGCATGCCACCCCATGACTGTCCAAGAATATGGCACTCTTTTATATCTAGGAATGTTCGTAATGCAATCAATTCTTCAATCCATGTTTCTTTTGTCCATAAAGATTTATCATCTGGCATAGATGACAATCCGCAACCTATTTGGTCATACATAATTACAGCTCTTCCGTCTTCAGCTATACAATCCAATGTTTCAAAATAATTGTGCGTTGATCCAGGTCCTCCATGTAAGAGAATAATCGGTTTTTTATTTCCTCTACACTCTCCAACAATTCTGTAATATGTCTGGTATTCTCTAAATGGCATATATCCTTCTACAATTTTCATATTTTTTCTCCTCTCTTTTCTAAACCCCTTGAATTCTTATGGGGGTAATATTAGTATCCATATTTACGTTCTTATTTATAAGGATCGAAATATCCTGTAAGCGGTAAGGTTGTAAAAATATCATGGACTACTTCTTGATATGTTTCAAGTTTTGTTGCTTTTCTTAACTTCTTATATAATTTTTTATGATCCTCAAAGTTCATAATCAAATAATACCAGTACTCCTTCATTCTGTATAGTAAATTAGTATCTCCAAATAAATATTCTTTATACTCACTATATAAACGGTTATGTAATGCAATAATTTCTTCTAATTCCAGTCGCTTTCCACCCTCTATCTCTCGCACAAGTGCTGGATTAGTAATTAAGCCACGACCTAGCATAATACTATTAATTTGAGGATATGTTTCAGCAATCAGTTTGGCATCCTGGGGTGTAAATATATCTCCATTATAGCAAATTGGATTTTTCGATTCTTCAATAATTTTTTGAACCCCTGCCATATGTGGTGGATATTTATACATATCCTTTTGAACTCTAGGATGTAGAATCAATTCCCTCATTTGATAACGATTGTAAATTTCCAAAATTGGATAAAATTCTTCTGGATCCACAATTCCTAGTCGGGTTTTCACCGTAATTTCCAAAGGGCATTTTTCAAATATTTCATACAAAAATTGATCCAATTCTTCTGGATATGCAAGAAATCCAGACCCTTTCTTCTTGGATACCACAGTTCCTGACGGACATCCTAGATTGAGATTCACTTCTTTGTATCCCAAATCCGCAAATTCTTTTGACGCTCTTACAAAATCTTCTGCCTTATTAGTCAACAATTGGGGCGTCACTTGTTCCACTCTATTATTCTCTGGAAGAATATCCATTAACTGCTTACGTTTGAAACGTATTCCATCTCCATTTGGAACCAAGAAGGGGGATATATGTTTCTCAATTCCACCAAATAATTCTTCTTGTGCATTTCTATAAAACACAGAATTCACACCTTCCATAGGTGCTCCATAATACTTTATTTTCTTATCTGACATCTTTTTTCACTTTCTCTATTCCTCAATATTTATCTCTATTTCTTTCAAAGCATCTCCAAATACCTGCAGCTTCTTAAGTGGCATCTCTTGATCCTTTTTTTCACGGACTAGGTGGCTAGTTTCTATAATTTCTTCTAGTAAATCCTGCGCTGATATTTTCTGCGCCCCTTGCCCCATAATAATGAGTTGTTCCATAATGTCGGATGTTGCAACCGTTACATCATATAGTCGACCAATATGATGCACTGTTTTTTCTATGTATGCATCTGCTGTTTCCGCTTCCTTCGTATATACAATATCAATATTATGAAATCTTTGAACTTCTCCAATATTTCCCTTCACTTTGTATGCATCAAACACAACAATTAATCGCATACCATGAAAACCTTGATAATTACTCAATATATCAACTAATCGTCCTCTTGCCCCTTCTATATTAGTTTCCGCAAGATCCTTCAAGTCATTCCAAGCAAATATAATATTATAGCCATCAACCAGTAAATATTTTTCCTTCCTCGCCTTAGACTTCACTTTTTTTGAATAATCGTAATTCCCCGTTGCTACAACAGGTGCAACCACTTTCTTTTTCTTTAAGTAACCAGCCTTTTCTCGCTTCACTGTCCCATACGTTCTTGTAAATATTTCCATCAACTCTTCTTCGTCAATCCAACGATCTTCGAATTTCGTACTTTCAATTGGATTCAAAATGGAGCGTTCCACCTTCCTTTTTCCATACCCATTTTCTATATGAGCGGCGCTAGCTACTTGATTCCAAGGTACTGTATATCCAGCTCCGTGAGCACAAAAAATAGAATCTACTGGGTGAAGCAAATCTGCGTTAACATCGTATCCAATTGCTTCGATAACTTCTTCTTGATTCTGGCATTTATCATAGCCACTCAGCGTATAAGAGAGTCTGCCAAATCCTTTTGTGTAAGACATTACTTCCTTCGTGTATCCACGCAATAAAGAAACAGGACCACGGCCTACAATTATTGTTTCTCTCTCTTTTATATCTGGACTATCAAAGGTACCCTGCATTTTCTGAATATCATTGATTGCTCTACCTGTACATTCATTCGGAATCTCTAAACGGAATTCATAGAATGGCTCTAGTAGTATCGTTTTTGCTTGCATCAATCCTTGACGTATCGCTCGGTAAGTTGCTTGCCTAAAATCTCCCCCCTCTGTATGCTTCTGATGGCCTTGTCCGGCAATCAAGGTAATTCTAATATCTGTCACCTCAGACCCAGTTAATACACCAACTGGGCTGCACTCACCTATATGGGTTAATACAAGGTTCTGCCAGTTCTTTGGTAGGACTTCCTCCTTGCATTGATTTCGAATCTGAATTCCACTCCCAACCTCGCCTGGTTCCATTAACAAATGTACTTCTGCATAATGTTTCAGCGGTTCAAAATGTCCTATCCCTACTACTGTGTCTTCGATAGACTCCTTATATACGATGCGTTCCGAACCAAATGCCACTGGAACACCGAATCTCTCTAAAATTACTGACTGCAAGATTTCAATTTGTATGTCCCCCATTACCTGTACTTGCATTTCATTTAATTCTTTCTTCCATTGAATTCGAAGCGCCGGATCTTCTTCTTGCAACTGTTTAAACTTTAAATACATTTCATATGGGTTCGCAGATTCTGGTAATTCAATTTGATATGTTAACACCGGCTCAAGCTGAGATAGATTCCACTGCTTTTCATAGCCTAGCCCATCTCCTATCTCTGCCTTACTTAATCCCGTAACAGCGCAGATAGATCCAGCACTTATTTCCTGGGTTGATTGAAATCCTGTTCCCGAATACAAGCGAATTTGATCGATCTTTTCTTCCCATTTGATTGTATCGTCACCATCGATAACTTCCTTTGAAATCAATTGTTTCACACGCAATACTCCACCTGTGATTTTAAGATATGTTAGACGTTTCCCTTGTTCGTCTCGTGCCACCTTAAATACTTGTGCTCCAAATTCCTCTGGATAACTTTTCAGATCAGTAAGGCGTTCTATTTCATTCATAAAATAAGAAATCCCTTGATTCTTCAAAGCGGAGCCAAAGTAACATGGAAAAAAGATACGTTCTTTGATATCCTTTTTCAGTCCACCTTCCTCTAATACAGCCGTTTCTAAAAATTCATTCATTCGCTCTTCAGAAGTCATAGCAATTTGCTCAAATGTCATTTCGGAATCGTCTTTATTCATATAAATACATCGCTCGTCTAACCGTTTATGCAATTCGCTCATAATTTGAGCACTCTCTAAACCTTGTTGATCCATTTTATTTACAAAAATAAACGTAGGGATTTTATATAATTCAAGTAAGCGCCACAATGTTTCCACATGACCTTGAACTCCATCAGCACCACTTATCACAAGTATTGCGTAATCAAGTACTCGTAATGTGCGTTCCATTTCAGTGGAAAAATCCACATGACCTGGTGTGTCTAATACTGTAATATTCTTGCTGCCAAGCTGCATTTCTGCTTGCTTAGAAAAAATCGTAATCCCTCTATCCTTCTCTAATTCATAAGTATCTAAAAATGCATCTTTATGATCTACACGACCTTGCTTTCGAATTGAACCACTTTGAAAAAGCAGGCTTTCGGCCAATGTGGTTTTTCCTGCATCTACGTGTGCTAAAATTCCAATAATTAATTTCTTAGATTTCATATTCTTCCGTCCATTTCCACTTCATACAAGCTATTGTACCATAGCTTGTAAATAGTGAAAAGAGCAAAGAGTAAGACGAGATTTTTCCCATACCTACTTCTTGCTCTTTATATTATTTTCGATTCTCTAGGATTCTTTTTTCCAAAAACAAACCTTATCCCATAATGACTCTTTTCCTGTTTTCTTAGCGTTTCCATTTAATTGCTGATTTAATTGAGTATACTGTGGATTTCCTGGTTCGAGAATAACCGCTTTTTCTGCATGTGTTTTTGCCACCTCGGTCTGTGAAAGACATGTATTACAAAATGCACTAGCATAGTACCATTTAGCATCACGGTTGTGAATTCCACTTAGAAGCCCAAGGGCTTCTTTATATCTACGTGCCCCCATTAGATTGTAAACAGATTTCATCTGTACATCACTACTATAATTATTTGCATATTTCTGTTCCGTTTTTTTCTCTTCAGATTTTGCTTGGCTTTCTTTTTCATTACTATCAGAAGTGTATTTAGAAAAATCAAATGTTTCCGTTCTATATTCATCATTACTATACACACTATTGTAATTGGATGCCTTACTATGATTAATCTTAGGATAACTATTAGTACTAACTAACATCTCATAAGCTTCTTGCACTTCTATGAACTTGTCTGTTGATATACGAATATTTGAACTATTAATATTTGTGTCTGGATGATAGTTTCTACTTAATTCTCTATATGCTCTTTTCAATTCTTCATAGGACGCATCCGCCGATACACCTAATATTTCATATGGAGTATTTCCCATCTTATCTTCATCTCCCCAATGTCGGTTTATTACTTTATTTTATCTACCTTACATCATATAATACTTTTTACATAGTTTCAAGTTTTTTAACATAGTTTTATATATTTTTTATATTTACGCATATGATATCCGTTTTTTTGAAGTTTTACCACAATTTTCTATTTTCTTTAAACAAATAGTCTATTTTTTTACTATTTTTATATATTGTTCCATTTAAGAATCTTATTTCCTACACACATCCGTTGTATTTTATTATAGAATGAATTATAGTATTTATATCTAAAGAAAGAATGGTATTTATCATGAATAAAACACATCAAACACATAAGTGTATTTCCCTCATTAAGCAATTCTCGAAGGGCTCCATATTTCCCTTTATCATTGCTATCATAGCCTCTTTGTTTTATAGCTTATTCAATTCACTAATTCCACAAATTGTACGTCTTGTAGTTGACTCTGTCATTGGTACAAAACCCTTTGACTTACCCCAGCTCCCACGTAATTTAATTGAGTCGCTAGGCGGTAGAGATTTTTTAATCTCCAATCTCTATATATGCGGGGTAGCAGTACTTGTTGTTTCTATTTGCTCTAATTTATTAAATGCAACTTCACGTATTCAAATTGCCAAAGCTTCGGAATCATTTATTCAGCGTTTACGCGACGAACTCTTCCGACATATTAGCAAACTACCTTATGACTGGCACATTAAGCACCAAACAGGAGATATTATTCAGCGCTGTACATCTGATGCTGACGTTGTACGCCGTTTTATAGCGATTCAATTATTTGAAATATTTAAAATTTCTTTCCTCATTATTATTTCTATTGTAATTATGTGGGGAATGAATTCTTCTCTTACGCTTGTTACGATTGCTTTTATCCCTGTTATTATCCTTTATTCATCTATCTTTTTCAAACAAATTGCCAAGAAATTCAAGGATGCTGACGAAAAGGAGGGCGCACTTTCTAGTGTTGTTCAAGAGAATTTAACTGGAGTTCGTGTAGTACGTGCTTTTGGTCGCGAAGCTTATGAACTAGAACGTTTTGATACTAAAAATAACGCTTTTGCAGAAGCCTGGATCAAGATGGGCGTAACAAATGGATTTTATTGGGGATTTGGAGATTTTTTTACTTCATTACAAATTCTTACTATTGTAGTTTATGGAACAATTCTTACCGTTAATGGAACAATTACATCTGGAGAATTTATTGCCTTTGTTTCTTATAATGCCACTTTAACTTGGCCTCTTCGTACTTTGGGGCGTGTTTTAGTAGATATGAGTAAAGCCTTTGTTTCCATGGATCGTATATCTTATATACTAGACGCGAAGGAAGAACAAGACCATGAACATCCACTTACACCAGATATGCGCCAAGATATTACATTTCAAAATATAAACTATTCTTATAATACTGATAGCCAAGTATTAAAAGATATTAATTTTACAATTCGTTCTGGAACTACCTTCGGTATTTTAGGTGGCACAGGCTCTGGAAAAAGTACATTAATGCATTTATTAAATCGTCTATATGAATTGCCAGAAGAAAATGGGTCAATAAAAATCGGAGAGACCGATATTAAGCAAATTGAATTGGATTACCTTAGAAGAAATATTGGAATTGTGCTTCAAGAGCCCTTTTTATTTTCGAGAAGCATCCAAGAAAATATTGCAATTACGGACCTAGAGGCGCCTTTTGACGCTGTCTCTGGAGTTGCTTCTATAGCGTGTATTGATCATTCTATCAGAAGCTTTACACATGGTTATGATACTATGGTTGGAGAACGCGGGGTTACACTTTCTGGTGGCCAAAAACAACGTATTGCTATTGCCCGTATGCTTATGCAACAAGCCCCAATCATGATTTTTGACGATTCACTCTCTGCGGTAGACACAGAAACTGATGTAAAGATTAGAAAAGCTCTCAAAAATAAGCTTACTCAAAATACTGTCGTTCTTATTTCTCATAGAATCACAACACTTATGAAAGCTGACCAAATCCTAGTCTTAGACGAGGGGCGCATTGCACAACTTGGATCCCACGAAGAATTACTTAAACAACCTGGTATTTACCAAGACATTTATCAAATACAAACGAATTCACGAGAAATGGAAGGAACTTTATAATTATGGCTTTTATAGATGAACAAGAATACGACAAGCCCTTCTCCATTGCATTATGGATGAAACTTGCTCCATTTATTAAACCTTATAAAAACGATATGATTATCGTAGGAATCATGATGCTATTCTCTTCAATACTAGATGCATCCATTCCTCTTTTTCAACGCTATGCACTTGATAATTTCATTACACATAAATCTACAAATGGGATTTTTGTATTTGCCGCTGTCTACCTAGTAGTCATCATAATTCAAATACTAATAATGCTCGTATTTTCTATAAAAACCATGAAGGTAGACTTATCTGTAAGCAAAGATATGAAACGAGCCTGCTTCGTCAAATTGCAAGAATTGTCTTTTACATATTACAATACAACACCCGTAGGATACACACACACACGAATCATGAGTGATACACTAAAAATTTCAAATGTAGTTGCATGGACTACCGTTGATACTCTTTGGCAAGCCTTTTACGTAGTAGCTGTTTTTATTTCAATGCTTTTATTAAATGTAAAATTAGCCTTGATTATAATTATCGTAATTCCGATAATTGCGATACTTACACTCTATTTCCAAAAACGTATATTAAAGTATAATCGTAGAGCTAGGAAAGAAAATTCTAAAATTACAAATGCATATAACGAGGGAATTGTAGGGCAAAAAACTTTGAAAACATTAGTACTTGAAGATTTAAGTTATCGTTCTTTTCAGAAGAACTCTCAAAGTATGTATCATGCATCCATAAAGAGTTCCATTATGACTGCAATCTATATCCCTTTAATTTTATTTATAAGTTCGATTATTATGGCAATTATTTTAACAGAAGGGGGAAGTATGGCCACTAATCAACTGTTAGAAATCGGGACCCTTTCTGTCTTCATTACCTACGCGCTTTCTATCTTCGAACCAATTCAACAACTGGCTCGAATCACAGCTGAATTTATTGCCGCTGGCGCAAATATAGAACGAGTTTTTGATTTACTAGATCAAGTGCCGGATATTACTGATTCCCCTGAGGTTATTGAAAAATACGGAACTGTCTTTGAACCTAAGCGCGAAAACTGGGAACCTATTATTGGAGATATTGAGTTCAAAAATGTGTGGTTTCAGTATCCAGATGGTTACGAAAATGTATTAGAAGATTTCTCTTTAAAAATCAAAGCCGGGACGACGGTTGCCATTGTAGGAGAAACTGGTGCCGGAAAAAGTACTCTCGTCAACCTTGTCTGTCGTTTTTTCGAACCAACCAAAGGTGAAATATTAATAGATGGTGTGAACTATAAAGAACGTTCCAGCCTGTGGTTACACAGCAATATAGGTTATGTATTACAAAACCCTCATTTATTCTCTGGAACAATAAGAGAAAATATACTATATGGTAATTTAAACGCTACACAAGAAGAAATCGATGAAGCTGTTAAAAATGTATCCGCAAATCATGTAATCGCCAAATTAGACAAAGGCTATGACAGTGAAGTTTTTGAAAGTGGTGATAGCCTTTCTACTGGCGAAAAACAACTTTTATCATTTGCGCGTGCTGTTTTAACCAATCCACGTATTTTTGTACTTGATGAGGCAACATCTTCCATTGATACTCACACAGAATCCTTAATCCAAAATGCCATTGACCATTTGCTAGCCGATCGAACATCTTTCATCATCGCTCATCGACTGTCAACTATCAAAAGAGCTGATTTGATTCTGGTCGTTAGCGATGGTAAAATCATCGAGCAAGGAACACATTCTGAATTATTAGCTCAAGAATCCCATTACTATAGTCTATATAAAAATCAATTCGAATCTGAAGAGATGGAACAAATTTTAGGAACCACATAATCATAAGACAACAAAGAAGCACAACCCATATCAATTCCCATTGAATTTTTGATATGAATTGTGCTTCTTATTATATAAATTTATTAACTCAAGACATTATAGCAACAAATTCCAACAATCACTACCATAAGGCCTTTGAACATATTACGAATCTGTATTTCATCAAAGATACGCATCCCAATTCGACCTACTGCACCACCTAAGATTCCACCTATAATCATTACAAGTATCCAGATAAGATTCACCTCGTCCCAAGGTCCACTTTGAATACTTAATATGATGGAAGCAGCTTGAGATAGAAGGATTACGAACAAAGAATTCCCAACAGCCACCTTTGTTTGCATAGAAAAGAAATAGTGTAATACGACCAAGTTAATTGGTCCTCCTCCAATGCCTAAAAAACTTGAGGATGCACCTAGCATAATTCCAACAAGAATAATCACACTAACTTTTTGTATATTTTTTGTGTTGATTTTATCTTGCTTTATTGTATAGCACAAAGTCATTAACGTAACAATTCCTAAGATAGCAGCTTGCACCTGCCCCGCCATTTCCGGATCAGGCAGGGATGCCGCCAAGGCCGAAAACAAAACACTACCAAATCCACCACCTATAATTGCACCTACTGCTAGGGGCGTGGTTTTCTTCAAGTCGATTAGCCCCTCTCTCTTCGATAAAGTCTTCATAATCGAATAGCAAGCCATTGAAAACACAGTACAGGAGGATAATAAATTTACAACTCCCACACTCGCTACATTCATCGCATCTAACGTTGGCTTCATTATCACGCCACCGCCAAGGCCGCACATTCCTCCTACAAGCGATGTGCAAAATGCTATCAATCCTAAAATAATAACCATAACTCCCCCTGAAACATCATTTAATTTAAATACTATTCTACTCTAATTTCTATTCTGCAACATCTTCCAATAACGTAAATGTCAATCTAACAGGATTATGATCACTATATTCAAACCCCTCATCAATATTTACAGTTGTTGCCTTTATATTATTCGACACGAAGAATCCATCTACGTTCGCCAAACTAGAAACACCTTTTTCATACGGAATATCTGCATTTCGACAAGTCGCTACTTCAAATTCATTCTCTGCAAAAAGCATTGTCATTCCCTCAATCAAATCTGTCTGTGCCAATGTCACAATCCAACTCGGATATTCTTGCTCCGATGGAAAATGCTTGACAGAAGCTCCAAAGTCATGATTAAAATCGCCGCCTACAATTACATAATTCCCTTTATCCACTTCTTTTTTCATCAATTCATTTAGTAGCTCTAATTGTTGTGTCCTATAGATACCACCTTCATCATAAGCCGACATATGATTATTAAAGAGAACGAGTTCTTTTCCATTACTTACTGGATATCGAATTTCGCCTAAGCAGCGATCCAAATCAAAGAACTTACCTGGTATTTCTTCTGTAATCGGATAACTATGACGCTCTGCTTCTATCCCCTGATACTTACTTAATGTTAACATGCCTGAATCCACTTCGCCATGAGGTTCTAAAATAGGATAGAATAGATATGGTGCATGGAAATTTTCTGCAAAGACAGAAGAATACTCTGGAAACTTATCTGTAAACATATCAGCCTGATTGATATGATAGCTTCTAGTCGAATCCCGGTCCACTTCCTGCAATAAAACAAAATCAGCTTCTTCTCTTTCTATTACATCTATTACACCTTCTATATTTTCTTTCACTTCTTTTTTACTATTTCCCCGTGATGATTCCCCACGTGTTCGATCTCCATTTAACATTCGTCCCGTATCCATAAAAAAGGTATATTCTGGACTATATGCACCAAATCCCACATTATAGGTCAACGCTGTATATTCTTTCCCTGCTGTAAGAATCATTTCTTGATTATTATCTATCTTCAATTCCTCTCCATCTACAATGCGATAGTACTTTACATTCAAAAAAATAAAATATGCTACAAAACTCAAGAACAGTATAATTAATATTGACAGTGAAACATACTTAAAAACCTTTGCGCCATTTTTCATATCCTTTCTCCTTTTCAGAGTCTATTTGTCATCCTATCAATTTCATTATAACAGAGCAGTTCTTTCTATTCTATAAAGTTTTGTTAAAATATATAATATCAGTCTATCTAATATAATTTCTAAATATTATTTAGATAGTATCATTCGATCATTCGCCAATTCATCCCCAGAAGCTTCTTCAAACTTTTGAAGTAAATCACCTACTTTCAAATTCTTCTTTTCCTCTCCAGATACATCATAGATAATTCTTCCTTCATGCATCATAATCAAACGATTACCTAATCGAATTGCATCTTTCATATTATGAGTCACCATCATTGCAGTCAACCCACTTTCTGTAATAATCTTTTCAGTTAAATCTAAGACTGTTTTCGCTGTTTTAGGATCTAATGCAGCTGTATGCTCATCTAGCAATAAGCCCTTAGGTGAATTAAGGGTCGCCATAAGGAGTGTCAATGCTTGTCGTTGCCCACCTGACAACAATCCAACTTTACTTGTCATTCGATTCTCAAGTCCTAATCCTAACATCTCCAATTTCTTGTGAAAGAATTTCTTCTCTTCACTTGTAATCCCCCATGCCAACGTGCGACGCTTCCCTCTTCGGTATGCCAATGCCATATTTTCTTGAATTTCCATCCCAGCTGCTGTGCCCTTCATTGGATCTTGAAATACGCGACCAAAATATTTTGCTCTTTTATGCTCTTGCCATACAGATATGTTTTCGTCATTGACATATATAGTTCCTCCATCAATCGGATAAACTCCTGCAATCATGTTCAAAATTGTTGATTTTCCAGCCCCATTACCGCCAATCACTGTAACAAAATCTCCTTCATTTAAACTTAACGTTACACCTCTAAGCGCTTTTTTTTCATTAATTGTACCTTTGTTAAAAGTCTTGTATACATTGTTTATATTTAACATTATGCTTCACCTCCATCTGGAGTATAGGCTCTTTTCTGTCGTACTCGTTCCAATATAACCGGTGTTGCAAGTGCAATTGCAACGATTACTGCCGAAATCATTTTCATATCATTCGTATCTAACCCTACCCATAATACAAGCGCTCGGATTGCCATGTAAACTGCACAGCCAACAACAACAGAAGTCAGTCTAGAGCCAAATGCTTTTAATTTACTAAATAAAACTTCTCCTATTACGATAGATGCAAGTGCAATTACAATCGCTCCTGTCCCCATCCCAATATCTGCATATTTTTGGCTTTGTGCAACCAGAGACCCCGATACCGCAATCAATCCATTTGACAGCATTAAGGTAATCACTTTGGCAAATCTTATATTTACACCAAGTGCTCTGATCATATCTTCATTATTTCCAGTTGCTCGCAGTGCCGATCCTACTTGAGTTCCAAAAAACCAATATAAGGCAATAATCAATACAATAACCACCATCATACCTAGGACTAGGGAGACATAAGAACTTGTCATGCCTGTAACTTCAATTAACCCAGAGAAAACTGTATCATTCTCACGACCAAATGCCACATTGCTTTTCCCATCTAAAATACGTAGATTAATTGACCATAATGAATATTGGGTTAAAATCCCCGCTAAAATAGCTGGAATTTCAAAAACTGTATGTAAAATCCCTGTAATAAGTCCCGCTAAGGATCCCAAAACAAATGCTAAAATTACTGCAAGTGCCGGATTCATTCCATGATTCACGACCAAGAATGCAGAAACGCATCCTCCTAATGCGAATGACCCATCACATGTCATATCTGCGATATTCATCAAACGAAATGTAATAAACACTCCCAGTGCTAAAATTCCCCAAAGCACTCCTTGAGAAACTGCCCCAGGCATTGCACCTAATAGATTCGAAAGTTCCATAACTTACTCCTTTATTTATATTTCATATTCTTTACTTCATATATTTCATTTCACATATTTCACTTCATATTCTATTTACATTTATTTTCCTATAAATTAGTCTAGTAAATATCAGCAAGGAAGCCTATGGCAGAGGCCAAAGACTTCCTTGCAATTTTTTATTCTGCGTCTAAAATAGATACATCTATATTTAATGCTTTTGCTGTTTCTTCATTTACAATTAATTCGAAACTCTCTGTTGGTAAAAATTGAATTGGCATTTCCGCAGGATTCTTACCATCTTCTAGCACCTCAATAGCCATCTCACCTGCCAACACACCTAATTCATAGTAATCTAATCCATAAGTTGCCAAACCACCCTCAAGTACCATATTTCCTTCGCCACAGATTACTGGCAATCCAATTTCTATCGCTGCCTGACTAACTGTACCCATACCTGCTGCTAATTTATTATCTGTTGGAATATAACATGCATCTACAGCGCCTTGCATCGATCTAACAACCGCATCAATCTCATTTGAATTAGAGATTGTATATTCAATCACTTCTAAATTGGCTGCTTTGGCAGCTTCCGTAAACATTTCTGCTTGGAATGCTGAGTTTGGTTCATCGGCACTGAAAAACACTGCAATTTTCTTGGCATTTGGTACCAAATCTGTGATTAATTCAACTTGAATATCAATAGGATTCAAATCTGATGACCCTGTCACATTATATCCAGGTTCCTCGTTAGACTTTACTAGTTTTGCATCTGCAAAATCTGTGATAGCCGTTCCAATAATCGGAATTTCTTCCGTCTTTCCATACACTGCTTGTGCCGCCGGCGTTCCAATTGCCAAAATCAAATCTTTATTTTCTGTTACAAATTTCTCTGCAATTGTATTAGTTGTAGCAGCATCACCTGATGCATTCTGTTGATCTATTGTATAAGAGATTCCAGCCTCATCCAAGGCTGCAACAAATCCCTCGTTTGCTGCGTCTAATGCATCGTGCTGAATCAACTGAAGTACTCCAATTTCATAACTATCTTCTTTCTTTTCTGTATCCTCGGTTGTTACTTCATCACTAGCACATCCTGTAATCATACCAATCGTAATTACCCCCAACATAAGTAATGATACTAATTTTCTTTTCATCTTAATCCCCTTTTACTTTAATACTATATTTTGATTTATATCACTTTAACACTTTATACTTTAACACTTTAAAGCGTGTTAGTGCTGTACTTATATTATTATATAGATTAATTTTAGAATGTCAATACTTAATGTATATATATTTCATTTTCTCTCTTTTTCTATAAAAAAATGTCTTCGACATCTTCAACTCCCCTGCCCCTCAA
>CAYIYM010000020.1:0-42586 GCA_964367685.1 uncultured Lachnospiraceae bacterium
TTTAGTGGACCTGGCGGGAATCGAACCCGCGTCCGAAAGCCCTTCCATTTAAGCATCTCCCATCACAGTCATTATACTGACATTCCCTCTATCAAGCGCCCAATGACAGGCTCAGGATTTTAGTAGCTTCATAATACATCTACGAGCTCAAAGCTTTGCTCGTAAGGTTTCCCATCAAGTCGAAGCCGGATTCTTAAGCGATGAGTGACTTAAGGCCGACTGCTGCCACTAGGCAGCGTACGCTAAATTTTCGTCTGCGTTTATAATTTAATACGGATTGATACGCGGTCCCGCCCCGCGAATGGCTTCCCAAACTTCTAGACCCCCGTCGAAACCAGTACAAGCCCTAAACTTTTGTACTAGAGATTAGACGAACGCTCCTTAATTATAAAGGGATATGAATTGCATGTCAAGCTTCGGAACGGAATATACAAAAGAAACAATATTTGGTATAATAAATAAAAAATAAGTATAGGAAAGAGGTTGGACCATGTTTGGAAAAAAATGTGAATTATGTGGTGGTAAGATAGTTAATTACATATGTGAAGATTGTGGTTTAGATAGTAGAAAGTCAGATGAATATTATAGAGGAAATGAGAGTAATGATGAGTTGTTTTCGAGAAAGAACTATGGATTGAATCAGTCAGATGATACGTTGACTTCTCATGAAATAGAGCAACAGAAGCAATTACAATCAAGAGCCGAGAAAAAACAGTATGCAAAAGCGAAAGCAGAAAAAGCAGAACAAAAGGACAAAAACAAAAAAATTGCAACAGTAGCTACAGTTTTGGGTATATTAATGGCTATTGTTACAACTGGAGTAGATCTCATCGAGCAATATGCTTATGAGCAATCTTATGATTTTTCTTACGAGGATCTTCCTGAGATAGAATTAAAAACAGGGGAGTGGACCAGTGAAATATCAGTAGATAGCGCAGCGTTATTGGAAGAATTAGAATCTATAGGAGCGTTAGACTTTTCAACTGATCCATATGGCTCTATCTCAGGATTAGAACTTGATTACTCAAATGCACAATATGTACTAGAAGAGACAGGAGAAACATTTAGTGGATGGATTGATCCAGGTGTATATTTTGTAGGTGTGCATATGCCAGAAGGGATCTATGACCTAACAGCATCCGGACGAGGGAGTATAGAAGTTTTTGACGCGCCCAATGGAATTGTAGGAACTTGGAATTATGACAATGAGAGTAGTGAAACAGATAGAGAGATACAATTATATAACGGGGCAGTTGTCATTATAGAAGGAATGGGTATATTATTTGAGTCAGAGAATGTTGATTATACAACTATGTCTTTCGAAGAGATAGAGTATGCGGAGGATGTTTGGTTTAATGTAGGTAGACAAGGTGCATTAGAAAGTGGTCTTGACTTTGAACCAGGAATTTATGACTTGTATACGCTTCTAGGTGAGTATGAAGTGTTTATTGATATATACCCAGATGAGCCTTCAAAAATCGTAAGCTATGCATTTTCAATGTCAAGCGATGATTCCGAAGATACAGTAAATAACTTTAATAATGTTTACCTTCCAGAGGGAGCTATTATTTATTTAACCAATCTAGAAGGCAATGATAGCGATATTGAAATAATGCTTTTTCAGAAAATTTCATCGATTTTAGAGATGCATGAGCTACATTACAGTGATAAAATTAGTATATACCAATAGAGAAATAGTACAATTATAGTAATAGGTTTCACAGAAGAAACATAATTGTAAGATATACTATATCCATAAATTGAAGTTCATGATTTTGAATATAAATCAAGCTAATTACGGAGGTACAGTGTATGAATGAAGTGAAGATTTTGGTAGTAGATGATGAAAGTAGAATGAGAAAATTAGTAAGAGATTTTCTTGAGCGTGAAGGATTCCAAGTATTAGAAGCAGCAGATGGAATGGAGGCTCTAGATATCTTTTATGAAAACAAAGATATTGAGTTAATTATACTTGATGTCATGATGCCTAAAATGGACGGATGGGAAGTGTGTGAAGAAATACGAGTGAATTCAAAGATTCCAATTATTATGCTGACAGCTAAGGCAGAAGAAAAAGACGAATTAAAAGGATTTGACTTAGGTGTAGATGAATACATTTCCAAGCCATTTAGTCCCAAGATTTTAGTTGCACGTGTATCGGCTTTACTTAGAAGAAGCAATGTAATTGAAGCAGAACCAGCAATAGAAATCGGGGGAATTGTAATTAACAAGGGGGCACATACAGTAGAGATCGACGGAAAGCCCGTAGAGTTAAGTTATAAGGAATTTGAATTATTATGCTATTTCGTGGAGAACAAAGGACTAGCTCTTTCTAGAGAGAAGATATTAAATAATGTTTGGAATTACGATTATTTCGGAGATGCAAGAACCATTGATACTCATGTGAAGAAATTACGCAGTAAAATGGAAGGGAAAGACGAGTATATCAAAACCGTGTGGGGCATGGGGTATAAGTTCGAGGTAAATTAAGATGCGAAAATCGATAAAGAAGCAACTGATTCTCGTATTCATAGCATTACTCTTATGTATAGTAATGATTACAATGATTGTAAATATCGTATTTTTAGAATCTTATTATATTTCTAATAAAGAAAATGATTTGCAAGATATGTATACTGAATTAGAGGATATCATAAGTGGAGAACAGGCTGTAGATAATAATACTGCGGCAGTGTTACAAGGAGTCGTTGAAAAATTAAATGTATCCTTAATGGTTCAAAATCAAGATGGGGAAATTCTATTAGCAACGAATAATGATAAAGAATGGCTACAGATTCAACTATGGAGTTATCAATTTGATCAAAATAAAAATCGTATTGGGTTGCGCGAGTCAACAGAAGATTATGAGATTTGTATCGCTACAGATCCAAGAACGGATATGGAATACATGGAGATGTGGGGATATTTCCCTACAGGCGAGAGTTATATTTTACGAACACCGATGGAAAGTATCAAAGATAGCGCGACATTAGCCAATCGATTCTTCCTATATGTATGGGTTGCATTAATCGGAATAGGTGTGATTATTATCTGGTATGTGGCTAAACGAATTACAGACCCAATCTTAGAATTGGCAAAAATATCTACCAAGATGGCTACTTTAGATTTTGATGCAAAGTATACCAGTGGCGGAGAAAATGAGATAGGAATACTTGGCGCAAGTTTTAATGAAATGTCAAGTAAGTTAGAGAATACGATTTCGGAATTAAAGACAGCCAATAACCAATTAATTGCTGATATTGAGCAAAAAGAGAAATTAGAAACCATGCGAGCAGAATTTTTGTCAAGTGCTTCTCATGAACTTAAGACCCCTATTGCACTTATTCAAGGATATGCAGAAGGATTAAAAGAAGGTGTTGGAAATGACTTGGATAGTCAAGAGTTCTATTGCGATGTTATTATTGATGAAGCTGGAAAAATGAATCAACTAGTGAAAAATATGTTAGAGCTTAGTCATTTAGAATATGCAAGTGACGAAATTGTATACGAACGATTCAATATTGTGGAAATGATATCAGGAATATTAAATAGCCTTGAAATCATAATTCAGCAAAAAGAATGCAAAATTATCTTTGATAAGAGTGAAACCTGCAATGTATGGGGAGATCAGTTTAAAGTAGAGCATGTGGTACGTAATTATTTAACCAATGCATTGAACCATGTGGCAGACGATAATGTTATTCAAGTAAAAATTGTGGTAAATGATGAGCAGCAGAAAGCGAGAATTTCAGTATTTAATACTGGTAAGGCAATCCCGGAGGAAGATAAAGCAAGAATTTGGGAGAAATTCTACAAAGTTGACAAAGCAAGAACCCGTGAATATGGTGGAAATGGAATTGGTCTTTCAGTTGTAAAAGCCGTGATGGATTCGTTACATCAAGACTATGGTGTGGAAAATTATGATAACGGTGTAAGTTTTTGGTTTGAATTAGATATGAAATAATGCTATAATTTCACTATAACAGTGAAGGGAAAGGCTTCTATTTGGGAAGGAAAGACTTCGTAAATAGAAGCCTTTTTAGATTTAGAGAGAGCGAAAAGACTTATAAAAAGTGAGTTGTTTAAGAAAGTTAGGTGGCTACATGAAGAAAATTGAGAAAAAATGGGCTGAGCTTCTAAAAAATGAATATGAAAAGCCCTACTATATTGAATTAATTAAAGAAGTAGAGCAAGAATATTTGAATGAAATCATTTATCCGCCACAGGATGAGTTGTTTCAAGCGTTTACACATACGGCACCAGAAGATGTTAAAGTTGTAATACTAGGTCAAGATCCTTATCATGATGAGGGTCAAGCAGAGGGGCTATGTTTTTCTGTGAAGGAAGGAATGCCATTCCCACCATCCCTTCGGAATATATTCAAAGAATTACAAGAAGATACAGGATGTGAAATGCCTATTAGTGGATCTTTGATTCCTTGGGCGAAGCAAGGAGTACTTCTGTTGAATACAGTTCTTACAGTGCGTGCACACCAAGCGAATTCACACCAAGGCATTGGCTGGGAATTATTTACAGATGCGGTGATAGAGGCAATGAATCAACAAAATCGTCCTATCGTTTTTATTTTATGGGGAAAACCAGCTGGTTCAAAGAAAAAAATGTTAACAAATTCTAATCATTTGATACTAGAAGCGCCTCATCCGAGTCCGTTATCGTCATATCGTGGTTTTTTTGGAAGTAAGCCGTTTACAAAAACAAACGAGTTTCTTGTTAGCAAAGGTGTAGCACCAATTAATTTCTCATTGCAATAAAAGGAAAAATTTGAGATAATTAAGTTTGGTTGATAAGAAAGAAATATACATAGATTAATGAATTATGGTAGGGAGATTGCAGTTGGATAGAGTTTATAGTAATAGAGATGGCAGAAGTACTAGAGAGAATAGAAGTAATAGAGAGAGTAGAAGTACTAGAGAGCAGGAAAGTGTTAGAGTGCAGAGAAACACTGGAGAGTATAGAAATACAAGAGTGCAGAGAAGCACTGGGGAGTATAGAAATACAAGAGTGCAGAGAAATACGGAAGAGTATAGGAATACTAGAGAACAGAGAAATAGCAGGGATCCAAGAGTTAACAGAGTCAATGTAAATGAACGACAGGAAATGGATCGACGAAAGGCAATAGAAGCACAGCGAATAAAGCGAGAACAACATCGTGCGGTACGAGCAAAGCGAAAGAAACGCAAGTTATTACGAATTATCCTAACGCTAATCCTAATTGTAGTGATTGCGGGAGGTGCTACAACAGCATATATTTTATTGCAAAGCCCATATAAAAATGGAAATGAGTTACTAATCGAAAAGAGATATGCAGAGTCTATTACGTTATTTCAAGAAGCCATAGAGAAGGAGCAAGATGTTCCAGAGTCCTACCGTGGATTAGCACTTGCTTATTGGGAGTTAGAAAATTATGAACAATCAGAAATAGCTCTTTTAGAATCTCTTAGTTTAGGCGCTGAGGAAACTTCGGCAGTTCATAATATGTTGGCAACATTAAGATTAGAAGAGGGGAATTATCAAGAGGCATTGCCACATATAGAACGAGCTTTAGAGCTAGGTGTATCTAACGCAGCATTGAAGCAAGAGTTAATGTACCATGAAATTATGTGTTACGAAGATGCAGCGGACTGGGAGACTGCTAAAGTAAAGGCAGCAGAATATTTGGAGTTGTATCCAGATGATGAACGTGTACAACGAGAAGCGAAATTTTTGGAAACTAGATAATATCCAAGAAGGAGACATATGAGTAATACAGAAAAATTATATGAAATAGAAGAACAAGCGGAACGAGTTCTATTGGTAGGCGTAAGCCTAAGTGATGGACAAGATATGGATGCATCACTTGATGAATTGGAAGAATTAGCTAATACGGCAGGAGCAGTATCGGTTGGTCGTATGATTCAAAACAGAGAATTAGTTCACCCAGGAACCTACCTTGGCAAGGGGAAAATCGAAGAACTTAAGAATTTGATTTGGGAGACAGGTGCAACAGGAGTCATATGTGACGATGAATTATCACCAGCACAATTAGGGAATTTACAAGACATGTTAGAAGCCAAGGTGATGGATCGAACTCTAATTATCTTAGATATTTTTGCGGCAAGAGCATCAACAAATGAAGGGAAGATTCAAGTTGAATTGGCACAATTAAAATATCGTCAATCAAGATTAGTCGGTTTAGGAAAATCATTATCAAGATTAGGTGGTGGAATTGGAACTCGTGGTCCGGGTGAGAAGAAACTGGAGATGGATCGTCGATTAATTAAAGATCGTGTAGCTCAGCTAAATCGCGAGCTAAAGGATGTTAAGAGACATCGAGAAGTAGCAAGAGAACAACGTAGCAAAAATCACGTGCCTGTTCTGGCAATTGTAGGATATACGAATGCTGGAAAGTCTACGCTACTTAATAAATTAACTGGAGCAAATGTATATGAAGAAGATCAATTATTTGCTACCTTAGATCCGACAACGAGGAATTTCAAGCTTCCAAGTAAACAAGAAGTATTATTTACAGATACAGTTGGATTTATTCGTAAGCTGCCACATCATTTGATAGAAGCATTCAAGAGTACTTTGGAAGAGGCCAAGTATGCAGATATTATATTACATGTTGTAGACGCCTCAAATCCTATGATGGATTTACAAATGTATACAGTATATGAGACTCTTCGAGACTTAGAAGTAATAGACAAACCAATTATTACAGCATTTAATAAGCAAGATAAGATAGAGAGCCCAGAAGCTGTTCGAGATCTACGTGCAGATAAAATAGTAAAAATTTCTGCAAAGACAGGTACTGGTTTAGAAGATTTACAAACAATCATTGAAGATATGTTGCGTGAGCAAAAGATTGCAATTGAACGAGTATATTCTTATGCGGAAGCAGGAAAAATTCAGTTGATTCGAAAGTATGGAGAATTGTTAGAAGAAGATTATAGAGATGATGGTATTTTCGTCAGGGCATTTGTACCACAAGAAGTATATGGAAAACTATAAGTTGTAATATTATATTATAAAAAAATATAAAATATCAAACGGAATGGAGAACACTATGTACATGAATGAAAAAATTGCAAAGACAGATCCAGAAATTGCTGAGGTTATTAAAGCAGAGTACGACAGACAAAATAAATACATCGAGCTAATTGCTTCGGAGAATTGGATTAGTGAAGCAGTGTTAGAAGCGGCTGGAAGTATTCTAACTAACAAGTATGCAGAAGGATATCCGGCAAAGAGATATTATGGTGGATGTGAGCATGTAGATGTGGCCGAGAATTTGGCGATTGAGCGAGCAAAGAAATTATTTGGGTGTGATTATGCAAATGTACAACCACATTCAGGTGCGAATGCAAATACTGCGGTATTTTTAGCGATGCTAGAGCCAGGAGATAAAATCCTTGGGATGAGCTTAGATCATGGTGGACATTTGACACACGGATCTCCAGTTAATATTTCAGGACTTTACTATGATATTTGTGCTTATGGTGTAGATGAAAATGGATACATTGATTATCAAAATGTTCGACAAATAGCGATTGAGAATAAACCTAAGTTGATTATTGCTGGTGCAAGTGCATATGCAAGAGCAATTGACTTTAAAGTATTTAGAGAAATAGCAGATGAAGTTGGAGCGTACCTAATGGTAGACATGGCTCATATTGCAGGGCTAGTTGCAGCAGGTCTACACATGAGTCCAATTCCATATGCAGATGTTGTGACAACCACTACGCATAAGACTTTGCGAGGACCACGTGGTGGAATGATTCTAGCGAACAAAGAGGCAGCAGAGAAGTTCAATTTTAACAAAGCAATCTTTCCAGGATTACAAGGTGGGCCATTGATGCATGTTATTGCAGCAAAAGCAGTCTGTTTCAAAGAAGCTTTGGAACCAGCGTTTAAGGAATACCAAGAACGAGTGGTAAAAAATTCTAAGGCAATGAGCGAAGCGCTGATGAAGCGAGGAGTTCAATTAGTATCTAACGGCACAGATAATCACCTTATGCTTGTAGATATGTCAGGGACTGAGATTACAGGAAAAGAATTAGAACAACGCTTGCATTTAGCGAATATAACATGTAATAAGAATACAGTTCCTAATGAAACACGTTCTCCATTCATAACAAGTGGAGTACGACTTGGAACAGCAGCAGTAACCACTCGTGGTTTAGTGGAAGAAGATATGGATACGATAGCAGAGGCAATTGCACTTATGATTGAGGGCATAGAGAACGTAGATAAGGCACAAGCTTTGATTGGGACTCTAACTGCAAAATATCCATTAGAATTAAAGTAGTAATTGGAGGAATGAAATGAAATTAATATTAGAGAAATACGATGGACACGGAAATGACTATTTTGTATATGATATCAATAAGAATGAATTAGCACTGACACCTGAGCGTGTAAAATTGATTTGTAACAGAAATTATGGTGTAGGTGCAGATGGAATTCTAGAAGGGCCGATTGTAAATGATGAAGGCATTCATGTTCGTATTTGGAATTCAGATGGAAGTATTACAGAAAGTAGTGGAAACGGAATACGTATCTTCGCAAAATACTTAAAAGATGCATCTTATGTACAGAAGAAATCTTTCTCAGTTATGACAGATGAAGGGAAAGTAGATATTACTTATTTAAATGAAAAAGGAAGTAGATTAAAGGTGTCTATGGGAAAAATCAGTTTTTGGAGTGATGAAGTACCAGTATCTGGACCAAGACGAGAAGTTATCAAGGAAGATATGGTTCTTGCCAATGGATTATATCCAGTGACTTGTTGTAGTGTAGGAAATCCACACCTTGTAATTCCTATGGATGAAATTTCGAGAGATTTAGTTGTGAAAATTGGTAGTGGCGCAGAGAATGCGAGATATTTTCCAAAACGTGTAAACACTCAAATTATGAAAGTAATTGATAAGGAAAATGTGATTATTGAAATCTATGAGCGTGGATCTGGATATACTCATGCATCTGGTACTGGGGCTTGTGCAGCAGCAGCAGTCGCTTATAAATTAGGATTATCAAATCGTGGTGTAACAGTTCATATGCCAGGAGGCGCACTTCAAATTGAAATTACAGAAGACTGGGATGTTTTTATGACAGGAGATGTTTCTTATATAGGAAGTATGAAATTGGGCTCAGAAATGATTGAGAAATTAAGAGCACTTTCGTAATTAAGAGCAATAAACCTTATGAATTCGTTGGCATAAAAAGTCAATATAAAAATGGAATTAGATTGTATTAAATTAAAACACAGAAAAAGAAGGCAAAGTATTGCCTTCTTTTTTTTGGAGTGATATACTTTGTCTTGCGTAAAAAAGTTATAACACAAGATATAGTGGTTAAATAGATGAAAATGAATAGGAGAACACAAGATGCAAGTTATTAAAAGAAATGGAATTGCAGCAGATTTTGATCTTAAGAAGATTGAAAATGCTATTTTAGCAGCAATGAAATACGGCAGCGGAATCGTAGATGAGGAAATTGCGTGGTCAATTTCAAGAGATATAGAACAAGAAATAATCATTCAAAGTAATGAAAAAAAGCAAGTAAGTATTGGAAATATTGAAGATTTAGTTTTTAAGAAATTAATCGAGAAAGATCAATTGCTTACAGCTAAATCATATGAGGGATATAGAAGAGTCCGAGAATTCCAGAGATCAACAAATACAATTGACGAAGCTATTTATGGAATTGTAACAGGACATAACAAGGATGCAATGGAAGAAAATTCAAACAAGGATGCATATGTTCTAGCTACACAAAGAGACTTAATTGCTGGTGAATTTTCAAAAGATTACTGCAGAAGAACAATGATTCCTACAAATATTGTACAAGCCCATGATGATGGAATTATTCATTTCCACGATATGGATTACTATGTACAACAAATGCATAACTGTGATTTAGTTAACTTGAAAGATATTTTTGCAAATGGAACAGTTATTAATAAGAAATTAATTGAAACTCCTAAATCACTTCAAACCGCATGTACAGTGGCGACTCAAATCGTACAGCAGGTTGCAAATGGTCAATACGGTGGGCAAACAATCTCACTTTCACACTTAGCTCCATTTGTAAGAGTAAGTTATGAGAAGCACAAAGCGTCTGTAATCGAAGAAGCAGCAATTATTGGCCATAAGTATTCCGATGAAGATGTGAAGAAAATTGCAGACCGCAGACTGAAAGATGAAATTATTTCAGGAATTCAGACAATCCAGTATCAAATCAATACATTTTCAACAACGAATGGGCAAGCTCCTTTCCTTTCAGTGTTTATGTATATTAACGAAGAGCCAGGATACGAAAAAGAAACAGCAATGTTAATTGAAGAGATGTTAAAGCAGCGCTATGTTGGAATGAAAAATGAAGTAGGTGTATATGTGACACCTGCATTCCCTAAATTACTCTATGTATTAGATGAAAATAATGTTAGACAAGACAGCGAATTCCGCAATATTACTGATTTAGCAATCAAGTGTGTGTCTAAGCGTATGATGCCTGACTTCATTTCAGCTAAAATGATGAAACAAAATTACGACGGACAAGTATTTCCATGTATGGGATGTAGAAGTTTCTTATCACCATGGAAAGATGAGAACGGTGAATATCAATGGTACGGAAGATTCAACCAAGGCGTTGTAACCTTGAATCTAGCAGATGTGGGGTTATCGGCAGAAGGTGACATGGGAAGATTCTGGAAAATATTAGATGAGAGATTGAAGCTATGCTATGAAGCATTGATGCTAAGACATGAAAGCCTAAAAGGAACCTTGTCTAATGTTTCACCAATCCATTGGCAGTATGGTGCACTTGCACGTTTACAACCAGGAGAATCTATTGATAAGTTATTGTTAAATGGATATTCAACGATTTCACTCGGATATATAGGTTTATTTGAATGTACAGTTGCGATGTTAGGATTAAGTCATACAAGCAAAATTGGAGAAGATTTCTCGGTTCGTGTTATGCAAAGACTTCGTGCAGCCACAGATGAATGGAAGGCAAAAACAACATTAGGATTTGGTCTTTATGGAACACCTGCTGAATCTACGACTTACACACTTTCAAGAGCATTGAAACGTAAATTTGGAGTAGTAGAGGGAATTACAGATAGAGATTACCTTACCAATTCATACCATGTAAATGTAGAAGAAGAGATTGATGCATTCTCAAAATTAGAATGTGAAGCAAAATATCAGAAGATTTCTTCTGGTGGAGCAATCAGTTATGTGGAAGTGACGAACTTAACAAATAATCTAGATGCATTAGGACAATTGGTTGAGTATATGTACGAAACAATTCAATATGCAGAAATTAATACAAAATCTGATTACTGCCACAAATGCCAATTTGATGGAGAGATTTTAATTGATGAAAATCTAGAATGGTATTGTCCAAATTGTGGAAACAAAGAGAAGAAGCACATGAATGTTTGTAGAAGAACTTGTGGATATCTTGGAGACAATTATTGGAATAAGGGGCGTACACAAGAAATTGCAGAGAGATTTGTACATTTAGACAATCGTGTATTTGTAGAAATAAAGACGGAAGATGCAAATGAAGTGAAAGCAGAAGATGCAAATAAGAAAGAAGTAGTTGGAGTATAAAATAAATAAAAGGCGGTACTTATATGCGTTATGCACAGATTAGATCATGTGATATCGCTAACGGTGTCGGTATTAGAACATCCTTGTATGTACAGGGATGTTCTAGACATTGTAAGGGATGTTTTAATCCTGAAACATGGGATTTTGATGGTGGATTAGAGTGGACATCAGAAGTGGAACAGTCATTTTTACAATTGATTGGGAAGCCACATATTGTCGGAACAACAATTTTAGGTGGAGAACCACTGGAAATTCAAACAAGAAGTGATATACTAGAGTTAGTGAAAAAAATCAAAGTAAAATATCCAAACAAAACAATCTGGATTTATTCTTCTTATTTATACGAGGAGTTACTAGATGAATGTAAGGAGATTTTAGAACATATAGACGTATTGGTAGATGGAATGTTTGAGGAAAGTAAGAAAAATCTATCTCTTCAATTCCGTGGAAGTGAAAACCAACGCGTGATTCATGTACAAGCATCACTAGAGAGAGGTGAGGTATGTCTTTACAATTAATATTAGGACAATCAGGTGGCGGAAAAACTCATTGCTTATATGAAAATATTACGAAAGAAGCAATACAAAATCCAAGTAAAAATTATTTGGTTATTGTGCCAGAACAATTTACCATGCAGACGCAAAAAGAATTAGTGGAACTTCATCCAAACAAGGGGATTATGAATATTGATGTTTTAAGTTTTGCAAGGCTAGCACATCGTATTCTAGGTGAACTTGGTAGAAATGATGGTATTTTATTAGATGACGAGGGGAAGAATTTAATTCTTAGAAAGATTGCAGGAAATTATGAAGCAGATCTGAAAATTCTTGGAAAGAATTTAAAGAAATTTGGATATATTAGTGAAGTGAAATCCGTAATATCCGAATTTACACAATATAATTTGGGCATAGAAGCTTTGGAAGAATTCAAATCGAATCTTCCAGGGGATTCTATGCTTTTTTATAAATTGGATGATATATGTACAGTTTATAAGGGGTTTCAATCTTATTTAGAAGGTAAGTATATTACGAATGAAGAATTACTAGATCAAGTCACATTATGTGCGAGTGACTCTGCAATTCTAAAAGATAGTGTAATTACATTTGATGGATTTACCGGATTTACACCGGTCCAATATCGTTTAATAGAAGTGTTATTGAAACTATGTTCCAAGGTATATATTACAATGACCATCGGGAAGAAAGAGCATCCATATTCTTACCAACACCCATATCAATTATTTGGATTAAGTAAAGAAACGATTGTTACATTGATGAAATTATGTCAAGAAGCAAAGGTGGAAATCGAAGAACCTATATTATTGTTTGACAAAGAAACTTCGCGTTTTAAAGAGAACGATGCACTAGGATTTTTAGAAGAAGAGTTATTTCGCTATGGCAAAAAAAGCTTTGAACAAGAGCAAAACTCTATTAGGATTCATGCACTTAGAAACCCAAAAGAAGAGGCTTACTGGGCAGCAGGAGAAATACGAAGATTAGCCAGAGAAGAAGGGTATCGATATCGTGATATAGCTATTATAACAAGTTCCATGGAAGGATATGGCCATCACTTGAAACGTGCCTGTGAAGAATACGATATTCCGACTTTTACGGATCACAAGCGTAGTATTTTGCTTAATGCATTTGTTGAATATGGGAGAAGTTTACTTGCAATGGTCGAGAGTAACTATACATATGATTCGGTTTTTCGGTTTTTGAAATCGGGATTTGTTCCTGTATCTTCCCATAGAATAGATTTACTAGAGAACTTTGTTCTTGCAAATGGAATCAAAGGATTTAAGAAGTGGCAAGAGCCATGGACAGACCGTCGACTTAGAACCAATCAGGAAGGATTGGATTTAATTAATGGATTGCGTGTGGAATTTGTAGAAATGATGATGCCACTGCAATTGGTGTTAAAAGAAAGAAGAAAAACAGTACAAGATATATGTACAGCTATTTACGAATTCTTTGTTACAAATAAGATTCAACAGCGAGTAGAAAGATTCGCGGAGGAATTTCAGGAAAGTGGGGAATTGAGTCTTGCCAAAGAGTATAGCCAAATCTATGGAATTACTATGGAATTATTCGATAAATTTGTTTCCATCCTTGGAGATGAAGTAGTTGGATTAAAAGAGTTTAACGAATTATTAGATGCAGGTCTGCAAGAGGCAAGGGTTGGAATCATACCTCCAAGTATAGATTGTGTTATTATTGGAGACTTGCAAAGAACTAGATTAAATAATATCAAAGCGTTGTTTTTCTTAGGTGCGAATGATTCACATTTGCCGGGGAAAATGAATGCAAGTGGATTGTTATCAGAACATGATAGGGATGTATTTGCGTCTAATAATATCCGATTAAAAGCCGGTGGGAAAGAGCAGATGTATATTCAGAAATTTTATTTATACTTGAATTTGACTAAGCCGTCAGAACGTTTGTATTTAAGTTATGCAAAAACAAGTGGAGACGGGAAGAGTGGAAGGCCGGCATACTTAATTCATGAAATTCATAAATTGTTTCCACGTGTGAAGGTCACAGAAATTATACCTTCAGTCATGAATAGCGAGTTAACGCCACAAGGCGGGTTACAGTATATTATTGAAGGGCTAAATGATCCAAAATTGCAAGAAAACCCAGAGTGGATTGGCTTATTAGATTGGTACAAATCTAAAGAAGAGTGGAAAGAACTTATTACAATGTTGATAACAGCCAACCAATATCGTGCGCCGGAGGATAAGTTATCGAGGGAAATCGCAAAGGCATTATACGGTGAGGTATTAAAAAATAGTGTTACACGACTTGAAAAATTTGCCAGTTGTCCATATGCTCATTTCTTGAACCATGGGTTAGGAATTAGAGAGCGAGACTTATATGAATTTGAAGCTTCTGATTTAGGGAATATATTTCATGAAGCAATTGAACACTATGCAAAGCAGGTACATGCTAGTGGAAAGGATTGGACTACTTTATCAAGAGAAGAGCAAGAGCAATTATCGAATCAAGTGGTAGATGAAAGTATTGAGCAGTATGAAAATGCGATGCTTTATAAAAGTGAACGTGATAAATATAATATAGAGCGCATTAAGCGCCTAATGCGTCGTTCTGTGTGGGCAGTGACAGAGCAACTAGCATGTGGGGAGTTTAGGCCTGAGGGATTCGAAGTTACATTTGGAACAGACGATGGACTAGAAAGTACAACTATCCCAATCAGTGATGATCAGGTAATGAAATTAAGGGGTCAGATTGATCGTGTCGATTTATGTGAAAGTGATACAAATATATTTGTTAAGATCTTAGATTACAAAACAGGCAGTAAAGAGTTGAACTTGGCAGAAGTATATGAAGGGCTTCAGTTACAATTATTCGTATATTTAAATACTGCGTTAGAGATAGAGCGTAAGAAACAAGATAAAGAACAAGAAGGAAAGCAAGTAATTCCTGCAGGAGTCTTATATTATCGAATGGATGATCCTCTTGTGGAAGTGGATCTATCTGAGGCGATGAATGCGGCGGAAGAAGACCAGTTAATTGAGATGGAAATTCTGAATAAGTTAACACCAGATGGCCTGGTAAATAAAGGCGCAAATGTATTGGAGTTATTAGATCATACATTTGATAATAAATCCTATGCAGTACCAGTTACAAAAGATAGTAAAGGGGAGATTAAGAAAACTTCCAAAGCAGTGGATCAAAGTGAGTTAGAAACAATCTGTGCCTTCACGTCTAAGAAAATACAAGAACTTGGAACTAAAATGGCAGATGGCATTATTGAAGTGAAGCCATATCAGAAAAAAGATGGATCAGGTTGTATGTATTGTAAGTTCAATCAAATTTGCGGATTTGATATAAAAATACCGGGATATAGTTATCGAAAAGTAAGTGAAGCAAAACAAGAAGCCGCTTTGGAATTGATGAAGCAGACGATGGAAGAGGAGGGTCAATAAGATGGGTGTTTCATGGACAGAAGATCAACAGCAAGTTATAGACCTTCGAGGGAGTAATATCTTAGTCGCAGCAGCAGCAGGCTCAGGAAAAACAGCGGTGTTGGTTGAACGAATTATTACAAGACTTACGAAGGATGAGAATCCTTTGAATGTGGATGAATTAGTTATTGTTACTTTTACAGAAGCCGCAGCCGCAGAAATGAAAGAGCGTATTTTAGCAGCCATTGAGAAAGCGCTAGCCGAGGACTTAAATAATCAGCACCTACAAAAGCAGGCAACCTTAATTCACAATGCATCAATTACAACGATTCATAGCTTTTGTTTATCCGTTATTCGCGACCACTTTCACACCATTCAATTAGATCCTGTATTTCGTATTGGAGAAGAAGGGGAGTTGAAATTACTCAAACAAGAAGTAATTGGGAATTTACTGGAAGAAGAATACGCAGATAGAAGGGAAGCATTTATTGATTTTGTGGAGTGTGTAGCCCCAGGGAAAAGTGATAAAAAAGTAGAAGAATTAATCCTTGAACTTTATAATTTTTCGCGAAGCTATCCACAACCTAATCAATGGTTGGATTCTTGTATTGATAGTTACGATGTGCCAAGCGAGACAGCACTTGAGCAATCAGAAATGGTAAATCTTATCTTGCAGGATGTGAAACATACCTTGTCCGACATGCAAGAGCAACTAGAAAAGGCTATTGAGTTAAGTGAAAATCCAGGTGGTCCACATCATTATTTAGAAGCCCTGTTCTGCGATCGAGTGGAATTAGAAGAGCTAGCAAAAGCAACCACATTTGGTGAGTTGAGCAAGAAAGTTCGAAATTTAGAATGGGCGCCCTTATCTAGAAAACGTCCGAAAGATGTGGATCCAGATAGAAAAGCAGCAGTACAATTTCTTAGAGATACTAATAAGGCAATTGTCAAAGAATGGATGAAATTGTATTTCTATACCACAGCCCAAAGACAGCAACGAGATATTTTTGAACGGAAACAAATTGTGGAAGAGCTAGTACGCCTTGTGAAGAAATATAGTGAGAATTATTTCGAAGAGAAAAAATCTAGGGGGATGATTGATTTTAATGACATGGAGCATCTGGCTTTGGCTATTTTAACAGATGAAGTAGACGGAAAACTTGTTCCATCCAAAGTTGCAAAAGAATATCAAGATAAATTTGCGGAAGTAATGATAGATGAGTATCAAGATAGTAATTTAATTCAGGAATCCATATTGACCAGTGTTTCTCGCGTTTCAAGAGGAGAATATAATGTATTTATGGTAGGAGATGTGAAGCAGAGTATTTATCGCTTTCGTCTATCTAGGCCAGAGTTATTTATGGAGAAATTTAATACCTATTCAATTGGAAGTGGACAAGAGCGACGAATTGATTTGAGTAAGAATTTTCGAAGTAGAAGTGAAGTGTTAGATAGTACAAATCATATATTCTATCAGATTATGAAATCTTATCTAGGTGGGGTAGAATACGATGAAAAGGCCGCCTTGTATTGTGGAGCTGCATTTGAACAAATGCCAAATAATCATACGGAAATTCTATTGCTAGATAGTAAATCGATAAAAGAAGATGAGAAATTAGAAGGAACTACAAGGGAAATGGAAGCCCGTACAGTTGCAAGGAGAATCAAGGAATTGGTGGGGAATCATCAAGTGTTCGATAAGAATATAGATGGATATAGACCAGCAAAATATAGCGACATTGTACTGCTTACTCGAAGCTTGGCGGGATGGAGTGATTTGTTTGCAGAAATTCTTGCCCAAGAGGGAGTACCAACCAGTGTTGCAAGTCGAGAGGGATATTTTTCTACTTGGGAAATTTCTTTATTGCTAGATTACTTGCGAGTGATTGATAATCCAAAACAAGATATTCCACTTACGGCAGTTTTACGCTCCATGTTTGGGAAATGCACAGATTCAGAGTTAGCAATGATTAAAGGAAATCATAGGAATTATACATTTTATGATGCGGTATATGCCTATTTGAAGGAAGATCACACGAATGAAGATGGAATAAAATTGCAAAAGAAATTGCAGAGTTGCTTTGCTCGAATAGAAGAATTTAGAGATAAGGTATCTTATATGGCGATTAATGAATTATTATGGGATATCCTTCAAGTTACAAATTTCGGATCTTATGTGCAAGCTATGCCAGGCGGGACTCAGCGAAAAGCCAATGTAGATATGCTGTTAGAGAAAGCGACTACATTTGAGGGGACAAGCTACAAAGGAGTCTTTAACTTTATCCGTTACATTGAACAGCTGCAAAAATATCAGGTAGAATACGGTGAAGCTAGTGTGACAGATGAATTAGATGATGCAGTGCGTATCATGAGTATTCATAAGAGTAAAGGGTTAGAATTTCCAATTGTATTCGTAATAGGTATGGGGAAAATGTTTAATAAACAAGATCTTCGAGGTTTGATTGCAACACATCCTGAGATTGGAATTGGTATTGATGCAATTTCACCTCAGAAACGTACAAAGCGAACTGTTTTATTAAAACAGATTATTAAAAGGAAATTAGATTTAGATAGTTTAGGGGAAGAGTTACGTGTACTCTATGTAGCAATGACAAGAGCGAAGGAGAAGTTGATCTTAATTGGAGATGTAAGAGATTGGGAAAAGAAGAAAGAAGTCTTAGAAATACAACAATTTTCTAAAGCAAAGTCAAGAAGTTTTCTTGAACTATCTCATGGAAAGACTTACTTCGACTGGATATTACCTTGTGTTTATAATCTACAAGAACGAGTTCCAATTATCATTACGGAAATTGATTTAGGAACCCTTGCAATCCAAGAACAATTAGAAGAACTGGTAGCCTGCGATCACGTGTCACATTTACTAAACGATGCAAGCGGAGAGACAGGGAGTACAGAGATGAAAGAATATCTGGATACCCAATTTTCTTATGAATATGCCTATAAGCATGAGCAGGAAATTAAATTAAAAATGACGGTAACAGAAATAAAGAAGCGAGCACAACTACAAGAAGAAAGTGGAGACTTGTTGATAGAAAAAGATGTGAGGAACGTTTCGTATTCACCATTTATTCAAGTAGTCCCTGAATTTCTAAAAAAAGAAAAAGAAGTGAATCTTGCTGTTTTTCGTGGGAATGCATACCATCGATTAATGGAAATCTGGGAATTTGATGTAGAACTGAAAGAAGAAATAGTTTCAAAAGAAATAAATAAATTGACAAAATTCAATAGAATAAGTGAGGAAATGGCAGATGCAATTGATATTGCCACACTATTAGGATTCCTAAAAAGTGAAATTGGTCAACGGATGCAGCGTGCAAAGGCTCAGGGGCTACTTCGTCGTGAGCAACCTTTTGTACTTGGGATTCCAGCAACGGATATTTTCCAAATAGAAGAAGCGAAACCGTCTTGTAAGGAAACGGTATTGGTACAAGGGATTATTGATGCATATTTTGAAGAGGACAATGAAATTACTTTGATTGACTATAAAACAGATCAAGTAAAAACAGCCCAAGAGTTAGTGACAAGATATGAAGAGCAACTGACTTATTACGGTAGAGCTTTGGAACAATTAACAGGAAAGACTGTCAAAGAGAAGCTGATTTACTCCTTTAGCTTACAAGAATTTATTAATGTATAAAAAAATAGAGAAGAGGTAAGTAGTTGAATCGAATTATTTATTATTTTAGTACAAAAAGCATGTATCCTAAGGATCAAGTAAGTGATGTACCTTCTAGTGGAACTGCTTATAAGACCTATCTAAAAATGGCATGGCCCTGTGTATTAGAAGCAATGCTTTTATGTTTGGTTACTGTAATTGACACAATTATGGTTAGTGATTTAGGAGAAAATGCAATTGCAGCTGTAGGTATCACATCCCAACCCAAATTCTTGTTAATTGCAATGATTCTATCTTTGAATATAGGTGTGACTGCTGTTATAGCAAGGCGAACAGGCGAAGGGAATCAACGCGATGCAAATAGAATTCTAAAGAATGTGTTAGCGCTTACATTCTCATTGGGACTGTTAACTGCATGTACTGGATTTTTCTTTGCAGAAGAAATTATGACATTTGTAGGGGCAGAATCTAATTATATTGAAGATGCAACCATGTATTTTCAAATTATCTCAATAGGGATTTTCTTTCAATCCATAAATTTAACGATAAATGCAGCACAACGGGGGGTCGGGAAGACGAAAATCACAATGCAAACAAACGCGGCAGCAAATATTGTAAATGTTGTATTTAACTACATTTTGATTTATGGAAAATTTGGCTTCCCAACTCTCGGCGTAAAAGGGGCTGCCATTGCTACGGCAATGGGATGTGGTGTGGGATGCCTGATTGCTATAACAACCTTATTGCGTAGGAAGGGCTATATCAACATCTTTTTGGCTGCTAAGGAACGCTTTAACTTAAAGTGCTTGCAACCTGTAATCAAAGTAAGCAGTAGTGCATTCGTGGAACAAGTCTGTCTTCGAGTAGGATTCCTAGTTTATACGATGGTCGTAGTAAGGTTAGGAACGACGCCATATGCAACACATTTAATTTGTATGTCTATCTTGAATTTTTCGTTCTCTTTTGGGGATGGTATTGCAGCAGCAGCCTCTACCTTAGTAGGATTAAATCTAGGAGCACGCGAAATTCAGAAGGCGAAAATGTATGGACAAATAGGGCAAAGAATCGCTGGAATAGTATCGATTGTTCTTTGTTGCTTCTTTTTCTTTGGTCGCTACAAACTTCTATCTTTGTATACAGAAGATCCAGAGGTAATTGCACTTGGAAGTGGGATCATGATTATTATTACTCTCGTTACACATATTCAAACAGCTCAAATCGTGTATAATGGATGTTTACGAGGTGCAGGAGATTCAAAATATGTGGCAAAAATATCATTTTGTAGTGCCGTATTTATTCGCCCACTTCTAACATACATGCTGTGTTTTCCGCTTGGTCTAGGGCTTTATGGTGCGTGGATAGGATTAATGATTGATCAGTTTACACGTTTTTACTTTGGATTCCGACGTTTTAAGGGTGGGAAATGGAGTGAGTTAAAATTATAATAAAAAAACCTTATATATATACTTGTACAAATTAGTGATGTGTGCAGGTATATGCATAAGGTTTTTGTATTTAGTGGAAAAGTAAATTATTCATTTGTAGGATTTCACGGTGATATATGGTGTTTGACCACTTCTTAGAAGCTCGTTCAATTAATGTTGCAGAAGTAATAGGATCGAATTTGGAGTGGGATTCACAAATAAAGATTAGGGATACAATAGGGCCTAGATGTGGGTGTTCTTCAAATTCTATTAGCATGTCACGGTGCTTATTAACTAAGGCGTTGGCAACTTCTATATGTTCCTGCTTATATTGAAGGTAGATAAACTTCATGTAATAAGAAGAACGTAAGATGTTAGCTAATCGATTCGGATTAATCTCATCGATAATACGTTGTGCGGTAGTGTAATTCTTCTTTAGGATATATCCAAGTACCAGATTAAGCTTAATCGCAGCAATTACATTATAAGTCATCATTCCTTTTAATAACTCGTAATGTTCTTCGATATATTTGTCAATGTCTTTGTCCTCTAATAATTTCTTGTTGAGTATCAATACCTTGCTAATTAGCGAACGGATCCACAAATAATATGCATATAATATAAAGAGCATGGATATAAGAAAAAAACATACGAAAGTCCATACAATCATATGAGAAGGATAGTTGATTGCCGTTAAAAAAAAGTAAGCTCCTATCAATATAAAAAATGTCGCGATGACTGAAAAACCTAGAACTGTTTTATCACTTTTAAACAAAAACATGTATGACTCTCCCTTTTACTAATTTTTATATTATAACATGATTTATTTCAACGTGAGTCAAATTATAAAAAAAAATCCAATAAAATATATAAAAAAAACCTAGTAAAATCATAGAGAAATGAAAAGTATGTAAAAAAACATTAAAAAAGTATGGAATGATACCATATTGACTGTAATATATATTTGTGTAATGATTATAAGCAAATGATATCCAGAAATAGTATTAATTTGAGGAGAATAACATGGGGCGAATCATATTTCATATAGATGTTAACTCAGCTTTTTTAAGTTGGAGTGCTGTTGATAAATTAAAACAAGGTAGTGAATTAGATATCAGGACTGTACCATGTATTATTGGCGGAGATCGTAGTTCTAGACGTGGAATAGTATTAGCAAAATCTATACCAGCAAAACAATATGGGATTCAGACTGCTGAGCCAATTGCAGATGCATTAAGAAAATGCCCCCATCTATTAATCGAAAAATCCAGCTATGGGTTGTATTTAGAATATAGTAAAAAAATGATGAATTATTTAAGAACTTACACGCCAGATATTGAGCAAGTAAGTGTGGATGAGTGTTATATGGATTTTACAGGAATTGCACATTTATATGAAAGCCCTTATCATGCTGCCCAAAAGATAAAAACGGAAATTGAAAGGGATATGGGGTTTACAGTGAATGTTGGAATATCTAGTAATAAACTATTGGCAAAGATGGCATCTGACTTCGAAAAACCTAATAAAATCCACACCTTATTTCCAAGTGAAATAGAAGAAAAAATGTGGGGATTACCTGTAAGTGAACTTTATATGGCGGGAAAATCAAGTGTAAGAGATATGGAGAAATTGGAGATTAGGACTATCGGTGATTTGGCAAACATGGAGCAAGAGATTATTGTCATGCATTTAAAATCCCATGGAAAGATGCTCTGGAATTTCGCAAATGGAATAGATGAATCAGAAGTGGAAACAGAAGAGGGTGTTAGAAAAGGTATTGGCCATTCAACCACAATGGCGGAAGACATATCAGATCCACAAGAGGCAAAACGAATCCTTTTGCAACTAGCTGAGAATGTAGGAAAGCGATTGCGAAAAGCGCGACTGAAGGCGAATATGATTAGTGTGGAGATAAAGTATTATACCTTTCAATCAGTTTCTCGCCAATGTCAGTTAGGAAAGGCAACAGATACAGGAAATGTGATCCATAGTACGGCCTGCAAATTATTTGATGAGTTGTGGACGGGAGAGCCAATTCGTCTTCTTGGCATCCGAAGTTCTAAGTTACAAGACGTTAATGAGCCTGAGCAACTCTCTTTATTTGATTTTTCTTTTTCGGAATCGATTCAAGAGGTCGGAGAAATCAGTGAAACGAACTTAGAGAAATCAAAGAAACTAGATCAAGCGTTGGATCAAATACGCACTAGGTTTGGAGAAGGCTCAGTGAATCGAGCCAGTTTAATGAAAAAATCTAAGGATGTGGAATTAGAATAGAAGAATTACTGTTAGAATATAGATAAAATTAAGTAATTGAATATGTAATTGAACAAGAATAAAGTGTAATGAAATGGGAAAATATGTTATAATAAGGGTTAAGCAATTTTAGGAGGCCAAGATTTATGAAATTAACAACATTACTAGAACGTTTAGAATATAATGTATTACAAGGAAATAGTGATCGAGAGATTACAGAATTAACGAGTGACTCACGAAATGTAATTGCCGATGGTGTATTTGTATGCATCAGTGGAACAGTCGTGGATGGACATGATTTTATAGAAGCAGTAGTGGCACAAGGTGCAGCAGCAATCATTGTAGAGCGAGAAGTGCAAGTGCCTAGTTCAGTTACCGTTATTTTGGTAAAGGATGCAAGATATGCATTGGCACTTATGTCAGCAGCATACTTTGGTTATCCTGCAGAACAATTAAAAGTCATCGGGATAACAGGAACAAAAGGAAAAACTACAACTACTTATATGGTAAAAGAAATATTAGAAGGTGTGGGGCAAAAAGTAGGTTTGATTGGAACAATTGAAGCAATCATTGGAGATCAGATTGTAAAGGCAGCTAATACGACACCAGAATCATTTACAATACACAAGTATTTTAGAGATATGGTTGCAGCTGGATGTGACAGTGTAGTTATGGAAGTGTCTTCACAAGGGCTAATGTTACATAGAACAGCAGGGATTCAATTTGATATTGGGATTTTTACAAACCTTGGAGAAGATCATATAGGACCAAACGAGCATACAAGTTTTGAGGATTATTTGAACTGTAAAGCATTACTCTTTCAGCAATGCAAGATAGGAATTGCAAATGGAGATGATGAATATTTTCAGAAAGTGTTCAAAGATGCAACTTGTGAAATAGAGACATTTGGATTCGGAGAAGAAGTAGATTTAAGAGCAAAGAATGCAGATTTAGTTTCGAGACCAGGGTATTTGGGTGTTACTTTTGATGTAGAAGGTTTAATGAATTTTCATATTAGTATTGATGTACCAGGGAAATTCAGTATTTATAATGCGTTGACTGCAATTGCAGTTTGCAGACATTTTAATGCTCCATCAGAGAAAATTGCAGGAGCGTTAAAGCAAGCGCGTGTTAAGGGTAGGATTGAAATGGTTAAAGTGTCGGAAGACTTTATCTTAATGATTGACTATGCACATAACGCTATGAGCTTAGAGAGTCTTTTGTCTACATTGAAGGAATATAATCCGACTCGTATTGTTACTGTATTTGGATGTGGAGGAAATCGAGCAAAAGGCAGACGTTATGAAATGGGAGAAGTTTCGGGTACGTTGTCTGACTTGACAATCATAACATCAGATAATCCAAGATTTGAAGAACCCCAAGATATTATAGATGATATAAAGATTGGAATTGAAAAAACAACTGGAAAGTATATTGAAATTCCAGATCGAAAAGAAGCCATCCGTTATGCCATTGAACATGGCGAAGTGGGAGATGTTATTATCCTTGCAGGAAAAGGTCACGAGGATTATCAAGAAATAAAAGGTGAAAAATACCCAATGGACGAACGAGTGATAATTGCTGACATTTTAGCCGGCAAATAGAACATTTACTTTATAACTAGTTAAAATTAAGACACAAAGAGACTGAAGCAAAATCAAGAGGTGTACATGTTTGCAGATATTATAATTCATATTACACATGAAAAACTTGATAAAGTATTCCAATATAGCATCCCTTCCGAATTAGAAGGGGTGCTTAAAGTCGGTTTAGAGGTAGTTGTTCCATTTGGCAGAGGAAACAAAGAAACCAAAGGATATGTAGTGAATATTACAGATGAAACAACTTATGATCCAAGCAAAATAAAGCCGCTACTTCGAATTTCGAAGGGCAGTACAAATATAGAAGCAAAATTGTTAGTACTAGCAGCTTGGATGAAGGAGAACTATGGTGGTACCATGATTCAAGCCCTGAAAACAGTGCTGCCAATCAAACAAAAGGAAAAGGATAAGCAAAAGCGAAGTATACAGTTACTATTAGATATAGAAACGGGAAAAAGACAGCTAGATCTATACTTGAATAAGAATCAAAAGGCAAGGGCAAGGTTGTTAGCAGCCTTGTTAGATGATCCAGTGATTGATTATGAACTAGTAACGAAGAAATTAAATATTACGATGAGTGTCGTCAAGGCATTAGAAGAACAAGGTATTCTAGAACTTGTGACAACACAAATATATCGAAATCCAGTAAAAGAACAAGAACTTGAACAACTACATTTCACCTATACAGAAGAACAGAAGCGAGCGATTCAAATATTTGAGCAAGATTATTATAACAATGTGCGTGAGACTTACTTGATTCATGGAGTTACTGGGAGTGGAAAGACGGAAGTCTATATGGAGATGATAGATCGGGTTGTAAAGGATGGAAAACAAGCCATTGTTTTAATTCCAGAAATATCTTTAACTTATCAAACGGTTCAACGTTTCTACCGTCGTTTTGGTAATCGCGTTTCCATTATGAACTCTAGACTCTCAAAAGGAGAACGATATGATCAATGGACTCGTGCAAAAAATGGAGAAATTGATGTAATTATTGGTCCTAGATCAGCTTTGTTCACACCATTTCCAAATTTAGGCATTATAGTAATTGATGAGGAGCATGAACAAACCTATAAAAGTGAACAGATTCCAAGGTATCATGCAAGGGAGACAGCAATTCAAAGAGGAGTCTTGGAGGGGGCAGCAGTTGTGCTAGGATCAGCAACTCCTTCTGTGGAATCTTTTTACCAAGCCAAGGTTGGGGAATATCGATTTATTGAATTGAAAAACCGATCCATGATGCAAGCTATGCCAGATGTATATACAATAGATTTGAGGGATGAATTGAGAAATGGTAATCGTTCTATCATTAGTGATCAATTACGAACAATGATGAAGGAGCGATTGCAAAAGAAAGAACAAATCATTCTCTTTCTAAATAGAAGAGGCTATGTTGGGTTCATTTCGTGTAGATCTTGTGGATATGTGAAAAAATGTCCTCACTGTGATGTTTCTTTATCAGAACATAAAGGAAAGCGAATGCTCTGCCACTATTGTGGATATGAAGAACCAAGTAGTGAGAAGTGTCCTTCTTGTGGATCGAAACATATTGGAGGCTTTCGAGCAGGAACACAGCAGATAGAAGAGATTATTCATAAAGAGCTTCCACAAGCAAGAACTCTTCGTATGGATGTTGATACTACGAGACAAAAGGAAAGTTATGAACAAATCCTTTCCGCATTTGCAAATGAGGAGGCTGACATCTTAATTGGAACGCAGATGATAGTAAAGGGGCATGATTTTCCCAATGTAACATTAGTTGGAATTTTGGCAGCAGATTTATCCCTACATGCAAATGATTATAGAGCGGGAGAGCGAACATTCCAATTGTTGACTCAAGCGGCTGGGAGAGCAGGACGAGGGTCGAAACCAGGTGAGGTTGTGATACAAACCTATAGTCCAGAGCACTATAGCATTGTAACAGCGGGAAACCAGGATTACATTAATTTCTATGAAGAAGAAATTACCTATAGAAATATGATGGGATATCCACCAGTGGAACATATACTAGCAATCTTAATGCAAGCAAAAGAAGAGCAGCTATTAGAAATAGGTGCCAGCTATACGGCTGATTATATTAAGAAAATAGATCAAAATCAGGTATTACGAGTGATTGGCCCAAGTACACCGTGTATTGGGAAAATCAACGATGTTTACAGGAAGGTCATTTATATAAAAGCAGAGAAATATCGTACATTAATTCAAGTGAAAAATAAATTAGAACAATATATAGAAGTCAATAAAGGATTCCAAAATGTAAGAGTACAATTTGATTTTGATCCAATGAATATATGGTAAGAAAAGGAGATTAATATGGCAGTTAGAGCGATTAGAGAAATGGGTGAAGAGGTATTAAATAAAATAAGTAAGCCAGTAACCGAGATGACAGGACGAACACAAGATTTAATAGAAGATATGTTAGATACTATGTATGACGCAAATGGAGTAGGTTTAGCGGCGCCCCAGGTAGGCATTCTTAAGCGTATCGTAACAATTGATGTTGGCGAGGGTCCAATGGTACTTATTAATCCCGAAATTATAGAAACAGCAGACAGTCAAACAGGTGAAGAAGGTTGTCTGAGTGTTCCGGGGAAAAGTGGGCAAGTAACTAGACCGAATTATGTAAAAGTACGAGCGCTAGATGTGAATATGGATGAGCAAATTATAGAAGGAGAAGAGTTGCTAGCACGAGCTCTTTGCCATGAAATTGATCATTTAAATGGAAAACTATATGTAGATTTGGTTGAAGGCGAGCTTTGTACAGTAAACTATGCAGAGGATGAGGAAGAGGAATAGAATGAGAATAATATTTATGGGAACCCCTGATTTTTCAGTCGGGACATTAGAAGCTTTGATAGAAGCAGGACATGAAGTTGTTTTGGCGGTGACTCAACCAGATAAGCCAAAGGGACGTGGAAAAGAAATGCAGTTCACCCCTGTGAAAGAGTGTGCTTTATCTCATAATATCCCTGTGTTTCAACCAAAGAAGGTGAGAGATGCAGAGTGCATGGAGATATTAAGAAGTTATCAGGCAGACATCATGATAGTGATTGCATTTGGACAGATTTTACCTCAGGAAATTCTAGAGATGACTCCATATGGATGTGTCAATGTGCATGCATCATTGTTGCCAAAATATCGTGGAGCAGCACCAATTCAATGGTCTATCATTGATGGGGAAGAAGTAACAGGAATTACAACCATGCAAATGGATGCAGGACTCGATACTGGTGATATGATTCAGAAAGTAGAAATTACTATTGAATCAAATGAAACAGGGGGAAGTCTACATGATAAATTGGCATCAGCAGGTGCTAAGCTATGTGTGGAGACAATTCAAGCATTAGAGAATAAGACGGCTACATTTGAAAAGCAGGGAGAAACACCGACAGCATATGCAAAAATGCTAAAGAAAGAACTTGGAAATATTGACTGGACACAGGGGGCGATTCAAATTGAAAGATTAATTCGTGGATTAAATCCGTGGCCGAGTGCATATACAAAGTGGAATGATAAGGTAATGAAAATCTGGACTGCAGAAGTAGTAGAAATCAATGAAGAAGCTTACTCAGAGCTAAGTACAGGAGAAGTTGGGTGTGTAGTTAGAAAAGATAAAACATCTTTCTCAATACAGACTGGTGATGGAGTGCTTCGCATATTGGAATTACAGATTCCAGGGAAAAAAAGAATGGATGCGGGGGCATTTCTTCGTGGATATCAATTAGAAATAGGTGAGAAATTCTCACAGGAATAATGAGTATAACTAAGTAAGGAGACAGATTCAAGAAAGGAATTGAAACGTATGTACGGAATGTATTATGACTCAACTTATATCTTAATTATTATTGGTGTAGTAATTACGTTGATTGCTTCGGCACGTGTAAAATCAACATTTGCAAAGTATGATAAAATCAGAAGCGGGAGAGGAATGACTGGGAAAGAGGTGGCAGAACAAATTCTGCGTACAAGAGGTCTTAGTAATGTACGAGTAAGACATGTGGCTGGACATCTTTCAGACCATTATGACCCAAGATCAAACACAGTAAATTTATCTGATGCGACTTATAATAGCACATCAGTTGCAGCGCTAGGGGTTGCGGCTCATGAGTGTGGGCACGCTATTCAACATGCAGAACAATATGCACCACTTGGCATGAGAACTGCTATTTTGCCAATTGCTAATTTTGGAAGTATGGCAGCATGGCCATTGATTTTCATTGGACTATTTTTAACTGGAAATACATCAGTAATTTTATTACAAATTGGAATCATTGCCTTTTCGGCTTCAGTATTGTTTCAAATAGTAACATTACCAGTAGAATTTAATGCGTCTAGCCGAGCAGTAAAACTCCTAGATGAAACTGGAATTTTATCACATGACGAAATCCCAGCAGTGAAATCAGTATTAGGGGCGGCAGCGATGACATATGTTGCAAGTGCAGCAGCTTCAATTCTTCAATTACTTCGTATTGTAATGCTTGCAAATAGAAGGAACGATTAATATAGCTGCCAATAGAAATGGAGTATAAATAGATGAATGAAAGAGAAATAATTCTCGACTTGCTAATGGAAATCCTAGAAGATGGTAAATTTAGCCATATTGTTCTAAGAGAAACCCTTGATAAATATCAGTTCGTAGATAAGAAAAAACGAGCATTTATTACAAGAATCACGGAAGGAACCATTGAACAACTAATTGAACTTGATTATATTATCAATCAATTTTCAAAAGTGAAAGTTAAAAAAATGAAGCCAGTGATTCGAACACTTATGAGAAGTGCAGTTTATCAAATGAAATACATGGATAGTGTTCCAAATTCAGCGGCCTGTAACGAGGCTGTGAAATTAGCAGCAAAGCGTGGATTTGGTGGCTTAAGAGGATTTGTGAATGGAGTACTGCGAAATATTGCCAGAAATATTGAGGAAGTAGAATTCCCGACAAGAGAGAATATAGTGCTTTACTATAGCGTGAAGTATTCTATGCCAGAATGGATTGTGGAAACATGGATATCACAATACGGTGAGGAACTGACAGAAAAAATTGTTGCTTCGTTTTTAGGTGGAGCGCCAACTACAATTCGTGTTAACACGAGTAAGGTAAGTAAAGAGACATTAATAGCACAACTTATCGAAGAAGAAGTTAACGTGGAAGAACATCCCTATTTATCTTATGCGCTTGAAATCAGCAATTATGATAGTTTGTTTTTCTTGCAAAGCTTCCAAGAGGGATTATTTCAAGTCCAAGATATAAGTTCAATGCTTGTAGCAGAATTGGCAAATCCCCAAAAGGGAGATTATGTCATTGATGTTTGTGCGGCCCCAGGTGGAAAGTCTCTTCACATTGCAGACAAACTTAGCGAAACAGGTAAGGTAGAAGCCCGTGATTTAACTGATTATAAGATACAATTAATAGAAGAAAATATAGAAAGATCACAAATGAGTAACATTTTTGCTGTAAAATGGGATGCTACGATTCTAGATACAGATGCGATCGAGAAAGCAGATATTGTCATTGCTGATTTGCCATGTTCTGGATTAGGAGTCATGGGAAAGAAAACAGATCTGAAATATAAGATGAAAGAAGAGAGCTTGATAGAACTTGCAGATTTGCAGAGAAAAATGTTGAAGCAAGTTACTCAGTATGTAAAACCAGGTGGTAAATTATTGTATAGTACATGTACAATTAATCAAGGTGAAAATCAGCAAAATGCGAAGTGGATACAAGAGACATTAGGCTTGAAATTAGTAACAATTGAAGAACAAATAAGCGATGAGTTGAAAAATGCAGTAACGAAAGAGGGATATTTACAATTTCTCCCGGGAGTTCATAAGAGTGATGGATTCTTTATAGCAGTATTTGAAAAAGAAAATAAATCATAAAGAATAGATTTGGAGCATAGAAATGAAAGAGATTAATTCATTTTCATATGAAGAGTTACAAGAAGAAATAGTTGGAATTGGCGAAAAAGGATTTCGTGCAAAGCAGATTTATGAATGGATTCATCAAAAATGCGCAGCTGATTTTGATGAAATGAGTAATATAGCAAAAAGCCTAAAGGACAAGTTGAGTAAAGAATACTACACAACAACCATGGAGATGTTAGAGCGACAAGTGTCAAAGGATGATAATACAAATAAGTTTTTATTTCGTTTAAGAGATGACCATGTAATTGAAAGTGTGTTTATGCCTTATAAGCATGGGAACTCTGTGTGTATCTCATCTCAAGTGGGGTGTCGCATGGGATGTAAATTCTGTGCTTCGACGATAGGTGGGCTAGAGCGTAATCTTACGAGTGGAGAGATGCTTGCACAAATTTATACGATACAAAAAATCACAGGAGAGAGAGTATCTAATGTGGTTGTTATGGGAACAGGAGAACCACTGGATAATTATGATAATCTAGTTAAATTCGTAAAAATGATAAGCAATGAGCAAGGATTAAACATTAGTCAACGAAATATTACGGTGTCTACTTGTGGTATTGTTCCTGCAATTGAAGCTTTGGCTAAAGAAAAATTATCAATTACACTGGCTCTTTCTCTCCATGGATCAACGCAAGATAAACGTAAAAATCTGATGCCGGTAGCCAATAAGTATGATTTGCAGGAAGTGCTGAAAGCCTGTGATTATTACTTTAGCCAAACAGGACGTAGATTAACGTTTGAATATAGCATGGTTCAAGGAATAAATGATACTACTCAAGATGCAATAGAGTTGATTTCGATTCTAAAAGGCAAGAATAGTCATTTGAATTTGATACCAGTAAATCCAATAGCGGAACGTGATTTTCAAAAGCCAACAAAGCAAGCTGCAAACTCTTTTAAAAATAAGCTTGAAAAAAATGGAATAAATGTTACTATTAGGAGAGAAATGGGCTCAGATATAGATGGCGCTTGCGGGCAATTAAGAAGGCGATATGCGTCAGAGCCAACTGGAGGACAAGAATGATGAAATCATTTTCGAAAACGGATGTTGGTATCAAGAGAACCGTAAACCAAGATTTTGTGTTTAGCACGAATGAGCAAATTGGAAATTTGGAGAACTTATATATTGTTGCTGATGGAATGGGTGGACACAAAGCAGGCGATTTAGCATCAAGGTTAGCGGTAGAACTGATATGCGAGGAAATTGCAGATAGTGATAAAATAAATCCCTTGGAACTATTGAAGCATAGTGTAACAGTAGCTAACGCAGAAATTGTTAAAAGAGCAAATGACGACGAGGGCTTAAAAGGCATGGGAACGACAGTTGTTGCGGCAACAGTTGCAGATGATAGCTTATACTTTGTAAATGTAGGAGATAGTCGATTATATCTAATAAATCAAGGGATCAAACAATTGTCGAAGGATCATTCCCTTGTGGAAGAAATGGTACGACTTGGTGGAATTAAGCCAGAGGATGCAAAACATCATCCAGATAAAAATATTATTACTAGAGCAGTGGGAGAAAAAGGTAAGGTTGAGATAGATTGCTTTGAACAATCCTTACATAAAGGCGATATTGTATTAATGTGTTCAGATGGATTAAGTAATATGATTGAAGATGATGAGATATTTGAGATTGTGCAAAGTAGCAGAGATGTAGTCGAGATTGTGCAAAATTTAATTAATAAAGCAAATGAATATGGTGGATCAGATAATATAGGAGTTGTTGTATTTGAACCCATGGTGGATGAGGTGAGTATATGTTAAATGCAGGGACGTATTTGAACAAAAGATATGAGATTGTGAAGAGAATTGGTACTGGCGGAATGGCAGATGTGTACCGTGGAAAAGACCATAAGTTACGTAGATATGTAGCAATAAAAGTATTAAAGCGAGAGTTTTCAGAGGATACAACATTTCTTGTGAAGTTTCAACAAGAAGCACAGGCGGCAGCAGGAATGCTTCATCCTAATGTTGTAAATGTCTATGATGTGGGCGAGGACCATGGCTATAATTATATGGTAATGGAATTAGTAGATGGAATCACCTTGAAGGAGTATATCCAGAAGAAGGGGAGACTTCCAGACAAAGAAGTAATTAGTATTGCTATTCAAATGGCATCAGGTTTGGATGCGGCACATAAGAAGAATATTGTACATAGAGATGTAAAACCTCAAAATGTTATGATCTCAACAGAAGGTAAGGTAAAGGTTACAGATTTTGGAATTGCAAAGCCAACATCTTCTAATACAATTAGTACCAATGTTATGGGTTCAGTGCACTATACATCTCCAGAACAAGCACGTGGTGGAGTATGTGATATTCAAAGTGATATTTATTCTACTGGTATTACAATATATGAAATGATTACAGGAACGATTCCATTTGATGGAGAATCAACAGTAAGTGTTGCCGTTAAACATTTGCAAGAGGATATGTTGCCACCATCAGAATACACACCAAATATGTATTATAGTCTGGAACAAATTATTATCAAGTGTACGCAGAAAAATGCATCAAGACGATACAACAACATGGATGAATTGATTTTAGATTTAAAACATTCTCTTATGGATCCAGATGGAGACTTTGTAAAAATAGGCCCACTATTATATGCGCCAATTCATAGTAACGAGGACGACTATGAAGATGAAGACGATTACGAAAATGATGATGACTATGAAGACGAAGACGATTATGAAGATGATTATGAGGTAAGAAAAAGAGCAAGAAAAAGCAAAGAGGATGTAGATCCTAAAATTAAGAATATGAACAAAATTCTTGCAATTGTAGCAGCGGTGATTGTTTTATTTGCAATCATATTTATTGCAGGGCAAGCAATTGGATTCTTTAACTTCGGTGCAGGCGATATAGGCGCAGAAACAGAGGAAATACCAGAAGAAGTAGTAGTTCCAGATCTATCAGGACTAACAGAAGATGAGGCGAGAGAACTTCTAAATGAATCTTTCTTAGGTTATAAGAAAAAAGCCAGTGAAAAATCTCCAACATTAGAAGAGGGCTTAATCATGAGCCAAGATATCCAGGCAGGAGATAAAGTAGATCCACATACAACAATCAATGTAATTGTTAGTTCTGGGATTGCGGAAGTCTTAGTTACATTGCCAGATGTTGTTGGAATGTCAGAAGACGATGCGAAAAAAACATTGTTTGACATGGATATCCTAATGGATTCTCAGGCAGATTATAGTGCAGACGTTGAAGCAGGTCATATTATTTCTATGAATCCAGAAGCAGGTGCAGAAGTTGCAGAAGATTCGACAGTTACTGTCGTTGTGAGCAAGGGGCCAGCACCAATTGAAGCACCAGATTTGTCAGGATTATCAAATGAAGCGGCCAAAGCCAAATTAGCAGAACTTGAACTTGAAGCAAAAGTGACAGAAGAATATTCAGATACAGTAGATGCAGGAAAAGTAATTTCTCAAACTACAAAAGCTGGAACGAAGCTGGTAGCTGGAGATAGTGTTTCTTACGTAGTAAGTAAAGGAAAAGAACCGGTAGAAGTGCCAAGACTAATTGGGGAACCGATAAATGATGTAATAGAAGCGTTAAATGATCTTGGACTAAAATATAAAACAGTCACGAAATATAGTAATACAATTACAGCTGACAAAGTTATATCGGCGAATATTAGTGCAGGAACTAAAGTTCAAGTTGGAACTACAATTGAATTGGTAGTAAGTGATGGACCAGAGCCATCAGAACCATCAGAGCCAACAACCCCAGATCCTGACCTAGATACAGATGGTGATGGTTCAGACACCACAAGTCCATAGAGGGAAGTGTAGATGACAGAAACAAAAGTTACTGGAAAAATTGTAAAAGGAATCGCTGGATTCTACTACGTTCATGTAGTAGAATTTGGCATTTATGAATGTAAAGCCAAGGGAATATTTCGAAAAGATAAGCAAAAACCATTAGTTGGTGATAATGTTGAGATTGATATCTTAGATCAGGTGGAGATGAAAGGGAATATTGTGACCATATTACCAAGAAAAAATGAATTGATTAGGCCACTTGTTTCCAATGTAGATCAAGGAATGGTAGTATTTGCAATTACAAAACCCAAACCACACTTTAATTTATTGGATCGCTTTTTGATTATGATGGAACAAAAGGGTGTCCCTACTCTTTTGGTTTTCAATAAAAAAGATATAGCAACCATAGAGGAAATGGGAGAAATCCAGGAAGTCTATGAAAAAAGTGGATACAAAGTAGTATTTATAAGTGCAGAAACAGGTGAAGGAATGGAAGTATTGGAGTCTTTGTTACACGGGAAGACCACAGTGATTGCAGGCCCATCTGGAGTCGGAAAATCCACAATTATTAACCAGTTGATTCCAGAAGCCCAGATGGAAACGGGAGAAATTAGCACAAAGATTGAACGTGGAAAGCACACAACTAGACATTCGGAATTATTTGCAATTGAAAATCATACTTATATTATGGATACACCAGGATTTAGTTCGCTTTATGTAAATGATTTCGAAAAAGAAGAGCTGAAAGAGTATTTTCCAGAGTTTAAAGAATATTTAGGACAGTGTAAATATTTAGGATGCAATCATATTCATGAGCCAAAATGTGTTGTGAAAGATGCATTAGAAGCCGGTGTAATTCATCAAGTGCGTTACAAAAGTTATTTAGACATGTTTAAAGAATTAGAAGAAAAGAAGAGGTATTAGTTATGAGAAAAAACATTTTATCACCATCTATATTAGCAGCGGATTTTTGCGAGTTAGGAAATCAAATTCAAATGACCGAGGCGGCAGGTGCGGAATACTTACACTTTGATGTTATGGATGGAATGTTTGTACCAAGTATTTCGTTTGGAGCGCCAATTCTTCAGTCAATAAAAAAAGCAACAAAACAAGTTATGGATGTACATTTAATGATAATGGAGCCAATTCGCTATATTGAAACTTATGCAAAAGCAGGAGCGGATATTATAACAATTCATTTAGAAGCGTGTGAAGATGTGCAAGCAACTTTGGATAAAATCAAAGAATGTGGATTAAAAGCCGGAATATCTATTAAGCCAAATACCAAAGTAGAGGCAGTTATACCTTATCTAGATCAGCTAGACATGATTCTTGTTATGAGTGTAGAACCAGGATTTGGGGGACAATCATTTATGCCAGATTCATTAGATAAAGTTCGTGCACTTCGTACGTATATAGTAGACCATGCACTCGATTGTGATATTCAAATTGATGGTGGTATTTATTTGACAAATGTAGAAGAGGTATTAGAATCAGGTGTAAATATTGTGGTTGCAGGATCAGCAGTATTTGGAACAAATCCGAAGGAATCGACAAAAGCATTTATGGAAATATTGAATCGTCATGCATAAAGTGATTATCATTATAACAGGTGGAAATATCGAAGATGAATATGCTGCTAAGGTGTTACAAGAACATCCTAAGGCTGTATTTATTGGAGTGGACCGGGGAATTGAATATTTCTATAAGAATCAAATGACACCAGATTATATTGTTGGTGATTTTGATAGTGTAGATAGAGAAGTTTTATCCTTCTTTCAAGAGCAGACAAGTATAAATATTCGAGAATTTCAACCAGAAAAAGATGCAAGTGATACAGAAATAGCTGTACGAATGGCGATAGAATTAGGTGCAACAGCAATCTTACTACTTGGTGCGACTGGAAGTCGGCTTGACCATATGTGGGCCAATGTACAAGTTTTGTCTATTCCACATAAAATAGGGATTGCAGCAAGTATCTTAGATCCTGTCCATCGAATTCGTTTAGTCGATAAAACATTCAAGATGAAGAAGACGGAGGCCAAGGGTTCTTATTTTTCAGTATTCTCATTAGGGAAGGCCGTAGAAGGTCTAACCATAAAAGGCGCGAAGTACCCACTGGTTACATATAAGCTTGAGCCCTTTGATAGTTTAAGTGTTAGTAATGAAATTGTTGATGAGGTATTGGAAATAGAATACAGAGAAGGTCAATTGGTTCTGATGGAAATCGATGAAAATAATTAGAAAATTCACAATGAAGTAGTTGAAAAAAGAGCTTGCTTATGATATGATTCATGAGTTATATTAGGCTCTTTTTTTAATACAAAGAACACTCAAAGGAGATAGATAGATTATGAAATTAGGTATCGTAGGTTTACCAAACGTAGGAAAAAGTACATTATTCAACTCATTAACAAAAGCAGGTGCAGAATCAGCAAATTACCCATTCTGTACAATTGATCCTAATGTTGGAGTTGTTACAGTTCCAGATGCAAGATTAGAGGCATTACGTATTATGTATGATTCAAAGAAAGTGATTCCGGCTGCTATTGAATTTGTAGATATTGCAGGTCTTGTAAAAGGCGCATCTAAAGGAGAAGGATTAGGGAATCAATTTCTAGCAAATATTCGTGAAGTTGATGCAATCGTTCACGTTGTAAGATGTTTCGAAGATGAGAATATCATACATGTAGATGGAAATATAAATCCAATTAGAGATATTGAAACAATTAATCTTGAATTAATTTTCTCTGATATAGAAATGCTTGAACGTAGAATTATGAGAGCAAATAAAGGCGCTAGAAATGATAAATCACTAGCAAAAGAAGTAGAATTATTGAAAAGAATCAAAGATCATTTGGAAAATGATAATATGGCAAAGAGTTTTGAGGCAGATGATGAAGAGGAAATGTTGTTAATTGAAAGCTATAACTTGTTGACAAATAAACCAGTTATCTTTGCGGCAAACGTAACAGAAGACGAATTGGCAGATGATGCATTAGGCAACACAGGTGTTCAAGCTGTTCGTGAATATGCAACAAACGAGAAGAGTGAAGTATTTGTTGTATGTGCACAAATCGAACAAGAAATTGCAGAGTTAGATGATGAAGAAAAGAAAATGTTCTTAGAAGATTTAGGCCTTTCAGAGTCAGGATTAGAGAAGCTAATTGCAGCTAGTTATAAAATACTTGGATTAATTAGTTATCTGACAGCGGGAGAGCAAGAAGTTCGTGCATGGACAATTACAGAAGGTATGAAAGCACCACAGGCAGCTGGAAAAATTCATACTGACTTCGAACGTGGATTTATTCGTGCAGAAACAGTTGCGTACAACGATCTTATGGAGTGTGGAACTTATGTTGCTGCAAAAGAAAAAGGTTTGGTACGTTCAGAAGGTAAAGAATACGTAGTAAAAGATGGAGATATTATCTTATTTAGATTCAATGTATAATATCCTTTTCAACGATAAAAAATGGGGGGAAGATAGTATGACGGATAGTATTTATTTTCCTAATATAGGAATTGAATTAGAACATGTAGGAAAGAGTGTCTCTGTATTTGGATTTGAAATCGCTTTCTATGGAATCATTATTGCAATAGGAATCATGATGGGGGTATTTGTAGCAGCCTATAATGCCAAGCGAACAGGACAAGATCCAGAAGTGTATTATGACTTAGCGTTATATGCAGTTATTTTCTCAATTATAGGTGCAAGATTATACTATGTTGCTTTCTCATGGGAGAATTATAAAGATGATTTAATGGGTATCTTTAATATACGAGAAGGTGGATTAGCAATATATGGCGGTGTAATAGCTGCAATCATTACAGTATTTATCTTCGGAAAAATCAAGAAAATATCTTGGACTTTAATGTTGGATACAGCAGGGCCAGGGCTAATACTAGGACAAGCGATTGGACGCTGGGGCAACTTCTTTAATCGAGAAGCATTTGGTGGATATACAGATAATATATTTGCAATGCAATTACCAGTGAATATGGTTAGAACAAGTGACTTGACGCCAGATATAGAAGAGAAAATATCATATATAGGAGAAGTGGCTTTTATTCAAGTACATCCTACATTTTTATATGAATCAGTATGGAATTTAGCTGTATTTATTATTATGATGATTTACCTTAAGAAAAAAGCTTTTAATGGTGAGGTCTTTTTACTGTACCTAATCACATATGGGATTGGTCGTTTTTGGATAGAAGGACTACGTACAGATCAATTGTTACTTTCAAATGGCTGGGCAGTTTCACAAGTATTAGCGGCCTTAATGATTGTAGTTTCAATAGGAATTATTATAGTAAAACGTATGCAGCTAAGGAAGGTGTAAGATGAATGAGAAGAAGGTTTATGTAGATGTGAATTCCAATACAGTAGATTGTTGGGTGCGAGATGGATGGAAATGGGGAACACCAATCGACCATGAAACATATAAAAAAGCAAAAGAAGGAGAATGGACAGTTGTACTGACACCGACTGTTCCTGTTCCAAGAGACTGGTTTCCAGAAATGAAAAATGCAAAGGTCCTGGGATTGGCTTCGGGTGGGGGACAACAGATGCCTATTTTTCAAGCAGCTGGCGCAGACTGTACGATTCTTGACTATTCTCAAGAACAATTGAATATGGAAATGCAGGTAGCAGAACGTGAAGGATATGATATAGAATGTGTTCGAGCTGATATGACGAAGCCTTTGCCATTTGAAGACGAAAGTTTTGACCTTATTTTTCATCCAGTATCGAATTGCTATGTAGAAGAAGTGTATGGCATATGGAAAGAGTGTTATAGAGTGTTGAAAAAAGGTGGAATTCTACTAGCAGGTGTTGATAATGGATTGAATTACGTCTATGATGATGATGAGAATGAAATAAAATTCAAACTGCCATATAATCCTTTAAAGGATGAGGCTTTGTACGAGGCATCTATGAGAAATAATGATGGAGTTCAATTTTCTCATACAATCGAAGAACAGATAGGTGGCCAATTAAAAGCTGGATTTATTCTGACAGATATTTTCGGAGATACAAATGGAGAAGGACGTTTGCATGACCATAACGTAGAAACATTTTATGCAACTAGAGCTGTGAAGAAATAGTAAGTTAGAAAGAATAATAAATGGGCTCTTTGCCAAATGTTGGGGTGTGATTCGTAAGAATCATGCCCCATTATTTGGTAAGGCTTTGATACTGTCATGAAAAATATAACACGATTGACTTTGGGAATTAGTGGGAGTATAATTATTATTAAGAATAAAGCCGTGAACTTGATTTTAAATAATTTCCAAGAACGTTGTTGTTTTTGGAGAAAACATAAAGAACTCGCTACAATCAACGAAGAATTCTTGAAAGGAATGTTCATTATGTTAAGAAGATTTTTTGCATGTTCTCTCTGTGTTTCATTGTTGCTGTTAAGTACATCTTGTGTAACCAGTGAGGATAATGCGTCTATATCGAATCAAAAATCTGAGCCACAGGTATCAGAACGTGATAATACGCAAACGAGTGCTGTTGAAATTGACTTTTGGACGTTTCCAATAGGTGATTTCGGAAATGAAGATGTGGTGGATGGTTTTGTGGATGAATTTAATAAAATATATCCTCATATTACCGTCAATGTAAAGATACTTGATTTCACAACAGGTGATGCCCAAATTGAAGAAGCCATTGAACGAAGAGCTGCTCCAGACATTGTGTTAGAAGGGCCGGAACGCTTAGTGGCAAATTGGGGTGCAAGAGGACTTATGATTGATTTAAGTGATATGTGGGACGAAGAAACCACTGCTAATATCGCGGGAATTTCAAACGAGGTTGTTAAAGCTTGTAGTGCTCCAGATGGCGCATTTTATCAATATCCATTAGTAATGACAGCCCATGTTATGGCGATTAACTATGAAGTTTTTGAGAAAGCGGGTGCTTTGCAATACATTGATGAGGAAAGCAGAACTTGGACAACCGATGATTTTGTTGCTGCTATGGAAACTATTCGAGATAGCAATCTAATTGAATTTCCAGGTGTGGTTTACACAGGGGGACAAGGGGGAGACCAAGGAACCAGGGCTTTAGTTACCAATTTTTATGGTGCATCTTTCACGAATGAAGACCACAATGCTTATACAATTAATGACGAACTTGGTATAAAAGGTTTATCGCTACTGCAAGACATGGTTGAAAATGGCTCATTAAATCATAACCCTAATATTGCAGCCGCAGAAGAACTGCAAATGTTCGCTTCGGAGGAAACCGCAATTACTCTTGCTTGGAATGCTGCAAATGAATCTTTATATGCACAGCAAGTAGATTTTACCCCCTTTGCAATGAATTTTCCTTCTGATGATAGAATTGCTCAGTTGCAGGGTGGGATCTGGGGGTTCGGAATATTTAATAATGGAGATACCAATAGAGTAAGTGCGTCCAAGTTATTTATTGATTTTCTAGCCGATGACCCAGTACAAAGAGAGAAAAGCATTCTTGCAAGTCAATTTTTTCCTGTAAACAGTCTATATAGTGATGTGTATGCAGGAACCGAATTTGAAGAAAGAATGATGGGATATTTTCCATTTATGAAGAATCTTGGAGATTATTATCAAGTAGCGATTGAATGGACTGAACAACGAAAAGCATGGTTACAGATGCTTCAAAAGATTTTAAGTGGTGAAGATGTGACCGAGAGTGCAGATGAGTATGTAGATTATCTTGATGAAAAGATAAACGCTTAAAATTGAGATTTTACTCATGTACCCATACAAAAATTACATCAGTATGGAGGTTGAAATGAAGAATTTACTAAGAAATCAATTCTTGCAGGTTATTGCAGTTATTGCGGTTGTTATACTTTTGATTTTTTCGACATTTATTTATAACTTTTTTATAAGAGATGAAATTAATGGATTGTCTAATCAAAGAATTCAACAATTAATGGATAATAATGTAGATACATTTAGACTAGAGCTCGAATCTAAGATTAATTTGCTTGAGTCGACCGCGTCTTTGCTGCCTGTTTGGGATTATTTAAGATATGTTGATTATGAATCTGGTGAGTACGATTATATTTCGAAGAGTTTCGATTATACAATGGTAATAAATCCATATGGTTACGGGGTTGGAAGTGACGGGAATGTTGGTGATGCTTATGAAGAACCATATTTTCAAAATGCTATGAGTGGTGAAACTACAGTAAGTGAATTAATTGCTACGGACCAAGATGGGATTAGCACCATTGTTATTTCGACGCCAATGATTGCAAATGGCGAGATTCGTGGAGTTTTAGCTGGGCTTATTTACGTGGATACATTGAATGATATTTTTGTAAATCCTTTTGACGGAATTTTTGCAAATCTTTTGATTGATAGCGAGGGTAATATAGTCTCAAACGGCGTTGATAATACATATTTTAATCCCCATGAAAATGTGTTTGATGTCATATCTAATTATAATCTAGTGAATAACGATCAATTTGACTTGCTTAAAACGGATATATCAAGTGGAAGGGATGGGGAGAAGAAAATTGAATTTAATGGAGAAGTATATCGAGTAATTTATTCATCTATTGGTGTAAAAGATTGGTCCATTATGTCAATTATCCCTGAAACAATCATTCAATCTACTACAAACCATATTATAATTGTAAGTACAATTGTTTCTTCTTCTTTGGTGTTAATTATATGTTTGTTTGCTTATTTCATTGGCCTAAATCGTCGTAAACATCTTAAAAATCTTGAAGAAGTTGCCTATATTTCGCCGCTAACAAAAATAAATACATTGCTGAAATTTAAATTAGATGCACCTAAGTTTATAAATAACCATCATACGAAAAAGTTTTTGCTTATAAAATTTGATATAGAGAACTTTAGGCTAGTCAATGAAACCCTTAGTGTTTTAGAAGGAGATAAGATATTAAAATGCATGGCAGATTCTATTCAATCCGAAGGCAGGTATGATTCCTTATCTGCACATATATATAATGATGAATTTTTGGTTTTGATAGCATACTCAAAAGACGAAACAGAGAATTGGTATGACGACTATAAGTGTAGATTATATAAAAATTTAGGAGAAAATTTCAAATATAATCTGAGAATTGTTTCGGGATTTTATTATATAAACGAAAGTGACTTGCTTGACATTCAAACATGTATCGAGAGAGTAAATATTGCTCATCATAAAGCAAAGGAAGAGAAGTTACATACAAGTATTTTCACAAATGAGTATTTAAGTGATGCGATAAAAGAGAAAGAAATTGAAAATACTATGGAAAAAGCGCTTCTAGACGGTGAGTTTAAGATGGTTTTACAACCAGAATTAGGTATGGAATCGGGAGAGATGATTGCAGCCGAGGCGCTAGTAAGATGGATAAGCCCAACGGTAGGATTTAGAGCTCCAAATGAATTTATTCCACTCTTTGAAAAAAATGGATT
>CAYIYM010000021.1:0-9964 GCA_964367685.1 uncultured Lachnospiraceae bacterium
AGGTATGATGTTTAAATAATTTCTTGTATGCAGTTTTGAAGGTATATATCTTCAGGTTTAATCCTCAATAGCTCAGTTGGTAGAGCACTCGGCTGTTAACCGAGTTGTCGCTGGTTCGAGTCCAGCTTGGGGAGTTAAGACATACACAATATAGTATGTTTTGAATAAAATAGTAAGGCCCCTTGGTCAAGCGGTTAAGACATCGCCCTTTCACGGCGGTAACACGGGTTCGATTCCCGTAGGGGTCATTAATAAATTGCAGTAATGCAATTTATTGTTATAATTAAATAAGGCGCCATAGCCAAGTGGTAAGGCGTGGGACTGCAACTCCCTGATCACCAGTTCAAATCTGGTTGGCGCCTCTTTTTCACCACCGATTATCATAAGATAATCGGTGGTTTTATGTATTTTATAAAAGATAACTCCCGTGAGAAAGTTGATTGACTTAAAAGAATCTTATATTTAAAGAATCACTTCGAATTAACTTGATATTATAGTGGTTTTTTGTATATAATAAATAGGTATGTAATAATACTAAATCAAATAGATATTGTTATAAAATTAACGAATAGGAAAATGAAATAAATGAATGCAAAAATGAAATACAAAATGAGAACTATATTTGTTCAAGCGACAAAAATTATGCTTGGAAGTAGTATGGCAATGTTCTTGGCAATGCTCCTTGGATTAGAGAATGGCAATTCAGCTGGAATCGTAGCTTTGCTTACACTGGTAACTACAAAACTTGAAACACTCCGCCTTTCACTGTATCGAATCATTACATACGTTTGTACAGTGCTTGTATCAATCCTTATATTTCAAAGTATTGACAGTATTTGGGTTGCATATGGAGTATTTATATTTATTGTTGTATTATGTTCGGAGTACGTGGGATGGAAAGCTACAATCTCTGTTAATGCAGTAATAGGGACACATTTCCTAACATCTCAGGACTTTAGTGTGGCATTTATATTAAACGAATTTATGTTGGTTCTGATTGGAATTTCAACGGCAATAATTCTTAACTTCTTTAGTAGAAATAGCTATGATGAAGATGTCCTAATCCATAATATGAAGTATACGGAGAAGAAGCTTCAAGAAATACTTTCAGAATTAAGCCAATACCTAAGATGCGAACAGATGGATCGTGATGTTTGGGTGGACACAAGAGATTTGGAAGAAAAACTAGAACACTTTATAGAGCAAGCCTGTGAATATGGGAATAATACATTTAAAAAAGATGGGAATTACTATGAGAAATATTTCGAGATGCGATTGATGCAGTTGAGTATTTTGCATAATCTCCACTATGAATTGAAAAAAATGAGATCAATGCCTTCAGAAGCAAAAATAATCTCTAATTTTATGTTAGAAATTAAAGAGCATGTGGTTGATTTAGAGAATCCGAGAGAGGAAATCCTTAAGTTAGAAAGAACTTTTGGAGATATTTTGACCCATGAGATGCCTAAAAATATTGAAGAGTTAGAAGGCAGAGCAAAGCTGTACCATATCTTAATGGATTTAGAAGAATTCTTGATGCATAAGATGAGATTTGTAGAACTTGTATCTGCAACTACAAGATATAAAAAGGATTATCACAATGTAGAAAAAATAGAAAATGAAAAAGTAGATATGAAAAATCAACAGAAGAAAGTAATTAAAAAGAAAGAAATCATAGAAGTTTAAACCAAAGGGGGATAATAGTATGAAATTAATGATTGCTTCGGATATCCACGGTTCCGCGTATTATGCAAGAAAGTTAATGGAGGCATTTGAAAGAGAGGGTGCTGATCGTCTACTGTTACTCGGAGATTTGTTGTATCATGGACCAAGAAACGATCTTCCAAAAGAATATGCAACACAGGAAGTTTATGAATTGCTAAATAAAAAGAAAGATTATATTTTAGCAGTAAGAGGGAACTGTGATGCAGAAATAGATCAAGTGATGTTCGACTTTCCTATGATGGCAGATTATACAACGATCCCAGTTACTACAACAAAGGGAGAAATTAAGGTTATATTTGCAACCCATGGCCACTTGTATGGGGAAGAAAATCCACCACATTTAAATAGTGGCGATATTTTGTTAAATGGACACACACATATACCAGCTTGTAATGAGTATGAGAATTTTATCTATATGAATCCTGGTTCCGTATCAATACCACGAGGTGAGAGTGATCATGGATATATGAGCTTTGAACAAGGGAAATTTGAGTGGAAGAATATGGATGGAGAAGTATATCGCACATACATTATTTAATTAAATATGAAAGATGAGGAATGAAATGGAGACGGGATTTTTTATAGGTAACAGACAAGATCTATATGAGACATTAGAAAATGGAAGTGTATTTTTATCATTTGCAGGAGTGGATAAGCATAGAACTGCAGATGCAAATTATATTTTTTTCCCAAATAGAAACTTTGTATATTTGACAGGTTTAGACGGAGTAGAATTGACACACTTCATTTTAATGGCAGAGAAAACAGAAGAAGGTGTTACGGAAACAATCTTTTCACTTCCTCCAGATATGATGTTAGAACGATGGAATGGGAGACGATTAAAGGCAGAGGAAATTACTCAAAAAAGTGGAATTGAAAATATCAAAGATGTGGCAAGTTTTGATTCTTATTTTCATGATGTAGTATACTCTGGAAAAATAAAGAGTGTAGTATTAGATTTATGCAAAGAGTTTGTAGATCAAGATGATGATAAGGCGCATAAATTTGCAAAGGAACTGGCGGCAAAATATCCAGGAATTAAGATTGACAACTGTCATAGACAGTTACGAAAGCAAAGAACATATAAGAAACCTTGTGAAATTCAGGCTATGCGCAAAGCTATTGCAATCACAAAGTCTGGAATCGAGGCCATGATGAAGTCTTCGAAGCCAGGAATGTATGAATATGAATATAAGGCAGAATTTGATTATCAGCTTACAAAGCAAGGTGTGTTAGAGCCAGGATTCTTATCTATCATTAGTGCAGGCGATAATAATTTTAGTATTCACTATTATGGATATCAAGGACAGGCAAAAGACGGAGATATGGTTCTGAATGATGTAGGTGCAATCTATGATGGTATCTGTTGTGATATTTCTCGTGGATGGCCATGTAATGGTATATTTGACGAAAGACAAAGATTACTGTATGAATGTGCTTATAAGACATCAGAGTACTTATTTGGAATTATTAAACCAGGAATGGTGATGCGTGATGTAGACCGTTTAAGTCATGAGTACTGTGCCAAAGAATTGGTAAAAATCGGCTTACTAGATGATGTGAAAAATGTAAAGAAATATATGTGGCATGGTGGTGCTCACCATGTAGGATATGATGTACATGATCAAATTGCAGTAGATAAATATATGGAAGCAAATATGATTTTCTGTGTAGATGTTGGAATCTATGTTGAGGAGTGGGGAATTGGCTTCCGATTAGAAGATAACTGTCTTGTTACAGAAACAGGTTGCGAGAACCTATCGGCTAGTGTACCAAGAACTATCGAGGAAATTGAAGCACTAATGAGGAAATCAAAATAAAGAGGAAATAGAAAGAAGGGTGTATCTACATTTATCGAATGTAGATACGCCCTTTCTTTGTTAGAAGTTTTTTATTTTGAGCTCCAGCGTCCAGATGCTCCGCAAGGTAATACTAAGTTATTTGACTGTACACGCAATCCGATTTCTTGAGATTCTACAGTGCCCTTATATTTTGCTAATTCTATCGATAACATATAGGTTAACACAGCTGGTGCAAGACCAGTAGTATAAGAATTCACTAAGAAAAATAATGGATCATCTGATAGAATTTTTGTACACAATTGAATAAATGGATGGATAGATTCTTCGATTTTCCAAATCTCTCCCTTTGGACCTCTACCGTAAGAAGGTGGATCCATGATGATAGCATCATACTTATTTCCGCGGCGAATTTCACGTTCTACAAATTTAATACAATCGTCTACTAGCCAGCGAATTGGTTTACTATCTAACCCTGAAGAAGCTGCATTTTCCTTTGCCCAAGTTACCATACCCTTAGATGCATCTACGTGGGTTACGCTAGCACCTGCTGCTGCTGCAGCGAGTGTTGCACCACCTGTGTAAGCAAAAAGATTCAATACTTTGATAGGTCTGCCTGCATTTTTAATTTTATCGCCGAACCAATCCCAGTTTGTTGCTTGCTCAGGGAATAATCCTGTGTGTTTGAAGTTAAATGGCTTTAAGTTAAATGTTAAGTCTTTATAATTGATTTGCCATTGCTCAGGAAGGTCGAAAAATTCCCATTCTCCACCACCGGCTGCACTTCTATGATAATGTGCATTTGGCTTCTTCCATCCTTTATCTAGTCTAGGTGTATTCCATAAGACTTGTGGGTCTGGACGTACTAACAAGTAGTTCCCCCAAGATTCTAATTTTTCTCCATTAGATGTATCGATTACATTGTAATCTTTCCAACCATCTGCTATCCACATAAGTGTACCTCAACTTTCATCTATCTGTGTTCTTATATTTACTGTTTTACGTTAAAGAATTGTAGTATGACATTGTTCTTTAAATCTACTGTATTATAGCAAACTAATCAAATTTATACAAGAGAAGCAAAGGCGATTGACACAAAAATCAATAGATGTTAGGATGAAAAATAGAGAGGGAGGTAATATGAACATGGATAATTTTGAAATGAAGTATTTGAATAAATTAGCAGAGTTATACCCGAATGTAGCAGCCGCATCGACAGAGATTATTAATCTACAAGCTATATTGAATTTACCAAAAGGAACGGAGCATTTTCTTACGGATGTACATGGTGAACATGAGGCATTTGCCCATGTACTTAAGAATGGATCAGGATCGGTAAGAAGGAAAATTAATGATATTTTTGGACATACATTAAGTGTAGAAGATAAGCAGCTCTTGTCTACCTTAATCTATTATCCAAAGGAAAAGGTGAATCTTGTTATCAAGGACATGAAAAATCCAAACGATTGGTACAAGATTACATTGTATCGATTAGTTGAGGTTTGTAAGAGAATTAGTAGCAAATACACAAGATCTAAAGTACGAAAGGCATTACCAAAAGAATTTGCTTATGTAATTGAAGAATTAATTACTGAGAAAGTGGAAGTGATTGATAAGGAAACCTACTATAATGCAATTATAGAAACAATTATTCATACTCAACGTGCGGAGGCGTTCATCGTGGCATTGAGTGAATTAATCCAACGTTTAATTATTGACCATTTACATTTACTAGGGGATATTTACGATAGAGGACCAGGTCCTCATATTATTATGGATCAGCTAATGGAATATCATTCGGTAGACATCCAGTGGGGAAACCATGATGTTTTATGGATGGGGGCCGCAGCTGGGCAACAAGCGTGTATCGCTAATGTAATTCGCATCTGTGCAAGATATGGAAATTTAGATATTTTAGAAGAGGGATATGGAGTGAATCTATTGCCACTTGCAACCTATGCACTACATCACTATGGAGATGATCCTTGTGAGTGCTTTACATTGAAGGCAAATGCGAATAATACAATGGAGAGTAAAGTGAATCTGTGCATGCATAAGGCTATTTCTATTTTACAATTCAAATTAGAGGGCTTATTGATTGACCAGTATCCAGAATTTGAAATGGAATCACGTAAACAATTACATCTTATTAACTACGAGAAGAAGACCATAGAAATTGATGGAAAGACATATTCAATGTTGGATACTAGATTTCCAACCATAGATCCTGAAAATCCATATCAGCTATCGGAAGAAGAAGTGCATATTATGGGGAGGTTAGAACGTGCCTTTTTAAATTGTGAGAAATTACAAAAGCATGCAAAATTTTTGTTGGCAAAAGGCGGCTTGTACAAAGTATATAATAACAACTTGCTTTATCATGGTTGTGTATTGTTGAATGAAGATGGAAGTCTTAGAGAAATCGAATTATTTGGCAATAAATATAAAGGGAAAGCGTGGTATGATCTCTTAGATGCATATATACGCCAAGGATTTACGGCTGTAGATCACGAGCAGCGAGACATAGGGAAGAACATGATGTGGTATATATGGCTACATGACAATTCTCCTCTGTTTGGAAAAGATAAGATGGCAACTTTTGAGCGCTATTTCATAGAAGATAAAGAAACACATAAGGAGAAGAAGAATCCATATTACGCTCTGTTAGAGAATGAAAATGTAGTACATTCTATTTTGGAAGAGTTTGAAGTCGATATAGTTCAAGGGCATATTATTAATGGCCATGTACCTGTAAGGAGTTGCTTAGGAGAAAGTCCTGTAAAATGTAATGGGAAAGTATTTGTAATTGATGGCGGATTCTCCAAAGCGTATCAATCACAGACAGGAATTGCAGGCTATACGTTGGTATATAATAGTTATGGATTGATTCTAGTTGCTCACAACCCGTTTATATCTACCGAGGATGCAATTGAAATGGAATCAGATATCCATTCAGACAGTGTTGTAATCCAGCGTGTGTTACGAAGAAAAGTTGTACGAGATACAGATAATGGGAGAAAAATTGAAGAAGCGGTTCATGAATTAGAACGATTGTTAGAAGCCTATCGATCGGGCGAGATTGTAGAGCGGGCGTAAAGAGTTACAAGTAAGATAGGCGAAAAATGAAACAAAGGAGTTGAGGGATAGGTATGACAATGGGAATAAAGAAGCCCCGTATTGTAATTACTGGAGGAAGTGGTTTCTTAGCAAAACGTATAGTAAGGCAATTAGAAAATCGATATGAAATTTTAACACCATCACATGCCGAACTATCAATTGAAACAAAAGAAGCATGTATAAATTATATGGAGAAGCATCGTCCTGAGATTGTAATTCATTGTGCAGCAATTTCATCCACAGTTGAATGTGAAGCCCATCCCAAACATGGGTATAATGTAAATGTGGCAGGAAGCATTCATATTGCAATTGCATGCGCACATGTAAATAGTAAAATGATTTATGCGAGTTCGGATCAAGTATATAATGCACGAGAGGGCAAAGAAGGTGGAGTGGAAACAGAAGAGCTAAACCCAGTCAATGTCTATGGAATCTACAAACTAGAAGCGGAGGCTCACGTCATTGACATTGCAAAGGCTGTTTGCTTAAGATTACCGTGGATGTGTGATAAAGTAGAGCAGAGGGGAGAGGTACACCCTGACTTTTTCTCTAATTTAATAAAAGCGCTAGAGCAAGGGAATCAAATTACAGCATCAAAACAAGAATACCGTAGTATAACAAATGTGAATGACATTGCTGCAAATATAGAGCATACATTTACTCTTCCGGCTGGTGTATATAACTTTGGAGCAGATACAGCACTAAGTGTATATGAGATTTATGAGGAAGTAATTAAGCGATTAGAAAGAAAGTGTAATTGTAAGTATGGAACTCAATTAGTAGAAGGGGAGAATAAGAAAAACCTTCGTATGAATATGGAAAAATTAAATAAACACGGGATTTACTTTGATGATGTGGTAACAAGCATATCTAAATTAGTATCATTATAAATTGAAATCAGAATCCAAATAAATAAAACTGTACGTTGTTCTCAAAATTGAACAATGTACAGTTTTATTCTCTTTTTGGAAGTGTTATATAGTGATCGACACCTAGTAATTGGCACTCGTCTTCTTGGTGAGTTACAAAAATAATGGTGCGATTACGTCTATGTTTGAGTAGAAAATGAATAGCGACTGATTTACTTTCGTCATCTAGACCTTTAAATGGTTCGTCTAAGACTAGGATATCCCAATTACTTAAGATGGCACGAAGGAGCGCGACCCTGCGTTTCATTCCACCTGACAATTCAGAAACTAAATGATTTGTGAATTCAGAAAGTCCAACATCCTCAAGTGCAGATTGAATCACATTCTTATCTATCTGTGTGGCGATGCGAATATTGGCTAGTCCACTTAAGTGTTCAAGAAGTCGATCTTCTTGGAATACAGCTCGGATTTCCCGCCCGTCTAGTCCTAATATCTCACCCCTATCTGGTGATTCGAGACCCATTATAAGGCGAAGGAGGGTGGTTTTCCCCACACCCGAAGGCGCTAATAGTGCGGTGATCTTTCCCAGCTCAATTGAGGAAGAGAAGTCTTGAAATACAATAGTGCTGTTGTATGATTTGTCAATATGTTTGAATTCAATATAAGACATAGTTCCTCCTAAGTTCGTTGTGAATATAAATAAATCTGGTGTAGTATTTTCAGAAAGAGTCGTTCCGTAATTAAGCTAATGATTAGAATAACAATGGTCCAAGCAAAGAGGCTTGGTGTATCAAGAAATGTTTTTGCTTGTTGAAGATGTTCTCCAATGGAGCCAGTTGGCATTCCAATTACTTCTGCAGCAATGCCAGACTTCCAACTCAATCCAATTCCAACAGAACAACTTGCATAAAGAGCAGGATATAGGTGGGGGAAGTAGAGGTATCGAATGATCTGCCTGTGATTCATCTTGAAAACAGAAACCATTTCTAGTAGTCCTTGATTGGTTTGTTGGAGTGATTGTAAAACTGTAGCATATATAATCGGAAATACAATTAAAAATGAAATAAAGATGGATAAATATTTTGTTGAAAACCATACTAAGGCAAGGATAATGAATGAAGCAACTGGAATGGTTTTTATTGTTAGGATGAATGGAGCCATTAAATCATAGAGAACACGGAAACGAGCAGAAAGGCCGGCAAAAAGAATCCCTAAACTCGCTCCAAGTAAGAATCCTGAAAAGATTCTAGCTAATGAATAGAAGATAGAGGTCCAAAAATCAGATGTAATACTTAATTTACATAATTGTACAAGTACTTGCAATGGTGAGACTAATAAGATTTGACTGTCTAGTGCAAGACTTCCACATTGCCAAATGGCAATCCAAAAAAGGATTGCCCATGGTTTTAGCTTTATGGTGTTGTTTTTGTCTTTATTTCGAATAATAGAAATCATCGGCTGGTAATTTTCCTCCAATTGATGCAGGGTTTTGTTCCATTAGTACATTTAAATACCCAGAAAGTTGTGTTTTCATATCGTTACCATCAACAAAAGTAATATTACACTCTGGAATTGCTTTCAAAGCAACGTTTTCAGGCACGATTTCATAACTTCCAATCAGTTTGGCTGCTTCTTCTAGATTCGTATTTGTAAATTCTACAGAAGACTTATAGACATCAAGAAATTCTGATACAGCCGATGGATGTTCTTCAATAAATGCTTTGCGCGCTATTACAACACCTGTAATCATGGTTGATGGTGCATCGCTTCCCTCTTGTAGCTTGTCCCACTCTTCTGTTAAATCAAGTGCGACACGAATATTTTCATTCTGTAATTGTCCAGTTGTTACAAATGGCTGTGGAAGCATAGCAATTGCATTTTCATTTGCAGTTAAGGCAGCTAAACACTCAGCATGTTCTGCCTTCCATTCAATGGTTACATCGGCTGCTGGATCTATTCCATTTGAAGATAAAATATAGTTTAGTGCATATTCAGGTGTTGCACCTTTTCCACTAGCATAGATTGTTTTTCCGCGAAGGTCTTCTACGGAAGTAATAGAGTTACCATTCTCTGTAATATAAATTACTCCTAGCGTATTAATTGCAAGGACTTGAACTTGCCCTTCTGTATTATTATAAAGAACAGATGCTAGATTAGCAGGAACGGCAGCAATATCAATGTCGCCTTTTGCAATACCAGCTGGAATTTCATCTACGGCACCAACCATATTGAACTGAAAGTCATTGTCAAAGCTTTCTCCAGAATCAACTTGATTCATGAATGAAACCATCCCCATTGCAGTAGGTCCTTTGAGTGCGGTGATTCTTGTTTCGGCAGGATTCGAAGTTTCCAGTTCTTCCGAAGTTTCCTCGGTTGAACTCTCAGTCTCGGTTGTTGTACTTTCTGACACAGGTTCTTCTTCTGTTGAGCAGCCTAGCAACATACTAGATGTTA
>CAYIYM010000021.1:10064-38414 GCA_964367685.1 uncultured Lachnospiraceae bacterium
CTTTCTGACACAGGTTCTTCTTCTGTTGAGCAGCCTAGCAACATACTAGATGTTAACACGGTCGCCAATAATAAAAATAGTATTTTTTTCATAAGTAGTCTCCCATTCTTGATAAATTGTTCAAATTGTTTGTGGAATTAAGTGTATCATGTAATTAGATAGAGTTGCAAGTGCTTTATTTCTTTCGTTATAGAATTGACATTGTGGAATAAATATATTTCCTTCATTATAGACGAAATCCATGTAAAATAGAATTCACGCGAAATTAGAGAAAATAGGTTTACCGAAGGTGAAAACAATGATAGAATATATCTATAAGTAAAAATGAAGTCAGAAGTAAAAAATAGAAAATTTGTAAATGAGAGGAGAATAGTATGATACAAATAAATGCAATAGGAAAGCAGTGTCCAATGCCTGTGATTATGACAAGAAAAGCAATACACCAATTAGACACTCCAGATATTATAGAAGTTTTAGTTGATAATGAGATTGCAGTAGAGAATGTAAAGAAAACAGCAATCAAGAGTTGTACGAATATCGAAGTAGAAGAGTTAGAGGGAAATCAATTTAAAATCACATTAACAGTTGGAAAAGTAGAGAAGAGCATAGAAGATCAAAATACGAAAGCAATAGATATACAGGAAGATGATTTTGAAATTGATGAGTATACAGAAGTTGCAGAAACCAACGAGGTAGAATTAAAGAAAGAACATACAGAAGCTGAGATGAAGCGTATCCTCGCAAGAAAACAGAAAATAGCAAAAACAAAAGAACATATAATTGTTGTAATTGATTCTGAGCGTATGGGAAAAGGCGACGAATCTTTAGGAAAAACACTAATGAAGGGATTTGTTTATGCTGTAACAGAATTAGATGATTTGCCAAATGCTATGATTTTTTATAATAGTGGTGCGATGTTGACGATTGAATCATCTTCAGTGTTAGAAGATCTTAAGTTTTTAGATGCACAAGGTGTTGAAATACTTACCTGTGGAATGTGTTTAAAGCACTATGGAGTGGAGGATAGCTTAGCAGTTGGTACAGTGACGAATATGTATTCTATTGTGGAAACTATGGCAGCGGCAACAAAGACAATTCGTCCATAAGTACGCAGTGCATATAATTAAAGTAGTAAATGAAATAAGTATATAGAAATAAGAAAATAGAAATAAGTATATAGAAATAAGAAAATAGAAATAAGTACATAGAAATAAGTAATGAAGTGGAGTGAGTTGTAATGAGTAAAGATGTGAAATTAACCCAATATGCTAAAACTTCGGGCTGAGCGGCTAAGATAGGTCCGGAGACCCTTGCTCAAGTGTTGGGTAAGTTACCAAAGTTTTATGATGAGAATTTATTAGTTGGAATTGAAACATCCGATGATGCAGCAGTTTATAGAATTTCAGAAGAATTAGCAATGATTCAAACATTAGATTTTTTTACACCGATTGTAGATGATCCGTATATGTTTGGTCAAATTGCAGCAGCAAATGCATTGAGTGATGTGTATGCAATGGGGGGAGAGCCTAAAGTAGCTTTGAATATCGTAGGTTTTCCTAACTGTTTATCGCCAGATATCCTAGGAGAAATCCTAAGAGGTGGAGCAGATAAAGTAAAAGAGGCAGGTGCAGTTTTAATTGGCGGGCACTCGGTGCAAGATGATGAACCCAAATATGGATTGAGTGTATCAGGCTTTGTTCATCCACAAAAAATCTGGAAAAATTATGGTTCGAAACCAGGAGACGTTTTGATTCTTACGAAACAAATAGGAAGTGGTGTTATTAATACCGCAATTAAGGGAGAATTGGTATCAGAATCGACGATTCAAGAAGTATATCAAGTAATGGCTGCCCTAAACAAGAAGGCAAAGGATATTATCGAGAAATTTGACGTAAATGCATGTACAGATATTACTGGATTTGGTCTGCTTGGACATGCGATTGAGATGGCAGAAGCAAGTCAGGTAACATTTGAAATGAAAGTGCAAGATATTTGTTACTTCGCTGAGGCTATAGAATTTGCACAAATGGGGTTGATCCCAGAGGGCACTTATCGGAATAAAAAGCATGCTCAAGAAAAAGTGAAAACAAATGGAATAGAAGAATACTATTTGGATTTATTGTATGACCCACAAACTTCAGGAGGATTATTAATTAGTGTACCAGAGGCGCAAGGAGAAGAAATGATGAAAGCTTTTGCAGAATGTGAAATAGAGTCAAGTGTATCAATTATAGGAAGGGTGACAGAATTAAATGCGGAATTAGTGCATTTGATTTAGAAAAGAAAATGAATAAAAATTTATTATACAGAAGTATACCAAAAGTAGATGTTTTATTAGAAAACGTAATAATACAAGAGCTAATTGAGAATTATAGTAGAGATACTGTAATGGAAGGAATTAGGTTAGAAACAGAAAAGTTGCGTGCATTAATTGCAAAAAGTGAGAATGAAGATGAAATGAAGATAGAAGTTGAATCCTTACCACAAAATATTGAAGCGTACGTTTGCGCACTTCATAGACCTAATATGATTGCCACAATTAATGCGACAGGGACAATTTTACATACGAACCTGGGACGAGCTCCGATCGGAGAATCACATATGAAGCATGTTGCAGAAATCGCAACAGGATATTCTAATTTAGAATACAACTTAGAAGAAGGAAGACGTGGCGAGCGATATTCTCATTTTGAGAAGTTGTTATGTAAGATTACAGGAGCCGAGGCGGCAATGGCAGTAAACAATAATGCGGCAGCTGTAATGCTTATTATGAATGCCCTAGGTAAAGGCAAAGAAATGATTGTTTCACGAGGAGAACTGGTGGAAGTAGGGGGCAAGTTCCGTATTCCAGATGTAATGGAATTAAGTGGAGCAAAGCTGGTAGAAATTGGAACGACGAATAAGACACATTTAAGTGACTATGAGGATGCAATAACTGAGGAAACCGCCGCATTGATGAAGGTGCATACGAGTAATTATCGTATTGTTGGGTTTACACAGACAGTTTCTATTGAAGAATTGGTTCCACTTGGTGAACAGTATGATTTACCAATTATAGAAGATTTGGGAAGTGGAGTTTTAATTGATCTTAGCAAGTATGGGTTGACATATGAACCTACAGTTCAAGATTCTATTCGAAGTGGAGCTGACGTTGTATGCTTTAGCGGAGATAAATTATTTGGTGGCCCACAGGCGGGAATTATTATAGGCAAGAAAAAATATATTGATATGATGAAAAAAAATCAAATGACAAGAGCCTTACGTATTGATAAATTTACAGCAGCAGCTCTTGAAGTTGTGTTGCAAGAATATATGTCTGAAGAGAAAGCAATACAGAATATCCCAGTTCTTCGCATGATGACAAAAACATTAGATACAGTAACGAAGGATGCAAAAACTTTAAAAAAGATGATTCAAAATGCAGAAATTCCAGTGGAAGTACATCTGGAGGAATGTGAATCACAAATAGGTGGTGGATCTCTTCCGCTTGAACGAATCAAGAGCATGGGCGTTGCAATAAAGCCGTCTTATGTTTCTACTGCTGAATATGAGAGTAAGATGCGCAAGCTAAAGCAACCAATTATTTCAAGAGTAGTAAACGATGAGATATTACTAGATGTAAGAACCTTAGAGCGTAAGCAATTTACGTGGATTGTTGAACAATTGAAAGGGATGAAATAGGGAAGCATATGAAGAATATTATTATTGGAACGGCAGGTCACATTGATCATGGAAAAACAACGTTAATTAAAGCCCTGACGGGAAGAAATACAGATCGTTGGGAAGAAGAACAACGAAGAGGAATAACCATTGATTTAGGGTTTACATATTTTGATTTAAAGTCTGGAGATCGTGTAGGAATTATTGATGTTCCTGGGCATGAAAAGTTTATTAACAACATGGTAGCTGGGGTTGTTGGAATGGATCTCGTTATGCTTGTAATAGCGGCAGATGAGGGAATTATGCCACAAACGAGAGAGCATATGGACATTCTTACACAGTTAGGAATGAAAAAAAGTATTATTGTTTTGAATAAATGTGATCTGGTGGACGAAGAATGGCTTGAACTAGTAGAAGAGGAAATTCGTGATGAATTGGAAGGGACATTTCTAGAGGGTGCCCCTGTGATTCCAATTTCTTCTGTAACAAAAGAAGGTTTAGATGTACTAGTGGATACGATTGAGGAATTAACAACAAAGGAAGTGGAGGAAAAAGATATCCGAACAATTCCAAGACTTCCGATTGACCGAGCTTTTTCTATATCTGGGTTTGGAACAATTATTACAGGTACATTAGTAAGTGGAACGATAACGAAAGACACAGTATTACAAATGTATCCAAATGAAAAAGAGTGTAAGATTCGAAGTATTCAAGTGCATGGAGAATCTGTAGATAAATGTTATGCAGGTCAAAGAGTGGCAATTAATTTATCTAATGTAAAGAAGAGTGAAATTAAAAGAGGATGTGTATTAGCACCAATTAATAGTATGAAGAATACAATGCTGCTTGATGTGAAGTTGGATGTCACACCATCTACACTCCGCGTGTTAACGAATCATTCTCGATTACATTTATTCACAGGAACAAGTGAAATCTTATGTAGGGCAGTACTGCTAGACAAAGATGAAATAGGTCCAGGAGAGAGTGGATACGTGCAATTACGCTTAGAAGAAGAAATTGCCCTTAGAAGAGGAGATCGTTTTGTGGTACGCTTTTATTCACCGATGGAAACAATTGGTGGAGGTGTAGTATTGGAGCCAAATCCAACGAAAAAAAAGCGATTTAAACCAGAGGTTATAGAGGAGTTAAAATGCAAAGAAGCAGGAAACTCGGAAGATGTGATCGAAATGCATATCAAGGCAAATAGCCAGACAATGATTAATACGGTAGAGCTTGGGAAGTTAACAGCATTATCAATCGAAGAGGTACAAGTGGATGTTGCATCTTTAGCACAACAAGGATTGATCCGTGTGTTCCAAGCAAAAAAAGATTGTTTTGTATGGCATGTAGCAGATGAGCAGACTATGACCGATATAATTCTTAATGAATTGAAGAATCATCATGAGCAACACCCATATCAATACGGGTTGAAAAAGGCTGAAATTCACATGAAACACATGAAACAAGTTAAGCCAAATATTTTTGATATGTACATAGATTTAATAGAAAAAGAAGGTAAAATCCTCCGTCATAATGAGTTCTTGCAACAAGCAGAATTCTGTATTCAAAAAGATGAGAGATACAAAAAAATTGAAGGTAAAATCAAAAGAGAATTGGCAGATGCTAAGTTTGATTTTAAAAAGTTCTCAGAAATTGATTTTGGAAAAGAGGACAAGCAGGTTGTTGAAGATGTATTGTCTGTTATGCAAATCGAGGGAGATGTAGTGAAAATTATGGAAGATGTATATACCCTCACATCGTTGATAGAGCAGGGAACTGAAATTATCAAAAAGAAATTAATGGAAAATAAATTGATTACTATTGCGGAAGTACGCGATTTATTAAATACAAGTAGAAAAAGTGCAAAACCTATTTTAGAATATTTGGACAGTATCAAGGTGACAAAAAAGGTTGGAGCGGAAAGTGAGAGGGTTCCATTTAGATGAATTTAAAGCAAATTGAAGCATTTGTCCAGATTGCCCACGGCAAGAGCTTCTCAAAAGCGGCAAGAGAATTGTACTTAACCCAGCCAACAATTAGTGCCCATATAGCATCGCTAGAAAAAGAATTAAATGCTCGATTATTCATTCGTAATACCAAGGAAGTAAGTTTGTCAGAAGATGGAAAGTTATTATATGAATATGCGATTAAAATGTTACATGTGCAAAGTGAAATAGAAGAGATATTTCGAAAACGAGAAAATAGTCAGATTTCGAACATTCATATTGCGGCCTCTTCGCTAAATGCCAAATATATTTTACCGGAGATTATGTCTCAATTTTTGGCAGAGCATAAAGACGTTAAATTTGATTTGACAGAAACAGATAGTGAGGGAGTTCTTGATTTAATTGTAAATCACAGCGTAGACATTGGATTTGTAGGATCTTATTTCGAGAAAAGTAATTGCAGGTATTATCCTTTTTACTCAGACGAATTGATTATCGTAACACCAAATGAGGAAAAATACTTGGAATTTCAGAACTCTAAAGATCTTTCGTGGATTATAAAAGAACCATTTATAATGAGAGAAAAAGGATCGGGAACGAGAAAAGAAATGGAAAAGTTTCTACAGCAATGTAATGTTGACGTGGAAAAGTTGAATATAGTTGCTAACATTGAGAATACAGAGATTATAAAATCCTCCATTAGTAAGGGGATGGGAATTTCGGTTCTATCTAAATTGACAGTTGAACAAGAGATTTGCTCAGGTCAAGTGCTGGCAGTTTCTTTCCCAGAGATTGATAGTAAAAGAGAGCTAAGCTTTGTTTATAACAAGAACTATCAATTATCGTCTACGGCAAAACAATTTGTGAAAAAAGTAAAGACATTTTATGAGGTATAGTGATGATTTATTTAGATAATGCGGCAACCACAATACGGAAGCCAGAATGTGTGATTCAAGCAGTTACAGAGGCCTTATGTTCCTTTGGTAATGCTGGGAGGGGGGCGACAACAGAGTCCCTAGATGCAGCAAGAACTATTTTTGAAACACGTGAAAGACTATGTGAGATCTTCCATGGAGAGGATCCTAGCTGTATTGCATTTACAAGTAATTCTACAGAGAGCTTGAATATTGCAATAAAAGGACTTATTGAGAAGGGAAACCATGTAATTACAACGCAATTAGAGCATAATTCAGTCCTAAGACCTCTTTATGAGTGTGAACGGGCAGGTGTGGAGTTGACGATTGTTCCATGTAATAGTCATGGCATCTTGGAAGAAGATCAAGTAGAATCATATATCAAGGAGAATACGAAGGCAATTGTATGCACACACGGGAGCAATCTAACAGGAAATATAGTAGATATAAAAAAAATCGGGGAAATTGCTAAGAAACATGATGTTTTATTGATCGTAGATGCATCTCAAACGGCAGGGGTATTTCCTATTGATGTACAAGCATTTCAGATTGATGTATTGTGTTTTACAGGCCATAAGAGTTTACTTGGACCGCAAGGTGTGGGTGGGATTTATGTGAAGCCAGGTGTAGAAATCAATCCCCTTATGACAGGCGGAAGTGGCGTGGATACATATAACAAAAATCATCCCAATCAAATGCCTACACGTTTAGAGGCTGGAACCTTAAATGGGCATGGAATTGCGGGGCTTCATGCAGCGCTAGGCTATATAAAGGAAACCACTCCGGAAGTAATTCTGAAAAAAGAACAACAGCTGATGAAACAGTTTTATGAGGGTGTAAGGGAATTAACAAATATTACGGTATATGGGGATTTTGAATCTGATTACAGGTGCCCCATTGTATTGCTAAATATAGGGGATTATGACTCGGCCGAAGTAAGTGATGAATTACTTATGACATATGGAATAGCAACAAGGCCAGGAGCCCACTGTGCGCCTCTGATGCATGAAGCACTCGGGACAGTAGAGCAAGGTGGAGTGCGCTTTAGCTTCTCTTATTATAATACAGAAGAAGAAGTAGAAAAAGCAATTCAAGCAATAGAAGAGTTATCTAGAGAGGTTTAGGGATACAAGACATGCGAAAGAAAGAAATGAAAATCATAGTCACATTTCCAACGACAACGGCAGCGATGGCAATGGAGAGAAAATGTGAAGAATACCTGGTAGTAGGAAGATTAATTCCAGTGCCACGAGCAATTTCAGCAGGTTGTGGTTTGTCTTGGTGTGGAGCGCCAGAAACAAGAGATGAAGTAGAAGCAATCATAAGAGAATACCAAATTCAGACAGATGGAATATTTGAGTGTCTGGCTTAGGCGTAAAACAGAATCAAGAGAGATGATATGAGGAGATTATGAAAGAAAAGATTTATACCATACCAGTAAATGAAGCGGTGAACGCTGAAACAGAATGCCCATTTTGTTTTATTGAGCATAAAATAGAAAAAGATGCAATTGAATTCGTATTGGGGAGCAGTGCATCTTATATGGAGAAAGATATTCGTGCAACTACAGATGAGCAAGGATTTTGTCGTGCACACTTTAAGCAGATGAATGAATATGGAAACTCTTTAGGAAATGCTTGGATTCTAAAAACTCATTATGGAAATAAAATGGAGAAACTACGAAGAGCATTTGAAGAAACAAAACAAAGAGAAGTTAAAAAGAAATTTGCCATTTCTAAAAAAATAGAAGGAGAGAATAAAATTCGAGCATTTGTGGAAAAAGAAGGGCAATCATGCTATGTGTGTGAACAAATAAAGAGAAACTATGAAAGATACCTAGAAACTTTTTTGTATATGTATGACCGTGATGAAGAGTTTAGAAAGAAGATTCATGAATCAAAGGGATTTTGCTTGAGTCATTTCGGAGACCTTTGTGATATTGCAGATCGAAAGATGAAAGTGGATAAATTATCTGTATTTTATGAAGAAATGGAAATATTAATGCTTGAAAATCTAGAACGTATTCAAGAAGATGTCGCTTGGTTAATTGAAAAATATGACTATAGAAACAAAGACGCTGATTGGAAAAATTCAAGAGATGCAATACCAAGAGGCATGCAAAAGTTAAAAGGTGGACAGCAAGCATAACAAAAGAAATTTATAAAATAAGCCTTTTCGTTGCAAGAAGTATTGTAATATACATCCGTATAAGTTATAGTGGTAGTGTAAGAAATAAAATTATAGTGCAAAAATAAGAGATATAATAAATTTAGTTATTAGCTTATCGTTAGAAATAGCGGTTACTTTTATCACTACATCAAAAAAAAGAGAAGTCACAGAATGCTACGATCGTTCTGTGACTTCTTTTTTTGTAAATTATCTTGGTAGAAGTTATTTGCTCAGATTGTGTAACCAAGCACTTCCCACTTTTATCTGACGCGCTACTTCGATTGGGGCAGTTCCGCCAAAGGAAGTTCTGGCATTTACACAACCTTCCATTGTAAGGTCAGGGAGCATGCCCATGGTAATTCGCGTATCAATATGTGGTAGATCATCTTCTGTTAATTCATCAAAATCTATATCCTTTGATTCACAGTACTTAACCATCTTACCAACAATTTCATGAGAGTCACGGAATGCAATCTGATTACGAACAAGGCTATCAGCAATGTCGGTAGCATTTAAAAATCCTTTACGTAAATTAGCACGCATAGTTTCGGTCTTGAAATCGCTCTTTTCTAACATTTTGCCAAGAATGATTACAGAGTCAGACCAGGTGTCATAGGTATCAAATAATCCCTCTTTATCCTCTTGAAAATCTTTATTAAAAGCAAGTGGAGTCCCTTTCATTACAGTAAGAATTCCCATAAGGTCTCCATAAACACGACCAACTTTTCCACGTAAGAGTTCTGCAATATCAGGATTTTTCTTTTGTGGCATGATACTACTTCCTGTACAGAAGCTATCGTCGATAGACACATAGGAAAATTCTTGACTATTCCACCAAACTAATTCTTCAGAAATACGACTAATGTGCATCATAGAGATAGAAGCAGCAGATATAAACTCAATGGTATAATCTCGATCACTCACTGTATCCATAGCATTTTCAGTAGGAGCGGAAAAGCCAAGTAATTCAGCTGTTTTATGTCGATCTGTAGGGAATGTTGTACCTGCTAATGCGCAAGCACCAAGGGGACAATAATCCATACGCTTTAATGCATCTTGTAGCCTTTCAATATCCCGCTTAAACATCTGGAAATAAGCCATCAAATGAAATCCAATAGTGACAGGTTGCGCATGTTGCACATGGGTATAACCGCTCATGATATCATTTTTGTATTGCTCAGATTTATCTAATAGGACCTGTGAGAGAAAGCTTAACTTATCAATCATGTCCTCGGCAGCACTACGTACATACATTTTTGTATCTGTGACTACTTGATCATTACGGCTCCTTGCGGTATGTAATTTTTTCCCTACATCTCCAAGGAGTGCAATCAGATTCTCTTCAATTGCCATATGTATATCTTCTTGATGAACTGAAAATTCAATTTCCCCTTTTTTGATTTTCCCTAAAATAATATTTAAGCCATCAATAATTTGTTCCTTTTCATCTATCGTTACAATTCCTTGCTCGCCAAGCATTGTAACATGTGCAATGCTTCCCTTAATATCAAATTCATATAAGCGTTGGTCGAATCCGATAGACGCATTGTATTTCTCTACAATGGCATCCATTCCTTTTTCAAAACGCCCACTCCATAAATTAGCCATAATACCTCTCCTTTTCAAACAATCAAATGTATAATAATACTGTTATTACGTATAATTATACATTTTTATTATTGCATGTCAAGTTATCATGCGTAAAATATTAGAAAAGACGAAAGAAATGAATTCATAGAAGAGATTGAAATAGGAAATCATATATGATACAGTCAGTAAGTGTGAAAAGAGAAAGAGATAGGAGAAAAAATGAATCGAAATTTAATTGCAGTAATTCTTATGGTAACTTCTGCACTTACCTTTGCATTTATGCAAGTTTTAATAGCAATCACAGCAGATACAATTCCGTTGTTTGAACAACTGTTCTTTAGGAATATTATTGCATCTGTATTAGCATTTTTGGCAATAAAGAAGAAAGGTTTAAAGCCATTTGGGAATCGGGGAAATCGAGTTTTATTGTCTTTTCGTTCGATCGCTGGATACTTAGGGATGATTACTACGTTCTATGCGTCTGGAAATGGGAATCAAGGCGATGTGGCAATTATTATAAAGATGTCTCCCTTTGTTGTAACTGTATTGGCGTATTTCTTCTTAAAAGAAAGGATAACTAAATATCAAGTCATAGGACTATTAGTTGCATTTACAGGAGCTTACTTTGTGTCTAATCCAGAATTCAACACAGATATAATTCCAATGATTGTTGCAGCGCTTGCATGTATCTTTTCGGGAATTGCCTATACAATTGTTGGAGCATTGAAAAATAAAGAGGCGCCAGAAGTAATTATCTTCTTCTTCTCTATGTTTTCGACATGTGCGACGATACCATTAATGATGCCTGAATTCGTACTGCCGACAATCACAGACTTTATAATTTTATTGATGATAGGAGTATGTGCAGCCTTTGGACAAATTACGCTGACATATGCTTATTCTTATGCAAAAGCTTCAGAAGTAAGTATTTATAATTACTCAGGAATTATATTTTCTATGATTTTTGGTTTTCTATTTTTAGGCGAAATAGTAAAAACAACATCGATAATTGGTGGAAGTTTAGTGATAATAGCTGGTTTGATTGTGTATAAGGGAAACAAATCTTGACTTAGGTTTGAATTATGGTATAGTTAACGGTAATACGTTAACTAAATAAAGTGATTTAAACTTTATAACGATAGGAAGTGCAAGAGGTGGTAGAATGTATACAATAAGTGTTCCAGCAACAACTGCAAATATAGGACCGGGTTTTGATTCCCTTGGGATGGCGTTGAATTGGTATTTAGAGGCAGAATTTTCTATTTTAGAGCAGGATAATATATTAGATATGACAGTTAGTGGCCATGGAAGAGATGAGATTCCGGCTACAAAGCAAAATATTATTTATCAGGCATATGAGAGGGTCTTTCAATATAGAGAAGAAGCTGTGAAGGGATTAAAAATTCACGTATGGAATAATGTGCCTATAGCAAGAGGAATGGGCAGTAGTTCTTCTGCAATTGTTCTAGGTATTTTGGTTGCGAATAAACTATTAGACCGTAAATTGTCCGATCAAGAGCTATTAGAACTGGCATTTGAATTAGAAGGTCATACTGATAACATTGCAGCGGCATTATTTGGTGGATTTGTAACAACAGGAGTATATGATGGAAAGCCTTATTATACAAAAACAAACATTCCAGGAAAGTTACGATGTAAGTTGATAATTCCGGATTATAAAGTTCCTACAAGTGATGCGAGAGCGGTTCTTCCTGATATGGTGGAGTATAAGAAAGCCGTGGAAAATGTAGGGAATACGGCTATGGTTGTGGCAAGTCTTTATTCGGGAGACTTAGACATGTTTGGGAACTTTCTTGAAGATCACCTACATCAGCCTTATAGAGCGAATCTAGTAAAAGGGTTCTTGGCGATAAAAAAAGTAGCGAAAAAATGTGGAGCTTTAGCGGCATGCATAAGTGGGGCAGGCCCCACAATTATTTTATTTTATAAAGAAGGTAATGTGGTTGATACACAGCCAATAGAATACATATTAAAGAAAGAAAATATTGTTTATCAGATAGAAGATGTAACATTGGTGAATGAAGGCGGTGTTTTGAATTAAGGAGGAAATATGGAAAAGATAAAAGTTGGATTATTAGGATGTGGCACAGTTGGAAGTGGAACTTATAAAATATTAGAAAAGCAAAAGGAAAAGATAGAAATATTACTTGGAAAAACGATCGAGATTACAAAAATAGTTGTAAATGATATGGAAAAACCAAGGCCTGGAATTGATAGATCTCTTTTGACTAAGGATGTAAATGAAGTCTTAGAGGATCCGACAATTTCAGTTGTAGTAGAAGTTATGGGAACAATGGATTTGGCTTTGAGTTATATGAAGAAAGCCTTAAGTAATGGAAAGAGTGTTGTAACGGCAAATAAAGATGTGATTTCTATGCATGGAGATGAATTACTGAAATTAGCAGAAGTAAATCAAGTAGATTTCCTATTTGAAGCAAGTGTGTGTGGCGGAATTCCAATTATAGGACCATTAAAGCGCAACTTAGTTGGTAACTCTATAGAGAAGATAGTTGGAATACTGAATGGTACTACAAATTATATCTTGTCAAAAATGGGGACGGAGGGACTTGATTATCAAGATGTATTAAAAGAAGCACAAGATCTTGGATATGCGGAATCTGATCCGACAAGTGATGTAGAGGGATTGGATGCAGCAAGGAAATTGGCTATTTTATCTTCCATTGCATTTAGAAGTAAGGTTACATTTGATGATGTATATTGTGAGGGTATTAGCTCGATTAGTAAAAAAGATATTAAATTTGCAGCAGATTTTGGTTATACAATTAAATTATTAGGGGTAGCAGAAAATATAGATGATGAATTAGAAGTAAAAGTATTTCCAGCATTGATTCCAACAGATCATCCACTTGCTAGTGTAAATGATACATTCAACAGCGTATATATTGTAGGTGACGCAGTAGGGGAAACAATGTTTTATGGGCGTGGAGCTGGTGAACTCCCAACAGGATCGGCGGTCGTAGGAGATATTATTGAAGCGGTGAGACATAAAAATGGTGCGGCGTCTAATCGAATCTACTGTACTTGCAAGGAACGCCTGAAGATCAAACATGTGGATAATCATATGGCTAAGTTCTTTTTCCGATTAACTGTAACAGATATATACGGCACATTGGCAAAGTATACAGCGATTTTGGCTAAATATAAGGTGAGTGTGCGTTCCATTACGCAAACACGCGTGAAAAATAAAGAAGCAGAATTGGTTATTATTACAGAAACTGTACAAGAGAAGTTTATGTATGATTGTATGAAAGAATTAGAGCAATCAGAAGTTGTGACAGGAATTAAGTCTGTAATTCGAGTGGTGGAATAGAATTGCAGAAGGGTTTGGGAGGCTGATATGTATAAAAGTACAAGGAATAATTATAGAAATGTAAATGCATCAGAAGCAATTGTGTCGGGGATGGTTCCCGGTGGCGGTTTATTTGTTCCAGAGGAGTTACTACAAATCGATATAGCAACTTTAATCGGGAGAACATATAAAGAAATCGCAAATATAATCTTTCGGCTATATTTAAATGACTTTACACAAGACGAAATAAAAAAAATGGTGGATGATGCCTACGGGGCGAATTTTGCAACAGAAGAAGTAACTCCTATAAAAAAGGTTGGGGAAGTGTATTTAATCGAACAATTTCATGGACCTACAGCTGCATTTAAAGATGTGGCGCTACAGATGCTCCCACATTTGATGGTAGAATCGAATAAGAAAATAGGAATCAAAGAGGATATTGCGATTTTAGTTGCCACATCAGGGGATACAGGAAAAGCAGCGCTAGAAGGTTTCAAAAATGTGGAGCATATCAAAGTGATTTGTCTATATCCGCACCAAGGTGTAAGTCGAATGCAGGAATTACAGATGCGAACCACAGATGGCGACAACACCTTTGTTCTTGCTGTGAAAGGTAATTTCGATGACTGTCAAAATAAGGTGAAAGAACTCTTTATTGACGAAGAATTTAAAGAAGATGTCAAGAAACACAATTATGTATTTTCTTCTGCGAACTCGATTAATTGGGGAAGATTATTACCACAAATTGTCTATTATTTTTATAGCTACACAAAATTAATAGAGAAAGGGCAGATCCAAAATGGTGACCCTATTAATGTTTGTGTACCTACCGGTAATTTTGGAAATGTATTAGCAGCATATTATGCAAGCAAAATGGGACTTCCTATCAACAAATTTATTTGTGCTTCGAATGTAAACAACGTACTCACTGATTTTTTTGAGACAGGTGAATATAATAGAAAGCGAGCTTTTTATAAGACCAATACCCCATCTATGGATATTCTTGTTTCTAGCAATCTGGAGCGTTATTTATATGAAAAGTCGGGCAGAAATGGAGAGCAAGTGTGTGAATGGATGCAGCAACTAGCGCTAGATGGTACATTTGTAGTAGATGAACGCACAAAGGCAGAAATGGATTGTGAATTCTATGCTGGATCAGCAACGGATGAAGAAGTGTTACAAATGATAAAAGCGGTACATGACAAAGAAGGGTATGTTCTTGACCCACACACGGCAGTAGGGTATAAGGTATATGAAGACTATGCCGGTGAATCGAAGGATAGAACACCAACATTGATAGCTGCAACAGCAAGTCCATTCAAATTTAGTAACACAGTACTTCGAAGTTTATTCAATGAAGAAGTGCCTGAGGAAGAAGCAATCCTGCAATTAGAAGAACTAATGAAGGAGAAGCATATTGGCTTACAAGGCTTAAGTGATAAGGACATTAAACATTCAACGATTTGTACTATTGAAGAAATTAGCGATCAAGTTCGTCAAATTCTAAATTAAATAAAGATAATATAAGCAAAAATAAAGTGTGTGAGATAGAAAATAACTATTTCACACACTTTGTTTTATGGCATTGCGAAGTTCATGATCTTATGAATAAAAATTACGTTTTTGCAATTGCTCATGAAATACAAACTGACGCAATAATCGCTCCTTTGCACCACGTAAGCTTACGAACTTGCATCCATAATGGAAAACAAGTTTTTCGGTTTTTGAAGAAGTTGAAGAGTCGTCAATACGAAGAACTTCGGCGTTTAAGGCCAGAACTTGCTTAGAGCTAATGATTAAATCGATTTCGATTTGTTCTCCCACTTGAAGTGGATATTCTGTATGAAAGGCGATGCCGCCCACACTGATATTATGTGTTTGTCCTGGGAATTTTAAAAATCCATGTTCTGATTTATAAGAACTGTAATGTTCGTATCCGATTAGAAATTCATCAGGATATGGAATTGCAATCTGAAGTTTACATTCAGAAATCACCTTTAGATCTCTACGACGCTCTAGCGTAGATATTTGTTCATTAATGACACAAGTAACGAAGTAAAATTGCTCCGAACCAATAAATTGTATCTCTGGATTGAAGAGTGAGCAATGGCATACAATTAGACCTGATATTACGTCATAAAAGGTAACAATAACATCTGTATAGAGATCATCAAAGTAATCGGCTTTAATTGCAAGTGTGATGTCTTCCGTATCTTTAAAAATTTTAACACTAGCTTCGCAGATTGGTGCTGGGTTTTGTTCACCTGCATTAGAAATGCTAGCTTTTGTACAGTTTTTTACTATCATAGCCTCAACCTCGATTCATTATTGTTAGATAGTTCGAACCTATCTCGAACGAAAATATTATAAATATTATACCAAATACTCTCCTCTTTCGCTATAAAGAATACAAGATTATAGAAATTTAATAAATGAGATAGACAGAAAGAGAAATTTGTTATATAATTAGTTAATTTGTGCCAAGAAATGGCACAAGCTTTAAGAAAAGGAGAAAGTAGATGAAGAGATTAACACCGAGAGAGTATATACTTGGAGCGCAACATATGTTTGCGATGTTTGGGGCGACAGTACTAGTTCCGTTGCTAACAGGGTTGGATGTATCAACAACACTTTTAATGGCAGGGATAGGAACTATATTATTTCATATTGTAACAGGAGGAAAGGTTCCAGCATTTTTAGGATCATCTTTCGCATTCCTAGGTGGATATGCAGCAATTGCACCTATGCTTGAAGATGGAACACCAAATTTAGAAATGCTACCATATGCCTCATTAGGGGTTATGTGTGCAGGCCTTTTGTACTTAGTAGTGTCACTATTGTTTAAAATATTTGATGTGAAAAAAGTAATGAAATATTTTCCACCTGTTGTAACAGGCCCAATTATTATTTCCATTGGACTAATTTTAGCGCCAACAGCTATTGCCAACAGTCAGTCAAATTGGTTGCTAGCAATCATTGCATTTAGTACAATTGTAATTTGTAATATCTACGGCAAGGGAATGGTGAAAATCATCCCGATTTTATTAGGAGTTGTCGTGTCTTGTACCGTAGCTGTGATTCTTCATGTAACGGGAACACCAGTTTTTGATGAAGGTAAATTGCAAGCATTTAAGGACGCAGCATTCATTGGAAATCCAATTGATATTGAGAGAACAGTTTTAGCTGTATCTGATTCATCCAAAGCAATTTCGGCTGTTATTGCGATTGTACCAATTGCAATTGCTGCAATGATGGAACATATTGGAGATGTATCGGCAATTAGTTCGACTGTAGGAAAGAATTTCATTGCAAATCCAGGATTACACAGAACATTACTTGGAGATGGAATTGCAACAACAGTTTCTGCCATGTTTGGTGGTCCGGCAAATACGACTTATGGTGAAAACACAGGGGTGTTGGCATTGACTAAAGTCTATGATCCGCGTGTGGTGCGTATTGCGGCATACCTTGCGATTATTCTTTCATTTTCACCTAAGGTAGCAGCAGGAATTAGCTTGATTCCTACGGCGATTATCGGTGGTGTATCTCTAATTCTATACGGAATGATTTCTGCAATTGGAACAAGAAACCTTGTAGAAAACAGAGTGGATTTATCAGCAAGTAGAAATATTATTATTGCAGCAACTATTCTAGTATCTGCACTAGGTTTCAATTCAATAGGCGGAATTTCATTTACGATAGCAGGGACTGCAGTAACATTAACAGGACTTGCGATTGCAGCGATTTTAGGAATTGGATTAAATGCAGTCTTGCCAGGAAAAGATTTTGAGTTTAATGCGGAGGACGATAATTACTCAGAAAAAGGTGTGGATTTCAGAGCGTAATATGAGGATACACAAAAGGGAAGTGTTAAAACACTTCCCTTTTGTGTATTATTCTTATTGTGAAATATGATTTGCAAAATAAGTTCTCATCTTCTCGAAAGATTCATCACTGATATGATGCTCCATTTTGCAAGCATCCTCTTTGGCAACTTCTTTGTCGACACCCATATGTACGAGAATATTAGTCAAGAATTGATGGCGGTCATAGATGCGAGTAGCTATGGTAAGTCCCTCGTCTGTTAATTCTATATGTCCATTATGATCGACGGTTATCAAAGCATTCTCTCGAAGTTTCTTCATGGCTACACTAACACTTGGCTTTGAATAACCTAACTCATTTACAATGTCTATTGAACGAACGATGCCTATTCTTTTCTTTAATAATAGTATGGATTCCAAATAATCTTCTGCTGATTCGTATATTTTCATAGTGACCTCCTCGTGCTGTCTTACATAATAGAGTATCATGTGTTTCTGAAAATAGCAAGCGAACAAAAAGAAAAGGCAAAAAGAATAGTCTTGACGGAAGGACAAAAAATATATATACTTAGGGATGTAAAAATGTTGACGAAGACAGTAGGGTATCATTGGAAATTATAGAGAGCTGGGGATGGTGGAAACCTGGTAAGAGTACAAGATATTTGAATATCACTTCTGAGTTGTATTTCTGAAGGTAGTAAGAAATATCGGTTTTCCACCGTTATTGGAACTCATATGATTGTATGGTGTAATAGGTGGTTTAACGAGAGATAATACCCTCATCCTTTTACAGGATGGGGGTTTTTTAATAAGATTCTCAAGGAGGAAAGAAAATGTATAAAAAAGTGTCCACGGATTTAAAGTTCGTAGAAAGAGAAAAACAAGTAGAAAAGTTCTGGAATGATCAAAATATTTTCCAAAAAAGTATGGAAAGCAGAAAAAATGCAGAAACATATACTTTTTATGATGGTCCACCAACTGCAAATGGGAAGCCACATATTGGGCATGTGCTTACACGTGTAATTAAAGATATGATTCCTAGATATAGAACAATGAAGGGCTACATGGTTCCAAGAAAAGCAGGATGGGATACACATGGATTGCCGGTAGAGTTAGAAGTAGAGAAACTGTTAGGACTAGATGGAAAAGAACAAATCGAAGAATATGGGCTTGAGCCATTTATTGACCACTGTAAGGAAAGTGTTTGGAAATACAAAGGTATGTGGGAAGATTTTTCAGGTACAGTTGGATTCTGGGCTGATATGGATAATCCATATGTGACTTATCATGACAACTTTATAGAGTCGGAGTGGTGGGCGTTGAAGCAAATTTGGGATAAAAAACTCCTATATAAAGGATACAAAATTGTTCCTTATTGCCCGCGTTGCGGAACACCACTTTCAAGTCATGAAGTGGCACAAGGATACAAAGATGTAAAAGAGCAATCTGCAATTGCTAGATTCAAAGTGATAGGAGAAGATGCATTTATTCTTGCTTGGACAACTACACCTTGGACGCTTCCATCTAACGTTGCACTTTGTGTGAATCCAGTTGAAACATATGTGAAAGTGAAACAAGGAGAGTATACATATTATTTGGCAGAAGCACTTTGTGAGAAGGTTCTTGGAGAGGAATATAAAGTTCTAGAAACTATGAAGGGAACAGATCTTGAATATAAAGAATATGAACCATTATTTACATTTGAGGGTGATATTCTTGGTGGCAAAAAAGCTCATTTTGTGACATGTGCAGATTATGTAACACTTTCAGATGGTACAGGAATTGTTCATATTGCGCCGGCATTTGGTGAAGACGATGCACAAGTTGGAAGAAAGTATGATTTGCCATTTGTTCAACTAGTAGATGAAAAAGGTGAAATGACAGAAAACACACCTTGGGCTGGAGTATTTTGTAAGAAAGCGGACAAACTTATTTTAGCTGAATTAGAAGAAAACAATTTACTTTTCTCGGCTCCAAATTATGAGCATAGCTATCCGCATTGCTGGAGATGTGATACACCACTTATTTACTATGCACGTGAATCTTGGTTCATTAAGATGACAGCAGTAAAAGAGGATCTAATTAGAAATAATAATACGATCAATTGGATTCCAGAAAATATTGGAAAAGGTCGATTTGGTGATTGGTTAGAAAATGTACAAGATTGGGGAATTAGTAGAAATAGATATTGGGGAACACCACTTAATATCTGGGAGTGTGAGTGTGGTCACATGCATGCAATTGGTTCGAAAGAAGAATTAAAGAGCATGTCTAATAACTGTGGGGATGATGTAGAACTTCATAGACCATATATTGATAATGTGACAATTACTTGCCCAGAGTGCCAAAAAGAAATGATTCGTGTACCAGAAGTTATAGATTGCTGGTTCGATAGTGGGGCAATGCCATTTGCGCAGCATCACTATCCATTTGAAAACAAGGAGTTGTTTGAACAACAATTCCCAGCTAATTTTATTTCAGAAGCCGTAGATCAAACTCGTGGATGGTTCTATTCATTACTAGCAATCTCAACATTGATCTTTAATGAGGCACCATACAAGAATGTAATTGTACTTGGCCACGTTCAAGATGAGAATGGACAGAAAATGAGTAAATCAAAGGGAAATGCAGTAGATCCTTTTGATGCGCTAAATGAGTATGGAGCAGATGCAATTCGTTGGTATTTCTATGTAAATAGTGCACCATGGTTGCCAAATAGATTCCATGGAAATGCAGTAGTTGAAGGTCAACGTAAGTTTATGGGAACATTATGGAATACTTATGCATTCTTTGTTCTCTATGCAAACATTGACAACTTCAATGCAAAGGAGTATAAGTTAGAGTATGACAAGTTATCTGTAATGGATAAATGGTTGTTATCTAAATTAAATACATTGGTAAAAACAGTAGATCAAAATCTAGAAAATTACAAGATTCCAGAAAGTGCAAGAGCATTGCAAGAATTTGTAGATGATATGAGTAATTGGTATGTGAGAAGAAGCCGTGAACGTTTCTGGGCGAAAGGTATGGAGCAAGATAAGATTAATGCATACATGACTTTATACACAGCTCTAGTAACTGTTTCTAAAGTTGCAGCACCAATGATTCCATTTATGACGGAAGATATTTACTTGAACCTTGTCAAGAGTATAGACGACGCAGCACCTGAAAGTGTTCATTTGTGTGATTTCCCAGTTGCAGACGAGGCAATGATTGATGCAGCACTTGAAACTCATATGGATGAAGTTCTTAAATTAGTTGTAATGGGACGTGCTTGTAGAAATATTGCAAATATCAAGAACAGACAACCAATTGGTCAAATGTTTGTAAAGGCTGAATTTGATTTGCCAGAATTCTATCAAGAAATAGTAAGAGAAGAATTAAATGTGAAGGAAGTTAAATTTACAGAAGATGTAAGAGATTTCACATCTTATTCATTTAAACCACAAATGCGTACGGTTGGACCGAAGTATGGTAAATTATTAGGTGGAATCAAAGAGGCTCTTCTTGCGTTAAATGGAAATGAGGCAATGGACCAACTCAATGAAGTAGGAACAATTTCATTTGTAGTAAATGGTGAAGAGGTAGCTTTATCGAAAGAAGATCTGTTAATTGATACAGCTCAAATGGAAGGATATGTTTCTGAGAGTGATAATGGAATCACAGTAGTACTTGATACGAACTTGTCAGAAGAATTGATTGAAGAGGGATTGGTTCGTGAGATCATTAGTAAAATCCAAACAATGAGAAAAGAAGCAGGATTTGAAGTTACTGATCAGATCAAAGTTTCTTATGAAGGAACAGAGAGAATCTGTGAGATTTTTGAAAAGCATGGGACTGATATTGGTGGAGAAGTACTGGCAACAGAAGTGAAACAGGCAACACCGATTGGATATATAAAAGATTGGAAAATCAATGGTGAAGCGGTAAATCTCGGAGTAGAGAGATAAGAAAGCACACGAGGTGAAGAACAATGACTGAAATGAAGTTTGATAAAAAAGAATTTAGAGAAGAAGTAGAAGAGAATGTATTACGACTCTACAGAAAATCAGTAGGGGAAGCAACAAATCAAGAAATATTTCAAGCTGTATCTTATGCAATCAAAAACGTAATTTCTGAAAATTGGTTCAATGCTCACAAGAGTACATTTGACGATAATCCGAAAATAGTATACTATCTGTCGATGGAATTCCTTATGGGACGTGCATTAGGAAATAACTTGATTAATCTATGTGCTTATGATGATGTAAAAGAAGTACTAGATGAATTAGGTGTAGATTTAAATCTTATTGAAGATGAAGAGCCAGATGCAGCACTTGGAAATGGCGGCCTAGGCCGTCTTGCTGCCTGCTTTTTAGATTCGTTAGCAACACTAGGATATTCAGCATATGGTGGCGGAATCCGCTATCGCTATGGTATGTTTAAGCAAAAAATCGAGAATGGATATCAAGTAGAGTTACCAGATAATTGGTTAAAGAATGGAAATCCATTCGAATTCCGTAGAAGTGAGTATGAGAAAGAAATTCGTTTTGGCGGAAATATAGTGGTAAAAACAGATGAAAAAGGGAAAGAACATTTTGAGTTAGAGAACTATGCTTCAGTACGTGCAATTCCTTACGATATTCCGATTTTAGGATATGGAAATGGAATGGTAAATGCGCTACGTGTCTGGGATGCCCAACCAATTGTAGAGTTTCGTTTGGATTCCTTTGATAGAGGAGATTACTACAAAGCAGTAGAGCAAGAAAATCTTGCAAGAAATATTGTAGATGTACTATATCCAAATGATAATCACTATGCCGGAAAAGAGTTACGCTTAAAACAACAATATTTCTTTATTTCTGCAACAGTGCAAAGTGCAATCATGCGTTACAAATTCTATAATGATGATATGCATGATTTCTATAAAAAGGTTACATTCCAATTGAATGATACACATCCAACCGTTGCAATCGGGGAATTAATGCGCATCCTTATTGATGAAGAGGGATTAACTTGGGATGAGGCGTGGGCAATTACTACAAAAACATGTGCCTACACAAATCACACCATTATGTCAGAAGCTTTAGAGAAGTGGCCAATTGACTTATTTAAGACATTGCTTCCAAGAGTGTATCAGATTATAGAGGAAATTGATCGTCGATTCGTAAATGCGATCAAAGAAAAATATCCTGGAAATGATGAAAAAGTAAGGAAAATGGCAATCCTTTATGATGGGCAAGTAAAAATGGCTCACTTAGCTATCTGTGCAGGGTATTCTGTAAATGGTGTTGCTAGACTGCATACTCAGATATTAGAAAAACAAGAACTAAAAGATTTCTATGAGATGATGCCAGAGAAATTTAATAATAAAACAAATGGAATTACACAACGTAGATTCCTATTACATGCTAATCCATTGTTAGCGAAATGGGTAACAAATCATATTGGAGATGGTTGGATTACAGACTTAAGTCAGATTGCAAAATTAAAACCATTGGCAGAAGACAAAACTGCTTGTGCGGAATTCATGGAAATTAAGCATAAGAACAAGGAAAGATTAGCAGCATATATAAAAAAACATAATAACTTGGATGTAGATCCAAATGCAATCTTTGATGTGCAAGTTAAACGTCTGCATGAGTATAAGAGACAAATTCTAAATGTACTACATGTGATGTATCTATATAATAGAATCAAAGAGCATCCAGAGCTAAGCTTCCATCCTAGAGTCTTTATATTTGGTGCAAAAGCAGCAGCAGGGTATGAACGTGCGAAGCAGACAATTAAGTTGATTAATTCGGTTGCAAATATTGTGAATAATGATCCAAGCATTCACAATAAGATAAAAATTGTATTTATTGAAGATTACCGTGTATCTAATGGAGAAATTATATTTGCAGCGGCCGATGTGAGCGAGCAAATCTCAACAGCGTCAAAAGAAGCTTCTGGAACAGGTAACATGAAGTTCATGTTAAATGGTGCGCCGACACTAGGTACTATGGATGGAGCAAATGTTGAAATCGTAGAAGAAGTCGGAATAGAAAATGCATTCATCTTCGGACTTAGTGCTGATGAAGTAATTAATTACTTGAATCATGGTGGCTATAATCCGTGGGATGTATATGCGGCAGATCCAGCACTGCGTAGAGTTGTGGATCAGTTAGTGGATGGAACATATAGTAATGGAAACACAGAAGAATTCCGTGGATTACATGACGCGCTTATGACAAATCATGTTAGTGATCGAGCAGATACATATTTTGTATTAAAAGACTTCCAGTCTTATGTAGAGGCACAAGAGCGAGTAGAAGAAGCGTATCGTGATAAAGAGCGTTGGGCAAGGATGGCATTACTAAATACCGCTTGTAGTGGTAAGTTTTCTTCGGATAGAACAATACAACAATATGTAGATGAGATTTGGAAATTATAAAGCGAAGTAAGAAATTGTAAGAATAGAACGAATAAAAAACACTGTATGATTCAGCCTAAAGTTGATCTATACAGTGTTTTTTGTTGTCATATGATGGATATAATATATGTAATAAGTGTGTGAATATTAGCGATTACCTCTAGAGTTATAACGAGTGTTTATGGCCTCTAGTGATGGGATTGCAGGAATGCCGCCACGTTTTTCGACACAGAGGCTGGCGACTGCATTTCCAAAAGATGCCGCGTCTGATGCTTCGTCTAAGGAAATATCGTCTAAGGCTTTATTTGTACCTAATATTCGATATAGAAATCCACCCCAGAAGGAATCACCCGCGCCGGTGGTATCAACAACTTCACTTACAAATCCATCTACATAAGCGCCGCCCTTATGTGTACACACATAAGCCCCTTTTGAACCAAGGGTCACTACAACAATAGCAATTCCGTGATTTAACAACTGCTTGGCAGCAAGTTCGATATTTTCTTCCTTTGTGATAAGTAGAGTTTCCTCATCTGAGATTTTCATGATGTCAACATATGGAATAAGGGATTTCATAGCCTCACATGCCTCGGCTTCATTCTTCCATAAAGAGGCTCTATAATTCGGGTCATATGAAATGATTGCACCGAAGTCTTTGGCTTTTTCAATCGCAAAAAATGTAGCTGATTTACAAGGTTCATGGGTAAGAGAAAGGGATCCAACGTGGAGAATTTTCGTGTCTTCTAATAATTCTATATTTACCTCTTCTTTTGAAAGCATAGTATCTGCACCTGGTTTTCTAGCAAATGAGAAGTTGCGCTCTCCATCCTCGTTGATTCCAACAAAAGCAAGTGTAGTGAAATAATCACTAGATAAAATCAATCCACTGGTATGAATACCTGCTTGTGCTAAGGTGTCTTTTAGGAATAAGCCGTGCATATCATTTCCAACTTTGCCGATGAAAGCTGTATGAAGGCCACATTGATTCATCGCTGCTAACATATTAGCTGGTGCGCCACCAGGATTTTGTTCAAATAATTTTTGCCCACTTGCAGATTTGCCATTGTAAGTGAAGTCAATAAGTACTTCTCCAAGTGCTACAGCATCGAATGATTTATGATTCATGGGTGACCTCCTTATTTGTTATATTCGTTACATAAAAGTCGATAAGGTGCTTCGTCTTCTTCGATGGTTGGAAATCTACCAATAGGTTCAAGAAAACGATTATCTGTATTGTCGTCGTTACACATTGAAACCTCTCCGATTAGAACGTCTCCTGTTCCTTCTTTTACATCAAAGTCATGATATTGATGAGGCCATAATGTGATACTCTCTCCAGGTGTTAATTCAATACCGGTTCCAGCTTTCACATAATAAGAACGACCGTCACTATTCACAAGTACATCTGTATCAGCCAATGATCCGTTGTCATCATTGTAAACATGGATAATAAGTGTACCACCTCCGCGATTAATAATGTCCTCACTTTTATTCCAGTGAAAATGCATAGGAGAATGTTGGCCTTCTTTTAACATAAGTAATTTCTCTGCATATACTTTTTTGTAATTTGGATTATTTTGATTTCCGTTACGAAGTGTGATAAGTGCGAATCCTACTTTTTCAAAATCGCCTAGTCCGTAATCTGTTACATCCCAGCCCAACATGTTGTCACGAATTTCATTGTATTCATCCCCTTTTGCTTTCCATTCGGTTGGTGTAAAATTACAAAATGGTGGTAATGCAAATTGGTATTTGTTTATTAAATTTTCCATATCCTTGATGATTTTATTTACTTCTGAACGTTTCATTTTCATCCTCCTAAATTATATTGACTGTCTTTTGCTTATAGTTTAATATTATTTGTAATGAATTGCAATCGATTGCAAATGCCGTACAAAATTAATAAAGGAGGGGCGAGATGAATCAACCATTTGATTGGCAAGATTATTATTATCATTCAAAAACAAGGATTGTATATACGAAAACAGAAATGAATATTCCGGGATTAACGATGTTTGGGAAGCATACTATGACAAATGCTTTCCCGCCGCTTCCTCCTCATTATCATCAGAATTGTTTTGAGATAACATTGGTTACAAATGGGCGGATTTCTTTCAATATTACAGATGAGGAATATGATTTGACAGGTTGTGATATCTTTATTACATATCCAAATCAGGTTCATAGCACTAATTTGGCGCCTCTTTCAGCAGGAGAAATATACTGGTTTCAGTTAAATGTAGAAGAATTTCAAGAGGGGTTGTACTTGAATCAAGAAGCAAGTGAGCATTTGATTGCTACACTTTGGAACTTAAAGAAACATAAGGTGAACCTAAAGAATTCGAAAGTTGCGACTTATATAAGGCAAGCGTTTCATAGCATGCGTGTGGCAGAAAAAAATTATGTGGCAGCAAATTTACTATCTCTTGCCTTGTTACAATTGCAAGAGTTGCAATCAAATGAAACGGCTGAGATCACAGAAGATATTGAGTGTGTATTAGAATATATTGATGCCCATATTGGCGAGTCCTTGTCTTTGGATGAGTTAGCGAAGGTTGCCAATTTGTCGACTTCTCAATTTAAGCAGAAGTTTCGTATACAGATAGGAAGTGCGCCAAGGCATTATATTAATTATATGAAAATTAAGACGGCGGAAGAACTGCTAAAAAAGGGAATTTCTATTACAGAAACAGCAATGAAATTAGGGTTTGAAAGTAGTAGTTACTTTGCAGTTGTGTTCAAACGATATAATGCGTGTAGTCCAAGAATGTTTCAAAACAGGAGTGAAAAATAAAAGAGTGTAAGGAAGGTCGTAAATAGAAGTTACTATTTGCGACTTTTTTTGTAGATAGATAATATGACAAACGCTTGCATTGATTTAAACATAAATTAAATGAGTGAGATGTTGAAAAAAAGCGAAATAAATACAAATAATTGGTTGAAATGCACAATAATTAAAAGGTGATTTAGTGCAATAAAGCAAAAAAAGTATTGGCAATTTTGGCATCTACAGTTTTGACAGTGGGATTATTAAGTGGATGTGGTAGTTCGAATGAATCTACAGAATCAGGAGATTCAGGTAGCTCATCAGAGTCTTCAGATGAAGTGGTAGAAATTTCTGTTTTAACGTCAAAAGCAGATATTGTACCATTTTTTGAGCCTGCATTAGAGGCATATGAAGAAGAGAATGGAATCATTATTAATTTTGAAATCGTTGGAGAAGGACAATCACCTTACGAAGCAATGCAAGTAAAGTATTCTTCAGGAGATGCACCTACATTGGCATTAGTTGACTGTAATGACATTGTTGCATTAGGAGAAGAGCATGGTGTGCCACTGGATGATGAGAAGTGGGTTGCAGATGGTGGAGAAACTTATGGAGTAAGTGTAAATGATACATTATATGGATTTCCATTCAGTCTTGAAGGAAGAGGTATTTTATATAACAAAACTGCAATTGAAGAAACATTAGGTGAAGAATTTGATCCAAGTTCAATTACAAATATTGAAGAGTTTGATGCATTCTGTGCGAGATTAGTAGAAGCAGGAATGGAAAAACCTACAATTGTAACAAAAGAAGATTGGTCACTTGGGGCACACTATATGGGTCTGATGTATGAGCAGCAAGACGGAACAGAAGCTGGGTCACAAGCATTTGTTGATGGTCTAAAAGCAGGGGACAATGTTGGTGAGAACGAGAAGTTTAATAGCTTAATGGATACATTTGATGTATTAATGAAATACAATATCAATGGCGAAGATCCAATGGCAGTTGATTATGACTTAGATAATGCAAATTTTGCAGAAGGCGAAGCAGCATTTTGGTTTAATGGAAACTGGGTATGGCCAGTAGTAAGTAGTTTTGCAGAAGAAGATACTGAATTTGGTATGTTACCAACATTCCAAGGTGAAGGTGATGAATTCAATACATTAGTAAATGCAGTAGGTTCAAAACAATTCATGATTGATAACTCAGCCTCTGATGCAGAAATTCAAGCAGCAAAAGATTTATTAAACTGGTTAGTTTATGATGAAGAAGCACAATACATGATGGCAGAAGAAATTCAGGCTGTTCCATGTTTTACAACATATGGGGCAAGTGAGGAAAATAAAATTGGTATGGCTCTTAAAGAGTATGCGGATGCAGGACAAACATTTAATCAGTATAACGGATTACCAGGAGATCACTGGGCAACAGTTGGGGCTTTCGTGCAGAAATACTTAGCAGGAGCAGCAACAAGAGATGAATTAGCAACAAGTATTAATGAATATTGGGTAAACCAAAAATAATACAACAATTATGGCGTAGGAAACTACGCCATAAATTTTAATTACGAATACAAAGAAACATGGATTTTTTCACGATGAGGTGAGAAGAAAGATGAGACTTTTATATAAAAATGAAGTATGGAGGATAAGATTATGAAAGAAAACACAATGGCTAATAAAATTAGAATGTATCTAATGTTTGCAGGACCAGCTATGGTTGCATTTGTAGCAGTTATTATTATTCCTTTTTTGTACG
>CAYIYM010000021.1:38514-41251 GCA_964367685.1 uncultured Lachnospiraceae bacterium
GCAGGACCAGCTATGGTTGCATTTGTAGCAGTTATTATTATTCCTTTTTTGTACGGTGTTTATTTAACATTCACAGATTGGAATGGAATATCAAAGGAAATTAACTTTATTGGTTTTCAAAATTTTGCAGAAGTGTTTGCAGATGTAGAGTTTTGGAATGCATTATTGTTAACATTAATTTATGTAGTTGTAAGTACTGTAGGAGTGCAAATTGTAGCATTCTTCTTGGCATATTTATTAACAAGTGGAATCAAGGGACAGAATTTCTTCCGTGCTGGATTCTTTACACCGAACCTCATTGGGGGGATTGTGCTTGGATTTATCTGGCAGTTTATTTTTTCGAAAGCTATGCCAGCAATTGGTGAGGTTGCAGAAATCGGATTTTTGGAATCATCATTTCTCTCGGAACCAATGACAGCAATGATGGCAATTATGTTAGTAACAATTTGGCAGTATTCAGGGTATATGATGTTAATTTATGTAGCAGGATTTGCAGGAGTGCCAGAAGAATTATTAGAAGCAGCAAAAATAGATGGATGCAACGCTGTTCAAGTAATGAAGAATATTACAATTCCGTTGATTCAGCAATCATTCGTTATCTGTACATTTTTAACATTAACAAGATGTTTTATGGTTTACGATTTGAACTTATCATTAACAGGTGGAGAACCTTATGGAAGCACAGTTATGGCAGCACTACACGTATACCAAAAAGCATTTAAATCAAGACAATTTGGAGTAGGTCAGGCAGAATCCTTGGTTCTATTCTTTGTAGTAGCAGCAGTAGCAATTGTACAATTCTACTTAGGAAAACGTAAGGAGGTAGAGGCATAATGGGACAGAAAAAATTAGCAGCTAAATTAGCAATTATGACGGGATTAGTTTTATTATTTATTGCATATATGACACCTTTTTTCTTAGTGATTATTAACTCATTTAAAAGGAAAATTAGTATTATCAAGGAACCTTTATTATTAATTGATGAAGAAGGAATTCAATGGGATAACTATATATCTGCATTTGAAGAAATGAATTATCTAACAACTTTTACAAACTCGTTTATTATAACAGTGTGTAGTGTGACAGCAATTATTATCTTGGCGTCATTAGCGGCATATTACTTCGCAAGATCAAAGACATTTGGATCAAGATTTAGTTTTTCGCTGATTGTAGCTGCAATGGTAATTCCATTTCAAACAATCATGATTCCTATTGTTTCTATCTATGGGAGTAAGTTAGATATATTAAATAGCAGAATAACATTGATTTTCATGTATATGGGATTTGGAATGGCACTGGCAGTATTTATTTATCATGGATTTATCAAATCAGGGATTCCAATCTCGTTAGAAGAAGCGGCGGTAATTGATGGATGTAAACCATATCAGGTATTTTTTAAAGTTGTATTACCTTTATTAAAGCCAACCACTGCAACAATTATCATCTTGGATGTACTTTGGATTTGGAATGATTATCTGCTTCCATCACTAGTGCTTGGGAAGAAAGAGCTTTATACATTGCCACTTTCTACTTATTCTTTCTATGGAACTTACTCAAGTGACTTAGGGAAGATTATGGCAGGTCTAGTAATTACAATTATTCCTGTAATTATTATTTATTTAGTATTGCAAAAACAGATTATTTCAGGTGTAGTAGCAGGAGCAGTAAAATCATAATTGTATAATAAGGGGATCTATCAATGAAGAAATTTATAGAAGTTAACACAAGGTATATGATTATACCAGTATCAAGAAAGCAAGGAAATACAAGAGTTGAATTATTCAATGATGGAGTAAAGCTTGAAGAATTTGATTTGACAATTTCTGGGGAGTGTGATTTATTTGCTACTTATGACTTAGAAAATTTAAAATGCACTGACTTCTCTATGGAAGGTGATTTTACAGAGGAATGGTTTGCTAAAATCCGATTTAGTAATGAAAAACCTAACTACGATAATAACCATAAAAGCATTCATTATTTCCCGTCATTTGGTTGGTTAAATGACCCCAATGGTTTGTACTATAAGAATGGTGAATTCCATATTTATCATCAATATAATCCATATGGAGTTCTTCATGGAAATATGCACTGGGGATATACGAAGACAAAAGACTTTATCAATTTTACACCAATGGAAGTTGTAATGAAGCCAGATGAAGATGGAGCAATGTTTTCAGGTTGTGGATTTGTCGATGAGAAAGATGAATTTGGATTTGGAAAAGATACCCCCGTATTTTTCTATACTTGTGCAGGTGGAATGTCAACTTGGTCAAAAGATAAAAAATTTGTACAAAAACTCGCCTATCTAAAAGAGGGACAATTAGAGTTAGAACAATCGGATCTGTTCTACATGGAACATAGAATCCATGAGAATAGAGATCCAAAAGTATTTTACCATAAAGAAAGCAAAGGATATATCTTGGTACTATTTGAAGATGTGTTTAGTTATCGTATTTATCGTTCAGATGACTTGAAAGAATGGGCGGTAGTGGATGAAATTACATGCGAAGGAATGTGGGAGTGTCCTGATTTGTTTTGTATAAGGGATCAAGTTAGCGGAGAAACAAAGTGGGTGTTTTGGTCAGCTGATGGATACTATTTGCTAGGTGAATTTGATGGATACAAATTCAAAACTGATGGAGTTCGCAAAGAAGCTTATCCAGTTTTAGAAGATAAATCGTTGACAAGGGCATATGCAGCGCAAACATTTGCTAATATGGGAGAAGAGGTGTTGCAA
>CAYIYM010000022.1:0-35966 GCA_964367685.1 uncultured Lachnospiraceae bacterium
TAAAAAAGTAGAAGGAATTCAGTACATCGAATTCCTTCTACTTTTCTTATTTACACTATTGATTTTTTTAATAAACCAAACCTTATTCTTCGATTGCACCTACTGGACATTGAGAAGCACAAGCTCCACAATCTACACAAGTATCAGCGTCAATAACATATTGTCCATCTCCTTCAGAGATTGCACTTACTGGACATTCTGACTCGCATGCTCCACAGCTTACACATGCATCTGTAATATTATATGCCATGTTTTCTTCCTCCTTCTTTATTATTAGATAGTTAAACTTACCCTAACTATTGTTAGTGTAATACATCTTACTTTAATATTCAAGTTGTTTTCGCAACTTATACGCCTGTAGAATAGTTTCTTTAGCCGCATTTGCTTCCTCTTTGGTTGCATCCGGTGTCTCTAGCAAAGGATATTCAATGTTTAACTCTTCATACTTTGTAACCCCCATAGAATGGTATGGCAAAACATCAAGTGCTTTTACATTATTTAATGTACCGATAAATGTCCCAAGTTCTTCCAAATATTCACGGTAAAATGTTACTCCCGGTACAATAACATGTCTAATCCAAGTGTCGACCCCTTTTCGATCTAAATATTTAGCAAATGCCAATATTCCCTCATTACTAAATCCTGTCAATTCAACGTGACGGTCTGGCCTAATATGTTTAATATCTAACATAACCAAGTCAGTCATCGGCAATAATTCTTCTAGTTGATCCATAAATTTACGATTTCTATCTTGATAAACAATCCCAGAAGTGTCAATACAGGTGTGAATCCCATGAGCTTTTAAGTTTTTAAACAATGCGATCAAAAACTCCATCTGCAACATAGGCTCCCCACCTGTTACTGTTACTCCTCCTGTCTTATAAAACGGCAGATTTGAGTAAAACCCTTCCAACACTTCTTCGACGCTCATTGCTGTGCCACCTGTTCCGTTCCATGTATCTGGATTGTGACAGTACTGACATCGCAATGGGCATCCTTGTAAAAAGATTACATATCTTATTCCTGGACCATCCACTGTACCACAACTTTCAATTGAGTGAATATATCCTTCTACCATATTACATACCTTCGTGGAATGTTCTTGAGATTACATCATCTTGTTGCTCTTTTGTTAATTTGATAAAGTTAACTGCATATCCTGAAACACGCACTGTTAATTGTGGATAGTTTTCTGGATGCGCTTGTGCATCTAACAATGTTTCTTTTGTAAATACATTTACATTTAAGTGATGTCCACCTTGTTCTACGTATCCGTCTAACATAGAAACTAGGTTGTCGATTTGATGTTTACTTACTGACATAATTGTTCTCCTTTTCATTTTTGTTATTTTGTTTGGTTTATGTTTTTATTCAGCGTCCAATCCTTGTGTTAAATTTGGGATATTGCAAGCAGAATTTCCACACTCCTCCACTTTATCTAAATCCAACTCGCCCATAAAGATTTGATCCTCTTTACCTAAGGCTCCTGGAATAATTGAGAAAGTATTTGAAATACCATCTTGTGCATGTCTAAATGGAATTTTTGCTACAGATGCTAGTGAAGCTAATGCCCCTTTTGTATCTCTTCTATGCATAGGGTTCGCTCCTGGTGCTAACGGCTCTCCTACACGTCTTCCATCAGGTGTGTTTCCTGTTTTCTTACCATATACAACATTTGATGTAATTGTAAGAATTGACATTGTTGGTACTCCATCTCTATATGTATGATGCTTACGGATCTTCTCCATAAATGTACGAACTAAATCTACCGCAATATCGTCTACACGATCATCATTGTTACCATATTTTGGGAAATCCCCTTCGATTTCATAATCTACTACTAATCCTGATTCATCTCTAACTGGTTTCACTTTTGCATACTTAATTGCACTTAATGAGTCAGCTACACATGATAATCCAGCAATTCCTGTTGCGAAATAACGTTTTACTTCTCTATCATGCAATGCCATTTGGATTCTTTCGTAGCTATACTTATCATGCATGTAATGAATGATATTTAATGTATTAACATATAACTCCGCTAACCACTCCATCATATCGTCAAATTTCATCATTACATCATCGTAATCAAGATATTCCCCTGTAACAGGCATGAATTTAGGTCCAACCTGCATTTGAATCTTCTCATCAACACCACCGTTGATTGCATATAATAAACACTTAGCTAAGTTTGCTCTAGCCCCAAAGAACTGCATTTCTTTACCAACTCTCATTGAAGATACACAACACGCAATTGCATAATCATCCCCGTGTGACGGTCTCATAAGATCATCATTTTCATACTGGATTGATGAAGATACAATTGACATTTTCGCACAGTATTCCTTAAAGTTTTGTGGTAATTGCTTAGACCAAAGTACTGTTAGGTTTGGCTCTGGTGATGTACCTAATGTATGTAATGTATGAAGTACACGGAATGACGATTTTGTTACTAATGAACGACCATCTGTACCCATACCTGCAATTGTTTCTGTAACCCATGTTGGGTCTCCCGAGAATAATGAGTTGTACTCTGGTGTACGAGCAAATTTTACTAAACGTAGTTTCATCACGAAATGATCCATGTATTCTTGCGCTTGCTCTTCCGTAATTAATCCTCTTTCTAAATCTCTTTCGATGTAGATATCAATAAATGTAGTTGTACGCCCAAGACTCATTGCCGCTCCATTTTGCTCTTTAACAGCTGCTAAGTAACCTAGGTACAACCATTGGATTGCCTCTTGTGCATTCCCTGCTGGCTTGCTAATATCTAAACCGTAAATATCTCCTAATTGCTTTAATTCACCAAGTGCACGAATTTGCTCTGATAGTTCTTCTCTAAGACGTATATTCTCAGCTGTCATTCTTACTAGTGATGTTGCTAATTGATGCTTCTTATCTTCAATCAACCAATCTGTTCCATATAAAGCAACACGTCTGTAATCTCCGATGATACGACCACGCCCATAAGCATCTGGAAGACCTGTGATAATTCCAGATTTTCTAGCCATTTTCATTTCTGGTGTATATGCATCAAACACTCCCGCATTATGAGTTTTTCTGTATTTTGTAAAAATATCAACTACTTCTGGATCTACTTCGTATCCATTTTCGCTGCATGCATTTTGTGCCATTCTAATACCGCCATATGGTTGCATAGAACGCTTAAATGGTTTATCTGTTTGGAATCCCACGATTGTTTCTAAGTCTTTATTTAAATATCCTGCCGCGTGTGATGTCAATGAAGATACAACTTTTGTATCCATATCTAATACTCCGCCTGCTTCTCTTTCTTGTCTTGATAAATCTAAGACTTGTTCCCATAATTCTTTTGTTGCTTGTGTTGCTTCAGCTAAGAAAGAATCATCTCCTGTGTATTCTTTATAATTTAATTGGATGAAGTCTCTTACATTTACTGATGCTTTTGTCCATCTTCCTGTTTTGAAGCCTTCCCAGTTTTCATGCCATTTTTGTGCCATGTGCTTATCCTCCTATGTAAAATCATTAACTTGTTTCGTAACCTTATTATATCCCATTTTTTCTAATCGTCAATAAAATAACAAATTTTTCATTGTATTTTATTGTATACAAAATGCATTTCAAAAAACAATGAACCCTTTCTTAAGAAATTATGCGTGTTTTTTTCACATTTTTAGTGTATAGTATCAATGTAATATAATAACACAAAAAGAAAGGATTTCTTACATGAAACGATTATATAAAGGATTAATTCCATTTATCTTAAGTACTTCTTTATTATTTACCGCATGTACCCCTGCACCTGAAGAAGCTGTTTATAATAGTTCTGCACACCCTAATCAAGACGCTGCTATTTTAAAACCTTATCAATATTGTCTTGATCTTATTAAACCAACAGCTTATAGCAATATACTTGGGCTCAACCCTGAACCCGGGTCTTATATCTCAATCATTGGAATGGAGGAAGAACAACCATTTTGGAACACAGTTCAAATAGGTGCGCAAGCCGCAATAGATGAAATCAATGAGGAACTAGGCTATACCGGCAGTGATAAAATTACATTTCAGTATAGCGCCCCAAGCACTCCTGATTTAATTGATGAACAAATCAATATCTTAGATGCCGAATTAGCTCGCTTCCCAATTGCTATCGCCATTGCCACATTAGATGCTACTGCTTTCAAAGTTCAATTTGATCAAGCAATAGAAAACGGAATTCCTGTTGTTGCCTTTGATTCTAACAATCAATATACTAATTTATCAACTTTAGTTGCCACTAATAATGAAGCAGCCTCTTCTACTGCCGCCACTAATTTGGCAAGCATGATGGAGGAAAAAGGCGAAGTTTTAGTCATTGCACATGATTCTACTTCTTCTACCGGGCTTACACGACAAGCAAGTATTTCCGAGACTCTAACCTCGAATTATCCTAATATTACAAATGTAACCGTATTATCTTTAGATGATTTAGACGCTCCTAGATTAGAGATGGCGAAGCAATTACACCCTGATATTTCCGAGACTATAATTGTACCTAATGATGAGTCTACTCCAAGCACACCGCTAGATGATATAGCTTCTACAGATGGTGACATAGATCCTGCCACTGGCGAAAATACTCAACTCAATCCCGAGCTAAAGGAAATTGCAGATAATATTAGCGTGGAAGAATTAATCTCACACATCCTTACAACACAACCAAACATCAACGGTATCATTACTACAAATGAATCTAGCTCTCAAAGAATAATTTCCATATTAGATGATATTTCTGTAGATTATGACAATCTATCAATCGTTAGTATTGATGGAAGCGAATATCAAGTGTCAGCTATGAAAGATGGTAAAATTGATGGCCTTATTATTCAGAATCCTTATGGAATAGGATATGCGACAATAATCGCATCTATTCGCGCTGCTACAAATCAGGGAAATGAATCAATGATTGACACTGGGTTCACTTGGGTCACAGAAGATAATTTGGATAATCCTGCGTTGCAAGATATTTTCTATAAATAACCGCCATATTCATCTTCCTTAACCAATAACAGGCTACCTATAAGCCCTATTTTTAAGATAACAAAAACCAACTAGTATGTTTAAAAGAGAATTTTTTAGCAAACTCTTTTTAATCTTCTAGTTGGTTTTTATTTTTATATTGTTTCTAAATCATTAATCCTGTCTTTTCAAATTACCAAATTTTGTATAATTTGGTAACCATGCCAAACTTACTGTTCCAATTGGACCATTACGTTGTTTTGCAATAATGATTTCTGCAACATTTTTGATATCCGTATCTTTATTATAATAATCGTCACGATAAATAAACATAATAACATCCGCATCCTGCTCGATAGCTCCAGATTCACGAAGGTCTGACATCATCGGTCTTTTATCTGGTCGCTGCTCAACTGCACGACTTAGCTGAGACAAAGCAAGTACAGGTACATTCAACTCCCTTGCCAAAGCCTTTAAAGATCTTGAGATCTCAGAGATTTCTTGTTGACGGGATTCGCTTCGTCCGCCAGCTCTTCCTGACATTAATTGTAAATAGTCAATAATAATTAAATCTAATCCTTGGTCCAATTTATACTTTCTACACTTTGATCGCATTTCAGAAATTGAAATACTTGGCGTATCATCGATAATTAATCTAGATTTTCCGATAGTTCCTGCACCCTCAATTAATTTCTCCCAGTCATCATCTTTTAGATTACCAGTACGAAGTAATTGTGCATCCACCTGCGCCTCTAAAGAGAATAAACGATTAACTAATTGCTCTTTTGACATCTCCAAACTAAATACCGCAACTGCTTTTTGACTTGCAAATGCAACATGTTGTGCAATATTTAATACAAAAGCTGTCTTACCCATTGAAGGTCTTGCAGCAATTAGAATAAGATCTGATGGTTGTAATCCAGCCGTTTTATAATCTAAGTCAATAAAACCTGTAGGAATACCAGTGACTGTCCCCTGGGTCTTTGATGCTGCAGCAATTTTGTCTAGTGCATTCAATACAACATTTTTAATGGGTACATATTCGCCGCCACCTTTGCTTTGAATTAAATCAAATACCTTCTTCTCTGTCGTATCCATAATTGCCTCAAGAGGTTCAGCTCCTTGGTAGCAAGTATTGGCAATCTCCTCATTCAATCGAATCAACTTCCGAAGCATGGACTTCTCCGAAACGATTTCAGCATAATATTTTGCATTTGCCGAAGTGGGAACCATATCTAATAAATCTTTTACAAAAGAAAGGCTACTCACTTCTGGCGGAACCTCTTTTTCTTTCAAACGTTGTTGCAACGTAATCAAATCAACTGGCTTTCCTTCTGTATACAATTCCACAATCGCTTCAAATAAAATTCCGTACACATTCTGATAAAAATCATCTTTGTGTAGAATTTCTGACGTTGTCAAAATAGCATCCTTGTCCAGTAACATGGCACCAATAACTGATTGCTCAGCCTCTAAACTATTTGGTAGTACTCGCTTAACGAGAGCCTCATCCATGCTTCATCCTCCTATACTTCTGTAATAATCACCTTCAACTCTGCCATTACCTTCGGATGAATTTTGATTGGTACAGTATGTGTTCCCTTAGTCTTGATTGCTTCTTTTAATTGAATCTTTTTCTTGTCCACTTCTAAGTTCATTTGACTTGCAACTGCCTCACCAATTTCTTTTGAAGAAACAGAACCAAATGCTTTTCCACCTTCTCCAAATTTAATTGATAACTCAATCTTTCCAGCTTCAATTGTTTTCGCCAACTCTTGGCATTCCGCCAAATATTCAGCTGCCTTCCTATCATCATTTGCATTTTTTAATCTTAAATCATTTAAATTCTTCGATGTTGCTTCTATTCCTAGATTTTTGCGAAAAATTACATTTCTTGCATATCCATCATTTACTGTTACAACTTCCCCTTTTTTTCCAACTGACTTTACATCTTCTAATAGAATTACTTTCATTTTAAATATCTCCCTTTTGTATCATATCATCTAATGTTTCTTTTACTTTTCTAATCGCTTCATTACTAGTCGTTCGTGGGAATTGAATTCCCGCAACATTAATATGACCGCCGCCACCTAGTTTTTCAGCAATCACTTGAACATTTAATTCATCAATAGCACGTGCACTCACGTAAATACTGTCGTTATATTCCGTAAATACAAATGAGGCTTTAATCCCACTTATATCCAATAATTCATTGGCAACTTGAGCACCTAAAATCGTTGGACTTTCTACATGCTCTGATGCGCATTTCGCAAAGGCATAGCAATCATGATATACTTCTGCCTTATGTATTGCTTCTGCCTTTACACGGTAGGATTCCATATCATCTCTAAATAACTTACGAACTCTTGTAACATCAGCTCCATTGCGACGCAGGAATGCCGCCGCCTCAAATGTTCTAACACCTGTTCGATTCATAAAGTTATTCGTGTCGATTGTAATTCCTGCATATAAGCTGTCTGCTTCAATTCCACGTAACTTCACATTCTCTGTAATGTATTGAAGAATCTCGGAAACCATTTCGCAAGTAGACGAAGCATACGGCTCAATATAAGATAATACTGCATTTTCGATAATCGTATTATCCTGCCTATGGTGATCTAAAACTGCTATTGTTTTCCCTTTTTTCAATAACTCTGGGCAATCACACATCACTGGCTTATTCGTATCCACAACTACTACCATCGTATTTTCTGTAATATAATCATCTACTTCACTTGGGAATATAAACATATCATCTGGGTATTCCGAACTACTTACAAATGCATCATAAAATGGACGTACCGATGTCGTAATTTCATCAATCACTATATATGCTTTCTTTCCAAGGGCTGTGGCTGCTCTATAAATTCCGATACACGCACCAAAAGAATCCACGTCAGCCATTTTATGTCCCATAGTCATTACCTGGTCTTTGTTCACAATAAATTCTCGTAATGCCTCTGCCTTTACACGTGCCTTTACACGTGTTATTTTTGACATGTGTTCTCGCTTTCCACCAAAGTATGTAATTCCCTTATTCGTCTTAATAACCGCCTGGTCACCACCGCGCGCAAGAGCCAAGTCAATCGCAGCACGAGCATAATTATAACTTTGCTCATAGCTATCTCTACTCATCCCTAACCCGACACTAAGGGTTATAGTATTTTCATTACCTATGCTTACGCCCTTCACTTCTTCAAGCAGGGAGAACTTATCCTTTTCTATTAGTGCAAAATGCTTTCTCTTTATAACAATAAAGAATTTGTCTTTTTCTAGTTTCTTGATGATACCATTCAAACTACCAATATACTGAGTGATTTTACGCTCTACCAATGCAATTAACAATGGTTGGCGTACTTCCTCTACACTATCTAGCACTTCATCATAATTATCAATATATATCAAGCCTGCCATCAATTGCTCTTCTTCTTTTTCTTTTACAAACTGATTAATTTCTGTATCATCAAAGAAAGAAATTGCAATAAAGTGCTCATTTTTTTTCAGGTTAATAAACTTATCTGAATCACTAAGAACATGGGTTTTTTTCAATTCTACCGTGAATTCTCTTGCGCGGTAATTTACTTGATAGGATAGGTGTCCATCATCGTCTTTTGGAAATGAATTTCGATTTAATTCTGGAATTAATTCACTCAAATATTTTTGCTTTCGCCCAGATTCGCTAATCTTATTTCTAAATGCATCGTTGCTCCAAATAATCTTACCATCTTCTAATACAAGAACAAAGGGAACGTCCAATTCTTTTAACAATTGATTTTGCGTGTTTCCATATTGATTCGCAAATTCAATCAAATCTGACACAATAATCTCTCTATTGTAGAAATATAAGATTGCTACAACCAAGATATAAACAAGGACAAACCCTGTTGTGAAATAGCCTGCTGATCTATCGATAAAATAAATCCTTACATTAAGCGCAATCAGTAAAAGTGACATAATCACTGGCCATTGCATATAAAGCTTTAACTGTCCTTGGAACTTAACTTTATTTTTCATACCAGGTCCTCCCAACACTCCTTAACAACAGTTTCTAGTTCCTATCACTTTCTCTTATAAATACTTTTTTAAATCCTCTACCTTATCCAATTTTTCCCATGGAAGATCTAGGTCATTTCTTCCAAAATGTCCATACGCTGCTGTTTGCTTATAAATTGGCGTTCTTAGATTCAGCATTTTAATGATTCCAGCTGGACGTAAATCGAAGTTCTCTCTTACAATCTCAACCAATTTATCATTGTCAATCTTACCTGTTTCAAATGTTTCGATCATAATAGATGTTGGTTGTGCTACTCCAATTGCGTATGATAATTGAATTTCACATTTTTTTGCAATTCCTGCCGCAACAATATTTTTTGCTACATAACGAGCTGCGTAGGCTGCAGATCTATCTACTTTTGTACAATCTTTTCCTGAGAATGCTCCACCACCATGACGAGCCATTCCACCATATGTGTCAACAATAATCTTGCGACCTGTTACACCACTATCTCCATGTGGTCCACCGATTACGAATCTACCTGTTGGATTGATAAAATATTTCGTATCTTCTGTTAATAATTCTTTTGGAAGGATTACATCGAAAATATGCTTTTTCACATCTTCGTGAATCTGCTCTTGGCTTACAGTCTCACTATGTTGAGTCGATAACACAACTGCATCTAATTTTACAGGAACACCCTCTTCATTATATTCTACCGAAACTTGTGTCTTTCCATCTGGACGCAGATAGTCTAAAGTACCATTTTTTCTTACTTCTGTTAAACGTCTTGATAACTTATGCGCAAGATAAATAGGATAAGGCATAAATTCTTCTGTCTCGTCTGTTGCATACCCAAACATCATACCTTGGTCACCTGCTCCAATTGCTTCGATTTCTTCATCAGACATCTTGTGTTCCTTTGCTTCTAGGGCCTTATCAACACCCATAGCAATATCTTTTGACTGCTCATCAATTGATGTGATTACACCACATGTGTGTCCATCAAATCCATATTTAGCTCTATCGTATCCAATCCCTTTTACAGTTTCTCTAACAATTTTTTGAATGTCTACATAAGCATTTGTTGTAATTTCTCCCATTACAAGCACTAATCCTGTCGTAATTGCAGTCTCACACGCTACACGACTCATAGGATCTTGCTCTAATAATGCGTCCAAGATTGCGTCTGATATTTGATCACACATCTTATCTGGATGACCTTCTGTAACTGATTCTGATGTAAATAATAATTTCTCCATAATTTTTCTCTCTTTCATTCATTGATTTTCTATATAGCATTTTCACTTGATGCCATTTTATCTTTACTTCTCACTATATCTAACTTTCATTTTATCTACATTATAAGTTTTATTCATTATAATGTCAAAAAAAGTCCACCTAAAAAGTGGACTTTTATCTTTAAATAATCGTGCACTCTTATCGTTCGATTCCTCGCTTAGGTTGGCACCTTCCAAAATGGGGTTGCCGCAGCTTCATAGATCCTTGATATCTCCACTGCTCTGAATAAGATTTAGCATATTTTTAATTTGAATTTTCTAATTTCTTTCTCTGATGATACTTTTTGAATCTCGCCGCCAAGATCTCTTAACTTATGCTCAAAACGTTCATATCCTCTTTGAATATATACAATATCATCTACAACTGTTATGCCGTCTGCCACTAACCCAGCTATAACAAGTGCTGCACCTGCACGTAAGTCGGGAGCACTCACTTGCGCCCCTGTAAATCCTTCTACCCCTTGAATAACTGCAGAATTCCCTTCAACTTTCACTTTAGCACCCATTCGTGCTAATTCATCCAAATACATAAATCTATTTTCAAATAAATTCTCTGTAATTGTGCTTGTTCCAGTACACAAAGCCAAAACAACACCCATTTGGGGTTGCATATCAGTAGGAAATCCTGGGTATGGTAGTGTGGTTACATTTGTCGATTTTAATCGTTTTGTAGCAACAACCCTTACTGCATCATCAAACTCTGTAATTTCACAGCCAATGTCGAGTAACTTAGCAGTCGTTGCCTCCAAGTGCTTTGGCACAACATTCTTTACAGTTATATCTCCACGTGTCGCTGCTGCCGCATACATAAATGTGCCTGCCTCAATTTGGTCTGGGATTACTGAATATTCTGTCTTATGAAGCTTTTTCACTCCAATAATACGAATCACATCCGTTCCCGCTCCACGTATATTTGCGCCCATGCTAGCTAAGAAGTTCGCTACATCTACAACGTGTGGCTCTTTAGCTGCATTTTCTAATACAGTTCGTCCCTCTGCTAACACTGCTGCCATCATAACATTAATTGTTGCTCCAACACTTACTTTATCAAAATAAACGTGAGAGCCTTTCAATTTTTCTGCTTCCACTCGAATTGTTCCATAACTCATAGTTACCTCTGCTCCGAGTGCCTCAAATCCCTTAATATGGAGATCAATTGGTCGACTTCCTATATTACATCCTCCTGGAAGTGCAACTTCTGCCTTTCCGTATTTTCCTAACAATGCCCCTAGGAAATAATAAGAAGCTCTAATTTTCTTTATGCAATCATATTCAATGCACATATCTTTCACTGTTTTACCATTGATTTCCACCGAATGATCATCGATTCTGTTTACAGACGCTCCTGTGGCTTCGATTGCTTCTAATAATACATTGATATCGTTTACATTTGGCAAGTTCTCTATTAGTATTGGTTCATCTGCCATTACAGCTGCTGAAAGAATAGCGAGGGCAGCATTTTTTGCTCCACCTATTTCTACTTCTCCTACTAATGCATTACCGCCTTTTATAATATATTGTTCCATTAATTTACCTCAATTACTACCACCATTTTTATTGGTCGTTCATTTACAAGTATTCCTTATCATATAACAAAATAACGGTTCTGTCAAATTAGTACCATTTCGTCCTAATTATCTTCTATATTTTTATCCCATTGATAATGATGCAATTCTCCCTCTCTTTGCATCGATTTAAAATCCGTCTGTCTTAATGCTTCATACAAAACGATGGCTACAGAGTTGCCTAAATTCAAAGAACGAATTTCTTCCATCATCGGAATTCGAATGCAAGATTCTTTATGTTCTACCAGAATCTCCTCTGGAATACCAGCGCTTTCTTTCCCAAACATAATATAACATTCATCTTCATATGCCACTTCTGTATATACGTTTTTTGCCTTTGTCGTTCCCATAAACATTTTTTCTCGCGCTTTTGGGTTTTTCTCTAGAAAGTCCTGATAATCTATATATGTTGTTACATCTAAATCTTTCCAATAATCCATTCCTGCACGTTGCAAATTTTTTTCTGTCAATCGAAATCCAAGTGGTTCGATCAAATGAAGTCTTGTGTTTGTTGCTACACAAGTCCTTCCTATATTTCCCGTATTTGCAGGAATCTCTGGTTCAAATAATACTATATTAATCATCTAATTCTCCTGCTCCTCGTATATTTTCCATAATCCATCTAAATCTGGACGCTCCAAAAATCTTCTTTCTTCTCCATTTAGAATGACCCTCTGGTTTACATCTCTTGTCTGTCCTATGATAGCTGCTTGATAACCTGCCTTTTCCAGAGCCTGCACAAGGTCAACTCCAGATTCCACAACAATAAGAGCACTCCCTGTCGAGCTAAGTTTATAAGGGTTTACACCAATATACTCACAGATCTCAATGACATCTTGTCGTATTTTCATACTCCGTAAATCTACTTCTAACCCAACCTTAGCAGCTTCTCCAAGTTCCCATAGCGCAGCCAAAACTCCACCTTCTCCGATTTGATGAATCGCACTTGGATTTCTTGAAATTGCAACGTTCAATGCTCCTATCATATTTAATTGCTTTTTTGTATTTTCCAACTCTGTAAAAAAAGCTGGAATGAATCGCTTCTGCAACAAATCACGCTTCGCATCTAAGATACGTAATGCACCTTCTGTCCCTACATCATTCAACAATACGATATCTTGTCCCGCCTTCGCTTTCGATGTTTGGATGATTGCATCCTTCTCCACACTTCCAATCGCCGTCACATGAACAAATGCACATCGTACCATCGGGTTTGTGATTACTTTTACCCTTGTGATTTGCACATTCTCTTTTGCACATGCTGATTCCATATATTTCATCATGGTATTAAGCCTTGACTCATAAGCATGTGGAGGCAGTTGAATTTCTACCTCCACTCCAATCGCCTCCGCTCCTCGTGATGTAATATCATTCAAAGTTTTTGCTATTCCATATATTCCTAGATCTTTCTCATTCCCAAATACACTTGCTCCTGAAAAGAGAATTCCTTTTTTTTCATCCACGGAAATTCCAGAACACACTTCTTCCACTGATGGTTCGACCATCACTTCATTTCGTTTTGTTTTTAATAATTTCAAAACAGATCTTTTTAATACAGTTTGTGAAACATTTCCTATTTTCATTCTGCCTCCCTCTTTTGCACTACTTAATCTTCAGAAGCAGTCGATCCATCCGTCGATGAATCTGGTGTTTGCTCTGTTTCCGGCTCTGGATTTGGCTCTGGTTCTGGCTCTGGAGGCGCCTCTTTTTCTGCGATCAAGGCTTTGGCTTGTGCAATTGCAGAATCTATCTTACCTTCGTCTCCTGAATTAATAGCTGCAACAACTAACGCTGTCGCTTCTGGATAGCTTGATTTGGTTCCAACTGAATAGGTTGCTCCTGAGGCATTATAGTAACTTGTATTCACCTTACTTTTGCTTACTTCGGCCCCGTCAACATATTCATACTTCCAAAGCTCTGCTGTTTTTCCAGTAAATCCAGAACTCACCTTTGTTTTACTGCCAATTGCAGAACTTGAATTTGCTTTGAATTTTGGAGCTGCTGGGTCTGCAACACTTATTACCTTGCTTTCATATTTAACTTCTCTATTTTCTGCTCTTTTATCCTGCCCATAAATGGTCATCACAACATTTCCCGACGATACACTTGCATGTATATAAATTGGCGTTTCATAATTATTTGTAAATTTCAAATCCTTATAATCTCCAGCAATCGCAGCATCCCGTCCTTCTGGCACATAAGAAACCGTCATAGAATGGGCTTGTCGTTGGTCAACCTCTAGTTCCGCCAACAATATTGCGTTATACATAGTAGATGATATCTGACAAATACCGCCCGCATAAGACTGTACAACCTCTCCACTCGAGTAAGAATTTGCCTGGTAATAACCATTATCTGCCGTATATGGTTGTGTTGATTGTGCAACAGAAATGGTTTCGCCTGGTTGAAGTATTTTCCCGTTTAACAATTCTGTAGCACGTAATAAATTCTTATATCTTCCACCTGAAGTTGATGCTTGCGTTTTATAACTTCCTAATTCATCTGTGATAGTTGCCAATGATTCCGATGTAATTTCCGGTGCTTGAGTTGTAACTGGTAATGTAATACTTTGTCCCTCTTGCGTATAGTTCTCTACCACAAATTCCTCAATCAACTTCGTAGCATTTGGAATATCTACTACCATACCATGATCTCCGCCATTATGTACAATAACACCGTTTTCAATAGTGATCGACGCATTTACAGGCTGTGTTTGAACTTCAGCATAAGTAGTCACAATATAGGTTTCAATTGCTTCCGAATCCAAAGCATATTCTAAGTCAAGAACATATTTCTTTTCTTCTAAATTCTTCAATTCTTGATAGCGCGAAAAGATATTTCCTTTTTTACCGTACTCTACCGCTTCCTTCAGGATCTTCTCACCATTGGTTTGTTTAAATCCTAATGTAGATAATGGAACAACAAATTCAGACACTACTGGCTCTGCAGTGAGTAAAGTTAATGAAGTCGTTTGATTTTCAAGTACAATTTCATCAATCACTGCTAGCGCCTCTTCTTCTGTCATATTACCGATCGATTTATCACCAATATAAATTCCTTTTGCTATTTCATTTTCAGCAAATTGATTTACATAGTCGTTTAAATACCAAGTAACACCGCCCCCAATGAGGGCAATGGCAATTGCAATACTAGCTGCGATCATTACCGCCTTCTTATTGTATCTTCTTTTCTTCTTTGTTGTCCTCTTTGCTGGCAGATTCTTTCTCGGAGCACTTCTCACCATTGCATTTTTTTCTGTGCTATCCTTTTCTGCCCCACTTTTTTCTACCCTGCTTTTTTCTGCCCCACTTCTCCTTGGGCGCTCTTGTTCGGAAACTCGTGATTCTGAATTTAGCTTACTAGAGCCCTTTGCTTGTCGCTTTTCTCTTCTTTTTTTATATTCAAGAAGTCTCTCTTCTCTTTCTTTCATTCGTCCTCCTGCACTTCTCTACATAAATGCTGGCAATAACGCTGTAGCAACCATTGCTACAATTACACACATAACTATAATTGAAATTATTTTTTTTGTTTTTTTATTGTGAAAATTCATATTCTACCTCTTTTTATTTTATTTTTTGTTTATTAATGCATATCATTTTATTTTATACTCTTTGCAGTACTTTTGCAAGAAACATTCCTGACATTTTGGACTTCTTGCCGTACAAATAGCCCTCCCAAATGTGATGATTTGTATGTTGTACAAAATCCAGTGATTTTTCGGCAGGGCTTTCATCAAGTCCTGTTCAATTTTTTCTGGATCATCTTCCTTTGTAAGCTTTAATCGATTCGATATTCGCTTTACATGGGTGTCGACTACCACACTTGGTTCATGAAAAATATTGCCACGAATCACATTTGCCGTCTTCCTTCCGACACCCGCAAGAGCAATCAGATCATTTAATTCTCTCGGAACTTCTCCGTCGTGCTTTGCAATCAAGTCCTTCGTACACGAAATAATATTTTTCGCTTTATTGTGATAAAATCCTGTTGGTTTAATATCCTGTTCTAATTCTTTTAGATTTGCATTTGCAAATGCTTCTACTGTAGGATATTTTCGAAATAAATCTTTCGTAACAATATTCACTCGCGCATCGGTACATTGTGCACTGAGCATTGTTGCAATAAGTAGCTGCAAAGGATTCTCATGGTCCAAATAACATATCATTTCCGTTCCATATACCTGATCTAACCGTTCCAAAATTTCCAAGGTACGTTTCTTCATTCAATGCCTCCTTATTTCAACTCCATTACTTCTTCAATCACAAACGTTGTAGCTTCATTTGTTAATGGATTTCGATTTTTATAATCAAACAAGATATGTCTGCCACCAAGTCGCTCCACATGTGTCATCTTACTCATTTGACGTTTGTCAAATGCCTCATACCCCTTTAAATACTTGCGTTCTTGTTCTTCTTGTTCAAAAAATCTACGAACCAATTCCTTGTCTACTTGATACTCTTTTGCAAAATCAGGTCGCGTTTTTGCCTGTTCACGCAGAAATAGATCATAGACCAAAGATTGATAGTATTCTTTGCTTTCCCCGCCAATTACATTGCTAATAAACCTAAACAATATCTCATACCTTGCTACTCTCGTATGCTTTCCGACCCTAAGTTTTTCTGCTTCATAATATTCACTTAGTTGCTCATACATTGAAAATGGGGTTTCAAATTCTAACTCTAACAACCTCATTGTAGTTACAAACTGTCCGCTATTATAGTATACTTCTAACATTTCTTCTACACCCTTGAGCAATAATATATCATCAAAGGACATCCAATTATTAAATAGGACTTCGTAAGGTGGCTTACTCTGATATACCAATCCATAGTCCTCTCGCTTCTGATGCATATAGGAGCCTTTTAAGACTTTTAGGAAGCCAAGTTGTAATTGCTCTGGATAGAGTAGATACACGTCATTAAAAGATTTTTTAAAAATTTCAAGTGTTTCATACGGTAATCCAGCTATCAAATCTAAATGTTGATGAATATTCTCTTGGCGTTGTACTTGTTCCACAATTTCACATACTTGCTTAAAATCCATCACACGCTTAATTTCACGAATTGTTTCTAAATGTGTTGATTGAACACCAATCTCTAACTGAATCAATCCTTTTCTCATAGATGCAATCAAATTCATCTCTTCTTGCGTCAATAAGTCTGCAGCAATTTCAAAATGGAAATTTGTAATTCCATTGTCGTGTTCCTTAATATATGACCAAATTTCCATAGAATGGCGATGATCACAATTAAAGGTTCGATCCACAAATTTTACTTGCTTTACTTTGTGTTCCAAGAAAATGCCAATTTCTTTTTTTACCACTTCTGTATCTCTGAATCGCAACTTCTTATCAATTGACGAAAGGCAATAGCTACACGAGAATGGACACCCTCGGCTAGACTCATAATAAATAATCTTGTGTTCAAAGGCTGTAATATCCTCATATACAAATGGAACTTTCGTCAAATCCATAATTTCGCGTTGTTCATTTATCTTGACTTCTCCATTTGGCGCCCTATAAGCAATTCCTTTTATATTCGAAAGTTCTTGCTGCTCCCTTGTTGTATCATAGTATTCCACAATTTCTTTGAAAGTCTCTTCTCCTTCACCAATTGCAATACCTTTTATAACTTTCAGCTCTTCCAGCAGTTCTTTCGCACAATAAGAAACTTCCGGACCACCAAGCCAAATCTCACATTGGGGTAATATTTTTCCAATATTTTCTACTAAATCTCTGACAAATTCAATGTTCCAGATATAACAAGAAAAACCAATCACATCTGGTTTCTGTTCATAAATATTCATTAAAATATCATTGAACTGCTGATTAATCGTATATTCTGCTATTTCCACCCTTGCCATCTTGTTATCGCTATATTGCTTTGCATAAGCCTGCAGATTGTATACTGCTAAATTAGAGTGTATATATTTTGCATTAATTGCTGTTAATAAGATCTTCATCTATCTTCCTTTTCTCTTTCAAACATTTCGCTTCTTTAAGTGAACAAAACTTATCTACTTTATCAGCCCACTCCTTTTATTTTACAATAAAATAGCATTCACTTCAAGAGAAGCGAATGCTATGTACCTACTTATTATCTAAGTTTTTTCTTATTTTTTTCGTGCGTTACATTTCGAACTTAATTCCCCAAACGTTACTCAGCTAGTTAACTCAACCCAGGCACCCTTACGGCACCCGAAAGATTCTACTTAGTGCTGCTTCGTTCCCGACCTGACACGGTTCATAGATTTCCGTCGCGTAAGACCCGCGTATCAACGCCACTTTTCTGAGGCAGCTTCACAAAACGAAGCCCTCCATGTAACATCACCCCCACTATAGCGGATTGTGGGTACAAGGCACCGCTACCGCCCCGGCTGCACGAATTATAATTATAGCAAATTATGTACAAGAAGTCAACTTTTTCACTTTTCTTTTTTCCCTCAACTCTCGAAAGAATTGTTTCATAAGAGAACTGCACTCCTCTTCACAAATTCCAATCTCTTTTTCTACTTGGTGGTTAAACTCTGGCACTTGTAGCAAATCCACCACCGAACCAGCACATCCTGCTTTCGGGTTCATGCACCCTATTACGACACGCTTCATTCTCGACTGAACCAGCGCACCTGCACACATTTGGCAGGGTTCTAAAGTTACATACATCGTACACTCTTCCAATCGCCAATCATCCATCCTCTTGCTTGCCTTGCGAATTGCAATCAACTCAGCATGAGCTAAAGTATTCTTATCGATTGTACGCCTATTATACCCCCGTCCAATGATTTTATCTTCATAAACTATAACGCAACCAATCGGTGCTTCTTCTAATTCATAAGCCTTTTTTGCTTGCTTTATCGCCTCTTTCATAAATCTTTCATCTTTGGTTATCATCTATCAAACCCCTTCACTCTAACTCTCAAGGATACTATACTCAGACTCATCCCTATCACATGATGCTATAGGCCTTGGATTTCTTGATATAGTCTAAGTGCATAACTGTCTGTCATCCCACACACATGGTCTGTAACCAATAAAAGCCTCAAATACAACTTTTCTTCTTCACTCTTTCCTTGCGCATGATGATGATAAATATTAATATAGTTATCTGAAATAAAGGACATGATACGAATATCTAACGGGTCTAGCTTTGCCTCTGTATCATACTTTAATATTGTAGTCATAAACAAATTCATCAAATGATTAAGAACCACCGATTCTTTTACCTCTAGTTTGTATATCGCATTGGAGGAAAAAACATGCCTATATGCCATATCTCCAAGTAAATCCATTAGTTTCTCACCATAAGTTCCATAGAAAATATCTTTTGTGTATTCTCCATTCATGATTGCTTTATAGTTAGATGTAAACCCAAAAGTTGCGCACCCAATAATAAAACCTTGTATCCGAACAAGCCAGTTACGCACTGCATATTCCTCTAGCTTCTTCACACCACTCATCATTCCTCGCTCATATTGACGGTCCAACACCTCTAATGGATCGATTTTTCCACCTGTCAAATCCCCTGATTGTTCCAGTTCTTTCTTCAATATCCGCAGTTCTTCTCGCAAGGTATGATATGAGATAAACCCTTTCACAAATGCATCTTCAATATCAGCAGTTTTGTAGGCAATGTCATCTGCCGCTTCCAAAATATACGTTAACGGATGGCGACGCCCTCTCGTTCCTGTTTCTGCTTGAATATCTTCGAAAATCTCTCGCTCAGCATAATAATATCCCATCTTTTTATCTTTTATATTTCCTGTTGATTTATCGATTCCTAATGAAGAAACTGGATATTTGATAATGGTGTTTAGTAATCCATAAGTCAAGTTCATTCCATTTTCGTCAACTAAAAAATGTAACTTCGTTACTAGCCTTAGAGCCTGTGCATTCCCCTCGAAATGGTATAAATCTTCACGCATTTGCGGTAATAAAACATCATGTATTTTTTGTCCATTATATTCTATTTCTTGCAAGTGGACTTGAAACCATTTACGTATAGCTTCTTCTCCGTAATGCCCAAAAGGCGGGTTTCCAATATCATGGATTAACCCTGCACACTGCAGAATATTAGAGATATCTTCTTTCATTTTCAATGAGAATTCTGGATCTTTCTTATACACCAAAATATTCTCCCCGATATTTTGACCAAGAGATTTCGCAATCGCTGACACTTCCAACGAGTGGGTCAATCTTGTTCGAATAAAATCACTCTTATCTAGCGGAAAAACTTGAGTCTTGTCTTGCAAACGGCGAAAAGATGCGCTCCCTATAATTCTATGATAATCCTTTTCAAATTCACTTCGCAAATCAGTGCTCTTGTAGCTCTGCCCACGAAAAGAAAGTCGTTGTCGTTTTCCTGCCAGTAACTTACTCCATCTCATATCCCACTCCTAATCTAAGTATGTTGGTTCTTCGTACGCTTTTCCAAGTTCCATCTTCTGCTTTTCCTGATATCCAAGGAAAGCCCACTCCGTCATTTCACTCCATTTATGATCTTTTCTATCATACACCTGTACATAGCCAATTCTTGTTGGATGCACACGTACGCTATTCGACTTATATTCATATCCTGTGTAAGGATTAATTTCGCCTTTTTCTTTATCTGGTGCCACATCTGTCGGTTTTGTCAATTCGCCAACTGTTAGCTCGCGAACATTTTTCTTTACCTCTTCAGATACACCTTTTGATCTAGAAATTGGTACTACTTTTTCAATTTTATTTACAGTTGGTGCAACCGACTGCTCTATTACGACTTTCTCCACTACTTTCTCTACAATTTTCTCTACAATCGGTTCCACAATCGGTTCTACAGTCGACTCTACTTTCACCGCTTTTTCTTCCGTAACTTCACCCATTGGTTCTATAATACTCAAATAAAACCCACACCCTAAAATCTCTGCAATCATACGCATATCTTTTTCTTGAAAGTTATCTCGTCCAAGACGTTGTGTTAAGTTCTGTCTTGACATCTTCATTCCCGTTACTGCTTCAATTTCTTCAGCTAATTGTTTAATCGTCATTCCTTTTCTACTAAGTATCAATTTCACTTGTTCCGCAAATGTTAATGTAACCATCCCTATTCCTCCTGCTTATTGATTTGTAAACTATTATGATTTCATGTAAAGAACTTTTTTTCATTTTATCAAGGTTTTTAATTATCGTCAATCTTCATTCCCAATTTAATTATTAACATTTTCTTGTTTTCTTCCTGTTTGCTTCTAGCAACGTCCACCTTCTAATATAAGCTTGTTCCTTCTTAGCTGTAAATTTCATTTTACGCATAAAAACAGAGGAAAACATCCTGATTATTACAGACATCTTCCTCTATTTTACACATTAACTATCTCAATATTCTTTTCATTGGAATAGATTTTGAATTTACATCAATGTCTTCGGATCAACATATTCCATTTCAAAACTATCTGCAACGTTCTTGCATGTCAATTTTCCGCCATATGTATTGATTGCAGAGAAAATAACATCATTATCTTTACAAGCTTGCTCTAATCCCTTATTCGCGATTTCTAAGCCATATCTCAATGTCGCATTTGTTAATGCAATTGTAGATGTACGTGGAACAGCTCCTGGCATATTTCCAACACAGTAGTGTACAACTCCGTCCACTTCATAAATTGGATTGTCATGGTATGTTACTTTTGTTGTTTCACAGCATCCACCTTGATCAACAGCCACGTCAACAATTAAAGATCCTGGCTTCATAGTCTTTAAATACTCTCTCTTCATTAATTTCGGAGCAGCTTTCCCCGGAATTAAAACAGAACCGATAACTAAATCCGCATCTTTAACTGCTTCTGCAATTGCTGCATCTGTACTATAAAGAGTTTGAATTCTTGCCCCAAAAATATCATCTAAATAAGTCAATCTCTCTAAATTGATATCTGTAATTACAACATCCGCACCCATACCTACGGCAATTTTACAAGCGTTTGTCCCAACAACACCGCCTCCTAAGATTACAACTTTTGCCTTTGGTGTTCCTGGAACTCCAGATAACAACACACCTGATCCACCAAATGGCTTCTCTAAATATTTCGCCCCTTCTTGTACACTTAAGCGCCCTGCAATCTGACTCATTGGTGCAAGAAGTGGTAACGTTCTATTTCTCTCCATCAATGTCTCATATGCTACACCTTTTACCTTATATTCCATAAGCGCATCCATCTGTGGCTTATCTGCCGCAATATGCAAATATGTGTATAAGATCAAATCTTCTTTAAATAATGGATACTCCTCTGGCAATGGCTCTTTTACTTTAATCATCATATCGACATTCGCCCAAACCTCCGCTGCTGTTTCTTTAATTTGTGCTCCCGCTGCCGCATACTCTTCTGTTGTAAATCCAGAACCAATACCCAAGTCTTTCTCTACCCACACCTCATGTCCTGCATTGATATAACTTACAACATTACCAGGTGTCATCCCCACTCGATACTCTTGGACCTTAATTTCCTTTACACATCCTACTCTCATTGCTGTTCCTCCATTTTAAAGTTTGTTTTAACAACTCTTTGTTTTCTCCGAGTCTTATGAATTTAGAATATCACATTTATTGTTTTCATTCAATACAACTTTCAACATTTAATAATTCAGATTATTTGTTATATTTTTGACAATACACAAAAAACGAGACCCTCCTATCATTAGTAAAGTCTCGTTTTTTATTACTCATAATTTTAAATTATTCTTCTTTTTGTTCACAACTTCCTGGGCAGCCACCACAAGATTTTCCACAGCCACACACATTGTTTTTTTTGTCTCTATAAATTTTCACAATTGCTATTCCCAATATAAGAACCACTATTCCTATCGCTATAAAATCTCCCATAGAGCCTTCTTTCTTTTTATGCCTTCGCTGTACTATTTACATGTTCCGCCATTTTTTTATCTGCTTTTTTCTTAAGAGATAATAATCCTAAGATTGTCAAGATTAGAATTACAATTGCTGCAAGTAAACCATCTGCAGGTGCACCTGTTGTTACAAATGTTCCTACTTGTGTAATAATCATTGCCACGATATATCCAGTGAAGAGTTGAGTTACAATTCCTATTCCTAACCATTTCTTGCTCTTCATTTCTGCATTCATTGCACCAATCGCTGCAAAACAAGGTGGTGTAAATAAGTTAAATACCATAAATGCTAATCCAGTTACTGCTGTTAATCCTGCTACTTCTACTAAAGGATTCCCTGCTGCTGAATTTAATACTTCTTCTGATACCGCAAACATAACTGCCAAACTTCCAACTACGTTTTCTTTCGCAATAAATCCAGTTACTGCTGATGCTGCTAATTGCCATCCCACAAATCCTAATGGAATAAAGATTGGAGCAATTGTGCCTCCTAATGCTGCCAAAATACTATCATTTGCATTCTCTACTACATTAAATGAGAAGTCATATGTTTGAGCAAACCAAACCGCTGTATTACACACAAGAATAATTGTCCCTGCTCTTACAATAAAGTGTTTTGCTTTATCTAACATTGACAATACTGCCAACTTAAGGCTTGGTATCTTATATTCGTGTAACTCCATAATAAAGATTGATTTACTTGCTTCTACCTTAAATATTGACTTTAGAATCAAACCTACTATTATAATTAAAGCAATTGCAAGAATGTACATACTTGGTCCTACCCATGAAGATTCTGGGAAGAACACTACTGAAAACAATCCAATAATTGGAAGCTTTGCTCCACAAGGAATAAACGGTGTCAAAATAGAAGCCATTCTTCTCTCATGCTTATTCTCAATTGTTCTTGTTGCCATAACCCCAGGGATTGCACATCCTGAACCAACGATCATTGGGATGATTGATTTTCCTGATAGGCCAATTCCTTTGAAATAACGATCCATAACTACCGCTACACGTGCCATGTATCCACTGTCTTCTAATAATGATATACAGAAGAAAAGCACCATGATAAGAGGCAAGAATCCTAATACAGCTCCAATTCCTCCAATCATACCATCAACGATTAATGCTTGAAGTAGTGGTGATGTATTCATTCCTGCAAAGAAATCATTTGCAGCTGTAGGAATTACTTCTCCAAATACTACGTCATTTAACAATCCTGATAAATATCCTCCTAAACCTTGTTGTGAAAACCAATATACGCCCCACATAATTACAAAGAAAATAGGAAGTCCTAAGAATTTATTTGCTACAACTTTATCTACACGATCCGAGAATGTTTCTTCTGTTGAATGTACTTGTTTTTTCTCACATTTTTTAACAATAACATCTACTTTTTCATGTCTCTTTTTGTCATTAGCTTCTTGTTCTTCTTTTGAATATGTCACTACCTTAATCTCTGGTGCAGAACCTGCATTTTCTTTAACAAGATTCATTGCCATTTTTGTAAGTGTCGCAAATCCTTTTTCACTTGTAGCTGTAATTTGTACTACTTTACATCCAAGTTCCCGTGAAAGCGCTGCAACATCTACAACTGTTCCTTTTTTATCTAATATATCTTGTTTATTCAATGCAACAACAACTGGAATTCCAAGCTCGATTAACTGAGTTGTAAAAAACAAACTTCTGCTTAAATTTGTACTGTCTACAATATTAATGATAGCATCTGGATTTTCCTTCTTCACAAAATCACTTGTGATTGCTTCCTCACTTGTATAAGCCGACATTGCATACGCACCTGGTAAATCAACTATTTCTACATTTGCTTCTCCATGTGCATATTGCGCTTTTAATGGCGCCTTCTTCGCTTCTACTGTAACTCCTGCCCAGTTCCCTACGTATTCCGTTTTTCCTGTTAACCCATTGTATAGCGTCGTTTTTCCACTATTAGGATTTCCTGCCAATGCAATTTTCATAAACTTTCTCCTTTATTCCCTTGCTTAATTCGTTAGCATCCACTAACTTTCAACCTAAAAAATTAGGTGTTACACACCTAACTAATCATAGAGATAAATACTTTCTGCAATTTGTTGATCTATTGCATATCTACCGTCTTTGATATTAATCACATAATTTTCACCTAACTTCGAAATTAATGTGATATCACTATCTTCATAACAACCCAAGGTAACTAGAAATCTTTTGATCTTCTCGCTGCCATCTACACGCATTACAATATAGGTATTATTTACTTCTGCATCTGCTAATGTCATGGGATACCTCCTTTTCAAGTCGTCATGCTGCATGTTAGTTTCTTCTAACTGCTTACACAGTATATCACTATAGCATAAATAATTCAAGTTGTTTTTTTCATTTCTTATTATTTTCTTATATTTTGTTTTACAGTTTATATACTATGCCAAACCAATAGCATCCGCTTTTTATTCAACTTAGACTACAGTCTGTTTCATATTGACCCTTTGGCGTCTTAGGAGTATACTATTCCTATATTACTAAGGAGGATGATACTCATGGAAAACAAAACATTATGCCAAATAGAACACCACGCAACCTTATATGCACTATTTTCAAAGTATATTTTTGAAGCATATGGAGAAGACGGCGCCGAAGTAGCTCAACAACTCGCTGCCCTCTATGGAAAGGAACGCGGCGCTCGTATGGCAAAAACCGCACTCGCTAACGGAGACGATCTTTCTATTATTAATAACCAAGCTTATGGCGAATGGAAACCTAACTATCCTGGTCAAATGACATTCGGCATCACACAAGGGGAGCCATCTCTACAAACTTATATTTCTAAGTGCGCTTGGTGCGAAGCTTGGAGAAAACATGACTTATTAGATTATGGCAAGCATTACTGTGAAGTTGTTGATAACGCAGTTTTTCAAGGTTTTAATCCAGACTATGTCTGTACAATTATTGGTACTACAATGAGTTGGGGTGGCGAATGCTGTAAGTTTGATTGGGAAGCAAACATGACTACTGAAGAACTAGAAGCATTAGCGGCCAAAAAGCAAGCTTTAGGCTCTAGATTCATGAAGGATTTCAATTATCACACTGCCCATATGTACTACACTGGTTGCAAATTCCTTCAGAATTATAGCCCAAGTGCTCAAACTGACATTATTGAACCAGTAATTGCTGAATACATCCAATTATTCGGCCAAGAATACTTCGATGTATTACTTCCTTTTGAAAGTGAGATCTTTTAAACATGAATTTATCTACTAATATCCGAAATTGGTTTGACGAAAACACTGAAGTTCTAATCGCGCTTTCTGATGCAATATTTCAGACTCCGGAATTGGCTTACGAAGAATCAATCGCCTGCCAATTGCTAAAAGACTATATGAAAGAACAAGGATTTCAGGTGACACAAGCACTAGAATCTATGCCCACTTCATTTATTGCAACTTACAGTCATACTTCAAGCAAAACACTTTCCATATCTGACGAGCCACCTGTGCTGGGATTCCTCGCCGAATATGATGCCTTACCTGGTCTTGGACAATCTGTATGTACAGACCAATCCCCTTTAGAGGGCTCAGGACATGGCTGCGGACATAATTTATTAGGTGTCGGTGCGGTTGCTGCTGCTTGCGCATTAAAAGCATACTTAGAAACCGAAGATTGTTCTGCTACAATCATTTGCTATGGTTGCCCAGCCGAAGAAATTCTTTCTGGGAAAATCATAATGAACGAGCATAAACTGTTCGATAATCTAGATGTTGCAATTACGTGGCATCCATTTGACCGCAATCGTGTAAGCAATGATATTTGGCAGGCCATCGATATCAAGAATTACAAATTCTATGGACGCACTTCCCACGCCTCTAAATCACCAGAATTAGGACGAAGTGCACTCGATGCCGCCGAACTCATGAATGTTGGCGTGAATTATTTGCGGGAACACGTTGCCGATGATGTACGCATGCATTATGCATACAAGTCTGCCTTAGCGCCAGCTAATATAGTTCCGGACTATGTGGAAACCAACTATTTTATTCGTGCCGCTGCACACAAACGAAGAGATGACGCTTCTAGACGTGTAGACAATTGTGCCCATGGCGCAGCACTAATGACAGATACAAAAGTTGAGATTGAACTTATTTCATCTTGCAAAGAAATCAAGGTGAATCCGATTCTTACAAATACATTCTATCAAGCAATGAGTGAAATAGATGTACCAACTTATACAGAAAGCGAATATACCTTTGCGAAGGAAATATCTCAATCTGCAAATTTACAAAATAACGGTGTTTACTTTTTAGGGTTAGAACCACTTGAAGCCGCACCAGTCATACTATCCATCGGAACCGATGTAGCTGATGTTAGTCATGTCGTTCCCACCATCACACTAAGTGCTGCTTGCATGTGCCGTGGGACTGCCTTACATCATTGGGCAACAACTGCACAGGTTGGTATGGGCATTGGACATAAGGGTATGCTCTACGCCGCCACATGTATGGCGCATGGAGCAACTTATTTAATAAATGATTCTTCTCTTCTTGTAAAAGCAAAAGAGATTCATGAACAAATTAACAACTAAACCAGATTATCAAAAAGGAGATTTCAAATGATTCAAAAAAAAATTGGATTTATCGGATGTGGAAACATGGGGGGCGCTATCTTAAAAGGCGGGATTGCTAGTGGAGTATTAAACCCTGCAAATGTATTTGTATATGATGTAATTCCTGCGGCAATGGAACGCATGACAGAAATGGGAGCCATTCCATGCGCCAATAACACAGAGTTAGTGACAAACAGCGACATTATTCTTCTTTGCACAAAGCCACAATACACTGCCGCAACATTAGCTTCAGTTGGCGATGCATTAGATCAAAAAGCTGTCATTTCAATTGTAGCTGGAATTTCAACAACTTCTCTCGAAAATATGGCAGAAGGAAATGTTCGTGTATTACGTGTTATGCCAAATACACCTGCCATGGTCTTCGAGTGTGCCTCTGCATTTTCATCTGACACACAGTTTACTGACGAAGAAAAATCAATTTCTGAACAACTCTTTAATTCTATTGGGATCGTTGAATGGGTACCAGAAAAGGCAATGGACGTAGTTTGTGGATTAAGTGGTGGCGGCCCTGCTTACGTTGCAATGTTTATTGAGGCCATGGCAGATGGTGCTGTGAAGCAAGGACTTCCTCGCCAAACAGCATATAGACTTGCCTCTCAAACTGTATTAGGCACCGCAAAACTCGCTTTAGAAACCGGAATGCATCCAGGACAAATGAAAGATATGGTAACTTCTCCAGGCGGAACAACAATCGAGGGCTGCGAAGCTTTAGAGCGTGGCGGAATGCGTTTTGCAGTTATGGATTGTGTGAAAGCTGCAACAGAAAAATCAATAAAATTAGGGCAAGAAAATTAATGACTGATTTGATTGACTTACACGTTCATTCTACTTGCTCTGATGGAACCTTATCACCCACGGAGCTTGTGGACTTAGCAATCAAAAAGAATCTTCGCGCTTTCGCATTGACAGATCATGATACCATTGAGGGCATCAACGAAGCAATGAATGCCGTAAAGGAAAGAGGTTCTCGATTAGAGATTATTCCCGGTATTGAATTCTCTACTTCTTATTGTGGTAGAGATATTCATATTTTGGGTCTTGGCATTCAACATAATAATGTTCATTTTCAAGAACGTCTCTTTCAATTTCAAGACTCAAGAGATCTAAGAAATGACAAAATGATGGCCAAACTCTGTGAAGAAGGTTTATATATCACACGAGAAATGATGCAAGAACGTTTCGACGACACCATCTGGACAAGGGCTCATTTTGCTCGAATTCTATTAGAACTAGGATATATTTCGAATCTAAATGATGCTTTTGAAAAATATATAGGCGACGATGGACCTTGTTTTATTCCTCGTGAAAAGGTCACACCATTCCAAGCAATTCGTCTCATTCATGAAGGCGGTGGAAAAGCGGTGCTCGCCCATCCACTTCTCTATAATCTTTCATCTAACGAATTAGATTTACTCGTGTCTGAGCTCGCTAAGTGTGGACTTGATGGTATGGAAGTTATTTATGCTATGAATCGTCACGGCGACGAACAACGTATGCGCTTATTAGCAAAAAAGTATCATCTAAAGCAATCTGGTGGTTCTGACTTTCACGGTTTAAATAAGCCTAACATTCAATTAGGAAGCGGAAAAGGTAATGTAAATATTCCCTATCAAGTATGGAAAAACCTCAAAGAATAATCTTTGAGGTTTTGTTTTTATTTTATTCTATTTATAATTAATTTGTGTATAGGATTTCCCATTCCAGAAAATTTCGCTTCATACTCTGTCATAATATTTCCCGCATTCATTGTCTCATGATGATGCAAATCAAATGTATGGGCAACTAGATTCCATTTCGCTTCCTCTACCTCTTCTAAGGCAAATTCAAACAATCCTCTATTATCCGTCTTAAATTCAACTACACCTTCTTCTGCCAATACTTCATTGTATCTAGCTAGAAATTCTTTCGAAGGAAGTCGTCTACTCGCATGTCTTGATTTCGGCCATGGATCCGAGAAATTCAAATAAATTTTAGCTACTTCTTCTTTTTCAAATACCTGGGATAACTCTCGTGCATCCATACAAATAAATCGAATATTCTCTATACCCTCGAATTCTTCGCTATCATATTTTTCCAATGCTCTTAACAACACACTTGAGTACCTTTCAATCCCTATATAATTAACTTCAGGATTTTGCTTCGCCAAGTTCAAAATAAATTGCCCTTTCCCCATTCCAATTTCTATATGAATCGGATGATCATTTCCAAACGCTTCATTCCACTTTCCTTTTTGAAGCTTCATCCCTTCTTCTGTAATAGATTTCTCATGGTTTGCAATACATTCATCTGCTCTTGGTATATTTCTTAATCTCATTTTAATTCTCCACTTGTTTCTAATCTTATCATCTATTCCTATATCTTACTAATTTACCACCTAAACTCTTCCTACTTATTCTCTTTCAACTTTACGCATGTAGTATATGTAGTAAGGAATGAGCGGTATCAGCGCAGAAATCCATGCAAATGGTTCTGCAAGGCAAACTCCTACAAATTTCAAGCTGTCAAATAGCAAAAATACAGTCAACCCTCTTGCTAGCAATTCGCATATTCCACCAATCATAGGCACAATTCCATTCCCAAGTCCTTGTAATGTATTGCGGAATACGAAAATAATTCCTAATGGTACATAAAACCATAATGCAATATGAAAGTATTGACTTGAAATTGCGACTAATTCACCACTTGGATCATCTGCAAATATCGTAACCGTATTAGGGGCAACAAAATAAGCAAACGCCATAGAGAGTATACTATAAACAGTGACTAGAATAAGACTAGCGCTCACACCTTTCTTTACACGATCCAAACGATTTGCACCGTAATTTTGTCCAGTAAAGTTAGCCAAGGCCGCTCCGATTGCGATCGGAATTTGTATCAAAATATTTTGAATTTTTGTAGAAGATGTAAAGGCTGCTATGTACACTGCTCCTAATTTGTTTAACGCACCCTGAACAATCATGGTTCCCACTGCTGTAATAGAGAATTGTAATGCCATTGGAATTCCCATAATCATTAATCTCATAATCGTTCCATTATTATATTTTGCATCTTCTCTCGTAAATCGAATTTGAGGATACTTCCTATATATGTATATAAAGCATAACACTGCTGATACTGTTTGCGACAGCACAGTGGCATAAGCTGCTCCTGCAACACCAAATGGAATCCAAACAATAAAAGCGAAATCTAGGATTACATTTAAAACGGAAGATATAATCAAGAAATACAGCGGAGTCCTACTATCCCCAAGTCCACGAGAAATAGACGCTAGCATATTATACAAGATAGAAATTGGAATCCCTGCATAAATAATACCGATATATTTCTTAGTATTTTCGAAAATAGTATCGGGTGTATTCATCAATTCCAAAATCCATTCGTTTGCAAAAATTAATCCTACGGTCATAGCAATTGCAAATGCGACACATATATATGCCGACATGGCTACAAGATGACGTAACCGCTTCTCTTCTCTCGCACCAACCGCTTGGGATATTAGTATTCCGAATCCATTTGTAAGCCCAACAATCCATCCTATTACCAAAAATGCAATTGATCCCGTCATCCCAACTGATGCAAGTGCATCCACGCCCAAATAACGCCCCACAATTATACTATCAATAATATTATACAAATTTTGAAACCAATTCCCTAACAAGATAGGAATGGCAAATATTGCAACCTGCTTTATCGGATTGCCAACTGTCATATCATTCAACTTACTTCCTCCAAACTACCTTTGAACTATTTGTTAAAAGGAATTACTATGATATCTTTCGTAAATTTTGTCAACACTTCACATCCATCTTCAGTAATGATTACTAAGTCTTCAATACGAACTCCAATGCTCTCATCTGGCAAATAAATTCCCGGCTCAATAGAGAAACACTGTCCCACTTTAATTACATCCTCATTAACAGAAGATACGTCGCCAAACTCATGGTTATCTAATCCACAAGAATGCCCTGTTCTATGTGTGAAGTATGGTCCAAAGCCCTGTTCTGTAATATAATCTCTACACGCCAAATCTACGTCTTTCATTCGATTTCCTGGCTTTGCAGCAGCAATTCCACGTAATTGTGCTTCCAAAACTACATTGTATACTTCTCTTTGTCGTTCTGAAACTTCACCAAGGAACACAGTTCTTGTCATATCAGATGCATAGAAATCTTTAAATCCACCAATATCTAACACAACACTATCACCATATTTTCCTTTTGTTTCATCTGTTGTATGATGAGGGTTCGCCCCATTTTTTCCAAATGCTGTAATCGGAGAAAAAGAAACTCCCTCACAACCAAGTTCTTTATAATTGTTTATTACAATACTTGCAAGCCCATTCTCGGTGTGATCTCCGCCTACAACCTCTATTAACTTCTCCATAGCCATATCGTTCAAACGAGATGATTCACGCATTAATTCAATTTCTTTCTCATCTTTTACTTGTCTAATATTATCTATTATAAGAGATCCATTTACAAAACTGCTTCCACCGCCTAATTCTTGTAATCTTAACAAGAATCTTGCTGGCCATGCTTTGTCAATTCCCATTACCTTATCTGTCTCTACATACTCCTTTAACATTGCAACACCATCTTGCACATCGTTGTACCATACAATATCAATTCCAAGGGATTTTTTCTGTGGAAATAATTCATTTATCATTATTTTGTGGTTACCATTAACATTTAGATACAATGCGAGTAATCTTTCGCCTGGGTGAATCCACGCACCTGTTAAATAGAAAATTGATGTCGGATCTGAAATTATCATCTGTGGTACATTCTGTGCTTTCATTTCGTTTAAAACTCGGGTCAATTTAGTCATATACTTTCCTCTTTTCATTAATTGTCACAATCAATTTGCACAATTCTTTTTTTCTAGTTCCTCTACAAGTATGGTACTCTTTTTTATAAAACGTGTCAATGAATTACGTTAAATAAAGCTTAATTTCAACTTTATATTAACTGAATTTTTGGTTTAATAACAGCATTATTCAGTTAATTTATTTTATTTCGTCCAAAATGGTACCATTTGTATCAATATTCACGTTTTTTTAACCACATCTTTAGCAATTTAATCTTTTATTAATTGCGTTGACATATTTTGGACACTATTTCTCGTTATACTAGCTTTAGATAGTTAAGTGATAGCTTAATTATCATCCCCCTCATTCCTTTAGATAACTATAATAAAAAAGAAAACAAGTCTCGACTCGTTTTCTTTTTTATTGTCTAAAATTCAAATACAGCTACACCATATGGTTCCAATGGATAGTCCAAATTATAACCTTGTCCATCACATTCCCCTTGATTGCTCTTATATATTCTTTTTCTGTTTTTTCCACTTCCACCATATTTTTTCTTACTACTATCAAGCACCAATTTATAGCTGCCTGCTTTTGGAACTCCTACCTTATAATCTGCTCGTTCCATTGGAGTAAAATTACATACAAACAATAATCCTTTGCTACCATCTGCAGTTTGTCTTACAAAACTATAAATGCTTCTATAATTATCGTTCGCATTAATCCAATAAAAACCATTCTCCAATTCATCTGTCGCATGTAGTGTACTTGAATTTTTATAGAGAAGCAATAAGTCATTTGTGAATTTGTGGACGTACTTATGCATATCTATTTTAAGTAGGTGCCAATCTAACTCTCTCTTTTCACTCCACTCTCTACCTTGTCCAAATTCCTGACCCATAAACAATAATTTTTTTCCAGGATGCCCCATCATAAATGCATATCCCACCATTAAATTACGGAATTTATCAATTCCTAATCCTGGCATCTTCTGTAACATAGAGCCTTTCATATGCACTACTTCATCATGGGATAGAACTAGCATATAATGTTCACTGTATGCATACATCATAGAGAATGTTAATTTGTTATGATTATCTTTTCTATACAATGGATCCAACTTCATATATTCAGTAAAATCATTCATCCATCCCATATTCCACTTCAAATCAAATCCCAATCCACCATGCTCTACTTCCGTTGTCACACGTTCCCATGCTGTCGATTCTTCTGCAATCATTAATGCTCCAGGATTTCTTTCATGCACAATGCTATTTAAATGCTTAAGAAACTCTATTACTTCTAGATTTTCACAGCCACCATATTTATTTGCTATCCATTCACCATCTTCACGTTCATAATTCAAATAGAGCATAGATGAAACTGCATCTACGCGTAATCCATCCACATGAAACTGTTCAATCCAATACAATGCATTTGCAATTAGAAAGTTTGTAACTTCCATTCTTCCATAATCAAAAACATTGGTTCCCCAAGCTTTATGTTCTCCTTTTCTTGGATCCGGATATTCATACAATGGCCCTCCATCGAACTGATAAAGCCCATGCGCATCTTTCGTAAAGTGCGCCGGAACCCAATCCACAATAACACCAATCTCATGGTTGTGCAATTGATTGATTAAATATGCAAAATCTTGTGGCGTTCCATATCTTGATGTTGGCGCATAATAACCTGTAACTTGATATCCCCATGAACCATCAAACGGATGTTCCGCGATTCCCATTAATTCTACATGTGTATATCCCATAGAATTTACATACTTTACAAGTCTATCTGCAAACTCTCTATAATTGTAGAATCCATCATCATCTTTATATCCCATATGACGCATCCACGATCCAGGATGAACTTCATATACCGACATTGCCGATTCTCTATAATTCCACGTTCTTCTCTTTTTAAGCCAGTCCTCATCACTCCACTTTAATGTTTCTATATTATTGACAACAGAGCCTGTATTTGGCCTTACTTCTCCTTGTACTGCAAATGGATCCGCCTTCAATAATTCTCTTCCATCTCGTGTTTTAATGGCGTATTTATAACAATCGCCCACTCCAAGTCCTTTGATAAAGAGTACAAAAATCCCCATAGGTTCTAATCGTTCCATTTGATAAACATTGGATTTCCAATCGTTAAAATCCCCTACTACAGATACACTCTCTGCATTTGGTGCCCAAACGGCAAAATAAACACCCTTTTTTCCTTTTTGTGAAACAACATGAGAACCTAACTTCTTATATATTTCATAATGTGTTCCCTTACCCCACAAATATTGATCTAACTCTCCTATTTCATACGATAAAATCTTTTCCTTTAACTTCATGTAACACCCCTCTTGTAATGACATTCGTTATAAATTGATCTTGTATCTTTATTTTATGTTTTTGAACAATATGATTTATTATACCTTGTTTTTAATAAAAAACAAATGACTTTTATTTAGAAAAAAGTGGAGATTTATTACTAAAAATCTCCACTTCTGTTAAACTTATATCTTATTTACTTTTTAAAATTCTTTTCAGACAAGATAAATTTCTTGCCATCTCCTTCATTTTTCCCAAATACTTTTTTCGCAAATGACTTCATTTTAATTCTCTTCACATCTGCAATTGCATCATCTAGAATATCTTTTACTTCTGCTACCGTAACTGGATGATCCTCTCTTTGCATTGCATCTATTCTGCTATACAGTGCTAGTATTCCCATCTCATCTATCTTACAGTCATTTTCTCTAGCATATGTTTGACCAAATGTTACAAGTTCATCATTAATAAATACTGGGACTTCTAGTCTGGACGTGAATTTTCTACGGAACTCGATATTCGAAGTTAGCAATGTATCAAGCGGCTTTCTCTCATCTTCAAGTACAACTAATATTTCACCTGTGTCTCTCTCCATCGCTTTATTTAATCGTGTAACCGTCTTCTCATTCATCTGATGTGCTTTTTCAATAATTAATGCTCCACCATATAACTTATTTACGATATCGCTGATTTTCTTTTTATTTAATGCATCTCCTGTAACAATAGCAACTTTTCCTTGTGCAATGTTACGATTTTTCTGAATGGCCTTTACAACATCTACAGCTAACACGGTCTTACCATTTCCCTTATGACCAATAATCAATAAGTTCCCAGTTTTTGAAGTCCCGCCACGTTCTGTACAATACTTGTCTCTCTCTAGTACATCTACTAATTGCTCACTCATTCCTCGAACCGGAACAAAATATGAGAATAATTTCTTCTGTTCCTCTGTCAAACCAGCTCGAAGTCCAACTTCACTTTGTGCGTCTAAGTCGTATCTTGCTTGAACAATAAACCCTGTATCTTGTCCAAGTGTTCCTCCTGCCGCCTTTACAATATCAGCAATTGGTAACTTCGCAGTTTTTCCTGTTGCAACAGCTTTTGCCATTTCAATTCTACTTGGTGTGACATGTTCTGCTGTTAAATTTTGTAATTCTTTATCATTCAACTCCGTTGCATTATCAAGACCTTCTCTCCATTCATCTGCAAAGTCAGGCTCATTATCCCAATCATCATTAAATTCATCTTGCTCTTCAGAAGCACTTTCGACAACTGGTTCTTCTTCTACTACTGCTTCTGTAACTTCAATACTGTCAAATTCTGCATCAAAATCAATTCTATCTTCCTGTAATTTTTTTGACACATCTTTGTCAGCAAAATCTTCAGTTTCGAATTCACCCTCATCTTCGAATCCATCTTCATCGTCGAATCCTTCTTCATCGTCGAATCCATCTTCATCGTCGAATCTTTCTTCATCGTCGAATCCTTCTTCATCATCGAATCCATCTTCATC
>CAYIYM010000023.1:0-33268 GCA_964367685.1 uncultured Lachnospiraceae bacterium
GTACACCAATTATATTTATCCAGAACTATTTTGATAACTACGCAAAATAACATATGACATTATATATTTACAGGCCATAAGAAAAAGTGGTATCTCCCACATGAGCTAGCTCATAGGAGATACCACTTTGTTATCTTTGCTTTTTTATACATTCCAATTCCTAAAAAAGCCACCAGCATAGCCATAATAGGATTGAGATATGTATTCATACTCCATAATGCATATCCGGCTTCCCCATATACAGGAACACCTAATGTAGCTGCAAAAAAAGCACCTGCTGCAAACACATAACCACAATATACAATTACTACAATCCCAACCATAGATTTCATTCCTCCACGGTTTAAAAACGTAGTAATACCTTCTGACACCTCACTATTTACTATATTAAAAAGAGGTAAAATGAAATTTCTTAAACATTTTCTTGAACATTTAACTCTTTATTTAATTAGTAGCAGGGCATGATTCTTCTATCTTATAATTTTTTTCTTAGTTTTGGATCTAGTAAATCTCTTAGCCCATCTCCAATGAAATTTGCCCCCATCGCCAATGTGAAGATTGCAAGTCCTGGGAATCCAGCAATCCAGAATTTATTGAAGTAATCCACTCCATCTGATACCATAACTCCCCACTCAGGTGTCGGTGGTGCAACACCAAGCCCTAAGAAGCTAAGTGTTGAAAACAGTAAGATTTTATTTCCAAAATCAGTTGTTGCCATAATAAGCGCCGATGTATAGCTATTCGGTATTACTTCTAGAAATAGAATTCTCTTACTTGACGCACCAAGAGCAACCGCCGCTGTAATATACTCCTCTTCTTTTACTGAAACTACTACATTTCGCATTACCCTTGCATATGTTGGCCATCCTACAATAACTAATGCTAGCATTGTATTCATTAAGCTTGCTCCAAGTGCTGAAGTAATTACAATGGCTAGGATTAGTGTTGGGAATGCGATGATTAACTCTGAAAGCCTCATCATTACATCGTCAACAACTCCTCCTACATATCCTGCAATCGCTCCATAGATGCTACCGATAAGTCCTGCAATTACCACTGCTGCAACACCTGCTGTAACAGATACTCGTCCACCATAAAGCACACGACTAAATACATCTCTTCCGAAATTATCTGTCCCAAATAAATGCTCCATAGACGGCGGCTGTAATTTAATAGTCAAATCCTGTGCTAGCGGATCATAAGGTGCAATCACTGGTGCAAAAATTACCAATATCGCCCACAAGACGCATATTCCTACCCCTATTGTAAAAAGTATATTTGATTTAAACATTTTTTTAATTGCTTGATACATTTCTAAGTCCTCACTTTCGGATCTACGATGCCATGAATTACATCCACGATAATATTAATCATCGTATAGTTAAAAGCTATCAACATCGCACACCCTATAATTCCTGGCGAATCTAGAGTAGTAACTGACTGATATGCAAATTGTCCTACTCCTGGTATTGAAAAGATTTGTTCTACTAATACCGTTCCACCTAGCAAGTTTCCAAAGCCAAGTCCGATAACTGTTAGCACTGGAATCAATACATTTCCAAATGCATGCTTCCACACAACCGCTTTTGTAGACAGCCCTTTTGCTTTTGCTGTCCTTATGTAATCTGTCGACATAATATCTAACATATTCGATCTAGTAGTCCTAGCTATCAATCCCATTGAGAATGATCCAAGACAAATCGCTGGCAACAACATATGCTGAAAACTATTCCATGCTTTTGCCAAATTCCCTTCCAGGATACTATCGAATACATAAAGACCTGTTACATGATTCGGAACTAAAAACTCAGAACTTAGACGCCCTGTTCCTGGTGATATACCAAGAGTAAAGTAAAACACATACAATAGTAAAAGTGCAAACCAGAATGTAGGTATACTAACCCCTACTATAGAAATGCTTCTTACCAGTTGATCGATAATCGAATTTCTTTTTAATGCTGAAATGACTCCAAACAATATTCCAAATACTGATGCAAATAGCGTTGCAAAAAATGCTAATTCAAATGTTGCTGGAAAGCATCGAATCAACTCGTCTATTACTGCTTTCCCTGTTCTCATTGATGTTCCAAAGTCTAATTGGAGCAGTTGTTTCATGTACAGTAAGTATTGTTCCCAAACTGGTTTGTCAAGTCCCCATTTCACTCGAAATGCTTCAACAATTTCTGGATTATTCAAATTCCTTTGACTTAGGTTTGCTGATACCGGATCTCCTGGAACAAGTCTTGTTAGAACAAATACGATAGTCGCTAAACCTATCATCAATATAAGTAAGTACACGAGTCTTTTAATTATTAATTTTAATATATCCATATTTACCACCTTGAAAATACTTTTTTTCAGTCCAGCCACTTTGGGCTGAACTGAATTGTTTATCTTTGAACTTACTCTGCTGCAATTGCTCTAAAGTCAATTCTATAACTATCCGAGTATTCTATTCCTGTTAACCCTGTCTTATATCCAAAATGACTTGGTGTTTGGAACAATGGAATAAATGGTCCATAAGTCTCGGTAGCCTCTTGTAATTCCGTCATTAATGCATCTTTTGTTGTTGGATCTGTAGATGATTTAATTGCGATAGACATGTCTGCTATCTCTTGATCCATTGTCGCTTCCCATCCTGCTCGAAGCCCTACGTAGTCACCTGCTGCAAAAGTAACTTGGTTGATTGCATCATTATAATCTGGACTCCAGTACATAACACTTGCTGGCAATACTCCATCTCTGTAATCATCTGCATATCCACCATTCCAGTCAATTGTCTGGATATTTAGTGTAATTCCTACTTCTGCGAAATCTGCTGCCAATTTTTGTGCAACATCAGTCATTGGAATTCCCTCTGCTGATAATGTAGTTACTGGGAACTCCATTTCAAATCCATCAGCATATCCTGCTTCGGCAAGAAGTTCTTTTGCCTTATCTAGATCTCTTTCAAGTGTCATTTCACCCAAAGATTCTTTAAATCCTACTTGGATAAATGATGCTGGTGTCACTGAACCTTCTCCTGCCATCATACGAAGTCCCTCATAATCAATTGCATAACGAAGTGCTTCTTGTACTTTAGGATCTGCTGTTGGTCCATATTCTGAATTCATATTCATGAACATAAATACCAGCATTTTAGTTGCAGTATTTTGAATTTCAACGCCTTCTGTTCCTTCAATTTGTTCCACTGTATCTAATGTTAAGTTCATAGCGATATCGATATCGCCTCTTGATAATGCCATCATTTGTGTATTAGCATCAGCCATAACTTGGATCGTAATAGAATCTGCATATGGAGCTTCTCCCCAATAATCAGCATTTCTTTCAAGTACAACTTCTTGATCTGGAATATAACTTGTCATTACATAAGGACCTGATCCATATGATGTTATATCCATAGCAGCACTTGCTGTGTCTGCTGTCGCTGCATCTTCTCCATCGGTAGCTCCTTCTTCGATCAATGTTGTGCTATCAATAATCGATGTTGCTGCATAAGTTAACTTTGCGATTAAAGTTAAATCCGGTTGATTCAAGTTAAATACCACCGTATGCTCATCTGGAGTATCGATTGAATCTACCGAATCCATAATAAATGATGGATTGTCTTTTAAATTCTTAAGTCTTATCAAACTAAAAGCTACATCTTCTGAAGTAACTGGATTTCCATTTGCAAATGTTGCCTCTTCTGCTAATGTCACTGTACAAGTCAAAGCATCTTCAGCGAATTCGTATCCTGTCGCTAAATTATTTGCTGGTTCTTCCGATTCAGCTGTGAATCTAAATAAAGTATCATATGTCGCTGCAATCACAGTTGATGTATATACTTCATATGCTCTTCCTGGATCTAGTGATTGAATATCTACCGCACAACCGACAGTTAAATCCTTACTTACTTCTGTCGTTCCATCTCCTCCGCCTTCTGTTGCAGTTGCATCTCCTGTGGGCGCATCTGGTCCCCCGCAAGCTACTGCACTAGCTCCTAAGGCCGCAATCATTAGTAAAACTATTAATTTCTTTTTCATAATTCTCTCCTTTTCCTTTACACATAAGTTTCATTATTATTTATCATATAAATGGCATGCCACTTGATGACCTGGTTCTACTTCTATCAGTTTTGGTGCTTCCGTCTTACAACGTTCGCATATTTTACTACACCTTGTATGAAAGAAACATCCTTCTGGTGGATTAGACGGATTTGGTATATCCCCTTCTAGGATGATGCGTTCTGTTTTTCCCTCCTGCCTCGTCTTTGGAATAGCCGACAATAAGGCTTCTGTATATGGGTGGTATGTCTTTGCATACAATCGTTCTACATCTGCAATCTCCGCAATTCTACCAAGATACATCACTGCCACTCTATCACTAATGTGATGAACTACATTTAAATTATGTGAGATAAACATGTAGGTCAACCCTAGTTTCTTTTGTAGCTCAGCAAGTAAGTTTAGCACCTGTGCTTGTACTGATACGTCTAAAGCTGACACAGCTTCATCACATACGATGAATTTGGGATTTAGTGCAAGAGCTCTAGCAATTCCCACACGTTGTTTTTGTCCCCCAGACATCTCATGTGGGTATCTAGATAGGTGGTATTCAGATAATCCTACTAACTCCACCAATTCTAGGATTCTTTTGTCAATATATTCTTTATCTTTAATTTTTTGTATCTTAAAAGGCTCTTTTAAAATATCTATCACTTTTCTTCTCGGATTCAAACATGCTGATGGATCTTGAAAAATAATCTGCATATCACGCCTTTTCTCTTTTAGCTGTGTTTTTGATAATGTGGCCAATTCAACATCATCAAATAGAATCGTTCCTTCTGTTTGCTTTGTCAGTTGAAGGATGGTTTTACCAAGCGTGCTCTTTCCACACCCTGATTCGCCTACAATTCCAAGTGTCTCGCCCTCTAGAATGTCAAAAGAGACATCATTGACAGCTTTTACCGTGCCACCTTTCACCTTAAAATACATCTTCAAATTTTCAATCTTTAGTAATTCTTTTTTCTCTGTTGACATATCCTACTCCTTTGTCTGTGCATATTTCCAGCACTTCACTTTTCTATCATCCATCAAGACAACTGGCGGTGCTTTCTTCTTACAAATATCCATTGTACAATCGCATCTTTCTGCAAATGTGCACCCTTCAATCTTCTCTGTCGGATTTGGCACTGAACCTGGAATAGTCTCTAGTGCAGCTTTCTTCTCTCCCACTGTTGGAATTGCTTTAATTAATCCTCTTGAATAGGGGTGAAGTGGATTTTCAAATAATTCTTTTGTAGTAGCTTCTTCCACAACACTTCCTGTATACATTACAACGATTCTATCGCAAAGTTCATTTACAACTCCTAAATCGTGAGTAATCATAATGATTGCTGTATCGTGTTCTTTGTTTAACTTTCTCATTAAATCTAATATTTGAGCTTGAATTGTCACGTCTAAGGCTGTGGTTGGTTCATCTGCAATCAATACTCCCGGATTACAGGCAAGTGCCATTGCTATCATGATTCTTTGACGCATTCCCCCTGACATTTGGTGTGGATACTGTTTATATCGATCTTTTGGATTTGCAATTCCTACTTCTGTCATCAATTTTATTGTTTCTTCTTTTGCTTCTTTTTTGCTCATTTTTTTATGCAAAATCAAAATTTCAGCTATCTGTTTCCCACATGCAATAATCGGGTTTAATGATGTCATTGGCTCTTGAAAAATCATCGAGATATCATTTCCTCTTAACTCTTGCATCTGCTTTTCCGATAGTTTTAATATATCATTTCCTTTATACATAATGGATCCCGTTACTTTTGTACCAGGTAATTCGGTTACAAGTCGCATCGTTTGTAATGAAGAAACACTCTTACCACTTCCACTTTCTCCTACTATCCCTAACATTTCCCCCTTATGAAGGACGTACGATAATTCATTTACCGCCTTAACTGGTCCTTCCATAGTCTGAAATTCAACGGTAAGATTATTCAATTCCAATAATACTTCTTTGTTTTTAGATGCTTCCATGTTTCAAACTTCCTTCCACATACATTCTTAATAAAACATTTATTTTTATCGACCAAGTATAGCACATACTTTTTAGCACGTCAATACTTCGACGCTTTAATATTTGAAAGTAAATGCAAGTTTGTTTTCTTTTTCCTGCATTTATCAACTGAAACCTATTGCTTTTCTACACGCTTTAGGATATACTTCTCTCATCATTTCAATAAGTAAAGGAGTAATAAAATGAATCCAATTGTAACATTTACAATGCACACAAAAGAAAAGATTGTAGTCGAGCTTCTACCCGAACTTGCACCAAATACTGTAAACAGCTTTATTTATCTTGCTCAAAAAGGATGCTATGATAACCATGCAATTCAAAGAATTGTTCCTGGTTCTTGGGTTGATTTAAGTTATTCTGCCTTTGGTAAAGATTATGCAAAGTATTTCTTAGACAATGAAGCAAAGATTCAAGATAATCGTATGATTTCATATGGCATGATGTGTATGGGAGGATATGGAGAAAACGATATAGCAGGTGGCGAAGTGTTTTTCCCTCTCCGTGATTGTCCTGACCTCGTTGGGAAATACCCTATTTTAGGGAAGATTATAGAAGGTGCCGAACTGCTTCGTCTGTTTGAAACAGTTCCTACTAGACCTATAAAGCTTGAGAAATCACCTTCCGTTGAGATCAACGAACCTTTAGATCCTATTATCATTGAATCTGTAACTATTGAAACTTTTGGCCTAAAATACGACGAACCTATTATTAAAAGTCCATTAGAATATCCTGAAAAATGGTAAACTATGACTATTGTGGAAAATATTTATATAAACCAAAAGCCTTGAGCGTTCATGTGGCTCAAGGCTTTTTAATATTATTTTCTTTTTGAGTTGCTATTTAAATAAATCTTTTAATTTTTGCTTTCCTACATCAGTTTCAAGGTCAGCACTTTTCAGTTCTTCTTTATCCTTCATAACGAGTTACAATTGAATCTACAACACTTTCACTAATCGGAAGGAAGCATTGAACCACTGGACCTGTAAGCAAAATTGCAACCACTGTCCCAATCCCAATCGTTCCTCCAAGCAAAAAGCCAATAAGTGTAAATATAGCATCGCAAGCAATGCGTACGTAACGGAATTGAATATGTTTTAACTTATCGGTTACAACAATAGCTACCAAATCGTTTGGTCCTGTTCCTGCATCGCTTTTAATAACCAGTGACATCCCTATCGATAAGACTGCACAACCTAATGCCATTATAATAAAACGAATCACCATTGTGGAATCACCATTAATTCTTCCATCAAATGCCCAAAGAAAAAAGTCGATTATCCAACCACCACATACTGCACATACTACAGAGCCTGCTTTTATGTATCCTTTTGCAAAAACAAGCATTAATACTGTAATCACACAGAGCACGATTACATGCATCTGCCCTATCGTAATTCCTACTAAATTAGAAAGCCCTTGTACAAAAATTGTAAATGTATCTGTTCCTAATTCAGTAATTAAAAACATAGTCACTCCTAAATGAGCAATTGTAAGACCAATCAACAGCAAAACCATGCGTATTACCATTTCTTTCAGACTGCGTTTCTCTTTCATTTCATTGGAACTTCCTTTCTAGCTATTTATTTTTTTAGCTTATACTATTAATAGTAGCAAAAAGAAAAGGTTTGTGTCAATGCACAATATAAATCTATGTGACTTCTCTAATCTTCATAAATAGTATTGAATATCAAACATAACGCTAATAAGATGTAGTAGATTGAGCTGTCGGTAAATAAGGTAGTCTGACTAGAAGGGTAACCACTCCCATTTTCACTCCATTATATAGTATAATATAACTATGTTTAAAAAATAAAACCTCGAAACCCTTGATAATTACGAGGGTTTTGAGGTTTCTTGGTGTTACTCCATTTCGATTCCGAGTTCTATATATAGTATTTTTCCAACTCTAAATCACACTATATGTAGTGTTTGTTTTCTCTTAATTCTTGAAATTCTATGTGGATTTGATAGAAGGTGCTGACATTTTTACGTCAGATGTATTTACAATTCATGTTATACTAACACCATGTAATTATTTCCCATTCGAGTTTTTTATTTTTTCACTCGAATAGCACTCGAATAAATGATCTATTCACTTTGGGCTAAACTACGACACAAACTATGACATCGATATCTGCAAAGTCCTTTTCCTGATTCTACTAGTAACTACTCAACTTCGGCAATATATATTTTTGCATACTACCAATTCCTCTATTCGAGTTTTATTCGAGTGCTATTCGAGTTTTTTATTTTTTCACTCGAATAGCCACTCGAATGATTATTTCAACATGTATTTAGCACTTCTCCCTCCACCTGATATAAATAATAAATTTTCTTTCCTCATTTTATCAATCACAGTTCGAGACTGTTGCTTGGTAAAGCTACATAGCTCTTGAACTATTGCATTCGTAATCGAATCATTGGTCTGTAAATATTCCAAAATCATATTTTTCGCCTTAATATACTGCACAGTTCTATCTCTTGTATATTCTACGCCTGATTTTATTGCTTCATAAGCCTTGGCTGTAAACATATACTCTTTACCAACAATTTCTACAAGTCCTATTTTAATCAGACTATTGCAGCATCTCCTTGCGTCATCTAATTGAGTCTGCGTTATGTCACTCACTTCCGACAATACTATCTTTTTATTATCTGTCAAATATCTCAAAACCATCACCTCTGCCAGTGACATGATATATTGTTGTTTTTCTTGCTCTTGAATTATAAATTTCACAAAATCCATATCATCAATAGAACTAAATATTGTAAGTGATATCGCATCGTCAAATGATCGATATTGAGGGTATGGTTTCCCCATAGATACCATTTCTTTAAATATAATATCAACACCTTGTCCTGTTCTCTGAACATATTTTAATCGTCGTAATGTTTCTGCAATTAATTTATTTCTTGGTACTGATGGATGTGTAATAATGTTTTTTTCTGTAATTCCATCTAAGAAGCATCCTGGATTTTCTATTACTATTTTATCAGGGTAATGCTTCACATAAATAGCACCTGTATGTTGATAATCTCTATGTGTAATTGCATTTAGTAACGCCTCTTGAAAAACTTTTTCAGGAAATTCAGCAACCTCTAAACGAAATAATCCCATCTGAATATTAACTATTTTATTTGCAGCTTATATTTTCTCTGTTAATTTATCAATAATCGTTATGACAGGTTGTTTAATATCTATTCTCGCATCATATTCTTCAAGATTTCCCTCTGAATAATGAAGATAAATCACCTCTGCTTGTGGAAGCAGTCGCATAATAGATTTTTCTTTTCCTACAAAAAGTAATCCCGCAATTGTTAGTTTTTCGATATCGCCATCTTCTTTAATTAATCCTAAATCTCTCAAAAACGGCATATCATCCATTTCGGATAGCGTTGATTTTGTATCTCTTAATTTTAATTTTTCTTTCAAATTATATACTTCTAATATATTTATATCATCTATCGTACTCTCATCTACAACTTGTCCTGAAAAATCTGGATGTTGAATAGCTGTATATTTATTGCCCATTTCATCTGGATAAAATGGCTTAGAATTTCTTCCAAGTCTTTTTAAGCATCTTCCATCAGTCGTTGCATAAGTTACGCCATCAGATTCAACTGAGATAGCAATAATTCTTTTGTTCTCATAATAGAAATCACTAACTTCAGTAAATAATGGTGGCCTTGTTTTATCATAAATGGACTCCATAATCCCCTGAAGATCATGTTTGGCATCACATCCCGTCACTTCGTGTGTTTAATCTTCTACACCAAAATAAACAGTTCCGCCCTTTGTATTAGCAAATGCTACTAATTCATCTACGGCTAATGCTAGCCTATCCTTCATGTTTTTCGCTTTTATCCATGATTTGAATTCTACCGTAATCGTTTCTCCTGCTTTTAAAATAAGTTCAAATTCTTCCGCCTTCAATTTAGTCTCACCCTCTCTTGTTTTATATTTATACGACATTGTATTTCTGAGCTAAATTCCATCTTGTATATCCATAGAAGGATAGTATAAAATCGACTGTGACATTTTTACGTCAGCGGTTGATACAAGTTTTGTACCTATCGCTGCGGATCTATTTCAATTTATATCTTCTATCTTTATTACTTCCTATAAGCTCTATTTGCTCTGATAGACCCTTTAATAATTCCTTTGTTCTCGTTTCTTTAAGGTTCAAGAAATCACAAATTTCTTTCATTTTGTATTCTTTTCCATCGCTCATAAATTCTAGAATTTGTTCATACCTTTTTGATGTTTTTATCGTCGCTTTTTATCGTCGCTTTTTTATCAAATTGTACCACAAGTGGTGACACACTTTTTTATTCATTCTTATATCGTCGCAACAAAATATCCATAGATCTTTTTGTCGGTTCCATATCGTACTCATATATCTCTATAGATACGTGGTACTTTTTTCACTCTATAATTCATATCTTCTATATCAAATGATGCCAAATCAAATTCTTCCACTCCTAGCCATTGCGAATATTCTTGATATAGTTTTCCTTTGCCCCGCTTAAATGCTTTCGACAGTTCTGTGAGACCTGTTATACCTCCACAATCCTCGACTATTCCGCAACCGGCTCCACCAAGTACTCTTGGTAGTTCTTTTCCTGGAAGCTCTTTGTCAATGATAATCTTTTCAAGTCGTATAAGAATTTTCCAATTATCACCATAATCGTATGTAAAGGACATGGTTTCATTTTCTGCTGTAACAACTTTACTTAGTTTTATTTCGCTTGCATCAATATTATTCTCTACGAACTCTTCAAATTCATCTCCCAAAGGTAGTTCTATATGCATCTTCCTCAAATTAGGATTTTTATAAAAAAACTCCATCACACCAGTATACATATCATCGTCTATATCTCTACCCATACTCTTACGACAATTTTCCCACACTGGTACATCAAAGCAGAATAGATGACTTGCTTGCATCTCAAACAATGTCATAATGATATACCCCAACTTCGCCATTGTAATATTGTTTTGCACTTGAATTCTTCTCCATATTTTGGGCTTGTAATCTTCTAATCCTACACATAGTTGATAAATTGGATTCGATGCCATGATTATCCTCCTTTATAAAATTTTTCTCTATCATTCTTCTTCGTGTTCTATCTATTCAAAATATATTCAATCGTTTCAACTAATTCATCACTAAAATCCGCAAGGTCATCCAGCGTTATAGCCCCGTCATGTATTAATCCCACTATATCCCATATCATATTAGACTTACTCATCTCTACAAGAACACCTGGTTTTTTCTTGTCTATTTTAATTCGTTTTTCTATCTCCCAGAATTTTGTTGAAGCTGATATATCTTCTTTCAAATAAGCAACATACTCTTGTGTCAGCTTTTCCATATAAGCTTCTTGCCATTCTGCTATCTTTTCTCTATATAATTTCCAATCCTTTTTCGTTGGTTCCATATTGTTCCCTCGCTATCACCTTCAACCATTTCACTCAAATGAATAATTTCGAGTACTGTTATTATTTACCCACATAGGAATTCATCTAAATCCATCAAAGCTTCCTTTAACTCTGGATTTTTCTCTCTTGAAATAATTTTTGAAAGCTCAATCATTTCCCAATCTTCAACCTCACATTCCATACTATACGATAGTTCAACCAAATCTCCTAAGATTTTGCTTTTCTTCGTTTTCGAATGTGTCCTACAATATTCTTCAATAACTATTCTTGAATATTCCTGCATTTCAATCACCTCGTATTTTCTAGATATTCATCCTCTGATATCTCCACCATCTTGGTTCTATCTGCGTACTCGCTCCAAATATCCGATTAATCTCAATTCCTTCATATACTTTAACTATATTATTTTTCGTTGGCTCATTATAGGCTTGATTCTGCTGATTTTTCTGCTGATTCTACTATTGCATTCGTGGATTTCTAGACATCGAATTTCCACGTTTGTAGCTATCATATAAACCATAACATGAACTACGACACAACTACGACATCTGCGTATTATAAAATAATCCATTCGCCGGATCTACTTGTCCCGCTTCTTTCGATTATTCCTTGGCCTTTCATGTTTTTCAGCAATCTTTGTACTTGTCGCTCAGATAACTCCACTTTCTCTGCTATCTTTTTAGCTGATAACTTCCCATTTCCTTTAAGTATTTCAAGCACTCTATCTTGTGGCGATTTATCATCTGTATTCACAGCCTTTGCAACACTCACTGTCAAATCTTCTAGTACTTGTTTAATAATCTCAAGCATGAATTTTACAAACACTGTGGATTCGCCTTGATTATTAGCCAAATTAATAGCTTGATAATACTCTTCTTGTCGCTGATGAATTAAGGATTCTATTGACAGCCACAAAAAGAACTCTTTCCATTTCGCTAATATCAGCGTATGCCACATCCTACCCGTTCTCCCATTTCCATCAGCGAATGGGTGAATAAACTCAAACTCATAATGGAAGATACAAGATTTGATTAATGGATGAAGCGTTAACTCTTTCAGCCATTGAAATAACTCCGAAATTAATCCTGGTACATATTGTGGCGGTGTTCCTGCATGTATTAACGCCTCTCCTGCATAAATGCCAACGCCCCCACTTCGAAAAACACCTGATTCCTTTACCAAATCTATCATCATAATCTTATGTGCTTCCAATAAATCCGAAACTTTATAGGGATCCAATTTCGCTAACATATCATATGCTTCATATGCATTTTTCACTTCTCTAATATCCTTGGGTGGTCCCAATACTCTTTTGCCATCAATAACATCACTTACTTGACCAATAGTTAAAGAATTACATTCAATCGCTAATGAAGAATTTCTCCTGTTGCATTTTCCACTAATCTAGCAGATATACGATCATTAAAAGTAAGTTGTTCGCCAACTGCATACCTTTCATGTGGATTCTCAATAACACCATCGCGCCCCGTAGTAGCGTACCCCATCAACTTTGCAATTAGCTCTTTGTCACCTTCACAAAGTAATTCAATTCTACTTATGAAGTCATCATCATTCAACATTTTACCTGCTTCTGTACTTGAAATATAATAATATCCTGCTTCTGTTTGTGATGCAGCATGCGCAGCCTTCCACATTGCTATCTCATCATTATGTCCAGAATAAAGAATAAGCTTCTCTCCATCATTTTGGGGCACAAGTGATAGTTGATCCACATATCCCCCTATTTCTTTCATAAATTCTTCTTGACCAGTCACATCAGCTTTCGATAATCCCCCTTGAACTATCCATCTATCCAGTGCGTCATAGATCGTTTGTCTATCCACCTATTTTCCTCCCTCTCCCATCTTTTACTACTGTAATTTTTCCGGATATTCATACTTAATAGATATAATATTCCAATATTTCCCACAAATCATTGCATCAAAGGCTTCCTCAACAAGTGCTACAACGTCTCCTTTATACTCGATATCGCGAGGAATCGCAACACGCAACCTGTATGCTTCGGTTATCCCAATACCATTACATCCACTACCTATATATCTAGCATCTATCGTAACTGTATTTCGTCCAATAATTAGTTTAAACCTTGATGGTGGTCCTAGATCTGGTGAGCGATCTCCACATCCTCCCAATCCGATTAAATAGATCCCTCGCTCTCTGTCTGCTATCCAACTACTTATATCTAGAGCATTTTGAGCTCCCCACCCTTGAAGTTGGTAACCTGACACACTCGAACCTATGAATGCTCTATCCTCTTCTGTAAAGCTGCCATCAGCCATATCTTCCTCAACAAAGGTAGACTTCTTTCCTAGAACTCGTCCTCTCTTCTGGCTATTTCCCTGTATTTCCTTCACACTGCTTTTAGAACGTAAATTCTTGTCATATATGATTTGAAATGTTGTTTCTTCATTCTTATTTCTGCGAGCTGAACGGTTCTCAAAGGCTTCATACGCTTCTATCATACGCGCCTCTATGTCTCCCTTATAAGTAAGGTGACTCGTATCACCAATTCGTAGCGTCCATGCACTCTCCTCACGCAGTGGTCCGATCCGCCAACTCTTTCTTATTCCCTCGATATCCACGATTTGATTTTCTACAATGAATTTAGCATAGGAAGGCCTATACCTACCATCATACTCCGAACCATCCCCTCCTAGAATCACAAGATACATTTCCCTATCTCGATCTGCCGTCCAAGAGTATAATGTACTAACATCTTCTACTACACACCTATCATCTATTACCTCTGGTAAACTGAAATGATAAGACTTCAAAAACTCCCTATCCTGGTCTGTAAAAGTACCATCAACATAACGTTCATTAACAAATGCCATTTCTTTCCTCCTTATTCAACTATCAATTTTCTTTTGAATTTTTATATTTATCTATAAATATTTTGACTTACACTTATTTTATTGTCAATTTTTCATGACTTATTTTTCCTAATTTTATATATATTATATATGCTATCCTTGTTGTTATTAAGTATGGTTATTATCTTGTAAATCCTCTCGCTTCAATATACAATGATGAAAAAAATTCAGGAATTTGTGACTCAGAAATAGCTTCACTATCATTTGCTTCAAAGTATATGCTTAAAATTGTATCTATAAAATTCTGACTAATATGATTTAATTCAGCACTTGTATATTTATAGCTCTCCATACTCCCCTCCCTCAACAATAATTGGTGTTGCTATATGTGGGAATTCCACTTGTTTTACTCCTATTCCATCCGGCCTATTTACAGAATATATTTTAAACAAATCTTTTATCAACTTCACCAACTTATAAGGTGTATATCCATGCTCCATTAACCCCTTTGTCCCAACTATCTTATTAAGCTTCCATTTCTCTGTTTGTGAACCAGGTTGGAGAAATGTTTCTATTTGTACATTGTAACCTTGAATATACAAACCAAAGTACTTAGGGTATTCTCCATATCCCCTTCCTCCTAAACAATATAAAAAGATATCCTTTTCTTTATTTACTACCCAGAAAGAAAAAGTTGGTAATTCATTCCTCATCGTTCCAGGCAATTTCAATTTCTCTAACCACTCTATGTCTTCGTCTTTTATTTTTTCTTGTATGAATTTCATATCTACGTCTTGTACTCTAACGCTTTCTGCCATCAGCGCTTCATCTAATGTATATTGGGGTTCGATCTTTCCTTGCTGCTTAAGTTTAACAGTCATTTCCGAAATATCCATGGTTCCTTCCTTAGCTTCTTCTCTTTGTGGTTTCGATATCTCCCCTATCTCAATCATTTTCAGACTAAGCTCTTTAATATCTTCTACCTCATACCCCTCTTTTAATAAACCTGTAGGTATTACTAATTCCAATAATTTCCACCAAACCATGCATTCTCCGTTTTCCAGATTTCCTTCTGTTTCTAACGACATTATCACTCTTATTAAGTATCCATAAATATAAATGCCTACAACTCTCGGTTTTCGTTCCTTGACCCTCCACCCTACTGTACGTATAGGGAACATAAAAATATCTTTTTCCTCATTGGTAACCCAGGTCTGATAAGTTCTTAATACCAACATGTTCTTCTCTTCATCTAAAACACCAAGAGACAGGATTCTCCAGCAATCATCATGGCCAATTCTTTTACATTCAAAGTTCATGTTTAAAAATTCTTTTTTTCTGTCCATACGTTAATCTCCTCATTTTTACCTTGAATTTTTTATCTTAATTTTTGTTCATTATAACATTTCCCTATAATGATTCTCTTCTTTTTACATTTTTTTATATATTTTAAACTTTATTTATCCGTTCTGCTTTGTGGAAAGTACGACGAATTAACTACTGTAATAATTCATTAAACCAAATCAAAAATTTCAAAATAGACAAATAGAATTGCTTTCACTTCTATGTATTTTATAAATTAAATTCCAAAGAAACATTATGGGATCCCCCCTTCCAATACATCTCGCTATTTAATAACAATTTAAATACTATTACAATCAGCACCTTCACCACGATCCTACCAACATCATTTCCTATACAATCAGCAAGCACCCAAAACAACCCTGAAAATATAACCACACTGGCAATACAAGGTGCCGTTGCTATAATTGGCATATAACTCAATGCACAATATAGAATCACGAACACTGCACACAAACCAAATGTCATCCACCAACTCGCCTCTGGAAATAGCTTTTGATGCACTGGGATACTCCATACAATTGCAGGAATAATATTTATCAATGGTAACTTATAGTTCTTCACATATAAATTTTTCTTAAAATCTTCTATTACATATTTTGCCATTCCGTACTCGCTCCTTTGTCTCTATAATAGAATTATTAATTGCTTATTACAAGTTTTATTTAGACTATGTAAGGAATAGATTTCCTTTCCATAACTTACTGTGCCCTTTTGCTACCATAAACTGTATATAGATATGTAGAACCTCTCCTTTTTCTATTAGTTCTGCATCATCCTATACTCCATAATATGTAACTTAGGATTCATCTTCCTTTTCACTCTGCTAATGGTTTTTAATAATTGCTCCAATCCTTTAATCGGTAAATATGCAGCTTGTACTGGAATAATCACCTCATCTGCTACCACAAGCGCATTCAAAGTAAGTTGGCCTAAGTTCGGAGAACAATCTACGATAATATAATCATATCGATCACTAATCATTTCAAGATACTCCTTCAAAACTGTCTCACTACTCATAATTCCAATCAAAGAAGTTTCTACTCCAGATAGTTCGATATTTGCTGGCATAATATCAATCCCTTCTTCATGATGTAGAATTCCTGCCTCTAAATCAAAGGCTTCTTCATTTAATACCCATTCCATTACAGTTGCCAATGTAACCTGTAAGCTATCAGGTTGTTGATATCCTAAGGATTCCGTTAAAGATCCTTGTGGATCGTTATCGATTACTAATACTTTTTGCCTAAATGAACTAACCCCACACCCACATTTACAGCTGTTGTTGTTTTTGCTACTTTATGTGAAGCTTCACATAAGGTAGCTTATGGAAAGTAAGTTATTATGCAAAGTAGAGCCCATACATTACCTTATTTAGTAGATATGAGCTCATTTTATCTTTGCATAATTAAGAGTTAAAATTAAAGAGATTTTAGCCAATCGAAAAGATCTTTATTCTTTTTCCAAGCTGGCAATTCTTCTGAAGATGGACTGTCATAAGCTTCCATTAAAGCTTTATGCTTCATTTTTTCATCAGCTCTAGCGTAGATTTCAGTCGTCGAAATGTCTGAATGACCAAGTAAATCTCTGATATAAACTAGATTTACTCCTGCCTGTAATAAATGCATCGCCTTGCTATGACATAACCAATGTGGTGTGATTTCTCCGGAGATATTTTTGATACCATTCGCTTGTGCCTGAGTGGCATATTTTTTCAGGATATATGTAACACCTGCTCGTGTTAAGGCTTTATTACTTCGGTTTGTAAAAAGAGGATTCTTATTATAAGCGGATGATAGTAACCCTGACATATGAATGTAGTGTTCAATCAATTCGCTTGTTGACCTCATCACTGGAACTATGCGACTTTTTCCACCTTTTCCAGTAAGCATAACTGTAACAGTGTCATTTAACACAATATCATTAACCTTTAAATCTACGAGTTCTTGTACCCTTGCTCCAGTATCGTAAAGAAGTGTAAGTAATACAGCATCTCTTTTTCCCTGAATTGTATTTCGGTCAGGTTGTTCCAATAATCCTTTGATGCTATCTAAAGGTAAATACATAAGCGGTGGGGTATCTGTTTTTTTCATTGGAATAGCAAGAACTTTTTGACATTGTTGCATATACTGTGGTTCTTCTATCATTAAATAGCTAACCCTCTTACTTATATCCACTGAGAGAAGGTCTTTGTTACCCCTAGTTTGAAAAAAAGTTGAAAAATTTTACAAATACTGTAGCTATAATGTTTATCGCGAATCTTATTACTTTGGCTCCTGCTATCACAGGGGCTTTTTCTTTGTACTCTTTTTCCTTTCAATCATTTTTAATACATATTCCCTTAGTTTAGTTCTCCGCCTCTTTCCTTTTTTATTTCCAGAAGTAAATTTGTTTCTATACACGCATTACGCAGAACTATATTTGTTTCTGTCAAATACTTTTCAGAAGTTTTTTTATTTCTATTTTTTCAATCTCAATTATTCTGTGGTAAAATATCTATATAATTAGTAAATGAGGTGATTATTTAAATGTCTGTAGGAAGTAAAATCAGAACAATTCGTGTCCTAAGAGGTATGACACAAAAGGAATTAGGGAAACAGGTAGGATTTTCAGCTACAACAGCTGATGTGCGTATCCGCCAATATGAAAGCAATAAAATGGTACCTAAAGAAGAAAAATTAAACGAAATCGCCAATGCACTTGGTGTCGATGCTAGTGCCTTAAAAGATCACGATATTTATTCTGACTTAGATTTGATGCAAATCCTATTTGAATTAGAAGATACTTGGGGGTTAGAACTACACAAGGAGAACGGAAGATACATACTTAATTTTGACGAAGAGAATCCGCTTACACGATACACTACTCATAACCTAGACTGTTGGTATCGTGCTCAGGACAAAGTACCTAATGATGCAACTGATCCAAATTATGGTGCTGCAAAAGAAACATATAAACTTTGGAAACATAGCTTTCCACTGGATAAGAACAGACTAGAACGCTTTAATGAAGATAAAGTTGCTGATAAATATGCATCACTCGTCACAGAATCTATGGAATCAGGCTACACCATCGAGCGTGTGAAAGACTTTATATTGGTGTTTGAAAAATTAATACGAAATGGTATTGAAATCGAATTGGTACATGCTCCAGAATTCTCAAGAGTAGGATGTAATGTTGTCGGAGTAATCCTAAAACATAGCCAGCTACTCAATGCTACTGATGCAGCTGCAGAAGCTTATGTAGAATATCTCTCTATGATACAGTGTATTGAAAAAATGGATATTGAAATAGAACGTGCAACTAGCACTTTTAAGGGCGAAACCTTAAACTATGCATATTTCTTTGATTCACCACTGTCAACAGCATTGAATACTGTAGTTAGAAAACTTATGACTGCATATAAAGATGGAATGATAGATGACAGAATGGTACAGATGGAATATGAGGATAGTTTGAGCACATTTAATGTCAGAATTAGAAACGACTAAAGCTTATTATAACTTCACAATACGAAAGAAGGTAGATTGATGGATAATTGGATTTATGAACACTCTGATGACAATACGAGTAGATATGCGCTTGGCACAAAAGGCGAACGAACCCTTATCTGTTTTGGTGTGAATCCTAGTACTGCAGAGCCAACAAACTTGGATCCAACACTGAAAAGTGTTGAACGAATTGCACTGCAACATGGCTATGATAGCTTTCTCATGCTTAATTTATATCCTCAGCGAGCGACTAATCCGAAAGATATGGACAAAACTCGAAATAGGAAAATAGGGAAGAAAAACCTAGAAGTTATCACTAAATACTTATCTCAAGGAAATTGCGATATCTGGGCTGCTTGGGGAACACTTATTACAACAAGACCTTACTTGGCATCCTATTTATATAACATTTATTACTCTTGCCATGGACAAGGTAACAACTGGTACACTAGAGGTAATATATCAAAAGATGGACACCCACATCATCCACTTTATGTAAAGAAAACAGATACACTTAAATCATTTGATATGGATGAATATCTCACAAAATATATAACTCCGCTGTTATATGCTAATAGAAAAGACGATTTGCAATTTTTTCCTGTACTTCAATCAGACTTGCATTGTAAAGATTGTATTTTTAGATATGACACAACAACAGTACTTGGAAATATTTCACGATGTGAAGTGTATCCAGATGAAAAGCCAAATAGCATACTACTTGGAAATAAATGTGATGAATATGTGATAGATTGAAATTCACCTCGACTCTGTCAGTACACATTTCAAAATTCAAACCAAAGGAGAATCTTACAAATGGAGAGTTGAACACGGGAAACTAATAGTAGATAAACCGACTTAGTAATTATGATTTATGCTGATAAATACGACAATTATTGACAAAAAGTTGTTTGAGGATTATCATTTATATAAAACTAGTGATTTCGAGGTGCTATATGCAGAACATATTTTTTGATAATTTTATAAAATTCGATTGGTTCATTTTTTTCGCTGCGGTAATAAACGGAGTCGTTTTTTTCTGTACACATAAAAAAGCTAAGAAGCTATACAATCATTTTATATCACCATCAAATTTAAATCATGTACCAAAAGAAGTGAAAAAAAGGCTCAAATCAAATACCACAAAAGGAAAAAAATTATCAACGAATGAACTAATTGAAACTAGAACTGAAATGAATAGAAGTTATGCTTTTTATTCAAATATAACCTCTGCATTTCCTCTATTAGGTATGTTAGGAACCGTTATATCTTTACTAAACATGTCCAATACCATAGGGACTGAAGCAACTACAAATTTTTATGCTGCCCTGACTTCCACTATGTATGGAGTAATATTTGCAATGATATTTAAATTATTAGATTCTACAATCTCATACAAAATAGAAACCAATGAAATCTGCATGAATCATTTGTTAAATCCAAATACTTCAGTTAAAGATGGTGAATAATGAAAAAGAAAAATATTATTTTAGATTTTACATCATTGCTAGATATAATTATGATTCTTCTGTTTGTAGTTCTTCTAAACACTCAACAGAATGCAGCTAATGAAATTGAAAAGAGCGAAAGTACTATTCAACAATTATCTATTGAAAATGATGTTTTAAAAAAAGAAACAGAAGCAATTGAACTTGATTCAGCTAACCATGTTGAAGTCTATGGATCAGTTATTGATAAAATGACAAAGATAAATTTAATTTGTACAACATCAGTCGATACAGAGACAGGTGCATCAATAGTAAATATTGATGTAGTTGTAAACACTCAAGAAGATAGTATTTCAACTGCAAAGGAAACCTTTGTTATTCCACATGAATTGGACTTATCTTCAGGCGAGAGAAAAATATTAATTGCAAATCAAACCACCGATTTTAGTGAGCTTTTGTATAATATACTTGAAATTGATGATAGCCCCTTATATTGGTTCATGGTTCAATACGATTATAATAATGTAGATTTCACCTATTCGGATTTGAATATTATTTATGATTCTATTGATAATGTGGAACTATCACTGTCTAAAGAGTGTTATATCGAGGAAATAAACATAAAGTAAAGAGGTATAAAATGAAAAAAATGTTAGCAATATTTGCAATAATTATATTAATTCTAGTACTATTAGTATTTAACTTTGGATTAGGCGGTAATGGTGGTAGTGGTTCTGGAGAAAATACTGAAAACAAAGCACAAGGCACTTCTACTGAAACCACCAAAGATAATGTGACCACTATAGAAATTAATAAAGATAAATACTTAGTAAATGGAGAAACCCTATCTATCACAAAAATTGAAGCACTACTAAGCAATGATAGTTCAACAGAATTTATTGTTGTTGATAATTACGGTTCAGCTAAATCTTGGGATGAATTACAAGAATTGTTTTTTGAGTACGGAAAACAATATATAGAAGAATAGTAATTCTTCCCTACCTGCCCTACACTTATATAGGGCAAAGATTTACCGCTTCCGTGTACCTTGTAATCCTTCTAATGGTGAATCAGCTTCAGATACTATATAATTAATTTCAAAAAAGGAAGTGAATTTCTATGATATGCCCAAAGTGTGGTAGCAATAGTGTTATAACCCAGATTAAAACAGATATCAGAACCAAGCACAGGGGATGCTTGGGTTGGTTCTTTTGGATTCTCCTAGCAATATGCACTTGCGGTCTAATACTGATTATACCGCTTATTACTAATTCTAAAACCAAAACTAAACACCGCACTATGGCAGTTTGCCAGGATTGTGGAAAAACTTGGAAAGTATAAATCCGTAACGAATAGCTACCAACCGAAAGCCTATTTCTATTTTATCACTTTCGGTTGGTACATAACTTTATGTAACTTCTACTTCCATTAATTTTCTATTTTTACACTATATGTTTTTTTGTTACGCTGTACCACTCTCTAATTTTTTTTGTCTCTAACAAGGATTTATTTTCATCTACTATTTTAATAAATAACTGTGATAATCCATCCCATTCCACAATATCACCTCGAGGCTTCAACGTCCATCCTAACTGATCTAACGTAAAATTGCTTTTGGCTGAATTATTTACCATAGATGTTGTCGCCCAATTCGTAACCTTATCTTCTCCTCCATGTGCAATTGGCACTATATGGTCTATCGTTGGTTGAAACTCCCAATAAGCCATATGGCATTCATCTGTTTTCCAGTGAGCCTGATACGGAAACTCTTCTGGCATTTTTTCTGATAGTACACGTAGCATCCCTGGATTAATCAATTTATCCCCTGAATATCTATCCATAAATCCATCTCTAAAAAATTGTCCCATCATTTCTTGCATGGTATATGTTCGTAACTCCTTTTTAACTGGTATAAAAGGATACTTCTTATTGACTAATCCTTTTGCAGTATTGTACTCACCGACTTCAATGAGTTTTGCTACTTGTTTCAATATCTCTACTTTGATATCATTTACCATTCCTATCAGCCCCCTCTAATAAAATATTAGTCTTTTAGCCCGTTCTGTGGATATGAGGGATGTAAAATTTCATAATACTCAATTCCCTTGTGACTAAACATTCCTTTTCTTACTTTCTTATATTGAATACCCTTGTTTTCGTAATCTTCAATTGCAAATTCTTTTACTAATGCCATAAATACATCATCACATGTAAACACATATTTTGCATTACATTCCTTTATTTTAGATTGTTGCTATTTCTGCTTTATCTTCAGGACTTAGCTTCTTGTATGCCTCATTATTTGATGTGATTGTGTCTCTTTCTTCTACTATGTTTAATATATTACAATATGCTGCATTTTTTAATTCTCGCTTTGAAGCATATTTGCAAAGTACTTTCTCTAAATAATTTTTATATCTCGTTCCTGTACTTTTTTCCCTCCCCTTCATTTCACTATGCATTATTGGATTCATAACCTTCTTAAACCAAAAGCAAGACTTCTCACCTCCTCCATCATTACTTTCTCTCAATATAATAAGAGCTCCGTTGAAATCTTTTTTAGTACTCAAATATCCTTCAATCTCTTTATTACAACTGTTTTTTTTGGAAACCACTCATTTTCTTCTTGCCTCCTTATTTATTAATTTCAATATTCTTATATGTTCTATATTAACGCTTTAGGTGGCAGTCTGGCAACACTCATTATGCTATTTTTGTTAAAGGATTTATACTACAATTTCTGAAGAATTAAGTTTTTGCTGACATTTTGCTGACATGAAAAATGGAACCCCTTATAAAATAAGGGGTTCCAGCGATATTCAACTACTCCATTTCTGAACATTCTTTCTTTAACTTAACTATATTTGTTTAAGTTCGTTCACTTTTATTCTCTTTATTATCAATAATCTCTATATAATTTTGCCTTACTGATTTAGTGTTGCCATATTGTTGCCAATATTGATTACGACTGTCTATATATTTCATTCTAATTCTTTTACACAAAATGTCAAGTATCCAAATAATAATTCTTATCACATTCGATTAAAGATTTGATTAAATCTTCACTATCCAATGACCAGTTTTATTCGATCCCACTCTTTCAAGTACACCTTTATCTCTAAGTCTTTTTACTATCCTATCCACTGTAGACAAAGATATATTTGTTTCATCGCTTATTCCTTTTTTCGTTATATTTTTATTTCCTCTAATCACACTTAAAATCAATAGTTCTTTCTCATTTATTACGTCATTTATTACGTCACTTTTCACCTCATATAAAGGTTCACTAAACATAAATGTTACTACCAAGAAATTTGGTGAGATATCAAAAGCACTTCTATTTGTACTTTTCTAAAATCCTGCTCAAACCAGAACCTAATTGCTCTACAATTCCTACGGCTTTAAACACTCAATTTACTCTGTTTAAACAAATTCTTCGAGTTTATTGATTTTCATCTACCTCTGGATACAAAATAGTGACCTCAATCTTTTTCCTATATTGCTGTTAATTTCAAGCATATGCCCATTTCCTATAACTATTTTAGTTTTCTTTATCTCTGCCTTTGCTGATATGGTTAATTCCATCATCACCTAAAAAAGTATTTCTATCAATTTATTGATCTGTATATCTTTGCATTTATTTGTCAATTTCAGATTTCAATTCATCCCTATCCATTTTATTTTCCACCACAATAATTATTGTGTTATGCTACTAAATCTCTTTTACTATAAGCCTCTACCCAAGTTTGACCTGGAGCCAGAGTATAACCATATTCAGCTGCAGTTGCAATTTTTTCAGGTGATGCATGAAAACCATTAGCTAAATTTCTAATATGAGAATCAACATCAATAGGTATTTTTTGAGTGTTCTCTATCATATCGCATGATATCTTTGGATTAGTAATAGATTCGATCAATGATTCACTATTAGCAATCTTATTAGGCTCTACTATTATTTTCGTTTTGTTACAACTAATATTTTCAAATAGCTTTTCTACCACTTCTTCTAACTCATCCCCGTTCTTTACTATTAACACAGCAACTATTATTGAAATCACACTACCCCCTGCAATAAGTAATTCTTTTTTATGCTCTTTGATCCATTTAATAATTCTTTTCTTTTCTTTTTCCATATGTAAGCCCTCCTTTGTTATCATTGACTTTAATCTAACTATAGTATATGATTTCAAATATGAACTGTAAAGTAATATTTACAAAACAGTTATACTTATTAGGTAAGGAGTTCAATATATGAAATATAATTTAGAAAATATAGGTAAGATAATAAAATCTGAAAGAGAAAAACTTGGGTGGTCTCAAGAAAAACTTGGAAAAAAACTATTTATTTCAGGAAAGCAAATTTCTATGTATGAACATGGGAGCTTACCACCGCTCGGTAATCTTTTGAACCTTTGTGAAGAATTTGATTGTGAATTAGGTTATTTGTTAGGGGAACCAAAATATTCAAAAGGGTCTCAATTATATACTAAAATTTTTAATTCAATAGGATTATCTAATGAGGCAATTGATACGCTAAACCATATAACTGGCTCAAATTCAAAATTTCCCTTCGAATATAAAATTAATGAATTACGTGAAATTCTAAATGCATTTATCTGCTCAGACAATTTCACTGTTTTGCTAGATGCTTTATATCAGTTATATTCATGTGGGGATGAAATTTCAAATCTTAATAAAGATTTGAATAAAAAATACGATGATGAGACTATTCAAAAAGCTTTTGATGCTGAATTTGGAACCAATGACTACGAACATGATAATTCGCTTCCTGAATTATCTCCAGAAGTAATAAATGCCAAAAATGAGATGAATAAAATAATCGACAAAGAATATAGTATACAATATCAGCAAAAAATAGCACGTTACGAAATTAATGAAGCCTTTATTATGTTGATCAATGAAATTTTTGATAACAAAGGGAACCTTATGTAATATTCGATTGACAAATACATGCCACACAATACTTTTTATTAAACCCACGATGTATAGATTAATTGACGTTTATTAAATGCTTCTTTTCCGCCTTCCATAATATCCACTATTTGTTTTTGTGATTCTTGTAAATCTATACTACCTTGCAAAACAGCAATCTTTGAATCTTGAAATTCAACTGCTATAATGCGTTCAGCATCTCCAAGTACAGGTATATTAGCATTATGTGTTGCAAAAATAAACTGTATTCCTTGTTTTTTCTTTGCTATTGCACTAATAACTTCATCATATATAACTTTATTATCTAAATCATCTTCTGGCTGATCGATAATTATAATATCATTATTATCTTGTGTTAATATAAATAAAATTAGTGCAGATGCTCGTTGACCAAGTGAATGTTGTTTTAAATTTTTGCCATGGTATAAAATCTCAACGCTATTTTTAACTTGATATTCAATTAACTCTTCGTATTGAGTTCTAAGTTTATCATCGAGTTTGCTATACTCACTAGCTGATAGGATTTCTTTTAGTTCTTTTCCATCTTCTAAAATCCAGTCATCTATCATATCAATATAATCAACAAATTTCTCACTAAGCTGTAAGTATTTTCTTTCATAAATGCCCGAACCTTTAAAATCTGATTTCATTTGTAACTTAAAGTTTTCTTTATCACCTTTGAATTTAATATTAATTTCTAATTCTGATTGAGTCGTATTTATTCTATCTACTTCTTTTTTATAATAGTTGTATTCTTCACGTAATTTATCATTTCTTTGACGAGTAGCCTTTTTAAATCTGTCTTTAATTTTTGTTTCATTTAATATCAATTTGCTAAGTTCTTTAATACTTCCATTAGTTTTTTCTAATTCAGAAGTCATATTTATAAAACTGTCTACATCTAGGGTATCGTCCTTAATCTCTCTCTTTATTTCTGCAAATTCATCTTTCAATTCAGATATATTCTTTGATAAAGTTCCAACTATATCATTATGCAGATCTTGATTTTTTTTTATTTCTAATGTAATTTGTTGTATTTGTTCAATTTGTTTATTAATATTCACTAAAACTTTTTTGGATTTATCTAGTACAGATTTATTATATTTACTTTCATGCCCTGAAAATATATCCTCTACATTTAGAGTGTTTCCTGACGCTTTATGCAATGTGCTATAAATTTTAGTTATTTTATCCTGAGTAGCTTCTAATTTGACTTTATCTCTCTCGTATCCACTTTGTTTATCAAGTTTTTCAGCTACTCCCTTTTCTTTGTAAATCAGCATTTTATTTTTTAATTCCGCTTTTTTAACTGTTAATTCTTCTATTTGGCCAGGTATTTTACTCAAATCCAAAGCTTGATCAATTGCACTTTTAATGTCTTTGAGTGGACTGATAAGGTCAGCTTTTTTTTCATTTGAAATATTTACTAACTTGTCTAATAATATATTTTCTTTATCAGCACTACTCGATAAATCTTTTTGACCAAAGTATTGAATGCCCTCGATTAAACTTGTAGGCGTGACATTTAAATCCATCCCCTCTTCATTTATCACACTTGTTCGCTCTCCAAAGATACGAACAACTTCATACCTTTTTCCATGTTTATCAACAACCGACATAACCACTTTTCCACCAGAACCAAAAACATTTTTTATTAATAACTCTTTATATGACTCATCTGCTTCCGCAGAAATATTAAGCAAATATCTTATTACTTCAAGTACAGATGATTTGCCGCTACCTCTAATACCTATCAGAGTATTAAGTTCACTTGAAAAATTAATTTTTTGACCATCAAATTTCCCACCCTCAAATGTTATGGACTCAATAAATCCATGCTTTTTATCTGGCACAATATTTCTTACTCTATTTCCATAGTCTTGAAGTGTAAACTTAACAGCTTGATATGAATATTCACCAATTTTGAGATATGTACTTCTATCACCTTTTCCTATCTCTTTTATTGATTTAGGATCAGATCCTTCTACACATGCGGGTAAATATTCAAAATATTCATTAAATCGTTTTAAGTTTTGAGCAGTTCTTGATTTTTGCAAGCCAATTACTCTATCTTTGTATTTCGGAATCCTTTTAAACGAGTCAAGTATCCCACCTTTGCACTCTTTAAATAACCCGCTATCTTGATCTACATGTGCAAACACAATAAAGTAATCTTTCTTATAACCTTCTAAAGTATCTATTGTTTTATCTAAGTCAAACTTACATTTTACATTCCCATGTTCAGGATTAGAAATACCTGCAAATGCATTTGCCAAAAAATTTTGAATATGGTTTTCTCCATTAGACAACCAATCGTCTGGATTAAATACTATTAGTGTATGTATACCGTTTGCACCCTCTTTGACGCTAAGTTCAATTCCAGGTAAAATAAAAATTTCTTCTCTTCGTCCAGCTTTTCGAATAGCTTTGTATTCATCTAATTCAAACTTATTATGATTTGTGATCACACCTATTTTAATATTATTATCTTTTAGAGCAGTCACGTAATCGCTTATAAAGCGATCTTCTTCCCCTGTGTATTTAAATTCCTTATCTTTCCTAGTGTGAAGATGAAAATCTACTCGTAAATACTCTAATCCATTATCAAACATATATTCCTCATTTCCTGAGCACAAATAAGTTCTCATAAGCTAGCAACAAAAAATTATAATTTATACTATTTGTACGCCGATCTCCAAATAAACTGCATTTGTGCTATTCTTTTCTAATTATCTCTTTAAACTTAAAACCTTATTCTTCAATGATTTTATTACCGTATTAATTAATATCTTCTATGCTGCTACATTCGCATTTATATTATCAATTACATTCTTTATCCCCATCCACACGGATAAATCAGTGAAGACTTCCACAATACTTCCTCTATCCGTAAATGGTGATTCTTGTAATACCGATAAGTCTTTCATCATACCATTATGAACAATATATTCTATGATTTGATTTACAAAATACATCTGTCTTGTATCAAGATTTGCATTGTCAAGATATTCGCTAAAGGCTTCTTTTGCACTGTTCATATCTAATCCCACTATTTCACGAACAAATTCTCCTAGTGGTTTTTCTCCATACTCTGCTGCGTAATCGTCTTTTGTACCAACTTCACTCCAAAGTATGTTTTCTAATTCACTAATATCCTCTTTGGTAAGTGATTTATTTGTTTTCAGCTTGGCTATTACATCATTAGTAGCGTTATTTTTTATATAGTACTCAGCTTTCGCACGATAGTTTTGCATTTCTCCATATTCTAGTTCCGATTCTTTGACTACCATCGTTAATATGTCATCTGTAAAATTAGTTTGATACTTAATTGATGTTTTAGGGATATATTTCATAAGATAACGCAAATTCTCGCGTATATGCTCAAATTCATTTATCCCTGCATCTTCGATATAATCTGTATTGAGAATCTTTTCGATTAATTCTGATTGCGCTTTTATTTCTGGTATATTCGCTACACTTGCAACAGAATTCACTTTTTTATACAAGTCACTTCGAGCCTTTCCATATGTTTTACCAATAAGATATGCAAGCTCTATTCCATAGATTAATGCATCAAATCGAATTGCTGATGCTTCATCTACATCTGGAATGATTAATGGTGCTATATGCTCTTTAATCATTAGAGTATCTTCATAAGTTAACGCACTATATGTATTCTCTAAACTGTATTTTTGAACATATCGTAGGTGTTGTTTTACTATAAAATTATCATCATCTAGCTCTTTTACCTTACTTAGAATTTCATCTACTAAAGTTTTTCTGAATGCAGAAAGTTGCTCTGTTTGATATGCTATATCTTGCAATTTAAATACAATTTGTGTTTTTAAATCTAGTATAGCCCCTTGAAGTGCCAACATATTTGCTGTTGCTCTTCCTTTCTTCATTCTAAAGAATTCGAAATTCCCACAAAAATCAAAGATATAAAATTTATTCTTATCCTTCCCATCCAATAGGGCTGGACAAAGCCTTGTCCCTCGTCCGATCATCTGCCAGAATTTTGCCTTGCTCATTACCTTTTTGAAAAAGACTAGATTTAATACTTCTGGAACATCAATCCCCGTGTCAAGCATATCAACTGATATTGCAATTTGTGGTAATTTATTTGCCTCTGAAAATTCATCAATAGCAGACTGTGCATAGGTCATATAGTTATCTATTACCTTCGCATAACCATTTAAATACGGATATTCTTTATTAAACACCTCATATATTTTTTCTGCGTGATCGTGATTTTTTGCAAAGATTATACTTTTCCCTATCTTCTCTCCATATTCTATCTGTATCCCCTCTGTCATCAGTACATGAAGAGCTTTTTTTATGGTGTCTTCATTAAAAATCCACTTATTAAGTGCCGAAGAGCTTATTTTCTCTGGTAATTCTCCATTTTTATCTTCAAATGTTTTCTCGTATTCTTCCTTTTCTTCCTGTGATAATTCATCGTAGTTTATTCCTTGCTCCAAGAATTTTAGCGTTGTTTCTACTGACAAAAAATCTACCAAGTATCCATCTTTAACAGCCTGTGCTAATTCATAACCATAAGTCGGATTTCCATTTTCAAGTTCAAATATCTCATAAGTATTTTTATCTATTTCATCTTTCGGTGTAGCAGTTAAGCCTACTAAAGGTGCATCAAAGTATGTAAAAATATCTTTATATTTATTATAAATGGATCGATGCGCCTCATCACAAATGATCAAATCAAAATGCCCACTTGTAAATAATTTTCCCTCTTCATCAAATGTATTATCGATTACATGTATCATTGTTTGATAAGTAGAAAAAATACAGTTCGAAGTGTAACCTTCTTTATCTTCACATAAAATAGAAACGGATAGATTAGGAAGCATATTTACAAAACTTCTCTTGGCCTGTGTTACCAGTGAATTCCTATCAGCTAGGAATAGAATATTTTTCACCCATCCATGTTGTAGCAATACATCACACAAGGCTATCACAGTTCTAGTCTTACCACTACCTGTCGCCATAACTAATAAAGATTTTCTTCTATTTTTCACATCAAAATGATGACAAACCGCTTTAATTGCACCTACTTGGTAGTACCTTCCAGCAATATTTTTGTCTACGCTAATCCTATTAAGGCTTGTTTTCATTCTTCTGAGATTAAAGAGTTTTTCTAAATCTCGTTTAGAATAAATACTTGCACAGTTTCTCTCTGGGTACTGCCCATCTATAATTTTTGTGTCAAATCCATTTGTTAAAAACACAACTGGTCTTCTACCATATTTTCGTTCTAGGCAATCAGCATATAATTTTGCTTGCTGCCTCCCTTTTACAACATCGACACAGGTGCGCTTGGCTTCTACTACAGCAAGGGGAATATGCTTATCATCATATAATACATAATCACAAAATCCCTCTTCTCTACTATTTGGCATACCTTCTACACGCACTTCATTCAACCAGTTCTTACCTTCAATCCAGTTTGCATCACGAAGTGTGTTATCTATATAAATCTTTCGTGTTTGATATTCCGATAGATCTAATGGTTTCGGAACGTAAGATTTGCTTTGCACTTCACGCCTTTGTGTAAGTTCCTCTTTTAAATTTTTATTTTCTTTAATTAATCTTTCAAGGTCTATATCACAATTATCTTCTTTTATAGGTGACTCTACTTTTTCCTCGAGCAAACTAATGTCATAGCTGTTTTCTACATAATCTCCTCCATAGCAATACGCGACAAAATCTAAAAAGATAAATAGATTTTCAAGACACAATTTAACTTCCTCTAAAGTCACTTTCTTAGTCGTATGTGCTGCATTGTTTCCGATTTTTCGAATAAGGTGCATTCTAGTTATAAGCTCATTGTCTACAATTTCTCTAAAATCTTCACTGGACATGAGCGAAATAAGATTATTGTCATATGGCATAACAAGACTACCATCAACTGAATACATCCATTTGATCGCAAACTCCATAGCTCTGCGGCAGTTAATTGCAGAGCTTTCAATATCAATATTGATTAGCTTTTCAGCATTCACAGCAACCGATGAGAATGTATTAAATTGTGAGTCTTTTAGTAAAAAATCGAAGTTTGTCATATTGTCACCTATTCCTCCTTAATCCTTGAATCTATTCACAATAGTTTTACATACTATATCAGTATTATCTGCAAATAGTGTATTTTCCGAAACACCTATTAATTGTAATTGCTTTAAGATTTTATTTTTATAGTTTGAATCAATCGTAATTATTTTTTTTATGCTATCATGGCTTTTTGGTATCTGCTTTATTAGCTTATCAAATGAATATGAGTCACCATAATGTGTAATTAGATTATTGAATAAAATATACGCACCTTGTTGTAATCTTTGTCTATTAAGATGTGCCTTCGATTGTACAAAAAACAAACCTTCACAACATTCTTTTATCCATTTAGCTCCTGCTATTGATGACATATCATCAGATTTTTGTTCCAAGAAATATGGTTGATTGCTTATGCTTTCATAAAAATTTGTTAGCGATACAAATGTACCAAACCCATATTTATAAGTTTCACTTATTCCTTGAACAATAGGATAATTCGTTATATTATCTGTTTCTTCATAGAATACTATAACTTCACCATTACTGGTTTTCTCATCTTTACATGCAAAATATAATGCAACCAAAGGATTTTTAGTAATATCAAGAAGTCTTGTTGGCACACCATAATGCTGAAGTGTTGCAAGTAAATCTATTGGTAGCATTGTGTCATTAAAAATATGTGGCAATTCAAATTTTGCTGTTTCAATTAGATTTCTCTCTTCGTCTAATATACTCGCATGGCAGGTAGCAGCACGATTTCTTCCTATTGATGGAATTATTTCCCATGATTCATTCGCTTGTCCTCTAAAGTAAAAGTAACTACGATAAGTTGGATATTCACTTTTTATTTGTGTTGTTTCATAAATAATATTCAGATAATCTTGCACCGAGCATATTGTACTGCTTGTATTATTATCCATTCGTTTTACCTTTCCACTCAACGTTCTCATACATTAAGTATTTTTAAGAATTCTAAGCTTTCCAAGATTTTGTTTGATTATAAAATTTTGATTTGTCGACTTGTGTTACGAAGTCTGTAAATTGTTTTTGCATCTCTTCAGGTGGACAAATTATCGGGAAATCTTCAATATGATTTTTATTTAGCTGTCTTTTATCAATTCCACCCACACAAACACCTCTTATATATCCTAGATATTCTTTTGATATTAGTATTTTCAAAATAAATTCATTATTTATATTAGGTTTAAGCCTTATAAAGTATACATGCCCATTTACATTTGCATCATCATCTTCCCCTCTATATAAAGCTGCTCTACCTAAAGAACTGTTTTCTGTATTTACTCTACCTGTTTTTGTCATTAATATGTCACCATGCTTAAGACTGCTTCTTTTCATCTGCATATGCGTTTCTTTATCAATAAATGCTATATCATCCATTTCTAATCGATCTTTCCAAACATTTTGGCTACGAAAAAAAGTTATTCCATTTCCAACATAAACTTGCGCTCCACCTTTCGGTGTATTCCCACTATTAATTTGAAGAGACAAATTACCAAGTTTACATACCTTCCATCCCATAGTATTTGCAACAGGATCCCCAAACATCTCGATAAATCGGGATTTGAATTTAACCAATGAATTTTCTATGGCTTA
>CAYIYM010000024.1:0-32206 GCA_964367685.1 uncultured Lachnospiraceae bacterium
GAACTTAAAAGGAATGAATGCGATTTTACGACATTTTTATCACACACTCACCACATGTTGAAACGTGTGCGCTCTTAGTGAAAACGAGCTAGAGTGAAGTTTGAACTTAGAGGCACAGTTGTTCTACGAACGGAGTGAGATAGAACTTCCTTAAATAATGATGACATTGGGCTAGAAGCCAGTGTTTATAAGGGGGTGCGGGCAAAAAAAAGTGCATTTTTTGCCCCTCAAAAAATAGCGAAAATACATGACAATTGAATTGGCTTGCCGATTCAATCGTATAGATGACATTGGAATTTTGAGAGAATTTGATAGATGACATCAGTTTTGAGACACTTTTGAAAAAGAGGATTTGTATTCAGTTATGAAGAAATATTGGAAATTTATTGGGACAGTTCCCAAAGAAATTGTTTTAATGAAGTGTCGTATCTATTATACTGAACTAGAATCAGAATTTGAAATATATTAATGTATTGAAGATCATTTATATCATGGATGGAGTGGATTATGAAAAAACTATTTTTAGTATTAAGCATATTGTTTGCAATATTAACTTTTATTGGCGTAGGGTATGTATTGTTAAATGAAGGGCGTCCGAGTGCAGGGTATGCAGTCATTCCATTAGTTTTTGAATTACTATGTGTATCTGTATACCGAAAGTACAAATATTTATATAATAGAAAGTAAAGGTTGAAATAAAGTTAATGAGTAAATCTGAGTTAAAGTTTTATCAAGAATACGAAAAGTTTTATACAATGGCGAAATCATCTAAAGCATTTTCAAGTTTTTGTAACGAAACCTTTGGAAGTGATTTTTCACAAGATGGGTTCAGCGACTTAAATCAAGTCAAGTTAATACTTAGTAGTATTCCACACAAGCCGAATTTAAAGATTTTAGATATAGGTTGTGGAAATGGTAAATTATTGGCATATTTACAAAAGCAATCTAATTGCCACATTTATGGTTTTGATTATTCAGAAACAGCGATAAAAACAGCACAAGAATTACACCCAATAAATTCAAGTTTCAAAGTTGGTGTTATTGGTGAAACAACTTATAGTGAAAACTATTTTGACGTTATCATTTCAATGGATACTATTTATTTTGCAGACGATATGAACAAGTTTATCGGACAGGTAAAAAGATGGTTAAAACCAGATGGAATGTTTATAGTAGGTTATCAAGAAGGTGATGTAATTCCAAAAACAAACACTCTTGACTGTTCTCAAATTGTAAAATGTTTTGATGATAACAATATGATTTATGAGTGCAAGGATTTGACTTACGAAACTTATAAATTGCTTAATAAAAAAAGAAAAGTTGCAATGAAATACAAAAATGAGTTTGAGAAAGAAAATAACTCGGAGTGGTATGATATGTTAATATGGCAAACAGAATATGCCAATACAACATTTGAAGTATATCAAACTAAAATGTCGAGATATTTTTTTATAGCGAGAAACCCTGAATAAATTGTGGTACATTAAATAAGAAAATGAGTAGTAAGTTATCCGAGCTTTCTGCGTAAATAAAGAGAGTGCTTCGTTTTTTTGAAGCACTCTCTAACTTTGTCACAACCTAAATGAAAGGTTGGATAACTGTACTATAAATCAGAAAAAAGAGTGAGAAACCTATCCTTTTATACTGATTTTTGGTAAAATAAAGAATAGCAAAGCTAACCTGACCTTAAATCAGATTTTATAAAAAGATGGGGATCTTTAGGATATTCAGTTTAAGCAGTAAGTGGAGGAGCTAATCCCATACGGATTAATCCATCATATCCACAGCTTTTGCAAACAGAAGGTTTTCTACCAAGGAGTTTTATTAATAATTCCTCTGTAGAGAGCCTTTTGCTTTCTGTCAATGTATTTGTCATTGCTTTACAAAGAGGTAGTTTTAATTGCTTTCCACGACTTGAGAGAAAGCCGAAGTGGCGTATCTTCATAAACCCTTGAGGTAAAATGTGCATTAAAAATCTACGAATAAATTCAATGGCAGTAAGTGTCATTTCTTTCCAACGGTTACAGTCTGAATAATCTCGCCATTTAAATGTGACATGACCATCTTCAAGTTTTAAGATTCTGTTATTGGAGATGGCAATTCGGTGAGTGTATCTACCTAAGTACTCCACCACACATGCTGCTGTTTTAAAAGGTGGTTTGCAATAAACAATCCATTCTTTGTTGTAACAAATATCTAATACATCCTTTGAAATATCGGGCTTTAATTCTTTTAGTAATGCAAGATATTTACCACGAAACTTACGTGATAGAACTTTTACAGGTAAGAAAAACTTTTTCTTGGAGTTAATCCAAAATCCTTGTTTGGATAGACCACCAGCTGGAATAATACAGTGTAAATGTGGGTGAAAAGAAAGATTTTGTCCCCAAGTATGAAGGACTCCAGTAAAACCTATATCAGCACCAAGGTATTTACAATCTCCAGTAAGTTCTCTTAATGTTTCATTCACACATCGAAATAATAAGTTGTAACAATCACGTTGATTGGCATATATAGTAGCATGTAACTCAGCAGGAACTGTAAATACCACATGAAAGTATCCAACATTTAAATCCATTTTTCTAGCATCAATCCATTTCTCCTTGGATAATGTTTGACATTTGGGACAATGTCTGTTGCGACAAGAATTATATGATTGACCGACTTCGCCACAACTAGGATACACATCCATATGTCCACCAAGTTTTGAAGTACGACAATCAGAAATGGCATGAATAGCTTTATACGGAACATTTGAGGGATGATAGGAAAGTAAATAATCTTGCATATGGGCAAGGAAGATATCTTGTATTTCCATTATAAATCCCCTATTGGATTTCGAGTATTTTCCAATTCCATTAACTTATCAAATGGACTTTGTGTCTTCATTATATCAGTCATTGAAATCCGCAGATATCGCATCGTTGTCCAAAGAGTAGCATGACCAAGAAGTCGTTGAATATAGAATACATTTACACCATCTTCCAAAAGATGAGTGGCATAGCTATGACGAAGAGTATGTACGGTACCATAAGTTGGTATATTAGCTTTTGAGTGATATTTTTTAAATGCATCTTGAATAGCACGTTCGGATATGGGAGCATCGCCGTTTCCACCTCGTCCATTAAGAAACAAATATCCATCTGGATGATTCGGTTTGAACTCTCTCCAATAAGAGCATAAATCATCATAAGCAAACTTAGAAAGTGGAATCCAACGGTCGCGCTGTCCCTTTCCTTGATAAACGAATAAACGCATTTGTTTCCTATCTATATCTTTAATGCGAAGGTGTCGAATTTCAGATAATCTCAAGCCACAACCATAGGTGAGAGCAAAGATTGCCTTATAACGTGTACTATCATCAATAGCATGAAATAGTTGTAAAATTTCATCTTGATTAAATGCGGTTGGAAGTTTTATTGGATCCTTTTTTCTTGGAATACGTCGATAGCAAAGGGTTTGCTCTAAGGTAACTTCAAAGAAAAATCGTAAGGCACTATTATTGTTGTTAATTGATGCAGGTTGAAGTTTTCCTTCACGAGATAGATATTCAAGATAAATACGAAAATCGTTTTCAGATAATTCACCTATAGGCTTATTTTCAAAGTAACGTAAAAATTTAGATACACGTGAACGATATTCATCAACAGTATGAGGACTCATTCCTCTTAATTGAATATCAATTTCCAATTTCCTCAGTGCTTCTTCATGTGTCATAATAAAAATCTCCTTTAAATTTGTATTTGTAGTTTTCCTACATTTACATTTTAAAGGAGAACGTGTAGAATAAGAAGAACAGAACCACCGCGTAGGCGGTTTAGTTCAATGAGCCTAATCTAAGGTTATCTTAACTGATATAGTATACCCATAAAAGTAACAGCAGATTTACTCTAAAAAGTAAGTCTGCTGTTTTGCGTTATGGTAAGTGTTCAGGATATCTCTATATGTATACATGTGCTTTCTGACATGACTTGTGTAAAAAAACTTTATTAAAAAACGGTTATTTGAATAAACTCATATCATTGTACCAATTTTGACACATTTAATACCTATGTATTACTCATTCACTTGCTATACTAAAGTTGCATATTCATGGTATGCGATTTTACAACCAATATAGAAAGGAGCAATACAAATGACACAGACAAATTTCAAACGTTATGAACTTAAATATATTTTAACAGCAAAGCAGTATAAAATATTATTAGAACAAATGCCTTTTTGTATGAAACTAGATAGATATGGTAGGCATAGGATTTCTAATATTTATTTTGATACTGATGATTACAGAGTAATCAGACACTCATTAGAAAAACCAAAGTACAAAGAGAAACTTAGAGTTCGTTGCTATGGCGAACCAAGGGAGGATACTACTGTTTTTATTGAGTTGAAGAAAAAATACAATGGAGTGGTATACAAGCGAAGGATTTATTCTGAACAAAATAAAGTTTTTGCTTATTTATGTAAAGAGATTGATGCTGTGGAGCATTCCCAAATTTTAAGTGAGATTGCGTATTTTAAGAATCGTTATCACGGCATAAAGCCTAAAGTGTATCTATCTTACGAAAGAGAAGCCTTCTTCTCAACCGAAGATGAAAATTTCAGACTCACATTTGATTTTAATATCAGCGCTCGTGATAACAATGTATCGCTATATAAATGTGATGATGATATGGAAGTTTTATCAAATGAGTATGTGTTACTGGAAGTGAAAACCGTTATGGGTTTACCGCCATGGTTTTTAGAGTTTTTGAGTGAGAATGATATTTATAAAACTTCATTTTCCAAATATGGAATGGCTTTTCAGAGATATTTCTCATCACAATTTATAAGTACACTAAGGGGGGCAGCAAATGCTTAATAATTTTTTGGGCAGTGTTTTTGATGTGACTACGACAATGAATATAGATATTTTAGATTTCCTAGTATGTATGCTCACATCTATCATTCTAGGTATCTTTATGGCGAAAATGTATTCGCTAAAAACAAAATGTACACAGAGTTTTGTGGCAACACTTGCACTGCTACCACTTGCAGTGGCAATGGTTATCATCATGGTAAATGGAAATATTGGAGCTGGGGTTGCAGTTGCAGGTGCATTTAGCCTTGTACGCTTTCGTTCAGTTCCTGGAACAGCAAAAGAAATCATTGCTATTTTTACTGCCATGTGTACAGGACTTACCATCGGTATGGGTTACATAGCTTTTGCCGTGGTATTCTCTATGATTGCTTGTGCATTTGCACTTGTATTGAATATAACAAACTTCGGCGGAGATAAAAGTAATTCAAACCGAATATTGCAAATAACCATACCTGAAAGTTTAAACTACACAGATGTTTTTGATGATATTTTTGATGATTTTACAAAAGAAGCAAAACTTGTATCTGCGAAAACCATGAATATGGGCAGTTTATTTAAGCTCAGTTATGAAATAGAACTGAAAGATATAACCTATGAAAAACAATTTGTTGATAAGTTAAGATGTAGAAATGGAAATCTTGAAATTCTCATCAGCAGACACGAATTATTTGTGAATGGACTTTAACGCGGATCAAGAAAGGAATAGATGGCTATGAAAAAAATAATTATAATTATGCTTTTGCTTTCTTTTACCCTTGTAGGTTGTAATGAAAGTATAGACACATCAGAGCAAGGCAACTCCACATCTAATAGTCAAAATGTCGAGGTGTCTGATACTATAACAAACGAACAAATACTTTTAGAGAGTTCGTTACTTACATTAGATGAAGAATTCTCAGACAAAGACTTTGAAATAGATAATATCTTTGATAGCGTATATGACATTGTTTTAAGTGACAATGGTAGCACTTCGACTTCGTCAAGCATTTCTGTCAGTGGCAATGTAATCACCATCACTGACGAGGGTAGCTACTATGTTTCTGGAGTGCTTACTAATGGGCAAATCGTTGTCGAAACAGAGGACACCGACCAAGTGCAACTTATCTTAGACGGTGTAACAATTTCAAATGATTCTACTGCTGCTGTCAATATTGTTTCTACTGACAAAGTGTTTATAACCACAGAAAAAGATAGCACTAACACTTTATCTTCAAATATTGTAGAAAATGAAGATAGCAATATTGATGCAGTGATTTTTTCTAAAAGTGATCTATGCCTAAATGGCGAAGGCGAGTTAGTGATAGACGGATCGAATGCCAATGGAGTCACCTCAAAAGATGATTTGAAAGTGACAAGTGGCACATATTCTATTACAGCTGATGGTCATGCGTTTGAAGCCAATGACAGTATTCGAGTTTCAAACGGAACAATCAACATTATTTCGCAGAAAGACGGATTTCATTGTGATAATGATGATGTGGCTTTAGGTTATATCTATATTACAAATGGGATATTTAATATAAACTCCTTTGCAGATGGATTTGACAGTAGTTCCATTATTCAAATTGAAAATGGTGAATTCAATATCATCACAGGTGACGGAAGTGCTGATGCTGAGATGGAGGCAACACCCAATAATATGATGCAAGATGGTCAAGAAAATCAAATAGCTGAAGTTGTGGAGGAAGATACAATCAGCCAAAAAGCAATTAAGGCTGATGCCCATATAAGTATTTTAGGAGGAAATTTTATAATCGATGCCTATGATGATGCCATTCATTCGGATGGACATGTTGAAATTCACAGTGGGGATTTAAATATAAAAACAGGAGATGATGCTGTTCATGCAGATACCTTGCTTGAAATATTCGATGGCAATCTGGATATTCCACACTGTTTTGAGGGTTTAGAAGCCAGCCTTATCTATATTTATGATGGTAATATTGATATTTTCGGTTTTGATGATGGAATAAATGCTGCAAGTGATACAGCAAACCAAGAAATTGCTATTCATATTTTAGGTGGAAATATTAGTATTGATGTAAGTGAAGAAGGTGATGGTATCGACTCCAATGGTGACTTTTATGTGTCTGATGGGAATATATTAATATCATCAACGATTTTAGATAGAGATACCATAGTTGACTATAATAGCTATGGAGAAATAACAGGTGGAACAATACTTGGAAGTGGTAGCGTCAGTAGAACACGCCAAAACTTTGGCGAAAATTCTACTCAAGGCTCAATTATGCAAGATTTAAACTCTTGGCAAACAGGAGAGGTTACTCTTACGGATAGCAGTGGAAACATTATCGCTCAATTTACACCTGCCAAAGAATATGAGTCTGTTTTAATCAGCACACCTTTAATAAAGCAAGGCGAAAGCTACACTTTAACAGCAGGAAGCGAAAGCTATGAAATAACAATGGATAGTCTGATTTATGGTACAAATTCAAGTGGAACCCCTCAAAACAATATGCCTCAAGGAGGCAATACACAAACAATGCCAAATCGTAGACCATAGTCAATTTTCATACTGAGTTTTCCATAATAAATAATCTGATGACTTGTTTTTATGTAATCGTATATCGTATATATTAGTTTCAACTATTAGTAAAATTCAAAAATTTATAGTATGATAGGAATTGAGGTGATAATATGAAAAAAATATTTGTTGCAGAAGATGATAAAAATATATGCGATATTCTGATAACGCATTTAGCTCAAAATGGCTATGAAGTACAGGGGTTTATAGATGGAGAAAGCTTGCTTAATTCTTTTGAGAAAAATCCTTGTGACCTTATTATAACAGATATTATGATGCCTAAAATGAATGGCTATGACCTATGTAAAGAAATTCGCAAAATCACTATGATTCCACTTATTATGATTTCAGCCAACAATGATGAAGTGGATAGAATACTGGGCTTAGAGCTTGGTGGTGATGATTATATAGGAAAGCCTATCAATCTTAGAGAGTTAACTGTAAAAGTGAAAAATGCACTGAGAAGAATGGAGATGCTGTCCTCTCCGCAAACTCCGAACAAAGCAAGTGTTTTAAATTATTTGGATTTAAGCCTTGATACAGAAAGTCGAGTTGCCTTTACAGACGGTAAAACACTTGAGGTGACAACGAAAGAGTTTGATTTGTTAGAATTACTTCTTAAAAACCCCAACAAGGCTTTTTCAAGAGAAAATATTATCAGAAGTGTTTGGCAGTATGACTTCGATGGTGATACAAGGCAGGTGGATCAGCTCATTAAAAGACTGCGCAAAAAAATGCTTTTGGCAAATGTGTTATGCACAGTCAAAACTGTTTGGGGCTTTGGTTATAAAATAGGAGGCGAAGATGACAAGTAAAATTACGAAACGACTTATCATTACAAACATTCTAATCTTGGTGATGGCTCTACTTTGCTTTTATATTGTTTCTGTTTATAACTTAAATGCACAAGCACGAGAACAGGCTGAAAGGCAAATTATTGCCGAAAGCAGCACTGTGGTTGAAAGAACTTCTAATATGAACAATGTTATTGGCAACATTGAATTAACAAATTCTATCAATAATCCACCCCCTTATAACCCACACCCATTTAATATCAATGATGAAACTATAATAAAGCCCAGTCAAAATAATGATGTTAGTATTCATATATTTTGTGATTATGGAAGCGTTACTGGTAATTTAGTATTTCCAGAGAAAAAAAACATGCTAAGAAATGATATTGTAATTGATGAAAGCGTAGAAGAAACAATATCTAGTATTGAAATATCTAGTCCTAAAATAATTAAAATAGGTGGTGAGAATTATCTTGTTCTCATAACTCCATTTAATATCAATGAAGAAGAAAAGGCATTTGTATCACTACTTGCAATGGATAGTGTAAATACCCTTACCACTGATAATATTATTTTATTTAGTATATTTTTTGTTTTGCTGATTGCAATATCATTTTCTATTATTTACTGGCAGTCAATGAAAATTACTGCTCCTTTAAAAATTATTACAAAGCGTAGTGAAAAATATGCCAATCGAGATTATTCAGAAGCCTTGACAGTAGAAACTGGTGATGAAATAGAAAGTCTTTCAAAAAGCATACAAACAATGGTTGATAGTATTATTGCCCATGAAAAGTCCCAAACTTCACTGTTTCGGAATTTATCGCACGAACTTAAAACACCGCTTACTGCCATCAGTGGCTATGCTCAGAACATACAAAATGGATATTATGAGGACACTGATACTCCATTGACGATTATCCAAGAAGAATGCACGAGAATTCGTGATATACTAGATAACTTGATTTTTCTTAGCAAAATTGACAGCAATGTTGAAGATTTTAACTTTAAGAAAACTGATGTTGTAAATTTACTTACAATGTCGGTAGAAAAAATTGAATCCATTGCAATACTAAAAGATGTGGATCTGTTTTACAGTCCACCAAAAGAAATTTACATTTCGTGTGATAATGAGAAAATCATTCGTGCATTCATCAATATTTTATCTAATGCGATTAGACACACCAAAGACTATGTACAAATTATGGTAGATGAACATGATGAATTTGTTTCCATTATTGTCTTAGATAATGGCAGTGGCTTTAGTAAAGAAAAGCTAGAGAAGCTGTTTTTCTCAAGTACTGGTGAAAGCGTAGATGGAAATGGTCTTGGACTTATGATTGTCTATGAAATCATAAAACAACACGGTGGTGCGATTGATGTGAGAAATAATACAAATGGCGGTGCAGAAGTTATACTTTCATTACCGAAATAAAACAAACGCAAAAACAGATTTACCATACAAAGTAAGTCTGTTTTTGTGCTTGTTACTATTTCTTCTTATTCCCATCCTTTTTGAGTTTTTGTCTTTGCTCCCTTGATAATAGAAGAGCTGATCGCTCATTCATTAGCTTGTAAAGGTCACACATCTTTATAACTTCTTGAACTATCTGCACTAAAGGGTTAAAGGATGTGCAGAAAGAAGTGCGACAGCAGTTTCTGAAGGAGTACACACAAGTAGAATGATACTTATATGAAACAGAAGGTGCAATTGATGCTATTTGTGAGAGTTTTAATAGTGTAATTGATTCATTGGTTTTAATTCCTATTTTCATAAAAATAAAAAATATAATTTTACCCGCACATTTTCACCCACTCAACCGTTAAACAATATAGGAAGGAGGTTTTTATGTCTTTAGAATTAAAAGAGCAATACGACAAGATATATGCGTTTTGCTATTTCAAAGTACATAATCGGGAAGTTGCCGAAGACATAACACAGGAAACATTTCTCAAATACTTTGAAACAACGCAGTATCTCGAGAAAGGCAAAAAACTTGCCTTTCTTTATACCATAGCACGAAACTGTTGCAATGATTATTTCAGAAGGGTTAGACTTGCAGTAGACTTCAATAACTTGTCCGAGCTATCAGAAGAAATAGCAGATAATTTGGAAACCGCCATTTCCGTTCGGACGGCTGTGTCAAAGCTGACAACCCACGAACAGGAAATCGTGTTACTTCGATTTACCAATGAATTAGGAATAGGAGAAATAGCAGAGTATTTAGGTGTTTCAAGATTTGCGGTTTATCGAAAGTTGAATGCAATCGAAAAACAGCTAAAGACTATTTTGAGAAAGGAGGATTTTTATGGATAGGAGACTAAAATCAGCATTAAAACAAAACTTTACTCCACCACAGGCACAGCGAAGAGAACAATTTATAAATAGAATTTTATATCCTAAAGCAAAGTTTAGCGAAGTGTTAATTTCACAAATCGGATTTATCCGAAAAAGAGTATGGATGCTATTCGTCATTTGCTCTTGTTTCGCCTTTTTCTATACGGAATTTGCGAATGTATCAGAGGATATTGTTTCGGGCGTATCGGCAATTTTACCGCTTTTCTCACTCGCAACGATTACCGAAATCTATAAAAGTACATCACATAATATGGATGAGATGGAACTTGTTTGCAAACACAATTTATCTAAAATCACACTTATGCGACTTGGAATACTCGGTACTATCAGTTTTATAATGTTGATACTACTTGTCGCTATTGTAGGTGAAAGCGACTTTGGGACACTTAGAAACACAGTTTATATCGCTGTACCGTACTTGCTTACAAGTTATATCAGTCTTTTAATTATTTCAAAACTTCGCACAAAAGAAACGATTTATGTTTGCGCGGCCGTAAGTGGAGCAGTGAGTGTTTTCATCTTTATGGCAAATAGAAATTACAAGTTTATCTATAGTGCAGATTTTACTTTTCTATGGGTAATCACATTTGCAGTGCTTATGGGTCTGCTCGCATACAGTCTTATTCGATTTACAAAATCACAGGAGGAATTACAATGGAACTTGCTATAGATAGAATAACCAAGCAATACAAAAATAAAATTGCCGTTGATAGGCTATCTCTAAATCTTACAAGCGGTGTTTACGGTTTGCTTGGTGCAAATGGTGCAGGTAAAACAACTCTTATGCGTATGATTTGCGGAATATTAAAACCGACAAGCGGTGAAATAAAGTTTAACGGCATCCCGGTATCAGAAGAAAACTATCGTGATGCACTAGGTTATTTGCCACAAGACTTCGGTTATTACCCAGAATTTTCAGCACAAGATTTTATGTATTATATGGCAAGCCTCAAAGGAATGACAAAATCACAGGCTAAAGCTAAAACAAAAGAACTACTGGGAATTGTATCTTTGTCAGACGTGGCAAACCGAAAAATAAAGACTTTTTCGGGCGGTATGAAACAGCGTTTAGGCATTGCACAGGCACTACTGAATAACCCTAAAATCTTAGTGTTGGACGAGCCGTCCGCTGGACTTGATCCGAAAGAGCGTGTGCGTTTTCGCAACCTTATCTCAGAACTTGGCAAGGACAGGATTGTCCTTTTATCTACCCATATTGTGTCCGATGTTGAGAATATTGCGAGCACTATTCTTGTAATGAAAGACGGACAATTACTGCACAACGGAGCTTTAGAGTATATTATTAAAGCTATTGACAGCAAGGTTTTTGAATGTGTGGTTGACGGCAAAACCGCAGAAAATCTTATGTCAATTTATCCTGTAATAAACCTTAGAGCAGAGGGCGAAAATACATTTTTGCGACTTGTTTGTGATGATTTGCCACATGATACAGCGGTGAGTGTTACGGCTACTTTGGAAGATTTGTACCTTTATTATTTCTCGGAGGTGAGTAGAAATGAATAATTTTTGGACTTTAGTAGGTTTTGAGCATAAAAAGATTTTAACATCAAAATTTATTATTATACTTTCACTCTTACTGGTGTTCACCTCTATTTCTTCCATTGGGCTATTGATAGGAAATGTTTATACTGACGGCAAAGTTAGTGGAACAAAATATGATGCTTATATAACAGATAAAAATTATGAACTTGCAATTTCTGGTAGAGAAATTGAGTTAGAGTTATTAAAAGAAACACGAGATGCCTATGCAATGTATCTTGAAAACGGCACTTTAAGTGAGCAAAGAGAAATTACAACAGAGTATATTGAGCCATACGAGGAAATAGGTAGATTTCTAACAACATACTACGGATTAAAAAATTGGAGTGAGATAGGCGGTTTAACCGACGAGGAGCTAGCTGATTTTGACAATATGATGATTTCCGCTATTCAGAATAATATTGATCAGACTTTTATAAACAAAAATTCAAAATATAAACTAATTTCTTTATCTAAAGAAATTAGTACACCACTTATTTATCAATTCGGTACTGGATATGAGCTGACTATAACTATGGTTGCATCAAGTGGTTTGATTTTTGCATTCTTTATAGCTTTTTTATTTTCTAGCATTTTTTCAAGAGATTACCGCACAAATGTTATTTCGCTCCAGCACACAAGCAAAAAAGGAAAAACTCTGCTATTTGGGGTAAAGACATTTACAGTTTTTAGTGTAACAGCATTTACAATGTTCGTAGTGATTATTACAACATTAGTGATTTGCCTTTTCACATACGGTGCAGAGGGTATGAACTCAGCCTATCAAAATTTTAATAGGTTGTCGCCTTATCCTTTCACTATATTTGAAATTATGCTTATTTATTTTGTTATTATATTCGTTGCTACATTAGCTTTTGCATTTATAATAAGTTTTATGTCAAGTTTCACAAAATCAAGTGTAGCAGTCTTAGGTATAGGTGCTTTAATGCTTGTAATTCCACAGTTTATAAATGTTCCTAGTACTTTACCTACAATTTATAAACTATTTAATCTATACCCAACTTCTGCTTATGTTGATTATAAAATCTTTTCAAATATGTTGTATGAGGTTGGCAATATATCCATTTTACCATTCGTGTTTATACCTCTAGTACATTTACTTTTAATCATTATGCTTATATTTATATCACATAAAGTTTATATAAATCATCAAGTAACTTAGGTAAATTGTCGGCTTTTCTTTTATCCAAAATCAGGAGATGTTTCAGCTTTACAAATGAAGGAAAATGTTATCGTTGGTATCCACACAAAAATGTGGAATGAAATATACGCATAATACAAAAACCCAAGAAAAATTCGGCTCAGATAAATTATGTGATGTTAAGTGCTATGAAATAATTAAACCGTAAATCATTATGTCAATAACTATGAGTATTATCTTTGGCACGGATAACAATTGAATAATGAAATAGATAATTGAAGCGGAGAAGTACATCATAAATGAATGAGTACTGACTCTGCTTTTTTATACATAAAATTAAGGAGGAAGAGTGATGGTGATAAAATGTAATTCCATAATGGTTTCGTTTAAATTGACTTTTTTCTCATGTTTTGATACTATTATTTTGGAAAATTATAATTTATAATGAGATATATAAATAAGAGGAGTGTGCATCATGAGTGCGGATAATGGTTTGACTATCAAAAAAGAGAGTTCAAAAGAAATTGAAAATGAACTCAGTTCTGCCCCTATATTAAAGTCAATTTTTGGCATTGCTCCATTTGGAGTTGATTTATGGAATAAAAACATGGTAAATATCATGTGTAACGCACATATATTAAGTACGTTTAATATTGAATGTGGTGAGGAGTTTTTAGATAGATTTTATGAGTTTTCACCGGAGTTACAACCGAATGGCAAAACTTCGGAGGAAATGTCACGCATAAACTTTGAGTTAGCCCTAAAAAATGGTAAGCATGTTTTTAATTGGATGCACATTACTCCAACTGGAAATAGGCTTCCCTGTGAAATTACCTTAATCAAACTTGAAAACTCATCTGATAAAGACTATGTAGTTGGTTTTATCAGGGATTTGCGTTCTGAATTTGACTATGAGCAAAATGACACAAACTATGATTTTTACTTTACTGATAAACTGCCTAATAGCCGACTAAACTACGAAATAAAAGAGTTGTTGGACGAGTGGTTTTTTACTATAGATTTAAGGACTGGAAATATCTCTTTCTATGGCAAATGGTGGTTTAGTGCGTTTGGAGAGAATGCACTGATTACGGAAAGTAAAATATTTGAAACCGAGCTTATACACAAAGAAGATATCCACATCTATCAAGAGTTGATGAATGACATCAAGTCTGGTATCACAAATACATATGAACTCAGGATGTTACACGATTGTGGAGGGTATAGATATCACAGTATTACTTCTAAGTTTATTAAAGACGCCACCGACACACCTGTTTTTGCTATGGGAAAAGGTGTTGATATTCATGAACAACGTGCCATTGAAGAGCGTTCGCAAAAAGATTTGCTTACCGATTGCTACAACAAAATAAGTGGCGAAAATATTATATCAGAAAAGCTTGTAGCAAGCGGAGAAGCTACGCATACATTGTTTATTATTGATATTGATAATTTCAAGGCAATAAACGATAATTTGGGACATTTTTTTGGCGATGAGGTTTTAAGAGACATATCCACAGGATTGAAAGATGCGTTCAGAAGAATTGACATCATTGCAAGAATAGGTGGAGATGAATTTATCGTTTTTGTGGAGAATTTATCCGATGAAAGACTTATTGCTGAAAAAGCAGAAAAAATACTTGAAGTGTACAGAAAAACTTACTCGGGTGAATATAAGGATTATTCTGTTTCGGGAAGTGTAGGTATTGCAGTCTTCCCTCGAGACGGTACAAATTACGAAGAACTATATCAAAATGCAGATAAAGCCTTAAGTCAAGCAAAAATACAAGGAAAGAATAGATATATGCTCTACTCTGATGACTTAAACATCGGCACATCGGAAAGAAGCACTACTAAAATTGAAAATGCCAATAGAATTGCAAGCTCCTTTTTCGATTATGACCTTATCTCTGCCGTGTTTAATATTCTGTATGAAAAAAATGGGAGCAATAATGCTATAAATCTAGCACTTAGCTACTTATGTGAAAAATATGGTGCAGACAGAAGCTATATTTTTGAAACTTTAGATGGCTGTGTTACATTAAATAACACCTTTGAATATTGCAAAGATGGAATAGGAAGCGAGATAGATAATTTACAGGGCATTCCCTACGAATTATTTGCAGATTTTCTTGATAAAGCACATAATGATATTATCTATTCTAACAATTTGAGAGAAACCTTAGAGCATGATAGGGCTTTTGAGATTATGGACGACCAAGGTATTTTATCTTTTGTTCATGCTCAAATTAAGCGTGACGGCAAATTAACTTTTTTTATCGGTCTTGATGATTGTGCGAAAACGAGAATATGGACCGAACGAGAAATTAACAGCCTACAATATATTGGGAAATTGATATCAATAATATTACAGGGCACACATTTTAGAGATGAAATAAATAAACTTGCGATAAGCAATAAAAACTCAGCCGATATTTTAGACAATGCCGACTCTATTGTCTATGTGAGCGATATAAACACTCATGATTTACTCTATGTAAATGCGGAAGCAATACACACCTTAGGTGTAAAGTCTAGCGATGAATTAATAGGAAAAAAATGCTATAAAGCCTTACAGGGTAAAGATGCACCGTGCGAATTTTGCACAAATCATCTGCTGAATGAAGACGATTATTATGAGTGGTCATTTTATAATCCTGTTTTGGATAAAACATTCTTATTAAAAGACAAACTCATACTTTTTAACGGAAATTTAGCAAGGCTTGAAATTGCTACAGATATATCAATATTAGCTCAGCTTGAAAAAGATGTGTCTGATAAGTTAATGGATGAACAATTTATAATGAGCTGCGTAGAGCTGTTACATTCCGGCAACGAAACCAACACATCTATACAATCTCTATTAAGCACAGTAACAGATTATTATGACGCCGAAAGAAGCTATATATTTGAAGTGTCCGATTGTGGAAAGTTCATTAGTAACACATATGAATTTTGTAAGCCAAATTCTCAATCGCATAAAGATATCCTGCAAAACCTATTGATAGAAGAGCTTGCCATTTTATTAAATAAATGTGAAGCCGAAGGTGCTTTTTCGATGAATATCGACGCAGTTGGTAAAAACACACTTGAGCACGAACTCATGAAAGTGCAAGGACTTACCGATATTATGATTAGTGCAATCATCAGCTCGGAAAGTAAAAAAGTGTCCGGCTTTGTAGGCGTAGACAATCCACGTGCCAATAAGACAAAAATTTCAACAATAAGAGCGGTGGCAAAGTTCACTGCAAATTTCCTTGACGAAACAGAGTTTCTCGTAAAGCTTAATAAACTAAGCTATTACGATACACTTACAGGAATTAAAAATAGACACAGCTACAGTCTCGCTATAAAAAATATCGACATGAGTATTGAGAGTCTGGGTGTTCTATATGCAGACATATCAGGATTAAGTACGATTAATGATACGAAAGGTGCATTGTATGGTGATGATATTCTAATAAGGTTGTCAAAGATTTTAAGTGAGATTTTTGAAGATGATGTTTTTCGCGTAGGTGGCGATGAGTTTGTTGTGGTGGCGAAGAATGTATCGGAAGATAACTTTGAAAAAAATATTGCCTTGTTAAAACAAAAGCTTTTGGAAGAAAAAGACTTTGTAACATCTATCGGATACACATGGAACCGGAATTTAGGTAACACAAATAGAGCTTTAAGCAATTTACACAGTGGTGAAAGCTATGCTCGTATTTTGCGCCAAAACTTAGATATGGAGATTGCAGATGATAAGTATGTAGTATATTTGCAACCTCAAATGAACCTATCTTCGGGAAAAGTCGAGAGTGCAGAGGCTCTTATAAGGCGACGTGGAGCAGATGGAATACTTCAATCACCACTTCACTTCTTACCTTTTTATGAAAGAGAAGGTATAATTTCAATTATTGATGTGTTTGTTCTTGAAACCGTCTGCAAAACTTTAAGTTCATGGAAAGATGATGGTGTAGATATCTTACCTGTGATATCTGTAAATTGTTCGAGGATGACTATTTCTAAACATGGAATTGTTGAGGAATTCTCAGCGATTTGTGATAATTATGGTTTAGAACATGCTAATATTGTCATCGAAATAACCGAAACTATCAATGGAATAGCCGAAGATGCTTTGTCAGAAATTATTAAAAGTTTTTCTGATGCAGGATTTTTAGTATCTCTTGACGATTTCGGCAGTGGATATTCAAACTTAAACTCCATTATGGTATCTGATTTTGATGAAATAAAAATCGATATGAAGATAATAAGTAGTTTGCACAAAGATAAAAAATCTAAATTACTAACAAAGCTCGCTATTGACCTTTGTGGAGGTCTTGATGGACTTAAATCTGTGGCTGAGGGTGTTGAGGATAAGTTTCAACATGATATTCTCTGTGAAGTGGGTTGCACTATCGGACAAGGCTATTACTATGCAAGACCGATGCCTATTGATGAGTTCATGAAGAAATATATTAAGTAAAATTTTTTAACTTGGCGTAACAAAACAAGCTATACGAAACTTCAAGTATAGCTTGTTTTGTGTGTAAAGCAGATGATGCTAATAGCAGAAAGATTGCGTCTCAATTCTTCCCTCATTTTAATTACGAGTAAAACAGAATACTATTATCAAACAGAAAAATGAATTTAAATATTATAGAGATGACATGGATAAAATAGCACCTGGTATTATCTTGTTTACATCAGAATTAGATGTTGATATAAGAAGAAGTGTAAGTGCAGCAATTTTAAAATTAAAATTGTCAGGTCATGTAAAGGAAAAGGATGGAAAATATATTATTCGTAATAAAAATGGTGCACTTTCAAAATTATTGAAAACTTATATGGAAATAGCAATAGCAACAATAGAATTATCGTAGTTTTAATTATTTTAGTATGAAGAAATGGTGAATGATATGACAACAATATTAATAATAGAAGATGATAAAGCATTATGTGATGGTATTGCCTCGGCACTAAAAAGTGATATCTATGCATTGCAAAAAGCATATACCCTAAAAGAAGCAAAAACCATTTTAAGTAAAAATAATGTTAATTTGATAATACTTGATATAAATCTACCAGATGGAAATGGTGTGGAATTTTTAAAAGAATATCGTAGAACTTCGGATATCAAAACGATTATATTGACAGCGAACGACCTTGAAACCGACATTGTTACAGGACTTGAAAGTGGAGCAGATGATTATATCACTAAACCATTTAGTCTTGCAGTGCTAAGGGCAAGGGTAAATACACAGCTTAGACAAAATGCAAGCGGAAATATGTTCAAGCAAGGAATATTTCTATTTGATTTCGATAAGATGGAGTTTTTTGTCGAGGACGAAATGATAGAGTTATCTAAAACAGAACAAAAATTGTTAAAGTACCTCACCGATAACAAAGGCATCACACTCAAGAGAGACAGTCTTGTGGATCGTATTTGGACAGATGGATTAGACTATGTAGATGAAAATGCCCTATCTGTAAGCATGAAAAGATTACGCTCTAAAATCGGTGAAAATAATCCAATTAAAACTATTTATGGAATTGGCTACAAGTGGGAGGTATAAGTGTTAAAGACAAATAAAATTTTAGATAGGCTTAATATGATGCTTGATAGAGCCATAGATGGCGAAAATGTGGAATTAGGTTTCGATGAAAGCAAAGCTTCACAAATAGAAAGTAAGCTACATAAGTATTTAATGAAAACAGGCACGCATCAGAAAAAACTATCTGAACAAAAACTTTGTATTGATGAGCTGATTTCAGATATTTCTCACCAAACAAAGACTCCTCTTGCAAATATTATGTTATATTCAGAGCTTCTTGCGGAATGTGAAAATAGGGAAGAATCTCAAAAATATAATGAACTGCTGCACAGCCAAACTGAAAAATTAAATTTTCTAATTAAGTCGCTTGTGAAAACGTCACGACTTGAAAATGGAATTATATCTGTGCAAACAAAAGAGCAAAGTTTGTCTTCTTTACTTATTCATATAAAAAACACATACCCATCTGTTACAATATGTGACAGTGATATTTGTTTAAAATATGATTTAAAATGGACAAGCGAAGCAATGATAAACATAGTTGACAATGCAATAAAATATGGAAGTACCGACACGAAAATTACTGTTACAGCTTATGAAATGTTCATTAGAATTGATATTAGTGATAACGGAATTGGCATTGCAGAAGAGGAAATACCGAAGGTTTTTATGCGATTTTATCGCTCGCCAGTTGTTTTAGATAAAGAAGGTGTAGGCATTGGACTATATCTTGCAAGAGAAATTATTACAAAGCAAGATGGCTATATTAAAGTGAAATCCGAACCTGGTAAAAGAACTGTATTTTCTATATTTTTGCCTAAATAATGAAATCTGTCAAAATTGTAAGAATCAATTTAAGTTTTGAAAGATTCTTGAAAGATTTGAGATGTATAATCTGTATTGTAGAGATATGATACAGATTTTTTATTGGAGGAAACGTTATGACTATACTAAAAACAAGTAATTTAAAGAAGATTTATGGCAGCGGGGAAACTGCTGTTCATGCCCTTGATGGTGTAAATTTTATAGTGGAAAATGGTGAATTTGTTGCCATTGTTGGAACGTCTGGTAGTGGTAAATCCACACTGCTTCATATGCTTGGTGGACTAGATCGTCCTACAAGTGGAAGTGTTGATGTTGATGGGAAAGATATTTTCACATTAAAAGATGAAGAAATGACAATTTTCAGACGAAGAAAAATAGGTTTTGTATTTCAGAATTATAATCTTGTTCCGGTACTGAATGTGTATGAAAATATTGTGTTACCAATAGAGCTTGATGGAAATAAAGTTGATAAAGTATATGTTAATAGTGTTATTAAAACATTGGGACTTGAAAGTAAACTCAAAAATCTTCCTAGCAACCTTTCTGGTGGACAACAGCAAAGAGTTGCTATTGCAAGAGCTCTAGCAAGTAAGCCTGCAATTATATTAGCCGATGAACCTACTGGAAATCTTGATAGTAAAACAAGCCAAGATGTGTTATCACTACTCAAAGTGACTAGCGAAAAATTTGCCCAAACTATTGTAATGATTACTCACAACGAGGAGGTAGCACAGCTTGCTGATAGAGTCATTCGCATAGAAGATGGTCTTATTGTGAATGGTGGTGAGCGAAATGTATAATGTAAACAACAAGAAAGTAATAAGAAACATTGCCATAAAAAGTTTCTTGGCAAATAGAACACGAAATATCGTCGCAGTTATCGCCATTGCATTGACTACCCTTATGTTTACCTCGGTTTTCACCATTGGCTCGGTAATTATACATTCGTTTGAACAATCAAACTTTATGCAAGTTGGCAGCTATGCTCATGCTATAGTCAAAGATGTAACATATGATGATATTGAAATAATAAGTGAACATTCTCTGATTGAAAGCTATGGTGTTTCAAGAACTATAGGTACGATAACAGATGGAGAGTTTACGAAACATCCTGCTGAGATCAAGTATGTAGATAAAAATTATGCTACATTTGCCTATGCTGAATTGATTGAAGGGAGAATGCCAAAAGAAAATACAAATGAAATCATTTGTGATACAAATGTCTTAAAGATACTCAATATAGAGCCAATTCTAGGTAATGAAATAACACTAACGTACGAACTTTATGATAGACAAATTACAGACACTTTTATACTAAGTGGTTATTTTGAACCGAACAATGCAATAAGTGTAGGATTTGTATACACGGCACGTTCTTATGTGGATAATTTGGTGCAAAAATATCCAGAAGCAATGGAACTATCAATGTTTGGAAGGATTGAAATGCCGTTACTTCTAAAGGATGATAAATCTATCGAAAGCGACATTTTGAAAATAATAGAAGAGAGTGGTTATAGGTCAGATGATCAAACAGCCGAAAATTATCTTGACTATGGCGTGAACTGGGGATACATTTCTGCACAAATAGCAAATACCTTTGATCCTGTCACAGTTTTATTTGCAAGCATATTGGTTTTACTATTTATGCTCAGTGGATATCTTATTATACTCAACATCTTTAAGATTTCGGTGTCTAATGATGTTCGATTTTATGGACTATTGAAAACTGTAGGAACAACTGGAAGACAAATTAGAAAAATTATTAAAAAACAGGGAATAATATTATCACTTATAGGCATTCCCATTGGCTTATTGTTAGGATTTTTATTGGGATCTTTAATTGCACCTACTGTTGTAAATACACTCAATACTGATGTAGTGGCCCTTACTATAAATCCGTATATCTTTATAGGGGGAGCGATGTTCTCATTTGTAACGGTTATGTTTTCCATAAGAAAACCTGCAATATTAGCAAGCCGTGTATCTCCTGTGGAAGCTGTGAAATATACAGAGGTTAATCTAAAAATAAAAGGTACAAAGAAAACACATAAAGCGACTGCATTTCATATGGCTATGGCAAATGTGAATCGCAATAAGGGAAAAGCTTTTATTGTGATCACTTCTTTATCTCTTGCTATTTTAATTTTACAAATGTCGGTAATGTTTACAAATGGATTTAGCATGGAGAAATACTTAGATAAATTTTCTGCTTCGGATTTTTTGATAGGAAATGCAAAGTATCTAAATACTACCGATTTTTTTAATGAAGACATTGCTTTATCGGAGCATGATATCGCTTTTATCTCCTCGCTAGAGGGTGTGGAAAATAGTGGAGTTACTTATGGAAAGGATGGGAATTCTTATGTTTTTTCAGATATGTCAAGATTAGATTCCTATTTATCTTTACTTGTAGAATATGAAACATCAGATGAAGAACTCGCATACTGGAAAGAACACTATACCAATATGGGTATAAATGAAAAAGGACAGATTCTCATGCAGGATAGATTTTATCTTATGGATGAGTTGGCTCTTGAAAAACTGGCGGTAGTGGAGGGGCATATTGATGATATGAAAGCAAATGAAATTATAGCAGTTTATTATAAAGACGACTATGGTAATCCCAAAATTGAATCCAATAGTAAAAAAGTCGGTGATACTATGGTAGTTCGTGATGTTGAAACTATGGGATATTATGATGTCAAAACGGACCAACAGGTGACCAATCCTGAAGAGTTTCAAGGAGAGTTGTATCAAAAGCCACTAGAATATATTGATACAGAGTATACAGTAATAGCCCTTGCAACGATACCTAATAGCATAGAGTATAGAAGTCGATCATTAGGGGAAGAAGTTTTTATATTGCCATCAACCTATATGTCGAAAAATACAGTTGGATTTTCACCTATGAATCTAATTATAGAGGTAGAGGAAGATAGTATGCTATCTATTACAGATACTCTTGAACAGTATACTACAAATATAAATCCTAGTTTAGATTTTGAATCTAGGGAAAAACTTGAACAGCAATTCCATTCATTTAGAAATATGTTTTTGATGGTAGGTGGAATTCTGAGTATTGTGTTAGGATTTATTGGAATACTAAATTTCTTTAATGTAATCCTGACTTCTATAAGTACTAGAAAAAGAGAGTTTGCAATGTTACAAAGTATTGGTATGACTGGAAAACAACTAAAACAAATGCTTATCTTTGAAAGCATAAGTTATATTATAGTTACTATTTTGGCATCAACCATTTTAACCATTTTGACAATGCCTTTACTTACCAATACCCTATCAAGCATATTTTGGTTTTATGAAAGCAAGCTCACCATTTTACCGCTTGTATGTGTAACACCGATACTTTTACTAATTGGAATATATGTTCCTGTCATACTGTATAAATCAATACAAAGAAAATCTATTGTAGATCGACTTCGAGAAATAGGGTGAGTACTTTTATGAAAAAAATACAAAGTGAAAAGCAAATTTTCATGCGTGGAATAATACTTGTTAGAATAATAAAGTATTGTAGATACAATTGGGATAGAAGTATGATAGATTATAAGAAAATCTAATATTATCAAATTATTGCTTAACATAATCTTATTTCAGCCGATATTAGTTTGTAAAGCTAAGTGTGCTATGATAAATTTAAAATAAGTTATATCACAGAGCCCCCTAATATTAAATTCACTAACATGTAAATGATCAAGGAGACATTCATATTATTGTGATAATAGTAATATGTTAAGAATTTAAGGAGGATAGAGATGAAAGTACATATGAGGTTTACAACCAAGGAAAAAGTAAGATGTGTAAGGAGAAAAATCGTTGCAACAATGTTGTCTACAATACTACTATGTAATGTGATTGTACAGCCGACATTTGTAAATGCGACATCAGCAGAACCACCTGCGGTGAATGGAATTGATGGGGTTGATGGGAGCGATGGGATGGGAGAACAACAACCATCCACTGTGATAGTAGAATTTGAATCACTTAGTGGTGAGATAAGTAGCCAATCTATAGAAGTGAATGATGCAGAGAACCTGAATTTTCCAACAAGGATAGGGGCTACCTTAGAAGATGATTCGGCAATAGAGGTTGATGTGGAGTGGACATCTACCCCAAGTTTTGATATTGCAACAGGAGGAACTTATATTTATCAATCAGCACTAGCTGAGGGATCCGCATATACAGTGCAAGATGGTGTGATATTACCGTCTATCACAGTAACGGTAGTACCGAAAGAAGTGAATTCAATTACAACCCCACCAGCGGAAAACCCGCCAGTGGAAAACCCACCAGCGGATACTCCACCAAGTGAAGGCGAAGAGAATAAGAAAGCATTAAAGGTGATGAGTTTTACTGCTTTAGAAGATGATATTGTTACTCAAAATATCGAATTGAATAGTGATGATATGCCAGTATTACCAGAGACAATAAACGTAGTGATAGAAGGCGAGAGCGAAGCAAAAGATATCGATATTACTTGGGCAACTGATAGTACTTTTGATGTGGCAATGGAAGGTAAGTATACTTACACAGCTGTATTAACAGAAGGATATGAATTAGGAACAGATGTAGAACTTCCTGTTATAGAAGTTGTAGTAGGAAAAGTAGCTGAGAATGCAGATGGACATGCACCAATGCCAACAAGTGGTGGGGAACCTGCACTAACGGCAGGTGATCTAGAGCAAACTACAATTACTAGTACAACTTTTAAAGATTACAACAGTGATGGTTCGCTATGGAATTATACATCAGATAGCTCGCTTATGTATACGGTAGAATATTTCTATAAAAAACCTATTACAGAAGATCGTATTTTCACAATTGATATTAATCCCAGTAATATGGAAAACTTTCCATTTAGGATTAACGAAAGCGGTGTTGCGCTTGTAGATGGAGCGACTATAGCATTTGATGATAACAACACGCTACTAACATATACGATACCTAATGATAGTGATAGTTTTCTACTGGATACTGGTACTGGAAAATTTACCATCACACTATCACTTATTGGTGGTAGCGGTAATGAAACAGCTTATCAAGGTTCTTCTGGGACTGCAGCTGCTGCAGTGGGTAACACGTTGTTGACAAATGCTAAAAATAATAAACCTACTGAATTTGGTGTTACTTTAGATGATAATATTGAATCCGGAGTGGAGGTCATACAAAGACATATTCCTAATTTATATAATCTAGACTGGGATGTTTCAGTAGAAGAATTTATAGGTACAACAACAGTAACAGGAGGAGCTTCTGGTAATACATATAAAATTGACCAAATAGGTACAGAAAAAGGTGTCTATGGACTATGGCTTGCATCTAATGGTGATATCTATTTTGGAGATGGAACAACCTTTGAGAATACTAATTCCACTGGAGTTGATATTACAACACCTATTATATCCGTAGACCATCTACCTATAGGTGATTTCACTTATGAGTTTTATAACACACTGAACACTCATGTTAAGGAAGGTGAAACAGGAACAATAGAAACAATAGTTGGAAGTACTTCTTCTTTGACTGAGACATTTGGCCATGGTGAAAGTGCTATAGAGTCACCATTCACTACAACTTTTGGAGCAAATGAACTTAGTTCTTTTGAGGGTTCTTTGAAGGTTACTAATAATGACGGGACTGCAGTAAATAAGTCAATTTCATTTGGTATAGAAGGTATTAAATATAATTTAGGTGATAACTACCTGGAAGATTTACAAGATGATGAAGTGAAGTATATTACCACTTCTGGTGTAAAATCTAAAATCACATATAATCAACTTGTAGTAAGTCCTGGAGTAACCGACAGCAAATCAGACGATACTTATAGTATTGCGATACGAGAGGCTGTAATTCCAAGTGTTGTAATCAACATACCTTCATATACTACAGTAGATAGACTTGATACCTATCCAGCTAGTGGAAAAGATGGTATTGTTGGAGCAAATACATCAGAACTTAGGTTTAATTTAAAAAATATCTTTGAACAAGATAATTACAGTCCTGATGCTGTCGTGACTAGAACGTATGCAGGACACACCCTAACTATTGAAATACCTGATAATGTTACAGCAGATACATTTTCCACATATGGTGATACATCTGAAGAAAGATATTTCAGCCATTATCAAACAGTAACTGATGATATTATCTCTGATAAAATAGCGACAACTTGGAATGATAAAGGTCAATTATATATCAATAACTTACAAAAAGTGGATAAGCTTATCTTGCATATTTCTGGTACAGGTATCTTCTCTGGTGTTTATACAAATGAAGGTATTCAAACATCTAATAGATATGAAAATTATGACCGAGAGATGGGATTTACTGGTTGTGTTATAACACAACCAGAAGGAGAAGTTGATTCTGAAACTAATAGGTATCCTATGCCAATGGAAATATATCTCTCCGACTCAACTGGTAAGCGATTAAGTTCATCAGAAGAAGATGATCTTACCATTAATTGGCATTATGAAGTACCTAAGATAACTGATATGGATAACCTAAAGTTAAATCTAGCGAGTAGCTTCAGTAGGAGTACTTCTAAATTTGGTTTAAATGATTATAATGACTCTGATACTGTATACACCGCATATATTCAGCCATGGTATAACGGAAACCTTTATTATGATACTGACTCAAGGGTATTTAAGGATGTAGAAATTGATTTTACTACCGGACAAGAAACACAACTGCAATTGATTAAAGAGGTTCGTATTTTTACATATCTTTCTGGTGGAGGGGAGACATTCGCACCGATCCCAGAAGGTGCAATAGTTAAATTTTACTATACAACCAATACGAACCCAGAAGAACGAGTTGAAACATATTCTAAATATAGCTGGCGATATAGTTTTAAAGTTAAATCAGGGCAATATTTAACAAGTTTACGTATAGTAATAGATAAAATGCAACTAAAAGCTTTGATGACTGATTCTCTTGTTAAGGGTAGTGGTTTTAAATTTATGGAAATCGATATGAATCACTCACCGACATTGGAAAATGGCGACATTCCTATAATTGATGTAAATGATGATGGTAAGTTTGAAGATACACTTACCATAGATATGAATTCAACACTTTTTGATGCACCAAAACAGGCAGAAGCAACTACTATTTTTTCCTATACAAGGAAGACAGCAAATCTAAAATCTGTGCCGAATACTAATGCAAATACTGCTGCAGAATTTGGACAAGAAAATAAAACCTTGTCAGCGGAAACAACTCTGTATTTTAATATTGAGGATACACAAATAGATGGAAATGAAGAGCTAATCAATAGTAAGTTCCCACAAGGCTCTGCTGTATATCTTAAATTAAATCCAGCATACTTTGAATATGTAGGTCCAGAAACAGAAACATTAACTCGTGTTACAGGTGCACCTACGGGTACAGAAACAGAAGGTGCAAAATGGCTAAGAATTGATATTACCGGCAAAGAGGGTGAGGGTAGCGTGACTATTCCATCCGGTACTATCCTTGTAACAGAGGAGATACCAGAATCTGAAACTGCTGGAGTGCCACTATTTTTAGCGGCTTATCTTGATACTAACCCATTACTTGGTATCGACTATTTGGAAAATGGTGTAGTTGATTACGTGACAACATTAAGTGGTATTTCTGCACCAGAAGAAATTACAATAGAAAGTAATACTACATATGGCATTACTGAAGCCGATGGTCTGATTGGAATTTTAGATTCAAATGGGCATAATCCAACAGTATTAAAAGTAAAACGTACTTTTGCTATAACCGCAGGAATGAGTGCAATCCCACGTATCAATGAAGGTGGGCATTTGGAATTAGGCACCGAAAAAGTAATTCGATATTACGCGCATGAATCAGACGATTTGGAACTGGGTATTATACTTAGCACCGAGGATGAAGCAACTAATAAAACAGTAACAATAGTGCTTCCAGACGATGATGCTGCTATGAAAATTGAACTAAGAGGCGATATCTATAAGTCACTTCTTGTGACTAACCCAGAACTTTTGATTGAGCGAAATAATATCACTTATTATGATGATATAAATGCTTCAAGCCTTATTACGGCTGGAACAAGTGGTATTGATTACAGTCTAGTAAAAAGTGTTAAAATTGTTATTCCTAGCCTAAAAGAAAATAGTATAACTGTTTTACCAATTCAGCTAAAAGCAGCTATGAATGATGTTTACACTAAAATGGATGACACAGAAGAGACTGTAATAGCGTATTCGGATTTGGTTTCTAGTAGCTCCGCTATAGAGGTTAAATATATCTTTGATTGGTATGAGTTAAGTGGTATTTCTTATACAGAAAAAGAAAATCAAAATCCAAATGGAATTTTTGATGGGAAAGATGAATATTTTGATGTAACAGGAAAAGGTTCATTTAATGGAGTTGCTTCTAGTTATGTAAGCTATGATGGCAAAACAAATAAATATACAATTTTAGTTCAACCCAAAGCTGTACCTTATACTATTGTATATGCACCTACAGATACAGATACCTACACAAATAGTACAAATATGCCAACAGCACCTGACGCAAGCTTAACGCTGAATAATAACTACAACGGAAGCACAGATACAAGTGTAGTGAGTGGTATTCAGTTTAATGCAGATATAGTAAATGGGCTATCACCTGTAATTGGTGTGGGACAAAACTTAAAGCAAGTCGAGTTTGATAATGGTAATGTAGATCTCGCACTTAATGAAAAAGTATATTATTATACCGTTTATTTTGTAGAAGTACCTGTAGACGCTACCAACACAGATAATTTGATTTTCAAAAAAGAAAATGTAGAGAGTGGTAGCACGGTTAGTCAACCTACGGCAGATAATTTAGCAACCTATACACCTCCTGAAGGCAAAAAAGTTGTGGGTTGGGAAAAAGTTGTAAATACGGTAACAGGAACTACAGGTGATGAGTGGATATTCGGCACTGGAGGTACAGTTGTTTTGGGTGATGTATACTTATCACCAATATTAGAAGATATACCAAAAGTTACTTTTAAGGTCATAGACCCTTATTTAGAACCTGACAAAGAGCTGTTTACTAATACTATTACGGTAATAAAGGGAGAAAAACCAACTGAACCAAGTATAACACTTCCAACAGAATATCAAACTGGCTATAAATTAACCAATCAATGGTACTATTATGATGCTGAAACAAGTATTAAAGTTGATATAACCGATCCATCAACATATGTGGTAGATGGTGATATTACCTTTATACAAGAAGTAGTAAAAGAATATACCGTAACATTTGAGGCCGGAACAGATAAAGATACTATTGATGTAACTGAAACTGTGAATGATGACTTTACAAGTACTGATAATGATACCGTTACCATAAAGAAATGGGATGGTGAAACACTTGATATCACTCCATCGACTACACCAAACACTACAGATGGTTTTGTATTTGATAAATGGTATGTTGATAAAAATACTAATGGGCAGTACGATGACGGGGAAGAATTTACAAGTGTTACAGTCGATAAAAACATCACTGTTAATGCACATTATGTAGAAGGAATAACTATTACATTTGATGCACTTGAAGGTAAGGATATCATTGATAATACCATAACACCAAATGATAAATTTACTGTTTCAGATAATGGACAAACTGCAACTATCGAGACGAAAAAAGGTGACATAAGCCCAGAACCAATCACAACTGATAATGCAGATGATGATTATGAATTTGATTTCTGGTATGTTGATAATAATAGTAATGGTATCTATGATGAAACAGATGTGAAATATTCATCTACAGAGCCACACAGCAGTACCACTACTTACATAGCAAGTTATAAATTAACAGCAGTTGCATACTTCCTCTATTACGATGGCAAATCAGAACCTTCAGACCTCTCTAATGTGAGGTATTTTAGTGATGACGATAAATTATTACTATTACCTGATGGAAGAATAGTTGCTGATTTGACAAACAATCTAATAATAATGGATCCAGTTTCATCAGGAAGTTTTCAGGTAGAAAATCTTGATCAGAACAGTTATTTTACTACAATGCTTACCGTAGACCAAAAAATAGTAGGATGGAAATTACACTATATAAATAATGAGAGTAAAATTGAATACCTGAAAGATTCAGAAGGTAAAGTAATTCAGGTAGATAAATCTGCAGATTTACTAACCTTAGGTGAGTTGGAAGTAAATTATAAAGTTGACTTAGGCGGGGAAATGGAATATGTTATTTTTATTCATCCAGTAATTAACACTACTAATCCTGATAAGCTGATAGTTAAGTTCGATGAAGATGGAAATGAAGGTGGTACAATTCATGAACAGAAGAATAATATTGACCCCAATACTACCATCACACTTCCAGATGATAATACTCCAATATCAGGCAAAGGAGAGCCAGATAAGTGGACAACACTTCCAAATGGCAAGGGAGATGTATGGTGGTTTGATAATCCAAAAACTCCAGATATAGATGAGGGAACACCAGTAGTAGAAGATGTAATCCTATATCCATATTGGGAACATAAGGTGGAATTTGACGAAGATGGCGAATCAGGTGGAACTATTCATGAAACAAAAGATAACATCCCTGACAAGGATACAGTAACTCTTCCAGATGATAACACTCCAATGACAGGTAAAGGAGAGCCAGATAAGTGGACAACTAAACCGGGTGGAAAAGGAGACGAGTGGGAATTCGATGATCCAAAAACTCCAGATACAGATGAAGGAACACCAGTAGTAGAAGATGTAATCCTATATCCATATTGGGAGCATAAGGTGGAATTTGACGAAGATGGAAAATCAGGTGGAACTATTTATGAAACAAAAGATAACATCCCAGACAAAGATACAGTAACTCTTCCAGATGATAACAATCCAATGACAGGCAAAGGAGAACCAGATAAGTGGACAACTGAGCCAAACGGTGGAGGAGTTGTATGGGAGTTTGATAATCCAAGTACGCCAGAAAAAGAAGGAACACCAGTAGTAGAAGATGTAATCCTATATCCATATTGGGAACCGGAAGTCACACCACCTAATCCAGGAGATGGAGGAACACCGACACCACCAACACCACCGGCTCCGCCAACACCACCAACACCACTAACACCGCCGACTACACCGACTACACCGACTACACCAGATGAAGAAATCGAAGTAGTTGTAGATGAGGAAGTTGACGATACTCCAGATGAAACAGAAGAAACGGATGAGCCAGAGGTTGAAGATGAGGAAGGCATTGTAGAAGATCCATTGACGATTCAACCACCTGTGACGGACAAGGAAATCGAGAAAGTTACAGTTGACGGTACAGATTTAGGTGAAGAGGACTATAGCATCGATGAGAGTGGTAACTTAGTTCTTAGTCCAGAGTTTCTTGCAACGCTTCCAGATGGAGCACATAAGATTGAAATCGAAGTAGATGGTGAGAACTATGAAACAGTTCTTGTAATGAAGAATGGAATACCACTATCTATAGAACCGTTCACGGGAGCTGGAGGTAAAACTAGATGGAGTCTATTCGACTTACTATCAACGATATTTGTTGCTCTATCAGCAATTTATGTCGCATTCATCAAGAAGAGAAAGAAAGATGATGAGGATGAAGAAAATTGGGATGCCTTCGATCGCAAATACGATGAAATTGAAGATGAGAAATTTGCAAAACTTCGAAGAGGTAAGACAATCGCATTAGTAGTGGAAGCAGTTATGGCTATTATTTTACTATTCATCACTCAAGACTTTATACATATGGTTATATTCGATGAATATAGCATAGCATTCGCATTATCGGTAATTCTTGCAATAATCCTTGTAATGATGGCAAGTAAGAAACCGAGAGAAGATGATGAAGAGATGACAATAGCTGCGAAGGTAGATGACTATCAAAAAGAGCATGAAGAAGATGTGAAGAAACTTAGAATGGGCAAGATAGTTGCAATTATAGTAGATGTACTACTTATAGCTGTAATGTTCTATGTTACTAGACTTGGATCGACGTCATTATTTGCGATTGATCGTTTTACAATTATATTTGTATTATGTGTAATCTTAATTGGTACAATCATTCCGATTAAAAATAGCATTAATGAAGACGAGATTAAAAATATCTAAGTAGATGACAATAAAAACTACGGTGAGCTTAAGGTTCACCGTAGTTTTTTTATAGTAAGTGCATTTTATGTCCTGTATGCAATTTGATTTATGCAATTAATAAGCCTAATATGTTGAATTCCACCTAAAGCAATGATAAAATTAAGAGAAATAATAGAATATTTTCGAATAAAATACAATGTTGAGACAATTCTAAATATTCACTACTATAGTAAGATGAGAAAAGTGAAAAGAGTAAGGAGATTGACATGAAAAAATGTATTGCATTTTGCACTATAATAGCTATAATTGTATTCTCAGGATGTCAACCAACGCCAGAAAAAGCACCTGTAACAAGCCAGGCTGAGGGCCTAGCAGATGGTGTGGTTATTCCAGAAATTATTGACGAAGTACCTCGAGAGATTGAATACCCTAAAGAGTTGGTTTAGATTCAGATATGAAAAAACATGTATCGAAGTATTCGCTAGG